>NZ_NHOY01000025.1 GCF_002252755.1 Halorubrum sp. Hd13 | reverse complement strand
GCCTCCAGCAGCTCCCACGGTCGACCGACGTCCATCCACTCCGCTAACACCGCGTAGCCGAGCTCCTCGCGGGCCATCACCCGAGCCAGCACGTCGGTGAGCTCGCGTTCACCCCGTTCGCTCTCCGGCACGTCGAGCATGTCGACCGTCTCGGCCGGGAACGAGTACGCGCCCGCGTTGACGAGGTCCGTCGCCGGGTCGCTCGGCTTCTCCCGGNNGGGTGGGGTCGTCGACGCGGAACGCGCCGATCCGCGGCGGCGACTCGAACAGCCGGCGCAGGTCCGCGCCGCGGTACAGCGAGTCCCCGTTCAGCACGGCGAACTCGTCGTCCAAGTGGTCGGCGGCCGCCGCCAGCGCGTCCGCGGTGCCGCGCTGCGACTCCTGAACCGCGTACCGGACCGGGACCCCTCGATGGCTCTCACCGAAGTGCCGTCGGATCCGGTCGGCGCCGTAGCCGACGGTCACCACGAGCTCGTCGGCGCCGGCCTCGACGGCGGCGTCGGCGACGTGTTCGACGAGCGGCGCGTCGGCCACCGGCAGCATCGGCTTCGGCGTCGACTCCGTCAGCGGACCCATCCGCGTCCCCCGTCCCGCGGCGAGGATGACTGCGTGCATGGGTCGTCGATACCGCGGACGGAGAGTTTAGTATGCGGCTGCTACCTCGAGGCGATCGCCGCGTGGAGCGTCGGTACGGCCCTCGTCCCGCGAGAAACCGCCGGCCGGAGGTCTCCGCTCGTCGACGGGCGTGCGCCGACAGAGCCGCTATTATAAAGAAACCGGGGCGGGGGCCGTACCGCAACTGACGCGGGTGTCCGGGGTCATGGGACAGTCGACTTCAGCCGCGGTACGTACGGTACGTGTTCAGTGCGGCTATTTACTATACATGCCATATTCGGAGTACGCTCTAATTACCGAAGACGACCGTGACATACAACTGGAGTGCGCCGGCTTTTAGAACGATCCAAACGCCACCCGTGTCCGGTCGCGACATCGGACTCGCGCCTCGGCTCCGACGGCGGACTCGGAGACGAGCGGCACCGCCGGTAGCTGATCGGTCCCGCGGATTCGCCGCGCTCAGGGCCATCGACGCGGAATCGATACTGTTTATAGACACGACGGCATCCTGTAACTAAGGGCCCAATGCACACGATGTCCCACGCCAATAACGACCGTGCGTCCGCCGGAAATGACACGACGATCGTCGAGCGTGTCGCGACCGCGGCCGACACGTCGACGACGGTGACGATCGTCCGGGCGGTAGCCGAGGCTGAGTCGGTTACTCCGGGTGAGCTACCGGTACTGGCCGACGTAATCGACCCCGAGTCGCTCGAAGGTCTCTTCGACTCGGACCCCGCCGTCGGACGCTCCGGCGTACGGCTCTCCTTCGAATACTGCGGCTACGTAGTGGAAGTCACCGACGAACTCGTCACGCTCCGGAAGTAGCGTTAGGGAAGACGCTTCCGAGGCCGAGAGAGGCTTCGCCTCGGAAGCCGGTGCCGGCGTCCGCGACGCGCCTCGGTTCGGTGTCACCGCGCCCTTGTCTTTACGTTCCGGCGAGCCGGGACGCCCTGATCGGCGGTACCGACCGCCGGTTCCGAGACGGAGCGAACCGTTCCCGTTCGGACCGCGTTCGGCCGGGATTCCCGGCGGCACGCGTCCGATCGGAACGGGCGTCGTCGGTAGGTTGCCCATTACTTACCACGTTTCGCGTGAATGGCCGGCAGTGAGTCACACTGCCACGGCCGCCGTCGAGACGTCCGACGGCCCTCGACCGGCCATCCAGCTCCACACGGTCAGATCGATCGATGCGCCGCTGCCCGAACTGATCCGATACGTGGCGGACGCCGGCTACCAGGGCGTCGAGTTCGCGGGAGCGTTCCTCGATGCGGACCCCCGGGCCGTCGAGCGCGCTCTCACCGAGACCGACGTGGTCCCGGTCGCCGCCCACGTGGACCTGTCCCGCCTCGAAGACGACCTCGAACCGATCGTGGACCGGTGTCGGATCGTCGGCTGTGACCGCGTGATCGTTCCGCATCTGGGGTCGCACCTGTTTCGGACGACGGCCACCGTCGACGCCCTCGCGTCGAGGCTCGACGGCTTCGCCGAGCGGCTCGACTCTCACGGCATCGAGCTCGGCTACCACACCTCGCGGGAGCCGTTCCTCCCGCCGCTGGACCGGTTCGGGCTCGGAACGGTCTCGTCGATACCCCTCCCCGCGTTCGTCTGGAAGTCCGTCGCCGACGCCGCCGATCGGTGGCTCTTGAGGGGGAATCGGCAGCTCGATCGGACCGCGTTCAGCCAGCTCGCCTATCAGACCGATACGGTGACGTTCGAGATCGACGTCGGCTGGGTCGCCGCGGGGGGGTACGACCCCGTCGAAGCGATCGAGAGCCTCGGCGACCGGCTGTCGCTGGTGCACCTCGCCGACGTTCGACGGACTCGGGGATTTCCGTCCGCGTTCCGGTCGGTCCCGCCGGGAGAGGGGCTCATCGACCCCGACGAGATATTGGCCGCGGTCGACCGTTCGAACGCCGACTGGGTTATCTTCGAAGACGACGACCCCGACGACCCCGAGGCGGCGATCTGGAAGGGGATCGCGACGCTGTGCGGTCGGCCGGTTTGAACGCGACGGCGCCGCCCTCCGCGGGCTTTCTCACCGGTGAACCGCCGTCCGCCCGCCGATCCGTACCCATCTGATGAGGAGCCGGGGACCGGGGAAGCCGTCGTGCGTCCACAGGACCAGCCCGAAGATCAGCGACCCGATCTGGATGGCGATAACCGGCGTCAGCTCGAGCGTCGCGAGCACGCTGACGTACTCAGTGAGGAGGGTGTACACCCCGTCGAAGAAAGAGATCGTCATCCGATCGGCCGGTCGGGGGTTCCCCGCGAGCGGCCACAGCGCCGGCGTGGGATCGAACGCGCCGTGTGCGAGCGACACGGGAAGCACGTCGCCGGCGATATGGAACAAGTGGCCGACGCCGTACGCGGCGCCGACGGAACCGTGACCGCGGCGGTCCGCGAACAGGTAGATGGCCGCCGCCAGGGGAACCGCGACGAACGCGGAGTGCGCCAGCGCGTACCCGCTATCGAAGACCCCGAACTGCCACGCCAGCGGCTTGTCGATGAGGTCAGGGATCACGGAACCGACCGCGAGCGCGACCGTCGGCCCGTCGAGCGGCCCCTTCTGCCAGCGGAGGTGGACGTAGATCGAATAGAAGACGTACGCGAACAGCACGTGTTCCCAAGGCCACATACTCAGCGTACGTTCTCCGTCGGGAGTAACTGTCGGATCGGTCGGCGGCCGAACGCCGGTCCCGTCGCGGCCTGTGCCGGGATCATTCGGCGAGTCCACCGAGCTGGCCCGCTTCGTACATCGCTTCGAGCGGGTTGTCGTCGATCTCCAAGGGGAGGTGCGCCCGCCCGCGCCGGCGCGCGGACTCCCAGCTCGCGAATGTCAGTTCGGTCCCGCGGAGGACCCGCCGACCCGAGATGATCGGCTCCTCGCCGCTGTCGAGGCTGGTGACGAGGTGTTCGATCGCGCGCTCGTAGTGCGTCTGGGGGGCCGGCGGCCAGTCGGGGCCCGGGAGGTATCCGGTCGCTTTCCGCAGCGCCGCGCGCGGGAGACTCGGACTCGGCCCGTAGACGGTTTCGTCCGTGTCGATCGCCGTCCATCCGCCGTCGGTCCGAACCCGGAGGGGCGTCCCGTCCTCGCTTTGGATCTCGATGACGCCGTCCGCACCGACGATCCGAAGGTACGGCCCGACGACGGTGTCGCCGTCCTCGGCGGTCGAGGCGAATCCGATCGTCCCGTCCGCGTATCGCCAGCGGGCGATCGCGCGCGTCTCGTTGAGCGCTCCGAACCACCGGTTCTCGTGGGAGCAGTCGACGGCGGCGAGGACCCATTCCGCACGGGCGCCGTCGACGAAGTGGTCGCAGAGATCGAAGAGGTGCGTCCCCGCGTCGAAGAGGTTCACCTCCGACCATTCGAGTCGTTTCAGCTCCCCGATCCGTCCCGAGTCGAGCATCGACTTCGCTCTGCGGACGGGCTCGGAGAGCCGTCGCTGGTGGTCGATCGTGAGCTGAACCCCCTCGCGTTCACACACCGACGCCATGCGCTTGCAGTCGCCCCACGTCGTCGCCATCGGTTTCTCGCAGTGGACCGCCTGCACCGACGGCGCCTCCGCGCTGTCGACGACCAAGTCGGCGTGGATCGCGGGCGGGACGCAGACGCTGACGATGTCGGGCTCCGCCTCCTCGAGCATCGCCTCGTGGTCCTCGTACACGCCGTCGACGTCGTTGTGAGCGGCGAACGCCTCGGCGTTCTCCCGAACGATGTCGGCACAGGCGACGATCGTGCAGTCGTCGAGTCCCCGGTAGCCCGAGGCGTGACGGTACGCCATCGCGTATCCCTCCCGATCGCGCGTCTCCGGATCCGCCCCGGTTCCGATTACTGCAACTTGGTAGCTCACTGTCGAGAGTACCGATTGACCGCTCAAGAGTATACGTCTGCTAACTGGCGGAGAAGGGCGTATGAAGCGCGTCTCCGTCTACGCGGCCGGCGGTCCCCCGGCGACGAGACCGGCAGCGGCGTCCGCAAAGGAACGCGGCTTCGACCGTGAAACGAACGCGAGCGCCGGTGAGGGAGTGCATAACAAAAGCTCTGTCAGACTCCTCTCACGGCATGTTCCACTGGCGAGTCCGCGGGCGGATCCGGACCGGGAAACGCGACACGGAGGGACAAGTATGAGACGCGGTAGATCCCGAACGGACCGATGTCGACGTTCTCACTGCGATCGAACTGAGCCCGGTCCGGACGGCGGAAGGGGGAAGTGATGGCGTTCGCGGCCCTCGGAGATCTCCTCCTACCGGTCGGCGCGCGGTTCGACGCCTCGGACGACGAGCCGCCGATCGACGACAGCCGCGATTTCGGTTCCGAGACGGACGCTTCCGACCGGACCGGCACCGTAGACCGAGAGGTCGGTACGGTCCGGAGCGACGTGATCGCAGCCGACCGCGCGGCGGTGGTCCGCCGATGACAGAAGTCGCGTTCGTTCTCGGAACCAGACCCGAGATCATCAAGCTCTCACCGGTGATTCGCAGTTGCGACCGGCACGGCGTGGACCACGCCGTGATCCACACGGGACAGCACTACTCGGAGCGGCTCGACAGCGTGTTTTTCGACCGTCTCGGCCTGGCGGAGCCCGAGGTCAACCTCGGTGTCGGTTCGGGCCCGCACGGCGAGCAGACCGGAGAGATGCTGCGCGGCGTCGAGCGAGTCGTCACGGACGTCGACCCCGACATCGTCGTCGTGCAGGGCGACACGAACAGCGCGCTCGCGGGCGCCCTCGCCGCCAGCAAAATGGATCCCGAGATCGCCCACGTCGAGGCCGGACTCAGGAGCTTCGACCGATCGATGCCGGAGGAGACGAACCGAGTGATAGTCGATCACGTCGCCGATCACCTGTTCGCACCGACGGAGAAGAGCGAGAAGTACCTCGTTCGCGAGGGCGTCCCGGAACACCGGATCACCGTGACCGGAAACACGGTCGTCGACGCCCTCGAACGGATCCGCGACGTCGCGCGACGGGAGGCCACGGTGCTCGACGACCTCGGGCTCGCGACGGGGGGGTACCTCCTCATGACCGCACACAGACAGGAGAACGTCGACGACCCCGACCGGTTCCGGTCGCTCCTCGACGGCGCCGCCGGCGCCGGGCGAGAGCACGGACTGGAGGTCGTGTACCCGATCCATCCCCGGGCTCGCGGCAAGATAGAGGAGTTCGGGATCGACGTTCCGGCCCCCGTTCGGACGGTCGACCCGCAGGATTACCTGGATTTCGTCCGACTGCTCTCCGCGTCGGCGGCCGTGCTCACCGACTCGGGGGGCGTCCAGGAGGAGGCGTGCGTCCTCGGGGTTCCGTGCGTGACGATGCGGGACAACACGGAGCGACCGGAGACGATACACGCCGGAGCGAACCGACTCAGTTCGTGCGATCCGGACCGCATCCGGCGCGCGGTGACCGAGGCGCTCGACACGGACGGCGCGTGGGAGAACCCGTACGGCGACGGAGGGGCTGCGGCGCGGATACTCCGCGCGCTTCCGGTGAGCACGGAGATCGACGAGGTGGTTCGATGAGCCGGGTCTGCGTTCACGGCTTGGGATACATCGGGCTGCCGACGGCCGCGGTGCTCGCGAACAGCGGCCACGAGGTGGCCGGCTACGACACCGATCGGGCGGTGCGTGACAGCGTCCGGAACGCGGACGTACAGATCGACGAACCGGGCCTCGACGAGCTCCTCAGACAGGCGGTCGAGTCGGGACGGTTGACCGCCGCGGACGAGATCACGGAGGCCCAGTACCACCTCATCTGCGTCCCGACGCCGTTCGACGAGGAGACGCGCCGCCCGGGACTCGAGTACGTCCACGCGGCCACGGACGCGGTCGCTGAGGTGCTCCGCGAGGGCGACACCGTGATCCTGGAGTCGACGGTTCCGCCGGGGACGACCGAGGAGCGAGTGCGGCCCGTCCTCGAGGAGTCGGGACTCGAGGCCGGGACCGATTTCGGACTCGCGCACTGTCCCGAGACGGTTCTCCCGGGGAACATCCTCGCGGAGCTCCGCGAGAACAACCGTATCGTCGGCGGTATCGGTCCGGAGTCGACCGAGCCCGCCGTCGAGCTGTACGACTCCTTCGTCGACGGAGCGATTCGGACGGCTGAGGACCCGACGACGGCGGAGTTCGTCAAGCTCATACAGAACACGTTCAGGGACGTGAACATCGCCTTCGCGAACGAGACGGCACGTATCGCGCACGACTACGACGTCGACACCCGAGAGGCGATCGACCTCGCGAACGGACATCCGCGGGTCGATCTGCTCAGTCCCGGCCCCGGCGTCGGTGGACACTGTCTCCCCATCGACCCGTGGTTCCTGGGAGTGGGATCCGACTCGCTGGATCTGGTCCCGACCGCCAGGAGAGTCAACGACGGTATGAGCGCCTTCGTCATCGAGCTTCTCCGAGAGCTCCTCGGCGACCTCGACGGGGCGAAGATCGCCGTGCTCGGGGCCGCGTACAAGGGGAACGTCGACGACACGCGAAAGAGCCCCGGACTGGCGCTCGCGAGAGAGTTACGCGAAGGCCCGAAGACCCCGCTAGCCGCGGCCGACGGCGAGCGCCCGGACGGTCCGCGCGTCGTCGTTCACGACCCGCACGTCGAGGACCCGTCGATCGAGCTGACGGACTTCGACACCGCCGTCTCGGGAGCGGACGCGCTCGTGATCACGGCCGATCACGACGAGTTCGAGACCCTCGATCCGCGTGCGCTCCGCGAGCGGATGTCGACGCCGAACGTGGTAGATACGAAACAGATACTGCGATTACGGCGGTGGCGCGACGCCGGGTTCTCCGCCCGTCGCATCTGAGCCACCGTCCGATCCCGGTCGCGAGTGTGTGTGGGCGCGTCTGCCGTACGGGTCGATCCCGGTCGCGAGCCGGTCCGACGCGCTCGCCCGTGCGGTCTGATCGCGGTGGCGATGCGTCCGTCCCCCCCGAGGGACAGAGCCCCTCACCGAGTCGGAACGGTGTGCCTGACCGACGAGGTGTGCCATCGACTCCGCATCGATCGCGTCGCGGAGCCGCTCGTCGATCCGTTCCTGTCGCCTACCCCGTCCGTCCGCGGCGGTCGTGACGGCGTGTCACAGCGGTCGTCGGCCGCGTCCGGTGACGTTTGCCCAAATAGAACAAACGGTCGAATGGGTATTGCGCTTCTGTCGACGTGTGTGGCATGTCAATCGAGTCGGTACTACTCACGTAGTACCACGCCGATGAGTACCACACCGGCGCCGCCTCGCGGCGGTCAGTCGTCGGAGTTCGTCGACGCCAGATACGGTGAACACACTCGTCGTGTCCCCGACTCGAAGCCGATCTGAGGTTCCCAGCCCGTGGCCTCGCGGATCTTCGAACAGTCCGCGCAGGTGTGGCTCACGTACACGTCCTCGGGAATCGGGTTTTCGACGTACACCGGCTCGACGTCCGTCCCCAACACGTCGTTTATCCGGTCGACGACCGTGTTGAAGGAGTACGCCTCCCCGGTCCCGAGGTTGTACACGCCGTCAAGCCCGTAGGTGCCGGCGTCGATCAGTCCGCGGACGATATCGTCGACGTGAGTGAAATCGCGCGTTTGCGTTCCGTCCCCGTACAGCTCCGGCGACCGACCGTGAGCGACGTCGTCGGCGAACTGGGCGATTACGTTGGCGTACTCCCCTTTGTGTTCCTCGGCACCGCGGTACCCCTGATAGACGGAGAAGAAGCGCATCCCGGCCATCGACATCCCGTAATGATTCGAGAAGTACTCCCCGTACCGCTCTCTGGACAGTTTCGAGGCCTCGTACGCGGTGTTGACGGTGACCGGCATATCCTCGGGACACGGCTCCGTCTGACTCCCGTAGATGGACGACGTCGACGCGTAGACCACCGTGTCACAGCCGCTCTGACGCGCCTGTTCGGCGACGTTCACGAAGCCGTCGACGTTGACCGCCGCCCCGCCCACTGCGTCGTCCTCGTGCATCGCGTACGAGGAGCGAGCGGCGAGGTGGAACACGACGTCGACGTCGGTCGGCAGGTCGTCGTCGAGTACGTCGCGTTCCTCGTAGCGGACGTCGCTGTCGAGATTCGCCGGCGTGCCGAGGTAGCCGTTGTCGAGGGCGATGACTTCGTTGTCCGTCGCCAGAGCGTTCGCCAGGTTCGATCCGATGAACCCGGCACCACCGGTGACAAGCACGCGCTCGTTTTGCATGGCAAATCGTACCCTCCCGTCTTCAAAATACTATATCGCGCATAACCGCGGGAGCGGTACGCAGATACGGATGCCGAGCGGGACGGTCCGGCATTCGGCCGTATTCGCCCCTCGGTCTCGTCGACGGAGCACCGCGGAACAGCCGCTGCGAGCGGTCGCCTTCGCACGGGTACCGGCTTCTCCGCACGGTCGTCGGACTCCCGTTAGATTGATAACCAGTGCGCGTTATCGATATAGTAGGGATACCGGTCGCGAGTGAATAACCAGTTTGTGTGCCAACAAATCAGTGTTATGCGCCCGGGTCCCTGTTTAAACGGTGAGACGCATCTCCGTCGCCCCGGCTCATACGTAAGCCAGCGGAGGCGCGAAGCTGACAGCTAGGCGACGGGAAGCGCGTTCGCGGGCGGCGCTCGCACGGAAGTCACGCCGACGTGAGCGGGAGAGCTCGACGCGCGCGCTCCGTCATCGACTCGTTCTCGTTGAGGTCGCGCAGGTCGGGGTGACCGTCGACCGACCCGTTCGGCTCGGGGTCCGTACCGTGGACGATAGCACGACGGGTCGCCATCCACTTCGCGTGTCGCACGAGGAACGTCACGGGGATCTCGTCGAGTTCTAGCGCGCGCGCAATGGAGTACCGGTGCTTCCCGCTTACGAGCAGGAGTTCACCGCCTCGCCCGATATCGACGACGATCTCGTTTTCCATAAAGCGGAGGAATCCCTCCTCACGCCGACTCGGCGGCATCAGTTCCCGGTAGCTGAGGCAGCCCCGACGCCGCATACTCCGGTAGATTTCCTCGACTCGACGGCATCGGGCGAAGACGTCTTCTCGTGAGGAACAGCCTTGCCAGACGTTCTCCCGACCGTATTCGAGGTATTCGATGACGCGCTGTACGAACCGCGTCTGCTCCCAGGGAACGTCGTCGACGAAGTGGGACTCGATCGCCCGATACAACAACCCCTCTTCGATTCGGTCCGCGTAGTACAGGTCCATCGGCGGGCCGCCGTGAGACGGCGTTTCGTCGTACGGCCGGCGGTCCCAGCATCCGCTCTCGACCCGTCCAAATGACGCCACGCGGTCGTGCCACGCGGGATACACTCGCGGTGTAAACCGACGAATTTGACGTGGGTCGACGCGTTCGATCTTGAACTGCTTGGGAGCGGCCGCCCGGTCGACGAAGTCCGTCGGCGAAAGGCGTTCGAAGATGGCCGGTGCGACGGCCCAGTAAAGCGGTCGAGTGAGACGCTCGCCTGCGGGCGGATCGAACACGGTCCGCTGCAGGAGGGTTTCGGCGGTGGTGCGAAGGAGGGCGGCCGAGTCGGAGAGTGAAGTCGGCGTCGAAGCCATTCGTCCCATGAGCGTTGAGAATCGGTTTGAATATGATTACATTAACTGATCAACAATTTTCAGTATAAATGATTATCCGACGAAGATATCGTCCCGACCGGACACGGGCGGGGGTATTCATCGGTCCCTACTCAAGTGGGTAGCCGGCGTGAGGGTCTCCGATGCGGCTGGCTCGTCGAGCGCTCAGGATCGTCCGCGAAGACGGCGTCGGGACGCTCCTCCGAAAGGGACGCGTCCACGGCCCGTCGATGATCGGGAGTACGCTGTCAGACGGGATACAGGCGCTGAATCGAGTCAAGTAAGAGGCGAAGGGCGGCGCGACCCGGATCACGGAGGCGGACTGGGACGACCTCATCATCCTCGACGCCTGTCGATACGACCAGTTCGAGCGGCTTCACTCGCTCCCCGGCGAACTCGAGCCGCGGATCTCCGTGGGGTCGGCGACGCCGGAGTTCCTCGAACGGACCTTCGCGGGCGAGCGCCGTTTCGACACGGTGTACGTCACTGCCAACCCGATGTATCGACACGTCGGTCTCGACGGGGTCTTCCACGCGGTGGTCGACGTCTGGGAGGACCGCTGGGACGAGGACCGACGCACCGTCTGGCCCGAAGCGGTGGTCGAGGCGACGCGTGCGGCGCGAGAGGCGTATCCGAACAAGCGCGTCCTCACCCACTTCATGCAGCCGCACTACCCGTTTCTCGGAGAGACCGGCGAAGCGATCGCCCACTCGGGGATCGAGTGGACGAAGCGGCTGGTCGAGGAGGGCGAGTCCTCCCGCGACGACCCGACGGTGTGGACTCTCGCCTCGGCGGGCGAACTCGACGAGGAGACCGTTCGAACCGCCTACGACGAGAACTTGGAGTTGGTCCTCCCCCACGTCGAGGAGCTCGTCGGCGGAACCGAGGGGCGGACCGTCGTCACCTCGGACCACGGGAACCTGATCGGCGAGCGGATCGCTCCCCTGGACGGGAAACGGTACGGCTATCCGTTACAGACGGACGTCGACGGCCTGCGGAGGGTGCCGTGGCTCGTCGTCGAGGGGAGCGCCCGCCGTCGGATCGAATCGGAGCCGCCCAGAGAGAACGAGGACATCGACGGGTCCGTCGTACGGAATCGGCTATCGGACCTCGGCTACGTGGACCTCTGAAGGGAGATCCGGGGACACTCCGGCGTAATCACGGCTGCGGACGCGACGTCGCTCGCGGCGGTCGTCTTATGCGCGGAGCGGGCGCCGAAGGAATCAGTCCCGCCGATACCAGACGTCGACGTGACAGTCGGGACTGTACGATTTCCCGACGATATCGAGCGAGCCGTCACCGGTGAGGTCGACCGCCTTCGCTTCGTGCGTCGCGACGCCGCGGTCGATCTCGACGCGCTCGAACCCCTCCGTCGTGTTCCGGTAGACGAACATCCGGGGGACTTCCCCGCCGTCCAGTCCCATCTCGGCGACGAGCAGGTCCGGTCGGCCGTCGCCGTCGAAGTCGGCGGCCTGGACCGTGTGCGGGTTGTACAGGTCGTCGTCGAGCGTCTGTACGGACCAATCCGGCGGATCGAACACCCCGAGTCGGCCCCGTCGGTCGCCCTGATACGGGAGGTCCCCCTCGGTCAAGGCGATCTCCAGCTCGTCGTCGTCGTCGAGGTCCGCGACGGCGACCCGGGTCCACTGCCAGTCGTCGCCGAGGCGGTCGCGGTCCCAGTCATCGACGGATCCGTTCCGCCGGAAGACGTTCGGTCCCGCGACGAGTTCGGTGACCCCGTCGCCGTCGAGATCGGTTACGGCGACGCCCTCGACGTGTAGGTTCTCGGCGATCACGTGTCGGTGGTCGTCGGGCCACGGGGAGACGCTCGGATCGTCCGGAACGTCGTAGTAACAGACCGTCTCGCTCTGCTGCGAGAGGACGACGACCTCGGGGTCGCCGTCGTCGTCGACGTCGGCGACGGCCGTGTCGTGGTACTTCCGGAAGTCGTCGGTGATCAGGTGACGGCGCCAGGTCCGACGCGGGTCCGACGGGATATCGAACCAGTAAAGATTGCTCCCGGCGTTCTCCCCGATCACCAGCTCCGGATCCCCGTCGCCGTCGATGTCGCCGATCGATCCGCCGATCGAGAGGTCGGGGACGCGAGCGATGTCGTGGCGCTCCCAGCCGGGATTCTCGTACCAGAACACGTTGGATTCCGAGCGTTTGATCGCCTCGCCGACGACCGGCAGGTACCGGGTTATGATCCGCTTGCCAAGCACGTTCACGGGCTTCTTGGCACCCATCCCACAGACGAGCACGTCGGGACGTCCGTTGCCCGTGAGATCGGGCGTGAGACAGCACCCGAGTCGGCCGCACGGAGGGGAATCATCGATTCGCTCGTGGCGGAACTCCATACGGAACGTTCGCCGGCGTTTGTTAAGAGTAGATACATGATAAACGAGGGGCGTCCCGCTCGACCCGTGTTCTCGGACACCGTCTGTCCCGCCGCCGACGCGTCGACGCTCCGCCTGACGCGAGTCGTAACGCCGAGTCGCGACCGGGATCGCGAACGCCGGCCGTTCAAAAGCCCATAACAATGTCAGTGGTCGGTCTCGTGGGGGTCATGACGTCACCGAAAACGACCGGGCGGTGTCGATGACCGCTCCCGACGACGCGATTACGGTGTTGATGTGTCCAGATTACAGGGAGTCGAACCCGTATCAGTCCGAACTGATCGCGGCGTTGGAGGACCGCGACGTCGACGTCGAGGCGACGAGCGTCGGCTGGCTGTTTCCGCTGCTCGCGGGCGTCCGTCGCCACGGGGTTCCGGACGTCGTTCACCTCCATTGGCTCCACCGATTCGTCATCACCAACCGTCGGTTCCCGTCCGTTCTCGTCGGGTTGCTCGGGTTACGGCTCGTTTTCGAACTCGTCGTACTGCGCGCGCTGGGAGTCCGACTCGTCTGGACTGTCCACAACCTCCTGGACCACGAACGGGCCGCTCCGCGCAGCGAACTCGCGGTCAGGCACGTAGTAGCGCGACTCGTCGACAGGATCGTCGTCCACTGCGGAGACGCGATCGAATCGGTCGCGGAGACCTACCGGCTCCCCGAACGGGTCTCGGATCGCGTCCGCGTCGTTCCCCACGGCAACTTCGCGGGCGTCTACGCGGACGAGGTCTCCGAGTCGGCGGCGCGCGAACGGCTCGACCTCCCCCCTGACGTTCCGGTTATCACTTTCTTCGGGCTGATACGGCCGTACAAGCGCGTGCCGGAGCTGATCGAGACGTTCAAACGGCTTTCCGGGGACGCGCGGCTCCTCGTCGTCGGAAACCCGTGGAACGAGGAGATCGAGGCCCGCGTGCGCGCGGCCGCCGGCGGCGACGAGCGGGTGCGCGTCGTGCTCGAATACGTGCCGGAAGACGAGATACAGGTGTACATGCGCGCCTCGGACGCGGTGACGCTCCCGTTCGACTCGGTGCTCACCTCCGGGAGTGCGGTCCTCGCGATGACGTTCGGTCGCGCCGTCGTGGTGCCGTCGATCGGGTGTCTCCCGGAGTTAGTCGGCCCCCAGGGCGGCCACCTCTACGACCCCGAGGACCCCGAGGGGCTCGAGGAGGCGCTTCGGAGCGCGATCGACGACCGCGAGCGGCTCCGGGAGATGGGGCGGCGGAACCGCGAGGTGTCTCGGCGGCTCGAATGGGACCGGATCGCCGAACGGACGCGGGAGATATACGCGCTCGGCCCGGAGCGAACGCCGTGACGCCGAGGAGGTCCCGACGGCGAACTCGTCCCGGGAGTCGCGGCCGAGCGAGTGAGCCGTCCCGAGAGAGTTCGGACGGAGAAACGGAGGAAGGGACCGCATAATGAAGTCCACGCTGCCTCACGTGGCGATCAGACGGAGTCGTGCGTCGACCGTACCCCACGCATCGAGGCCGGAGCCGGAACCGACGTCGCGTCGCGAACGGTCCGGTCGAGAAGCGGTCGTCGGTGCGGGGCGACGACGGAGACGGAGATAGCACATGAACGGAACACCATCCGGACGAGTCCTCTCGTGGGACGTCCTCGCGGTGCTCGGTTACGCCGCGGCGGTCGCCCCGCTCCAGTGGATCGGCCTGCCGCCGTCGGTCCGAATCGCGCTTCTGACACCGCTGTTGCTGTTTCTGCCCGGATACGCCCTGAGCACGGTGCTGTTTCCGAAGAGGCCGGCCGAAGGCGGTTCGAGGGTGAACAGCGGATTCGGTCGGCTCGGCGGACGGGGATCGACGGCGGACGACAGCGGTTCGCGGATCGATATGATCGAGCGGACCGCGCTCGGCGTCGGGTTGAGCCTCGGACTGCTCCCGCTGTTCGCGTTCGCGTTCGATCTGGTCCTCGGTCGGGTCGTCGGCCCGATTATCGTCGTCAGCGCCGTTTTTTCGGCATTGATGGCACTCATCGGGGGATTCCGTCGATCGCGGCTGCCCGAGAGCGACCGCTTCGAGGTCCCGATCTGGCGGTGGTACGACGACCTCACGGCGGCAGTGGTCGACGAGCAGCCGCGGGTCGCCGTGGTCAACGTCGCGCTCGCAGTGAGCGTCGTGCTCGCCCTCGGGGCCGTCGGCGTCGCCTTCGCCGTCCCACAGGAGGGAGCGACGTTCACCGAGTTCGCGGTCGGCAGCGAGGAGGGCGGCGAGTTCGTCACCGACGAGTACCCCGACGGACTCGCGGTCGGGGAGACCGCCGAGCCGGCCCTCCTCATTGAGAACCGCGAGCGGGAGGTGGTCGAGTACCACGTCGTCGCGCGCTTCGAGCGGGTCGAAGACGGCGCGGTGGTCGCCGCCGAGGAGGCGGGGGGATTCTCAGTGACGGTCGAGCCCGGTGAGACGGTAGTCGAGACGCACCGCGTGACCCCGCCGATGACGGGCGAGGACGTCCGACTCCGGTTCCTCTTGTACCGCGAGGAGCCGCAGACCAGCCTGGGGACCGAACCGGCGTACCGCTCGGTGCACGTCTGGATCGACGTCGAGTGACCGGCGTCGCGGTCCGGCTTTCGGGCCCTCACGGCTTCCGCGAGAGGGGCGGTCGGGCCCCCGACCGACGCCCGCGGCCCGCCGAGAAGGACCGACGAGACGACTCCGGCGGCACCGACCGGGAGTGAGGTCGTCCATAACGAAGTACGTCTCTCCGGTCGGGATACGCGTGGTCGCGGACTCGGGACGGCGGGACCGCGATCGAGACGAACAATGTATCGGAGCAACCCACGAGACGCGAGACGGCGACCCGAACCGGCATCCACTGGCGGCGAGGACACCGTCGTTGCGAGCGAACGAGACCGCGGCGCGCGGAGTCGACGATGACCGGAAGCACCGTGTGGCTCGACCTGATAAGTCCGTCACACCCGTTCCTCTTCGAGGGGCTCCTCGACGATCTGCCCGGCGTCGGCCTCCGGACGACCGTCCGGCGCAAGACGGAGACGGTCGACCTCGCCCGGGAGGCGGGGTTCGAGTTCGAGACGCTGGGAAGGGACTTCGAGAACGTCGCCCTGCGGACGGCGGCCGTCCCGCTCCGGACCCTCCAACTCGTCGCGCAAGCGCCGGCGGCGGACGTGTCGGTTTCGGCTCGAAACGCCATGTGCGTACTGGCGTCGCGAGCCCGAGGGATCCCGTCGATCCACTTCACCGACAACGACATGACGGCCTACATCGACGCGTCGCTCGCGGAGCGAGCGTTCTGTCGGTTCAGGTCGACCGCGACACATCACGTCGTGCCGTCGGCGTTCCGGACCTCGGAGCTGACGCGGTGGGGAGCCGATCCGCAGCGGATCCACTCGTACGACGGCTACAAGGAGGACATCTACGTCGCGGCCTTCGAGCCCGACGAGACGTTCACCGAGCGGCTGCCGTTCGAGACCTTCGTGGTGCTTCGGCCGGAGGCGCTGGGTGCGGCGTACGTCGACGAGGAGGAGTCGCTCGTGCCCCGGTTACTGGACGCGCTGGTGGGGGCGGGAACCGACGTCGTATACCTCCCGCGTCGGCCGGCAGACCGGCCGCACGCGGACCCGTATCCGGACGACCGCGTCTACGTCCCCGACGGCGCGCTCGACGGCCTCCAGCTCGCCTGGCACTCGGACGGGGTCCTGACCGGATCGGGAACGATGGCGCGGGAGGCGGCCTGCATGGGGAAACCCGCCGTCTCCTTCTTTCCGGGGCCGCTGCTCTCGGTCGACCGGTCGATGGTCGAGGAGGGACGTCTGCTTCACTCCCGGGACCCGGACGCGATCGTCTCGCAGCTGACCGCCGCCGGAACCGCCGACCGCGCACCCGATCGGGAACGGTGCTTCCGGGTCCGCGAGGAGGTGTCCTCGCTCGTGCGGACGCTCGTCGAGAACCCCGAGAACCCGACGTTCGATTCGCGGTCGGACCGGAACGAAACCCCCGGTTCGAGCCGATTCGGACAGTGATCCGATCCGGTCTAGCGCGGGAGATCCGCGGAAACGGCAGCATAACTTAGTGACGCCGATCCGAGACGAGCACAGGATGGGTCAGGACGCACGACGCACTGACGACGAAACCGGTGGGTCTCGAGCGCGGTCGGATCTGGAACCGGACGGAGCGCGTACGGCGCCGGAGTGGAGTCGATCGGCGTCGGCGGACGCGACCGGGCGAGGGCCCGATTTCCTCGCGGGGGACGCCGATCGAGGCGGAGCACCGGAGAGCGACGACGCCGGCGTTCCGAGCGCCCCGGTGGTCGCGGGCCACGACACCGGCGTCGTTTTCCGAGACGCCCTCGAATGGGCCCGGGATCGCGAATACGCCGGATACGACCCCTACGACGGGCTGAACAGCCCGATCCTCTCTGCGGTCTCTCGCCACTGGCTGCTCCGGCTGGTGGCGATTCACGGCGTTCAGCGGTCTCCGGTGAACCTCAGACCCTACCTCGGCGTCCCCGAAGAGCGGAATCCGAAGGGGATCGGGCTGTTCGCGAGCGCGTGCCTCAACGAGTACGAACGGACCGGAGCGGTCGGCGCTCTCACCGAGGCCGAACGGCTCCTCGACTGGCTCGCGGACAACAGGTCCCCGGCCTTCGACCGCTCGTCGTGGGGCTACAACTTCGACTGGCAGAACTCGACGAAGTTCTTCCTCCCGGCGGGACACCCGTGCGGAGTCGTGACCGTGTTCTGTTCGCGGCCGTTCCTCCGACACCACGAGCTGACCGGCGACGACCGTTCGCTCGAGGTGGCCCGCGACGCGGCGGAGTTCCTCTTGGAGGACATCGGCACGGAGCCCGCCAACGGATACGAGGCGCTCACGTACACGCCGTACGACTCGTACGTCGCGATCAACGCGAACGCGCTCGCGGCGGACCTCCTCTGGCGGGTGGGACGGGAGACCAGCGAGGAGCGACTCCTCGATCGCGCGCGGGATCTGTTCGCGTTCGTCGTCGACGCGCAGACCGACGTGGGGGGCTGGCACTACTCGGTCCCCGCGTCGGACTCGCACTTGGGGTACGATAACTTCCACACGGGATTCGTGCTCGAGAGCCTCAGTCGGTACGTCGGCGCACTCGACGCCGACCACCCGGCCCGTGAGGCGTACGATCGGGGGATGGAGTTTCATCGGGAGCACCACTTCGAGCCCGACGGCGCGCCGAAGTTCGAGGACGATCAGCCCAATCCGTACGACGCTCACGCCGCGGCACAGGCGCTCGTCACGTTCACTCGGCGCGACGACCCGGCGGACGCGGCGCTCGCTCGCCGTGTGCTCGAGTGGACGCTGAAGTGGCTGTACGATCCGGAGGGGTACTTCTACCGGCGCGTCGGTCGCGTGCTGACCGACAGGACCCCGTACATCCGCTGGAGCCAAGCGTGGATGTGTCTGGCGTTGAGCGAGTACCTCCAAATTTCCGAACGGAGTACGACCGAGGAAGACCCGTCGTGACTTCTTACTCCTCCTGAGAAGCGTTAAGAGGGCCGCCGCGATTGTAGCATGGTTCGTGAGAAGTTTCATTCTAGTCGCATCTGAGCTGCAACTGGTTCCCGACTCGGGCCCTATCACGCTCGGAGCATCAGGGGTTCGACCCCTGCCTTCACAAAAGTAGGGTGACAGACAAATGCGAAAAATACCTATCTTATATCAAGAGATTATCTGGAATATATATAATACGTGTCATGCCATTCGTTCTATTGATGATCGCTAATGTACTCCGTTAATCAACTACTAGAGGGCGTGAAACACCCACGAATGGGTTTGAATGAAATTCAGCGAATCTACTACGCACGACGCGATCGGAACGAAACAAATCTGGTCGACGTACCGAACGAGGACTGGGATTCAATGGCTATTCTCGACGCGTGCCGTTACGACGCCTTCGAACGACTCAGCGAACTTCCAGGTGCCCTCTCCAAGCGGCGATCGAAGGCGCCATCGACTGTCGAATACCTTCGGGCGAACTTCAGCAAAAAGGATATGACTGACACGGTGTACGTCACCGCTAATCCGCAGTTTTATCGGGTTGAAAACGGAATATATGACGTTGAATCGATCGGTTGTTGGTTCCATGAAGTTGTTAACGTCTGGAAAGATGGATGGGATGAGGACGCCCGCACGGTCCACCCCGAACGAGTCACCCAAGCGGCACTCAAGGCTGCTGAATCGTATCCGAATAAACGGCTTTTGATCCATTACATGCAGCCGCACGCACCGTATATCGGGCCTACAGGCCGGGCGGAGCTACCATCGGACCAGCTCAACTTCTGGGGGTCGTATAGACGAGGCCATCTTGATATCGAGCTTGATGTCGCTTGGAGAGCCTACGACGAGAATCTGGAGCTCGTGCTCGAGGAGGTTAGCAAACTATTCAAAAATTTAACAGGACGCATTGTAGTTACGTCTGACCACGGCGAGCTGCTAGGCGACAGGAGTGGTCCGCTTCCTTATAGGAAGTACGGCCATCCCAAAGGTATCCATGTGCCGGAGCTTGTGGAAATCCCGTGGCTGGTGTATTCGCATGGCTCACGCCCGCGGATCACAGCAGAGGGCACGTCGGAGTCGGTTAGAGATATCGACGAGGACATCGTCGTCGACCGACTGCGAAGTCTCGGATACGCCGAGTAAGAATTTCGACGCAGAACGGTGAACGAAACACAGGTATATTTCCGGGTGCGGTGACTGCGCCGCCAATTAAATGCATGCGTGACGCAGGTGGATCGCTGGCACGGGAACCGAGCGATATTACACTCCGATCGTCGGACGGTTCAGTTCGATATCCGCCGTTCGACCGTTTTTGCCCCGTTAGGACGCTGTTAACAATTCCGAGTCACTACCAACGACGGTCAATGAGCGTTAGTCGGGGGTCATTCGGCACGAGCGCGCCCGATGTGTGGCGCAAGCTGTTCCTCACGGTCGGCTTCGTCGCCGTCGCGGCCGGGACGGCCTTTGCGTGGCAGACGCCGGCGACGGCGTACGAGGTATCGATATACGCGGCTACGCCGCTTCCGTTTTGGATCGGCGTCTCGATCGGATTTCTCTCCGCGGCCGTCGTCACCCTGAGGTCGTGTCGCGACAGGGTCGCGGGGTTGGCCGTGGCGCTCGGCCTGGTGACGACCGTCGCGATCGGGGCGCTGCCGGTCGTCCGCAGCTACCGGTTCTACGGACGGGCCGACCCGATGACCCACCTCGGCTGGGCGACCGAGATGTTGGCGGGACGGATGGAGTTCGGAGAGGTGTTCTACCCCGGCGGACACAGCACGACGGCGTTGCTGACGGACGCGATGGGAGTCCCGATCGAACGGGGCATGCTCCTAGTCGCCGCGCTGTACTTCGCCATGTACGCCCTGTTTATTCCGCTGATCGCGAAGGCCCTCTCGGGGAACAGAGAGATGACCGTGATCGCCGCGTTCTCGGGGTTCATGATCCTGCCGATCAACCAGATCAGCAACGGGCTGTTCTTCCACACGTACTCGATGGCGATGTGGTTCTTTCCGGTGTTCCTGTACGCCCTGGTCAAACACATCAAAAGCGAACGAGAGGTCGACTCGATCACCGATCTGCTCTTGAGCGACCTGGCGGAGGGATCGGTCCTCGACACCGTCGGTGCGTGGAACGTCCTGCTCGCGGTGTTGGGAGTCACGCTCATCCTCATCCACCCGCAGGTGGCGTTGAACGTCATCATTCTCCTCGGGACCCTCGTGGTGTTGCACGCGGTGGTATGCAAGCGCCTCGACCTGTTCGTCTCGGACCTTCGACCCGTGTACGGAGCGTTCGTGTTTATACTGGTCTGCTGGCTCGTCTGGATCTTCCAGTTCGACCAGGTGTTTTCCGTCGGTGAACGGGTGATCATCTCGACGTACGAGGCGATTCTCGGGACCGCTGATGCCGGTGAGTCGGTAGAAGCTCGGTACCAATCGGCGCGATCGGTCGAGGCGACCCTGCCAGAACTGTTCGTGAAACTGTTCTTGGTGCCGACCGTGTACATCGCGCTGGGATTCTCGGTGGTCGCGTACACGCTCTGGCACTCGTTCGGGGACACCGATCGGCGGAACATCTCCACAGACGTGGACCCGCTCAGCCGGTCAGTCGTCACGTATTTCGGATACGCTGGGCTCGTCCTCGGTCCGTTTTTCATCGCACACTTCATGGGACCGATCTCGCACCTGTTCTTTAGACACTACGGGTTCGGGATGATGTTCGCCATCGTGCTCGGCGCGGTCGCGGTTCACCGCATCGGAGTGACGATACCGAGCGGGTGGTTGAAGATTGCCAAACCCCTCGCACTCGGGCTTCTCACCGTCGCGCTCGCGCTGTCGCTCCTGACCGTGTTCACCTCGCCGTATATCTACAACGCCACTCACCACGTGAGTGATCGGCATGTCAACGGCTACGAGACCGCGATCGAACACCGCGGCGAGGAGATTCAGTGGAGCGGAATCCGAAACGGTCCCGGAAGGGAGTTCGACGCGCTGTTGCCGGGAACGGGGCGGAACAGCCGACTGGAGGTGAGCGAAGGCAGTTCCACGTACAACGATGCGGAACTTCAGGCACTTCTCTCGGGGAGGAGAGACGCGGCCAGATATCTCCCGGTGTCGGAGATCGACGTGGAGCGCGAAGTGATCGCGTACCGCGAAGTCCGCTACTCACGGGAGTCGCTCAGACAGATCGGAACACGGCCCGGCGTCCACCACGTTCAGGACAACGGCGGCTTCGACCTCTACTACGTTACGCCGCGAGGCGGCGGGAGCGCGCCCGCGGAGACGGACGTCTGAATGTCGAATCTCAAACTCGGTGGCGTCGAGGACGGCGTCGTCCACGCGACCCGGGGGCTCTCGGTTGGAACGTGGAGTCGGGCCCACGGCTTCGAACCGAGCGGGTCTATTCCGGGATCCGGTACCGTCGCACGCCTCTCCGACAGCCCCGTCGTCGGCGGCTTGCTCGCGCGTCTTACGGGGTCCGTCACGACGACGAATCTGTGGCCGATCGGCGGCGATCGGCTGCTGGCGACCGTCGGAGACGAACTGTTCCTTTCGACCGATCGGGGGCGCTCGTGGCGTGTGGTCCGCCGACTACCGGAGTCGTCGGGGCCGATGGGCGTGCTGCCGTCCGCGGTCTGCCGACACGAGGGCCGCGTCTACCTCGCCGAGTATCCCCTCGGCGACGAGACGGCGAAAGTCGCCGTCAGCGAGGACGGAAGCCGGTGGTCGACGCACGTGAGCCGGTCTGACGTTCGTCACTTTCACGGCCTGTTTCACGACCCGTACACCGGTTCGCTGTGGGGGACGACCGGGGACACGGACGGCGAAAGCGCGATCGGTCGGTTCGTCGACGGCAAATTTCGTCCCGTCGGGAGAGGGAGTCAGACTTGGCGCGCCGTCGACTTGGCGTTCACTCCGGAGTCGGTGCTCTGGGGCATGGACTGTTCGTACGCCCCCCGAATCGAGATCCTCCGCCTCTCACGAGACGACATCCCGCCGCCGTCGACCGACCGGCACGTCGACCGACCCGCGCCGAAGGCGGTCGCGACCGTCGACGGCCCGGTGTTCTATGCGGAGACCGTTCGGTCGGACGAGACGACGTGGGTGGTGTTCTCGACCGCGTCGACGACCGGAACGGACAGCACCGGACCGAAGAACGGGGGCGCCGACTCGGGGGCGGTCAGAGTGATCGCCGCGTCCCGGCGGTCGGGATACGAACGGTGGCACCAGCTCGTCGTCCGTGAGCGAGCGCCCGCGCTGGGAGCGGCGGTGCCTCGGGTACCGACCGCGAACGCGTACGCGTTCCTCGCGTCGACCGCCAGCAGAGAGGTACTCATCAATCCGTTCAACACGAGTCGAAGCAACGGAGAGATACTCGTTCGTCGGCCCTCGTCGTTCGGGGACGCCCCGCGACTGCCGACGGAGGTCGACGCCTTGCGGTGACCGGTCGCCGGGCGCCGTGCCGCGGCGGGCCTTCCGCTGACTGCCACGTCCGTATGAGAGACCGGGATGCAGGCTCCCCTCGATGGACGGATGCCGTATCAGCGACCGCCCGACGATTCCGACCGCCCGACCCTCGAAATGATCGTGATCGGCGGATTCGGTCGCTGGACACATTATAAAACCCATAACAATATCTTGCTGCCCCGAACGCGAGCCCGTGCCGGGGTTATTCGGCGGAGATACGGAAGCACCGCCCCCGAAGGAGCTGCTGGAAGCGACGTACCGGCGATCGTTCCACGAAGAGAACGTGCTCTGTTCCGACCCGACGCTCGGCATCGTCCATCACGGTGAGCGAGACCCGGGTGGATACGACGCGGTTGACGGAGACGGCGTCGCGGGCGTGCTCTACGGAGCGCTGTTCGGTACTCCGGACGATTTCACGGAGAGCCTGGTCGAACGGATCCTCGACGACCCCGATGGCACCCTACCGACGCTGAACGGGTCGTTCGCGCTCGCGTGTCTGGATCGGGACGCGAATCGGTTCGTTCTCGCGACCGACAGGTTGGGAACCCGTTCGGCGTACTACACGCCCGACGGCCCGTTCGTGTTCGGGTCCGAGCTGAGCAGCGTCCTGACGGCGATTGAGGACCCGACCGTCGACGAGCAGTCCGTCTCGGACCTCCTGACGATGATACACATCTGGGGGGATCGGACGCTCGTCGAGGAGGTGAACGCCCTCAGACCGGCGAGCTATGTGCTGCGAGACGACGACGAGCAGAGCGTTCGTCGGTACTGGTCGTACTCGTTCGGTATCCGCTCCGAAGCCGGGCACGTCAGGGAGACCGCGGACGCCTACGCCGATTCCGTCGCCGCGTCGCTCGAAACCGTCTCGGGGACGCCGGGCGTCTGGTTGTCCGGCGGACTGGACAGCCGGATACTCGTTGCGGCGATGGAGCGAGGAGACACCGACTACCGGACGTACACGTACGACCGCGCGATGGACCCGAAGTTCGATCCGTTCCTCGACGACGTCGACATCGCGGGTTCGGTCGCCGACGAACTCGGCGTCGAACACGACGTCGTCGGCTTTTCGCCCGAGACCCTCGCCGAGCGGCTCCCGGAACTGATCGATATCACGGACGGCCAGCTCGCGTGGAACACGCTCATCCATCTCTCGCACGTCTTCGAGATCGACGCCGAAAACCCAACGGTGCTGTTCGAGGGCCCGACCCCGCTCATCACCGGTGAAAAGGTCGAATCGAATCATCTCGGACGCGCCGACCACCCGGCGGACGTCCTCAGCGAACTCCACACCAGAGTGGACGCGAAGTTAGTGAAATCGGCGTTGTCGGGCGACGTTGAACCGAAAGACACATTTATCGACGAAATCCGCGCCGTCGGTCACACCGACGGGGACGAGCAGATCAGGGCCGCGACCCATACGATGTACAACTCTCGAAAACACCTCAGCGGAACCAACAAGCTCGCTCGGGCTCGGGCCGGGACACGTGTTCCGATGAGCTCCGCGGCCCTCCTCGACCTCGTCGGCGTCTTTCCACGCTCGCTGCGTCGCGGACCGATCCCGCTCACGGGCGGGCGGATCCCGCACGTACCGTCCCGGATGAAGTTGGGACTGATCCGCGAATTAGACGGGACGCTGAACGAGATCCCGTACGGTGCGACGCAGCTCCCGCCGTCGTACCCGCACGCGGCTCACGGCGCGGGGTTCGTTGCGAAAAACGTCGTCCAACGGGCGTTATCGGGGAGCACCGTCGGAGACTGGTACCGCGAGAACGACCGCTTCCGCGAGGTCGTCGACGACCTCGTGTACGGGGCCGGCGACCGCGACCTCTTCAACGCCGAGCCGATCCTTGAGGCGAGGCGGGAACATCTCGAGGGAGAGGCCGATCACATCGTGTTCCTCTCGGCGGTGACGACCGTCGAACTGTTTCACAGACGGGTCCTCGACCGGTAGCTCCGTCGGAGTGCTCCGAGCGAGAGCTCGGGCCGACACCGACCTCACCGAAGCCCGCTGAGTCGTCGCTTCACCCACTGGGCGCTCCCGAAGGTCACCGGGCCGCCGCAGGCGAGTCCCAGGTAGAGATACGCCTCGGGGAGGAACGGGTCGTGCCGTAGCGCACGAAGCAGTAACCGGATCGCCGTGAGGTACCGGTCGGTGTCGAGGGCGGCAAAAGCGAGCGACTTCGAGAGGAGCGCGACGAACCGCCGTTCGGCACGCGGACCGCGCGCCGCTCGGATCCGTTCGCGGTGCCGATCCAGCAGGAACGGATACGCGATTTCCCGACGGTCGTCGAAGGAGTCCGTAATCTGCTCGTGGGTGCCGCGGGTCCGCACGACGACGGGGTCCGAGACCGCCTCGAAATCGCAGTGGAAGGCGAGTCGGAACTGCCACTCCCAGTCCTGCCAGCACGGGAGCCGCTCGTCGGGGGTGCCGGCGCTGTCGATAACCGTCGAGCGGACGGCGAACCGCGAGAACGATCCGACGCGCGTTCCGTCTAGGAGAGCGTCGAGCGCGCCGTCCCGGATCGTCGGTCGGGACTCTCCGATCTTCCGACCGTTTTCGTCGACCATTCGAACGCCGACCGTCACGACGCCTATCGACGGGCCGCCAGACTCGAAGGCGTCTACGTATGTCCGTACGACGGTCGGTTGCCAGCGATCGTCGTCGTCCAGGAACGCGATCACGTCGCCCCTCGCCGCCTCGATACCGGTGTTCCGCGCGGCGTTGGCCCCTCGGTTCCGCTGGTGGCGGATCACCTCGGTGCGTCGGATTCCCGTCGTGTCGCACTCGTCCACGACCGGTTCGATCGGATCGGGCGAACAGTCGTCGACGACGATCAGCTCTACCGGGGCGTACGTCTGGTTGGCGACGCTCCGGACGGCGTCGGGGAGGAAGTCCGGACGGCCGTATGTCGGGATGACGACGCTGACCAGCTCTACCATCTCCTCGACAACAGGACCGCGGTCGGTTTAGTTAATCATCGGTTTCCGGTCGGTGCGGTCCGTCCGCATCGACGGCGATCGCCTCGCTCTCCGGCACATGGGTCGTTCTCTGACGAGGCTCTGATTCGAGGGGTGTTGATCGGTGTCGTAGCGGTCCGCCCGGCGGCCGCGGCCGGCGACGAACGAACGACGGTCGGAAAGAGGATATTAACGATACGTCGGTTCAGAGAACGTGAGGGCATGGAGGTCGAAGGCTCGTACCGGATCGGGCGAGGCGCATGAGCGAATCCGACATCGATGTCCTCGTCGTAGGGACGTTTGGCGGCGGCGGGATCCACCACTACATCGATAATCTGATAGTTCATCTCCCGGACGAACTCTCGGCGGCGACGTACGATATGCGGTCCGACCCGAACGGCGACGGGGTCCGATGGCTGTTGACCTCGATAGTGGCCTCGATCGTCGCGGCCGTTCGGTTTCCGATTCGACGGCGGCCGGACCTCGTTCACGTCCATTCCTCGTACGCGTTTTCGTTTTACCGTGCGGCGTTCTACGTGTTCGTCGTCGATGCGCTCTGGCGTCGGCCGATCGTGTTTCACGTTCACGGGTCGTCCTTCGACACGTTCCTCGAGCGGGACTCGAGGCTCGTTCGATTTCTCCAGTCCGCGGTGTTCGAACGGTGTGACCGGATCGTCGTGCTCTCCGAGTACTGGCGGCGGGAACTCGAAACGCGGGCCCCGGATCGGAAGCTCGTCGTCGTTCCGAACGCGGTCGATCCGGACCGGTTCGATCCCGAATACGACCACGACCCCACTCGGCTGACGTTCGTTTCGTCGCTTATACCTCGGAAAGGCGTCCGAGAGTTGATCGACGCCGTGGACCGCCTGTCGTCCGAGGGACCGCCCGGTTTTGAGCTGGCGATCGCCGGGTCGGGACCGCTGAAAGATTCCGTCGAAGATCTCGCGGAGCGTCACGAGCACGTGACGTACCACGGGTTCGTCTCCGAGCGAGAGAAGTGCCGACTGCTCTCGACGGGTGACGTGTTCGTCCTCCCGTCCCACGCCGAGGGGTTGCCCATCGCGATGCTGGAGGCGATGGCCGGCGGCAACGCGATCGTCTCGACGACCGTCGGGAGCATCCCCGAGGTGATCGACGACGACGGAGGAGTGCTCGTCGAACCTGGCGACCCGACGGCGCTGGCAGACGCGATCGGTTCGCTCGCTCGTGACGACGCTCGGGTCGGACGGATGGCCCGAAAAAACCGGGATCTCGTTCGCGACCGGTACGCGTGGACGGCGATCGCCGGGCGGATCACGCGCGTCTATCGCGAAGTCACGCCTCGAACGGCGACGCGAACGGAGAGCGACCGGCCGTCAATCGATAGCGCACCGCGACGTCGACAGGAGTGACGCACGGGGAGAGACGTGCGAAACCCGAGTCGGTCCGCGACGCCGTCGTCTGCCACCGAGTCGGGGGACGGCTTGGACCGACGGTGATGCGGCTTCCGTGAACGGGATCGGCCCGTTTCAGAACGGGAGTTCCTCCGGTGCCTCCGAGGAGATCTGCTGTGTAACGATCTGCGACCCCGCGCCGGTGATCAGATACTGTGGGACGCTTATCCTCGTGTTTTCGATGGAGACGTTCTGGCAGTTGCGAACGCAGACGCCGTCGACGGAGCCTTCGGACGCGTATATCGTGCTTCCGCTGATGCGAGACCCGTCCCAGCCGTCTTCGATCGAAATGACCGCCCCCAGCGGTTGCGAGTCCCCGGACAGGTAGAATCCGACGTTGTCGAACGTGAACCCCTGCGGGGGTTCCGCCCCCGGCTTCCGGGGGTCAATCCGCACCGTCTGGAGATCGGTGTGATTGATCACCCGACAGTTCCTGAACGCGCCGCCACCGGGGTTGGACTGTCCGGTGTCGGTCCCTCGAATCAAACCCCACCCGCCATCGGAGAGAATTGACCGACAGATGATATCGCAGTTCTCGTAGGTCGGTTGCGAGTAACCTTGACCGGTGGAGTCGAGTAGGATTCCGTTGGCCCCGTGCTCCGACCAGTTTCCGGTGCCGATTGATTTGGCGTCCTCATGATCGATAACGACGGCCGCACCCGTTACGCTCGAGTCTTTCGAGGGATGATTCCCGTTGTGAATTCGGAGTGCAGAGAGACCGCAGTTCTTGAATAGGCCCCCTTTGACTGTCACAACACCGTCCGCCCGCGTATGGCGGACACCGTTAGAACCGATCTGGTGGATCTCGACATCCTCGAGAATGGTCTCTCCGACATGCGCTCCATAGAACCGAATTCCGGTCATAGAGCGGATACCGGTTGCACTGTAGTGTCCAGAGACGTGTGCGCCGTCGCGACCCATAATTACCCGTCTGACCGTGTTAGTGCCATCGACCGAGGGACAGCTCGGGTCGAGGAGCTGTCCCCGGTTAGTTACCTTCTCGGGGAGAAATCCGCGCCATTCGATGTCTTGTACTAACGATCCGTTGTTTGTACGACACCGAATTGTAACGTACTTCTCGTGGGTGTTAATCGTAAAGTTGTCTAGGAGGACATCTTCACCGCCATTCTGATGGACGAACCAATAGTCGTTCTCGGCGTTGGGGAACCGAAAGACGACGTCCGTGTGATCCTTGCTGGCGCCTTGAATCCCGAATCTCGATACGCTGCCCTCGATGACGCGCGACTTCGAGACCCGGTACTCACCTGGGGGGAACCGCACGAGCGTCCCCTCTCGATAGGCGCGAGCGAGCGCGTCGTCGACCGGATCTCCGCCGGTCGGGTCCATTCCGAGGTCGTCGACGGCGTTCACGATGCGGTCGAACTCGATTCCGTACGTGTTCACCTCGACCTCGTCAGGCGACGTTTCGTCGCCCTCTGGGTCAGAATCACGGTCGGGTGGCTCCTCGTCCGAATCGGAGCGGCCACCGCACCCGGCGAGCAGTCCGACACAGGCGGTCCCGGCCGCTGCGAGGTACTGTCGGCGGTCCATGCTACACTCTCCGGACGACTGCGGTGTTACTCAGTCGGAGCTCAGTCATTTGGCCGTGGGTTGACCGAATACACCTGAAGGGCACATTAATACTTGATAACTCGTACTCCTCTGTCATAATTATAGCTTGAGTAACGGGCAGTCGTTCGGGAGTTTTCACCGGGCGAGACGAACGACCTCCGACCCGGCGGCCCCGCAGTGCACTCGGCCCCCACCGACGTTCAAAAACGAGTGGGAGAGATGCCGTTCGGCGCTATCAGTTGCCGTTGAATCGGAGATCGGCGGATCCCTGAACGTTCATCGACAGGAGGCCACCGCTGAAGCGGTAGCCGTCGGTCTCGTCGTCGGTCACGCCCTCGACCGCCGTTCCGTCGATGACGTCATTCGCTTCGATCGGACCGAGGTCCGGGGACTTGCGCACGTGCCCGGAAGCGGTGAACGAGTACTCCGTCTCGTTCCCGTCGCCCTCCAGCAGGATCCAGTTCCGGAGCACTGGGTCTTCGTCGGTGTCGAGCAGCGTCGGTTCGACCTGCTGCCCGTTGAGATAGACGCCCGCTTCGCCTTCGAACTGGAAGTAGGCGATCTCGCCGTCGAATCGGAACCCCTTGACCCCGTCCGTCACGGTGCCCTCCACCGAGGATCCCGGGACGAGATCGCCGTCGTCCGAGACGTTCGGATCGCTCTTCAGCTCGCCGTCGACAGAGAACTCAAACGTCGACGACGTGCCCGTGCCGATTATCGTCAGGCGGTTCGGCAGTCCGTACTCGTCGGGGTCGACAGTCTCGCCGTCGACGAGAACGGTCCCCGGTCCTTCCAATCCGATAGAGACGATCGCGCCCGAGATCCGATAGGAGTCGCCGCCCCAGCGCTTGTCGTCGCCGGCGTACCCGGCGACGACGCCGGTGACGGTGTAGGTGCCGTCGCCGTTCTCGACGATGCTGTCGCCCGGAGAGACGTCGGGGTTCGAGGGGTAGTCCCCGTCGGTGGCGTGTCCGATCGGGCCGTCGACGGTGAAGTTGTACTCGAACGCGTCCGCGTCGTCGTCCGCAATGACCCGAAGCGTCCGGTCGGGTTCCACGGTGTACTCGTCGGGATCGATCGCGTCGCCGTTCAGGAGAACGTCGGCCGGTCCCTCCTTCGAAACCCCGAGTAGTTCTCCGGAGAACCGGTAGGAGTCGCCGCCCCAGCGCTTGTCGTCGCCGGCGTACCCGGCGACGACGCCGGTGACGGTGTAGGTGCCGTCGCCGTTCTCGACGATGCTGTCGCCCGGAGAGACGTCGGGGTTCGAGGGGTAGTCCCCGTCGGTGACGTGTTCGACCCGACCGTCGACGGTGAGGCTGTACTCGAACGCGTCCGCGTCGTCCGCCGCGATAACGCGGAGCATGTGTTCCGTGCCGTCGTCGCCGGTGCCGCTGTCACCGGTGCCGTCGTCGCCGGTACTGTCGTCTGTGGAAACGAGCTCGGCGGTGTCTACCGCTTGGCCGTCGATCGTTACAGCGGCCGGACCGTCGAGGCTGAAGGCGGCGAACTCCCTGGTGAACCGGTAGGAGTCGCCGCCCCAGCGCTTGTCGTCGCCGGCGTACCCGGCGACGACGCCGGTGACGGTGTAGGTGCCGTCGTCGTTCTCGACGATGCTGTCGCCAGAGGAGGCGTCGGGGTTCGAGGGATAGTCACCGTACGTGGCGTGTTCGACCCGGCCGTCGACGGTGAAGCTGTACTCGAACGCGTCCGCGTCGTCCGCCGCAACGATCTGTAATCGACTGGGGTCGTTCTCGAACCCGTCTCCGTCGTCGCCGACGGACCAATCGGTGTCTTCGGAGACGTCGTAACTGACGTTCGAGGTCGTGACGTCTGCGTTCTCGAGCACGGTGGCTCGGCCGGTCACGTCGATCGTGGTGTCCTCGATCGTGACGTCGCTGCAGTTCTCGATGAACACCCCGTCGAGATCTCCGTCGGGCGCGTGAATGATGCTGTTGCGGATCACCGACCCGTCCCAGTCGTCGCGGAGAACGAACGCCGCTTCCCTGTACTGGTCCGGGCTCGTCATCTCGATTTGGCAGCCATCAAATATCCAATAATGAGGTTCATCAGCATCTTCGCTGTCGAGTTCATCTATCCACACCGTCTGGAGGCCAGTGTCGTTATATATGTTACAATTTTGAAATTCACCGCCGGTCGGGTTAGATTGTCCGCTATTATTACAGCGAACTGCACCCCATCCGTCGCTATTTTTTACATTTCTAACATCTACCGTACAATTCTCGAAGATGGCAGAAGCGGACCCCGCCCCCGTCGAATCGAGCATTATACAGTTTGTACCTGCCTCGTGCCACTCTCCGTCACCAATCGGAAGCGCGTCATCGTGGTCGATGATCATCTCCGCGTTGGTGATCGTGGATTCTTTCGTGGGATGGTTACCCCGGTGCACACGAATGTGTGCAAGGTGACAGTTCTTCGTCCAACTGTTCTCGATTGTAACGACACCATTCCCCTTCGTGTGACGGATACCGTTAGCCCCGCACTGGTGAATCTCGATATCTCTTAAAATAGTCTCCCCGGAGTGATTCGGATAGAACCTGAACATACTCATCGGGACGCGACCGGTGGCCCACGGATGGCCGTGAACGAACGCGCCGTCACGTCCCATCACCGTTCTGACGACCCGGGTGACACCGTCCTGATCAAGCGTCCCGAAGTCGGCCATCTGTCCCGGATTCTCCTTCTGTTCGGGGTAAAATCCGGCCCACTCGACGTCCCGGATGAGCGAACCGTCGTTGGTCCGAACCCGGATGGCGACCAGCTTGTTGTCGCTGTCGACCGTGAAGTTGTCGAGGAGCACCTCTGAACCACCGTCCTGATGGACGAACCAGTACGCATTATCCGCGTTCGGGAAGTGGAACGTGACGTCTTCGTGGCTCTCACCAGTTCCCTGGATCCCCCATCGGCTCTTCGACCCGGAAAGCACGGACTCCGTCTCCACCCTGTAGTCGCCGGGTGGGAACTCGACGAGCGTCCCGGTTTCGTGAGCGGCGCTCAGCGCATCGTCGATCGGATCGCTACCGGTCGGATCCATCCCGAGGTCGTCGACCGCGTTCACCACTCGGTCGAACCGGATCCCGTCCCGTGTCACTGCGGCCGAACCCAGTCCCGAGGCGCCGAACACCGCACCCGCCGCCGCCGCACCGAGTTTTATGTAGTTGCGCCTACCCAGTCCGCCGACGCCTTCGGTTTCGCCGTCGTTTCCGCCCGATTCCTCGCGATCGATTGAGCTGTCGCTATCGACGTCCTCGCTTACCAGCTTGCGTGCCATTGCAAGCGTTAATATGATCCTATACGGGATAAATGTATTGTTAATTATATGTTTCGAGTTCCGTGATTTTCGAGTACATAAATCAGAAATTTCGTGATTTTCCGGATCAGCAATCTGTTTTTGGGGCGATCACGACAACATTACTGTGGCGTGTTTGTTACCAATTAACAGTTGTTATGTTAGTATTAACGTCGGTTAGAAGCCGTGATAGCCGGTTTCCCCGGTCTGTGGAAACCGTCGTAACCCGGAGTTAAGCACGCGGAAACCGGTTCCAGATCAGTCGGATTCGACGCGCGTTCGTCTCGGAGGCGTCGGCGAACCGCGAGCGCCGAGACGGTCGAGCGAACGAGTCGAGACCGCGAACGGCACACGCCTCCCCGCCACAGCGTGGAACCGGGACGCGGTCACGGAGCGGGCGGATCCGCGGATCGACTCTCGACTGGGGGCCAGCTCGCCGGCCGACGTCCGGGCGGAAGTGCGGTGCGTGTGGCCCACGTGCCGCGAGCGACTGCCCCGACTCGCGATCGAGTGGGCGGAGACCGCTGGATCGTTCCCTGGAACCCCGGCCGGCCGACGGGTCGCCGCGCGTCGAATTCAGTCTCCGGCAGTGCGGCGTCAACTACTCTATAACGAAGCCACTCCTCCGTTCAAAACGCGTATGAGCCAGCCCGACGTCTTGTTCGTCGTCCTCGATTCAGTCCGCCGGGACCGCGTCTCCGCGTACGGACACGACCGAGAGACGACTCCGAATCTGGACCGGTTCGCGGAGGAGGCGACGCTGTTCGAACACGCCTACACCCCGGCACCGTGGACGCTACCGTCGCACAGTTCGATGTTCACCGGACTGTCTCCGAGCGAACACGGCATCACCAACGGCTTCTCCGACCAGTCGCTGCGACTTCCCGACTCGATCGAGACGCTCACGGAGCGGCTCTCGGCGGACGGCTACCGGACCGCGGGGTTCTCGAACAACCCGTGGGTCGGCACGCTCTCGGGGATCGACAGGGGGTTCGACGAGTACGTTGAGTGGGACCTCGAGATCGGCGTCGACGGCGACGCCGACATCTCGACGACGCGGGACCGGCTGTACTCGGCGGCGCACAATCTGCTCGCACAGGGCGCTCGCCAGCCCGTCTTCCTGCTCAAACGACGGCTGTTCACGTCGAACCTCGTGGACCGCGCGAGTCGGTGGATGCGAGCGACCGCCGAGGACGAGTCTCCGACCTTCACGTTCCTGAACCTCATGGAGGCGCACAGCCCCTACTTCCCCCCGAGAGACGCCTTCGAGGCGCTCGACCTCTCGCCGCCGGGGCCGATCGAACCGCGCCTGTTGAACACGAAGCTCCTCGCGTACGTCCTCGGGCGAGCCGACCTCCCGCCGGAGCGACGGGAACGGGTCCTGGAGTTCTACGACGCTAGTCTCCGCTACCAGGACCGGAAGCTCGATCAGCTGCTGTCGACACTGAAAGAGACCGGACGGTACGACGACTCGCTCGTGATACTCGTCGCCGACCACGGGAAGAACCTCGGTGAGCACGACCGCGACGGCACGCCGCCGCACTCCACGCGGCCGGTCAACACGAAAGTCCCGCTCATCGTCAAACGGCCCGGTCAGGACGCGCCGAAACGCGTGTCACAGCCGGCGGAGCTGACCGGGATCTTCGACCTCGCTACCGAGCCCGAGCTGTCGCCGACGGCGACGCTGTGCGGGAACGAGGCCGCGCTCGTCGAGGACTACGTCCCCCACACCGGACGCACCAGCGAGCCGACCACCCGGTGGCGGGTTCTCGCCGACGGGACGCACCAGTACGTCAGGGCCGACGACGGCAGGGAGTACCTGTTCGGACCGGACGGGAATCAGGTGTCGGAGGACCGGGAAACGCTCCAGAATCGGTTCGCGACGGCGATGGAGAGTCGCGTGGCGCGGCTCTCGGAGTGGGGAGACGAAGAGAAGGCGGATTCGGAGGGGCTCTCCCGCGGCACGGAGTCGCAGCTCGAGGACCTCGGGTATCTGGAGTAAACGGGCAGCGGTCGCGTCCGGACGGTTCGCCGGTGACCCCACCGGATGAGCCGCCCTACAACGGGAGCGCGTCGCGAACGCGCTTCGGTACGTACTGGCCGACCTCGCTTCTGAATCGGGATATCGCGCCCCGATCCGTGTTCAGCCTGTACCACAGCGGCCCCTCGAGCTCGTGGACCCGTTCCATCTCGGCGTCCGTGAGTTCGAAGTCGAACACGTCGAGGTTCTCCCGGAGGCGGTCCGACCGAACCGTCTTCGGGATCGTGACCACGCCGTCCTGCTGGACGAGCCACCTGATGGCGACCTGTGCGGCCGACTTCCCGTACCGGTTCCCGATCGCTGAGAGAGCGTCGTCCTCGGCGACTCGCCCGGCAGCAAGCGGGCTGTACGCGGTCAACAACACGTCGTTGTCGCGACAGAACGAGAGCAGATCGTCTTGGTGATAGTACGGGTGGTACTGGACCTGATTGGTCGCTATCGGAGCGTCGGCGGCGTCCATCGCCCGCTCGAGCTGTTCGATCGAGAAGTTACTGACGCCGATGTGGTTGACCTTCCCGGCATCGACGAGCCGGGAGAGCGCACCGAACACGTCGTCCATGTCTCCGTCGGGGTGCCACCAATGGATCAAGACGAGGTCGATCCGGTCCATTCCGAGCCGCTGAAGCGACCCTTCGACCGCCTCGATCATCCGATCGCGGCTCAGAAACTCCGGGTATCCCTTTATTTTCGTCGTGACGAAGACGTCTTCTCGGTCGACCGACGAGACCTCGATCGCGCGGCCGACCGCGGCCTCGTTCTCGTACGCCATCGCCGTGTCCACGTGCCGGTAGCCGATCTCAAGCGCCTCGGAAACGGCGTTGAAACACTCGTATCCGCCGGTCCGGTAGGTCCCGACCCCGACGGGCGGTATCGCGGTCGCGAGGCGGTTCGATTCAACGTTCTGTTCTGGCTGCACCGGGGTCTTGGGATTCAGTTCCATCGTCGATCACTCCGACGCGGAGAGACCGCTCAGTTCAGAGGTGCCGCCGGAAGCGTTCGGTGCGGTTCCCGGCCTGTGTACAGACATTGTATACTACGGTATTCACCCTGCTAGCATTGTTATTCGACTAGTAAACCAGGAATCTGACTGGTTTACAAATCTTCGGGGAGTGAAACCTGCGAGGTCGGACGGCCCGGCGGGGTGAACGCGGCGATCGGTTCGGATCACTCGCGACGCCGAGAACGGTTGGTTCGATGCTCCCTCTAGCCGAAGCTCCCGGCGATCGAACGGATGTCGCCTTCGATCTGCCACGGAGAGTACCGCATCAGGAAGAGCGAGACGGCCGAGTAGACGACGATACCGGCGGGGATCAGAACCACGAGTTCGACGAGGAGGCTCGTCTCAACCATCCCGCGGGCCGTCCAGAGGCCGCCGAACATGACGCTCGCAGCGACCAGCGGGTAGAACCACTCCCGGAAGAACGCCGTCGCGTCCACCCCCGTGAGCCGCGAGACGAGGTATACGTCGAGCGGCAGCATCGGGAACGCGTACACGCCGACGACCGTGAGCGCGACGCCCTCGAGACCGAACCGCGTGGCCGCCGGCCAAATAACCACGGCGATGCAGGCGACCCGGATAGCGGATATCTTCGCCAGTATGTCCGGACGGTCGAGCGCTTTGAACACGGACCCGAAGTTCCGCGTGATCGAGTGGAACAGTCCGTACAGCGCCAACAGCTGCATCGGACGGATCATCCGGGTCCACTCGTCGCCGAGGACGATCGGGACGAAGCTCGGGGCGATGAGCGCGATGCCGAGTGCCATCGGAATCGTGACGAACCCCGTGACCCGCGTCGTCGCGAGTAGCGCTTGGCGGAGCTCCGCCGGGCTGTCCTGGAGCTTCGAGTACGCGGGGAAGCTGACGCTGGCGATGATCTCCGACACCTCCGAGGAGGGGGTGTCGGCGAGCCGATACGCGTACTGGTAAAACCCGAGCGCGGTCGCGGAGATGAACCACCCGACGAAGGCGTCGTCGCCCTGTTGATACAGGAAGTAGAGGATCGATGAGGCCGTGATCCACTTGCCGTAGTCGATCAGCTCCTTCGCGGCCGAGACGTCGAACGACGGCCACGGCCGGTAGTCGTGAACGAAATACGAGAGTCCGAACCGAAAGACGTCCGCCGAGATGTACGCGAACACGAGCGCCCAGACCGTCGGCGAGACCAGCGCGTACCCGACGCCGACGAGGAACTGGACGAACCCGCCGCTGACCTGATACACGAACTGCTTGTGGAACTCGAGGTCCTTCCGGAAGTAGATCACACCGGGGTTCCGGAGCCCGTACAGGAGCGGCCCGACCCCGATGACGCGGATCAGCGGCGTCGCGGACGGCTCGTCGAAGAGACCCGCGATGACGGGAGCGAGGAGGAAGAGCGCCCCGAATATCACAGCTCCGCGGGCCATTTCAAGACACCACGTCGTGTCGAGGTACGTGTCGACGTCCTCGGCCTCGTGCTGGATCAGCGCCGAGTTCAGGCCGATCTGCGAGAACCGTCGCGTCGCGCTCAGCGAGAGCAGCGCGATCCCGACCAGTCCGAACTGCCGAGGCGAGAGCAGGCGCGCGAGGACGATCAGCATCAGGATCTGCAGGAACCGGCTCGACACCTTGATCGCCCCCGACCACGCGCCGCTCCGGACGGTGCGTTGCAGGATCGATCCGCCCGGAACGACCGCCGCGAGAAGCTCGCGGAGGCGGCTCTTCACGGTCCGTTCCCCGTCTGACCGGACGGGGGTGCTGCGGGCGGTGTGGGTGGTGTTGGGATAGGACTCATAGTACCGTCTCACTCGGTTGACTCACCATTCGGCGAAACGGTCAAAGTTAACCTCTTAAAAACAGGGGTTAGGAGCTATCGAACTCCGGACGGAACCGTACGTGTCATCGATTTGCGGTCGCGGGCTGCCGGTGCGGAGAACCGCCGTCGTAACGGGACCGAGCGGTCGGAGATTCCTCCTCCGAGACCCCCGGAACCGGAGTTTCGACCGGCCGCGAGGGCGTGGTTCACTGGGCGGAGTAGAGTTCCGCGTACTGGCCCTCCTCCTCGATGAGCGACTCGTGTTCGCCCCGCTCGACGATCTTGCCGGCTTGGACCGTATAGATCCGGTCGGCGTCGCTGATCGTCGATAGCCGGTGGGCGATGGCGAGCGTCATGAAGTCGCGGTCCATCGACTCGATGCCCGCCTGCACCCTGGCCTCGATGTTCGTGTCGAGGTCGCTCGTCGCCTCGTCGAGAACCAGGACATCAGCGTCCTCCAGCAGCGCGCGGGCCAGCGCGACGCGCTGCCGCTGTCCGCCCGAGAGCCGAACCCCGTCGTCACCGAGTTCGGTCTCGTAGCCGTTCGGGAGGTCGTCGACGAACTCCGTGACCTGAGCGATCTCGCAGACGCGTTCCAGCTCCCGTCGGCTGGCGTGCGGGTTCGCGATACGGAGGTTCCCCTCAAGCGTCGTGTTGAAAATGAACGGGTTCTGCCGGACGTACGCCACTCGCGACCGCCACTCGTCGATGTCGTACGCGCTCACCGGTCGGCCGCCGGCCAGGATCTGTCCGGAGTCCGGCTCGTACAGCCTCACGAGCAGCGAGGCGATAGTGGACTTCCCCGCACCGGACTCGCCGACGAACGCGATGAACTCGCCGCTGTCTATCTGAAAGGAGACGTCCGAGAGAACGTCCTCGGTTCCCTCGTACGAGAAGGAGACGTCTCGGAATTCGACCGGGGAGGGATCGGCCGGCACGGGTTCGTCTCCGCCTTCGATCTCCGGATTCCGTCGCAGGTTCTGAATGAACTCCTCGGTGCGGACGAGGTGCGGAAGCATCCCTTCGAGCTGGTAGAACCGCTTGTTCGTGCCGCTCACCGCGGGCCCGAGTTTGAACATCACGAACAGGAACGCTCCGAGAACGCCGAACGACATGCTCGTGAACACGAACGCGGCGTAGATCAGCCCGAATATCAGCAGCGCTATCGAGAGGTTGTACGCGTTCCCGATCAGCGCTTCGTTCCGTTTCACTCGGATAGACGACCCGACGTACTGATTCATCGCCTCAGAGAAGTCACCTCGTAGCTCGGAGTCGTATCCGAGCGTCTTTACCTCTCGAATACCCTGCGTGCCGGCTTGGACGGCCTGCTGTATCTTCTCGTTGGCGTCGGCGACGCGGTCGCCGATGGTGTACGCCGACTCGATCGTGTTTCGCAGCCCGAACGTCAATAAACCGACAAACCCCGCCGAAAGGATCGTCAACAGCGGGGCGAGGTACAGCGCGATTGCGAGGTACATCAGGATAAGCATGCTTCGCTGGAACACTCGGACGAACGCCTCGATCGCCTCGCCGGCCTTCTGCGCCTGCGTGACGATCGCGTTGAGGATGTCGTCGGAGCCCTCGCGGTCGAAGTACGCGATCCGGGCGTCCAGCGTGTTCTCGAAGCCACGAGTCTGAAGGTCGGAGACGTAGTGGGTCCGCAGGTGCACGCGCGCCCACTCGGACAGGAACGTGAACAGGTACCGCACCGTGAGCACGATCCCGACACCGAGGACGATGGATCCGACCGTGAACGGAAGCCCGAGTAGCTGGTAGATGCGAGCGAACAGTCCCGCGATCCCGCCGTCGGGGGGAGCACCAGACGACTGGGCGACCTCGATCAGCGGGACGATCAGCGTCACGCCGACACCTTCGAGCAGGGCGGTCAACACGCCGAACCCGACGATAGCGGCGGTGAAACGCGGTCTGTATGACGCGATCAGATAGAGCCCGTGGAGTTTCTCGCGGAGAGGTATATCCGACATCGTGCTCACGTTTAGTCGATAGGGGTTGTTAGTAAGATGCCGCTAACTCACGGTGTGACGCCGCTCGTCGTGCGAGAAGGGAAGGCGAATGGACTCGGCGAGATGCCAACCCGGACGGCCGAACAGCGAGACCGCCGCCCCGGCGCCGTACTTGACCTTGTCCGCGGGCGCCTCCGAGCAGTAGGCGGCGCGAAGGAAGTGAGAGACCGGCTTGTGCGACCACGCCTTCTCTTCGAGCCAGTAGACGGCCTGCTTCTCATGCCAAGCGGCGAGGAGCTCTCTCCGGATCGACGGGTACCGATCGTACAGCTCTCGCTGGTGCTCCACGTTCTGTTTCACCTTTCTGAATCGGCGCGGACCGGTCCATCGGTCGTTCGTGTCCTGTCGGTAAAACGCCAGGATCTCGTCGACGTATTCGGTCTTCGTCCGTCGGGCCAGTTCGATCTTCAGGTCGGTATCGCCCAGTTCGATGTCGAGATCGTCGTCTTCGCCCATCCCCGCGAGCGGGAGGCAGTCGAGTAACACCTCGCGCTCTATCAGCATCGACCCCGTCCACATCGGGAACGTCTGGAAGGCCAGCGCCTCCTCTAGGAAGTCGCCGGACACGTTGGGCTTCGGGTAGCATCGCTCGTCGCCCCTGAGGACGCCACAGTACGAGACGCCGACCTCCGGGTTCTCCCGGAGCACCGCTGCCGTCTTCGTCAGTTTGCCCTCCAAGAGCCGGTCGTCGTCGTCGAGGAACTGAACGTACTCACCTGTCGACGACCTGATGCCGGTCGTCAACGCCGCCTTCCAGTTGCCGTTCTCCTCGCGGATCACCCCCCGAACTTCGTCGTACTGCTCTATGACCGGCTCTGCGGATCCTTCCCCCGAGTCGTCGACGACGATCACCTCGACCGGCTCGTACTCCTGGCTCAGTGCGCTTTCGATCGCTTCCGGAAGGGCATCGTTCCGGTAATAGGTGGGGATGATCACCGAAATTTTCGGAGCCATATTACGTATTCAGAAGTCGAGGTAATTTGTTAGCAACCGTAAACCTCAAATTAATATGTTCTTTTTCCGACTAACTCGAAGGTAACAGTGAGATAATTCGATTTCGTGAGCGAGCGGCCGTCCGCAACGGATTTCCGGCGGCTCTCGGATCGGCGGTGTACCGATCCGAACCCCGATTACGACGTTTACCGATCCGAACCCCGATTACGACGTTTACCGATCCGAACCCCGGATACTCAGTCCTGCGAACGCGCCTGACCGGTCGCGAACCGATCGCGCCGGATCGCACCGACCGACGGCCGGCGTTCGGTTCGCGGAGTTGCCGACGGCGGGCGGTCGATCGTCTCGACCGACGCCGACGACTTTCGCCTTCCGTGACGGTGACGCGGGGCCCGCCGACACTGCGGCCTCGTCGTACGAGGCGTACGCCGTCGACACCGCGTCGCCGTCGTCGCCGGGACCACGCGATGACGACCGTTCCGTCGCCGAGAGGGGTTCGAGACGGCGGCCGCGGTAGGACGGTCATAACGGTCAGTCGACGTTCCCGAGTCCCGTCGTCCCGCGCGTTCGGTCGCGAAAGGTTCCGCATTACAATGGTCGCCCGTGTGACAAGGGTGGGCATGGATAGAGACGTCCTCCACGGGGCGAAAGCGCAGTCAGACGTGTGCGTCAGCGGCGTTGTCCGTCGCGCCGGCGGCCCCGTTCGTCGGGCACCGGCACGCGCCGCAGGAGTGAAGCGATGAGTGCCCTCACCCAGGCGGTCGTCCTCGCGGCCGGGGAGGGGCGGCGCGTCAGGCCGCTCACTCGCTACCAGCCGAAGCCGATGCTCCGGGTCGCCGGGCGGCCGATACTGGAGTACCCGCTCGACGCCGTGGTCGACAGCGGCGTCGACCACGTCGTCATCGTGGTCGGCCACGGGCGGAACCGGATCCAGAACCGGTTCGAGAACTCCTACCGCGGGGTCGACCTCACCTACGTCACGCAGTCGACGCAGCTGGGGAGCGGGCACGCGCTGGAGGCCGCGGCCGACCGCGTCGACGGGGAGTTCCTCGTGGTGAACGGAGACAACGTCATCGACGAGACGATGGTGCGGGTCACCGCCGACCGGTACGCGGAGTCGGACGCCGCCGCCTGCCTCGCGGTCGTCACGTCCGACCGAACCGGCGAGTACGGCACGGTGGGCGTGAAAGACGGGGTCGTCGATCGGATCGACGAGCACGGCGACGGCGCGTCGGCGCGGATCAACGCCGGCGTGTACGCGTTCGACCAATCGGTGTTCGACGCGCTCGACCGGACGGAGTACGAGGACGGAGAACGTCCGCTGACCGGCGCGATCGCCGAGCTGGACGGTCCCGCGATCGCCGCGACCCCGAACGGCGTCTGGTTCGACCCCTCCTACCCGTGGGAGCTCCTCCGAACGAACGAGCGGATCCTCTACGCCCATCCGACGCTCGCCGGCGTCACCGAACAGGTGAAGGAGTCGGCGCGGGTCCACGAGTCGGCCGTCGTCGGCGAGAACGTGCTGATCGGACCGGACTGCAAGGTGTCGGCCGGCGCCGTCGTGAAGGGCGGCACCTGTCTCCTCTCCAGTACGATCGTCGGCGAGAACGCGGTGATCGAGGGGTCGATCGTCGGGCCCGACTCCCGCGTCGGCGCGAACGCGCTGCTCCGAGACACCATCGTCGGCGGCGGCGCGACTATCGGCGACGGGACGGTATCGCCGGGGCGCTCGGCCACGCTCGTCGTCGACGGGGTCGAGTACGTGGACCGTCGGCTCGGGGGCGTCGTCGCGGACCGCGCCACCGTCGGCGCCAACGTCACGATCACCCCGGGCTGTCGGATCGGGCCGCGCGGGACGGTCGCGCCGGGTATCGCGCTCCGTCGCGACGTCCCCGAGAACGCGGAGGTGGTGGCGTAATGTGCGGAATCACCGCCCGCGTCGGCGAGGGGCCCGCGATCGCGGAGCTCCTCACCGGGCTCCAGAACCTGGAGTACCGCGGCTACGACTCCGCGGGGGTCGCCACCGTGACGGCCGACGGGATCGACGTGGTGAAACACGAGGGCGAGATGGACGTCCTCTGCAACGCCGTCGACCGGTCGGCCGTCCGCGGAGCGACGGGGATCGGACACACCCGGTGGTCCACGCACGGGCCGCCGACCGACGCGAACGCGCACCCCCACACCGACTGCCTCGATCGGGTCGCGGTCGTCCACAACGGGATCATCGACAACTACGCCGAACTGAAGAAGGAGTTGTCCACCCACGAGTTCACGAGCGACACCGACACCGAGGTCGTCCCGCACCTCTTAGAGGAGTTCCGCTCGGCCGGCTACGGCCCGGAGGAGGCGTTCAGACGGACGATCGATCGCCTCTCGGGAAGCTACGCCATCGCCGCGGTGTTCGAGGGCTCGGACACCGTGTTCGGCACGCGAAGCGGGTCGCCGCTCGTGCTCGGCCGCGCGTCCGACGCGTACTACCTCGCGAGCGACGTGCCCGCGTTCCTCGAGTACACCAACGAGGTGGTCTACCTCCGCGACGGCGACGTGGTCGCGATACACCCGGACGGGCACGCGATCACCGACACGGACGGGGAGCCCGTGGAGCGCTCGTTCGAGACGGTCGACTGGGACCCCAACGACGCCGGGAAGGGCGGGTACGACCACTACATGCTGAAGGAGATCCACGAGCAGCCGGCCGCGCTGCGACAGACGATTCGGGGCCGCATGGACCCGCTCGAGGGGCACGTCGAGTTCGAAGAGCTCCCGGACGACGCGTTCGACGGGGTCGAGTCGGTGCACCTCGTCGCCATGGGCACCTCGTACCACGCGGCGGTGTACGCGACGACGCTGCTCGCGGACCGCGGGATGCCGGCGCAGGCGTTCCTGTCGGGGGAGTACGGCTCGAACCCGCCGCCGGTCGACGACAGCACGCTGGTCATCGCCGTCACGCAGAGCGGCGAGACCGCCGACACGCTCTCGGCGATACGGAGCATCCAGGGGACGGGCGCCCGCACGCTCGCCCTGACGAACGTGGTCGGGTCCACGATCACGCGCGAGTGCGAGCACACCGTGTACATCCGCGCGGGCCCGGAGATCGGCGTGGCCGCGACGAAGTCGTTCTCCTCGCAGGTGGCGACGCTGATCCTGCTCAGCGAGCGGCTGAGCTACGACACGAACGGCGCGAGCCCGCGCGAGTCGAGCGAGCTGCTCAGCTCGCTCGCGGCGCTGCCGGACGACGTCCAGCAGATCCTCGACGAGCCGGACGCGGAGTCCGTCGCCGCCGCGTACCGGGACGCCGAGTCGTACTTCTTCATCGGGAGGGGAGTCGCGCATCCGGTGGCGCTCGAGGGCGCGCTGAAGTTCAAGGAGATCACGTACGACCACGCGGAGGGGTTCTCGGCCGCCGAGCTCAAACACGGTCCCCTCGCGCTCGTCACCGAGAACACGCCGGTGTTCGCCGTCTTCACGGGACGGAACGACACCAAGACGCTGCACAACGCCAAGGAAGTGAGCGCGCGCGACGCGCCCATCATCGCCGTGAGCGCCGACAGCAACGCGAAGATCGACGACTACGCGGACCACGTGCTTCGGATCCCGGACACGCACCAGGACGTCGCCGGTATCCTCGCGAACGTCCAGCTCCAGTTGGTGTCGTACATGGCGGCCGAGGAGCTCTCGCGCGCCATCGACAAGCCGCGGAACCTCGCGAAGAGCGTCACGGTCGAGTGAGGCGGTGGCCGGGCGAGCGCGCGGTCCGTCCGCGAGGGCCGACGCGCGGTCCGTCCACGGGCCGAAACGCGCGGTCCGCACGCGGCGGACCCTCGGCCGGACCCGCGAGGGTCGGACGCGCGCTCACGAGCGACGGGGTTTGGTCCGCCAACCGGCGTATTAACGCGTTGTTAACGGGTTTAATCGGGGGAAACGTCAGTAGGACCCGGATTCGATCCGAGTCGCGGTCGACGTTCTCATATCGAGATAACGCCGACGAGTAAGGTCATCGAGAATTAATTTCCGTATATCTAAGATAGGTGTACGCGTAACGTTGGTCGATGTCAGCGGGAAAATCAGGGTCACTCGGCAGCCAACCGACGGGGGGAACAGAACGCGATTCGTCGGAGGCGGACGTCGCTAACCTCGACGACATCGGAAAGACGTCGCGCTCGGACGGCGCGGAGTTAACCAAGGGTGAAATATTCGACCTGTTGAAGAACCGGCGGCGACGGATGGTTATCCATTTCCTACGGGAGAACGACGGCGAGTCGGTGCTAAACGACCTCGCCGAGCACATCGCTGCGGAGGAGAACGACACCACCGTCCGGCAGCTCTCCTCGGACCAGCGGAAGCGCGTCTACATCGGGCTCTACCAGTGTCACCTCCCGAAGATGGACTCGCTCGGGGTGATCGACTACGACAAGAACCGCGGGACGATCGAGCTGCAGGCGTCCGTCGCGCAGCTGTTGGAGTACATGGACCTCGACGAGGACGACCGGGAGGACGCGGAGGAGACGGAGCGGACGTGGGCGGTCCCCGCCGTTGCGGGCTGCGTCACCGTCCTCGTCACGGCGGGCGCCGTCGGTCTCGGCCCGCTCGCCGCGGTGCCCGCCGCGACGTGGACGCTGCTCAGCGTCGTCGGCATCCTCGCGATCGTCGCCCTGCAGTACGCGGGCTGACCGCGAGCGCGGGCTCAGTCGCTGACGAGCTGCGCGAGGAAGTGGTACTCCCGCTGTTTGACTTCCGTTTCGTAGTACTGGAACGCCGCGAGCAACAGCAGCGCCGCGGCGAACGCGACGCTCGTCACCGGCGGGGCGATCCCTACCAACTGGACGACGGCGAGCGCGCTGCCGACGATCGCGAGCGCTCCGTAGTACACCGGCCATCGTCTGCCGGGCTCCGACTCGGTCTCCAGGATCGCTTCGACCTCTTCGATCCGGTCCGTCAGCGACACCGTCTTCGTGTCGCTGTCGTACCTGACCAGGCCGACCTCCTCGAGCTTCGGAACGTGCGTCTGGTACAGCGAGATGTAGAACCGCTTGACGATGTCGTCGTCGACCTCGTCCTCGCTCTCGGCCTCGGCCGTGTCGCTCGCGAGGTCCCGCAGCACCGCCTCGCCGCCGCGCCGGTGGAGATGGTACAGGATCAGCCGTCGCCGCGAACTACTCAACACCTCGAACACCTCGTCTTTCGTGATTTCCTCCATGGGTTCAAAACTCCGCTTCGCGCGCGGACGACGGACAGGGTTCCTGCGATTGGCTTGGCTGAATGGGTACCCGATCAACCCATACTTAGTTTGTTATCACCCCCATATCGGCGCTATTCTCTGCCTGATTGCCCGCTTCTATGCCGAGACGGCGACGAGCGAAGCGGGCCCCCGACTCCGAGCGGTCCCCCGGATCGACGCGAGCGGATGACTGAAGCGAGGCGATCAGAGCCGAGCGTCGGTCCCGAAACGATCGCGGATCGACACGTCACGCGCAGCGGGTGATCGTCCGGGAAACGGACGAAGACGACGGAAACGCGGCGAACGACGATCGGTCGACGGCGAGGGCCGCGGCGGGCGGCTCCGCACCGGAATCGTGGGAGAATTCGAGCGATACCGGTGGGTGAGGCAGTGTATAACAAAGCCCGTGTCAGCGTCTTGTCGTGGTATGCGCCGCCGGGAGGATCCGAGCGCGGACTCGACCCGGGGACCGATACGAAGCCTCCGATAATGACAACTAGCACGCTTCGAACGAAGCGGAACCGACGGACTCTGCCCCCCCGACACGGAGCGGACCGATACGCGGACCGCGTCGAGGGGCGAGAGTGACGATGTACGACGGCAACGCCGTCGGGGTCGTCGTCCCGGCGTACAACGAGGGCGGTCACGTCGGCGAGGTGATCGAGACGATCCCCCGCTACGTCGACCGGATCTACGCGATCGACGACGCGTCGACCGACGAGACGTGGGAGGAGATACGCGAACACGCAAGGCGCCGGAACGAACGGGCGGCGACTCAAAACGGGACGGGCGGAACCGGGGAGGAGACCCGGGTGGTGCCGATCAGACACGAGCGGAATCGCGGGGCCGGCGCGGCGGTGAAGACGGGCTACGCTCGCGCGCTCGACGACGGAATGGACGTGGTCGCCGTCATGGACGGCGACGGTCAGATGGACCCCGCACACCTCGAGCGGCTCATCGAGCCGGTCGCGGCCGGCGAGGTGACGTACGCGAAGGGGAACCGGCTCCGGTCCAGCCGCGATTTCGCCTCGATGTCGCGCTGGCGGCTGTTCGGGAACCTCCTGCTCACCATGCTGACGCGCGTTTCGAGCGGCTACTGGGAGCTGTCCGACCCGCAGAACGGGTTCACGGCGATCTCAAACGAGGGACTCCAGATCGTCCGCTTCGACCGACTGTACGACCGGTACGGCTTCCTCAACGACCTCCTGTTCGCGCTAAACGTGAACCGGCAGCCGATCGCCGACGTCTCTCACCCGGCGCGGTACGGCGACGAGCGGAGCACGATCCAATACTCGACGTTCGTCCCGCGCCTCTCGGCGCTGATCGCGCGGAACTTCCTCACCCGGATCGGCCGGTCGTACGTCCTCCGGCGGTTCCATCCGCTGGCGGCGTGCTACTCGCTGGGTGCGGTCGTGCTGCTCGCCGGCGTCACCGCCGGCGGCTACTCCGTGTGGAGCGCCGGCGTCGACACGTTCCTCGGCGGAATGGTGTCGTTCGTCGTCGCGACCCTCGGGCTCCTGTTGGTGTTATTCGGGACGTGGCTCGACGTCTCGGAAAACGAGGGACTGGTTCACGACATCGGCTCGGTCGGGATCGACGGGAGCGGTCGCTTCGGGGCCGCCAACGAGGACCGAGGACTGGACGTGGCTCACGACGGCGGAACGACCGGCGACGGCACGGAGGCCGACGGGCGATGACGGAGGTCGCGTTCGTGCTCGGCACCGAGTCCGAGGCGGTCAGGCTCGCGCCCGTGATCCGGGCGTGCGAACGACGCGGCGTTGACCACGCGGTGATACACACGGGAGAGCACGGAGCCGAGACGCTCGAACGGTCGGTGTTCGACGGGTTCGACGTCCCGAGCCCCGATATCGCGCTCGACGTCGGCTCGGGCCCGCACGGGAGACAGACCGGGACGATGCTGGCCGCGATCGAGCGGGCGCTCGCGGAGACCGACCCGGCGGTCGCGGTCGTGCACGGGGACACGAACAGCGCCCTGGCCGGCGCGGTCGCCGCGAGCAAGATGCGTCCGAAGGTCGCCCACGTCGAGGCCGGGCTCCGGAGCTTCGACCGGTCGGCGCCGGCGGAGACGAACAGAGTGATCGCGGATCACGTCGCCGATTACCTGTTCGCCACGACGGAGAAGGCCCGGTGGTATCTCGTCCGCGAGGGCGTCACGGAGCTGCGGATCACCGTCACCGGGAGCACGGCGGTCGACGCCCTCGAACGCGTCCGCGACCGCTCGCGCCCGGAGCGCGAGGTGCTCGACGAGTTCGGGCTCCGAGCGGGCGGGTTCCTTCTCGTCGACGTCCGCCGGCGGGGGAACGCCGACGATCCGGGGCGCTTCCGTGCGGTTCTCGACGGCGCCGCCCGTGCCGGGAGCGCCCACGGCTTGGAGGTCGTCCGTCCGGTTCGTCCGCGTGCTCGCGAGCGCTCAGGGGAGGTCGTCCCCGACGGACCCGCCCCGGTTCGGACCGTCGAGCCGCGGCGATACGCCGCGTTCGTGCGGCTCCTGTCGGCGTCCGCGGCCGTCGTCACGGACTCGAGTTGCGTGCAGGAGGAGGCGTGTATCCTCGGGACCCCGTGCGTGACCGTGCAGAACGCCACCGAGCGGTCGGAGACGACGGAGGTTGGCGCGAATCGGCTCGGTGCGCGCGATCCCGACGGCGTCTGCCGTTCGGTGACCGAGGCGCTCGAGTCGGACGGCGAGTGGGAGAACCCCTACGGGACCGGCGGGGCCGCGGAGCGCGTCCTCGGCGCGCTTCCCGTGGACGCGGAACGCGGGGAGATAGTCCGGTGAGAGCGGTCCGGCGTTCGGTTCCGGTCGCGGGTTAGCTCGGAGCGCTCGCCCGGACGGTTCGGTCCCCGGTCACGGTGACGAAGCAGCCGGCCATCCGGAAGGAGACGGAGAGGTCCATCGAGTCGCTGCGTTGGGCCTGCTCGACGAGGCGCGCGAGCGATTCGACGTCGAGGACGTCGTACAGTCGGTCGTCGATCCGTTCGGGTTCGATACCGCGTTCGTCCGCGACGGTCGTAACGATATTCCAGCAGAGGGTGTCGACGATGTCCGGTGTCATGTGCGTGGATGTATGCAACGGCTACGGGGGCATCTCCGTTGTGTCGACGTGTATGGCATGTCAATCGAGCGTGCACTACACACGTAGTATCACGTCAAGCAGTGGCGCAACGTCGGGACGGGCACGTCGGCCGCGTCGCCCCCGTCGCGGGCGCCGTCCATCTGGGGCGCCGCCCGTTCGGAGCGTCGCCCGTCCGGAGCACCGCTCTCGGTTCGCCCGACTAACCGTCTGCCCGCACTCCGTTCCGACCGCCCGGCCTACCGCCCGCCAGCCAGCCGGCTCGCGACGCCGTCCCGGTCCGAGCGTATCCGCTCCGCGAGCTCGGAGACCTGCGCCAACACGGGGTAGCGAGGCCCGTCCGTCGGCTCGTACAGGTACTCGTAGAAGGCGTGCTCCCCGTCGACATCGACCGCGGAGTCCGGCGTCATGGGCGGGTCCGTGAGCGCCTCCTGTCGCTCGGCGGCGATCCCGTCGCACTCGCGTTCGAGCTCTTCGAGCCGCCTCCAGACGTCGATCGCCGCGTCGGTGCCGGCCCCGGAGACCCCGTCGAGGTGTTCGAGGAGCCGGCGGCGGCGGCGGTCGACGCAGGAGAGGTCGTTCTCGAACGACCGCAACGCCTCGATCTCCTCGCCGATCGCCTCGGCGAGCGAGGAGCGCGCGTCGGCCGCGTGTCGGCTCCGACTGACGAGCGCCGACTGCGCCGCCTCGGACAGGGTGCCGTTCGACGCCAGCGCCGTCGCCGTGTCGGGACCCAGCTCCGCGGCGAGGCTCTCCGGGACCGTCTCGTCGTACTCTTCCCTGTAATGCGGCACCGACATCACCGTGTCGCGGTACGCCGCCAGCACGCGCCTGAGTTTGACGTCACCGTCGGCGCGGTCGACCGTGCGAACCGCCGCCATCTGTCCGTCGAATCCCGACGGCGTCGATCCGGTCGGCGCCGGATCGAGCGCGGAGACGCGGTCAGCGAACTCCTCGAACGCGTCGCGCTCCGCGAGGACGCGCCGCTGCTCGTGCTGGCCGGCGTCGGCCGCCTCGCGGACGTACGCGAACGCGAGGAACGCCGCGAGCCCGACGACGACCGCCCCGACGACGACGGTCGGCTCGGTCGCCGCCGCGCCGATTTCACACGAGAGGGTCGTGCACTCCCCCGTCGCCGCCGGGTCCGCGCTGGGGATCCGGAAGGCGTTGGCGGAGCCCGAATACACGCTCATTGGATCCGTTAACACGGTGCACACACAAAGCACTTACGTCCGATTCACGGCGGAAAGAAGACGATCCCTCGCGCCGCTGCTGATCGGGCTCACCTGACGAGGGGGAAGGCGCGTCGGAAGCGGTCCCGAGAAGCGGACGGTCCGGCTACTCGACGACGCCGTCGTCGGTGATCACGGTGTCGATCATCCCGATCGGGGTGGCGTCGTAGCTCGGGTTCTCGATCTCGACGTCCTCGACGGGTTCGCGCATCACCTCGACGGCGTCGCGGAACTCGTTCTCGAACCGGAACTCCTCGATCGTCTTCGCGCCCGAGCCGACCGCGGTCACCGGCACCTCGAGCTCGCGCGCGGTGACGACCACGGGGAACGTTCCGATCCGGTTGTAGTAGGTGCCGCCGGTGATGCAGGTGATCCCGAGGAGGACGCGGTCGCAGTCGCGCAGGGCGTACCCCATCGCGCTGTCGACGACCATGTGGACGTCGACGCGGGGCATCCCGGCGAGGACGCGCGCCGTCTTTCGGCCGAGCGTGCGCGGGCGCGCCTCCGTGACGTAGACGGTCAGGTGCGCGCCGTCGCGGGCGGCGTTCTCGATGGACTCCAGCACCGTCGTCGAGTAGTCGTGGACCAACAGCGTGTCGCCGTCCTCGATGCGTTCGGCCGCGTTGGCGGCGGCCTCCCCCTTCGCCGTCTCGATGTCGTCGGCGACGCGGTCGATGGTCTCCTGCAGCAGCTGTTTGGCGTCCTCGACGCTGGTCGGCTCGCCGATGATGGAGCGCTCGACGTCGCGCATCGCGTTGTGAAGCGCGGCGTGAGAGGGGTTCGACCGGCGAAGCACGCCCGCGTTGTGTTCGAGGTCGCGCTCGAACTCGTCGACCGTCACGTACTCGCGGTCGAGCAGTTCCGCGAGCGCGCGCGTCGCCTTCACGGCCACCGCCGACGTGCTGTGAGTCCGCATCGCCCGGATCTCGGCGACGGTCTCGTCGATCATACAGATACCGTCGTCGCGGCCGTTCAAAGGGGTTCCGGGGTTTCGTCGGTCGATCCGAGCGAGCGGATCCGACTGGCGACGAGATCGGCGTGTTCCATCACAGACAAGTGCGGTGGCGCGTGCCTGCGAGCGGGCCACCGGCCCGCGAGGAGCACGCGCGAGGGAGTCGGCCGGCGCTCGTAAGCGCCGGCCGACTAGGCTGGGGAGGTATGAGGCTGGGTGCGGTCGCGGTCGGGGAGGACTCAAAGGGGCAGTCGCCGGCGGCTCCGTCGCCGGCTGCCAGAGGCGCGAAGCGCCTCGCGGCTGGGACTTTGGAAGTGTTCACAGTTGGAACACAGACAACTGCTTATAAGCGAGCGGCTGGTGGTTTGAAGAAGTTCCGACGATCGAAGGGGGCCGAATCCGAAACGACGTGCTCCGCGCGTCTCAGGCGTACTTCGCGACGATGTTGAGCACGTCGTCGAGCTCGTCGCCGTCGAGCGAGTAGCGCTCCTGGGCGAACACCGAGCGCAGCTCGGTGCGGTCTTCGGGGAGGAGGTCGGCGATCTTCACGGCGGTGGGGACGTCGATCTGCTCCAGTTCCGTCAGCTCCTCGACGAGCTCGCGGGACTCCTCGGCGTCGAGCCGGGCGAACCGGTTGACGTGCTCGATCGCGCGAGCGAGCTCGTAGCGGAGGTCGCGTTCCTCGTCCTGGGCGCGCTCCGCCTCGATGTCCACGAGGACCTCCTTCGCCTCGGAGACGGTGACGTACTCCTCGTCGACCTTCTCTTTGAAGATCGTCATCTCAGTTCTGCTGGGCGCTCATGTGGGCGGCGCGGACGATGAGCGTCTTCGTCTTCCCGCCGTCCGAAATCTCGACTTTGAACGCGGCGCCCTGCTTGCCCACGACGGTGCCGGTCCGGCCGTCGAAGCGCGGGTGGAAGCGACCCTCCTGCACGCTGGGGTCGATCTTGAGGTGGACCTGCGAGCCCGACTCGAACTCCTGGATGGCTCGCTGCGGCGGCGACGTGCCGCGGTCGCGCGGTTTGTTCGAGAGCTTGTCGCGGGTCGCCTTCTGGGGCCCATTGGAACTCGGCATGGTCTTGGGCTACGTTCCGCTGCCGCAGGTATAAATGGTGCGTTACGGCCCTCGCCCGAGAGCGGCTACCACACTGCGAGCCGGGCCGCCCTCCGCGTCGGCGACGACCCCCCGAGAGGCTGACGGCGGCGCTCCGGGTCTCGTGAAATCGTTAGCCGCTGGGAGCTTGTTGAGGTGGTGCTGAATACAGCGCGCAGGCCGTTTAGACGCGGGGTAGAGGCGTTTCTCCCGGAAGGATGAGTGACTGAAGCGGGAAGAGTTTAGAAAGGTCGTTCTAAAGCCCACCTCAGAAACGTAGAACAAGCCGTCAGCCACTCACAGCCATGATCTCACACGTCTAAACAAGCCCGAGTTGGGGTTGTCGTCGGCGGGTTGTGATTCACAGATTCGCTCCCGGGAACACACACCGTCTGAACTGAGGAAGGCGTAGACCGTTTCGACCGAGTGAGTCGCCTGCTCACCGAGACATTGGATCTCGGTGAGCGGCTGACTACACCCTCTGAGTCGGTCACAGCGTTTCTGTCGGATCCAGCGAAGCTCTTGATGATATTGCTGCATACAGAGCGCATACGTTGCACGGGTCTGAGCGCGATTACGCGGTGGGCCGAATGCTCATTAAAGGGGACTCACGTACCCATTGCCTGTTGAATCACCTACGATTTATCAAGAATGCCGGCAAGATACAGCACTTGGCTGTTACAGGACGACGCAGGTTATTTTCGGGATTGATTTGGCTCTTGCCCCGAGTACGGTAGAGAACAAACGTCGGCGACGGTGGTTTAACTGATACACCTTTTCACCGGTCGCTAGTATCTTATTCATACAATTGAAGCAACGTTTACTGCGGCTGACGGTGAATATCCACTGGCAGCTGTTTTCTCAGAGATTCCCGTCGCCGAAATCGAGTTAAACTGGGTAGTTCTGACGGATGATTTCATTATCCCGTATTTCTGGGTTCGGGATATCGCAATCGAGAACATCTTGATGGAAAACATCACGCACCCAGGCACCCACTAATATGTCGGAGATGAATGGCATCGAGCAGGGTTTCATAAATGCGATCGTCGCTTACGGGTCCATCCCTGCCTAGATACCGACCGTGGGCGCATCACCATTGGTGGGTGATCCAACATTAATCAATCCTATACTACGCGAAATACATGTGGGACTCTGGTCGTCGGGATCAAAACTCTCCCTGAAATTCCTCGGTAGTCAGAATTTGTGGATGCGAAGGGTGCGCCCCGAGCATACCCGATTCGTTCACAACCTCTCGATATGCTGGATACACCCGATACTCGATTCCCTCGACAGTGACAGTCTCTACCCCGTGTTCGCCGCCGAAGATTGCCCAGTCTACATCAGGTTCGTCGTTATACCAGCATGCCATGCGAACGTTCTCCTCCAGAAAATACGCGTACACGTCGTAAATCCACTCTGCCTTTCGTTCGGGATCGAACCCGTCCTCAACCTGCGCTGAGGTGGAAAATTCGGTGAATGCGATGGGCCGATCCGTGATCGATCGGACAGTCTCGAGCACACCATCATAGTGCTCTGCCGGTGACATCCAACCCCCCCACCCGTCCCAATTGTAGCCATGAATGCCGACCCAATCGACGTAGTCACCTCCCGGGTAACATGCTGAGACGTCAACGCCGCGCGTAGACGTATCCATTGACCACACCCATTGGATGTGTTCGCTGTCAAGTTCGGTATCGCTGAATATATCGTGGATGCGCCGCCACATCTCCACAAAATCAGTCTCGTCAGTGTCGCCAACGGCTGGACTCCAGGGGCTCCAGTCGCCATTAAACTCAGGAGCTAAGTTGATGTATGCCCGCCTCGGGTACTCCTCAGCATAGATCCATGCCGCAAATTTGTCGGCCCAGCTTTCGAATAACTCGTCGTGTTCGCCATTAGCGATGTGACGGTTGATCTCCGAGGAGGTCTCGCCATCTTCCTCGATCGCGGGTTGGAACATCACCATCGGAACTCTCCGTCGCTCCCAGATCTGATCAAGCGTCTGCTCCAAGTAATAGGTAATTCCGCGGTGGGTCATCCCGACATCGACGAAGCTCACCTCAACGGCGTGATCCATGCCGAGCCATGTATCGAGAGCCTCGCGTCCGGGACGGTCGAGTACCCCTGGCGTGATGCCGGTCAATATGTCGCCCTCTCGTGATTCGTACGATTCCTCAGGTCCGAGGTCGTCGGTATCTGCTGATCCGTGATCTGACTGGTTTTGATCGGGCGACGTATTATCTGGTGATTCAGAGAGCGAAGCAACGGTTTGGTACCCGCCGATCGTTGCAGCTGCCGCTGCTCCAGTGAGGGCGATCACCCGACGGCGTTGCATAACTCACCGGTGGGACGAATCAGTATTCGTTACAATCTCTCTAATCGGACAGAATTAGTAGACTAACTTTCTGCGCTTCAAGATTTGTGAAATATGGAATATTAACAAGTCTTTTACTAATATCGATATGAATGAATTGCCACTATGACTCAACGGTTGGACAATATAGCGCGATACGATGATTCAGGAGGGATTGAGATATCGAGGCAGCTTTCTGGCCGATTGCTCTGGGTACTGCCTGACGGAAAAGTGTGGGAACTGACAGAATATATCAATCCAGGGATGCCGGGTACCTGTGAGGAGTGTGACGATTCCGTGGATGTGATGGCTGTCGTCCGTGAGCATCGGCCATGCGGGTACGTGACGGCCGACGGGTTCACCTCGACGATCGAACCGGGCGACCAATGCCCAAAATGTGACGAACAGACGACATCACTCAAGTCTATGCCACGAGTCGGATCGGTCCGCATTTGCGGTAGCTGTGGCAAACTGCCCGATCGGACGTGGACCGACTCAAATTAGACATGAGCGGTACACTGGACTTACGGACACTTGCTGCACTCACAACTCTCGTGGCTGGGTTCTGGGTTGGAACCCTACTACTACCTTGGCGTTTACTCGCACTCTGTACCTTGTTGAGTCTGATTGTGAGCGGTGTAATGTTGAGCATTCGTGCGTGGCCGCGTCGCCTGTTTCGTTTTCTCGCGTGGCGCGTGCCGGTGCCACGGTGGCTCGTGCTCGGGGGGATTCTGCTTCTGGGAAGTCTTGTACTCCTCGATCAGTCGGTCCTCTTTACGCGAGAGCTGATTCCGTGGATCGTTCTTTTTGCTTTGGGACTCGGTGGAGTGATCGGATACATTGAGAAAACAGGACGATTTCGGAAACATGACCGAATTCCGTGCTGGGGATTGATGATATTTGGGGTGGCTGTGGCCGGACCCATCGCAGCCCTCTTTGGCTGGGTGCCCGTTTTAACGGTCGTCTTCATCACTGCCTTGTTTCTGTTCGCGCTACAGACCTGGGTGATCATGCCGCTTGCCGTGTATCAGTATCACCAAGAGCCATCGGTCCCTCCGGCTTCTGAACCATTTCCCTATGTGAGCGTGCTCATCCCGGCCTACAACGAGGAGGATTCGATTGGGCAGTGCATTGATGCCGTACTGGCGTCGACGTATCCGGAGGATTGTCTTGAGGTGATCGTAATTGATGATGGGAGCGAGGACCGGACCTACGAGCGAGCTACCACCCACGGTAACGAGCGCGTGCATGTAATTCAGCGAGAGAATGGTGGGAAGCACGCCGCACTGAATATGGGACTTTGCTTTGCCACGGGCGAGATCATCGTCTCGATAGACGCCGATAGTCTGGTCACCCCCGACGCCATCGACACATTAGTCGGACAGTTTCAAACCGATCCCAACATCGGCGGTCTGGCCGGATCGGTGTACGTTGAGAATGACGATTCCCACCTGGCGAAAATGCAAGCACTCGAGTACGCATTCAGTATCCAGGCATTTCGCCGGGTGTACTCCCTCTTCGACGTGGTGCCGGTGTTGCCAGGGTGTCTTGCAGCGTTTCGCCGCGAGGCGATCGATGGGGTCTGGGGATTCGATCCGGACACCCAGACGGAGGATTTCGACATTACCGTGAAGATTCTTCGGGATGGCTGGAAGACCCGCCACAGTCCCGCTAAGGTGAGCACATACGTACCGACTGACTGGAGGTCCTTCTGGCGGCAGCGTCGTCGATGGTTCGGTGGCAACGTGGAGACGCTCCTCAAGCACCGTGATGTCTGTTCGAAGCCCGCGTATGGATTTCTCCACGGATTCGTGATCCCTGTGAGATTGCTCTCAACGGTCTTGATCCCGCTCGTGAGTATTATCGTTATCGCGGCGGTCTTTTGGATGCTCGTGTTTGGGCCCACCGGCTACGTGCTCGCGACCGCCCTATTCTTCCTGTTCTTGACGGTATTGCTGCTGTGGGTTCCGGTCGCGATGGATGATCTCGATATCAGGTTACTCGGGTACGCTCCACTGTTCTTCGTGGGCTATAAGAATGTGCTCGACACAAACCTCGCCATTTCGGTGTGGAAGGTCCTTCGCGGTCGGGAGGAAGAATGGTGATAACACGACGTGCACTCCTGGCTTCGGCGGTGGCTGCGAGTTCGTGTGGCTGCCTAGGATTATCGGATGGAAGCGACGAGGATACACCCTCCGCTGAACCGTATCGTCTCGAGCCGGGGACGTACGACCTAATCGTCATTATGCGCAACGACGATCCGGCTCCGGGATACGCGATGGACGCGCTCAAGGCTGTAAACGAGATTTTCATCGGTGAGCAGGTGCCAGTGACGCATGGTGTGATCCCGTCGAGGGGGACGCCATTAGACGAAGCCGATGCGTTTTGTGAGTACGTTCGCAATACGTCGACCGCGCATCCAGGCCTCTTCGATGTTAGCCTGCACGGCTATGCTCACGAGGCGGAAACTGACTTCCGCGGCCAAAGTGAGTTCGGCGGTCTACCAGCTGACGAGCAGGGCCAACGCATTCGGGATGGTATCGCAATACTCGAGGACTGTGTAGACGAGCCGATCGATACCTTCATTCCTCCGTTCAACACGTACGACCAGACCACGGTTGTTGAACTGGTTGATGCTGAGATCCCAATCGTATCGGGCGGGGATTGGTTTACCCGGGACTACTTTGACATAGCGGACATTCCATTTACCGCAGGGGGTGCCCTCCATATTCCCCAAACTCACGCGTTTGTATCGGATTGGGAGACGGCCGCGTTTTATTCGCTTGAGGATATGATTGCAGCATTCGACCGTGTGTACGCGGAAGGTGACTTGTACATCCAGATGATGCACTACCAGCACTTCACGACGAATGAACGATTAGATCAGTTGCGTTCGTTGCTCCGCCACATAAATAGGGATGGTGTCGGATTCATGACGCTAACTGCGTTCGGGAATGCCTATCTGGATGGAACAATCGAACGTGTCGAAGAAGGGTGGGAGTACGATCCATCGATAGCATAGTGGTGGTGGTACAATTGTATCTCGCATCCGAGCCGCCATATGAACACACAAATGAGCGCGTTTTTGCACGTCCTTGCATCCTCTCAGATATGGACGGGCTTGTCACCGATGGCGCCAGGTTCAATCCAGCGACGGATTGAGCGGAGCAGTACCGTTGTGTCGGAGGAGATAAAACGTGGATTTGGATCGACAATATTACCGTGTCGATGTACAAAGGTGCTGTGCACTTCGCATGTGTAGTGAGCGGATGGTTCACTCCTTTCGGTGAGAAACAAACAGAATCGTCATGCTGCACTCATCCTCTGTATTCAGCGACCGGCAACTGTCATTCTCTGCGGAGTTCAACGGAGCCCGGCGCTCAGCTTCCCGCCGGCCGATGGTCGAGAGACCCCTCGCGACGGGCGCGAAAAGTACCCTATGGAAGACCCCCTATCGAAAGTGCTAATCCCGGGAGTTCCCTAACGTGTTTATAATGAGTCACCAGTTGCCGGACGTGCAGGCGTCGGCACCCGACGTCACCGTCGGGCTCTCGCAGGTCGGCGTCACCGGCGTGGAGAAGCTCGTCAAGCTCGCCCGCGGGGACAAACGCCCCATCGTTCTCATGGCGGAGTTCGAAGTGTTCGTCGACCTCCCGAGCGGACGCAAGGGGATCGACATGTCTCGGAACCTCGCGACGGTCGACGAGATCCTCGAAGAGATCACCCGCGAGGAGGCGTACCGCGTCGAGGACGTCTGCGGGGACGCCGCCGAGCGACTCCTTGAGAAGCACGACTACACCAGCACGGCCGAGGTGTCGATGACCGCGGAGCTCGTCACCCGCGAGGACACGCCGGCGTCCGGGATCGAGACGCAGAGCACGTCGACGATCGTCGCCAGCGCGACGGCGACCGAGGCGGGCACCCGCGAGGAGATCGGCGCGGAGGTCACCGGGATGACCGTCTGCCCCTGCTCGCAGGGGATGAGCGAGTCGCGCGCCCGCGAGAAGCTCGCCGACCTCGGCGTCGACGAGGAGACGACCGAGGAGTTCCTCGACGCCGTCCCGCAGCCGGGCCACTCTCAGCGCGGCCACGCGACGCTCACCGTCACCACCGACGGCCACCCCGACCTCGACCTCCGCGACCTGATCGACGTCGCCCGCGACTCGATGAGCGCGCGGATCTACAACATGGCGAAGCGCCCCGACGAGGACCACATGACCTACGAGGCCCACGCCGACGCGAAGTTCGTCGAGGACTGCGTCCGCGCGCTCGCCGAGGGGACGGTCGAGGAGTTCGACCACCTCCCGGACGACGCCGTGATCCGCATGAAGCAGTCGAACGACGAGTCGATCCACCAGCACAACGCCCACGCCGAGCGCGAGGTCACGATGGGCAACCTGCGGGCCGAGCTAAACGCGCGGTAGGCGCAGACTGGCCCTCGCTCGCGGAACGGTCATGGGGTCCCGGCTCTGCTGCGCTCCCCTTCTTCGGACGCGTTTCGTCCGAAACAGTTGATCACTGAAAAGTACGAGGTAAATCGAGAGCCGTGGTACCGTGACGTTCGGAAGCGTTATGCCCCAAAGGACTGTACGTTTGATTGCAATGGCAAACGGAAAAGTTGATTTCTTCAACGATACTGGCGGCTACGGTTTCATTTCGACTGACGACGGCGATCTCGACGACGACGAGGACGTGTTCTTCCACATGGAGGATGTTGGCGGTCCGGACCTCGAAGAGGGTCAGGAGATCGAGTTCGACATCGAATCGTCTCCCAAGGGACCTCGCGCGACGAACCTCGTCCGCAACTAACGACTACTTCTGCCCTCGTTTGCAGCGATGGCCGGAAGTCTGTTTTTCCAGACGCTCACACGCCTAGTCAGCGGTCGCTGTCCGTGTTGTATTGACCGGAGCTAGATCAGAGTGCGTCGGTGAGTCGTGAGTAGAGCCGACTCACCCGAACGACAGCGGATCCGACTCCGCCCACCGCGGCTCGAACTCCTCGCTCACGCTCGTCGCGAACTCCGCGTCCTTCACGTCGATCATCGCGAACGGCTCGTCCCCCGAGAGCGGGTGCGGCACTTCGATGCACACCTCGATCCCGTCGAACACGTTGAACGTGCCGTCGACGCCCGCGGTCGTTCGGACCTCGAACCCCTCCATGTTGGAGAGCTCCGCGGTGTACCGCCGACCGACGCTCCGCGGCAGCGCATCGACCGTCTCCGGCGACAGCAACACCCGTATCTCGACGCCACGCTCCAGTGCCGACTCCAACTCGGCGGCCACCTGTTCGCCGATCGTGCCGAGGTCGAAGCCGGTCGCGGGCGCCCCGACGACGACGACCATCCGGCGCTCGGCGGCCGCGATCCGCTCTAAGAGGAGGTCCGTCGCCTCCTCCGCGCCGACGGCCGCGGTCCAGAACTGGCCGTCCACCGGCTCCCCCGCGTCGAGCTCCGTCGAGAGGTCCGCGACCACCTCCTCGTACTGCTCCACCTGCGTCTCCAGCTCGCGTTTCTTCTCGTCGAGCAGGCGGTCGAGCGCGGCGTCGGGCTCGACCGCCGCGTACTTCTTCGGCCGACTGGCGGCCTGGCTCCGGACGAGGTTGTGCTGCTCCAAGCTGTTGAGCACGTCGTACACGCGTCCCATGGGGACCTCGCTGGCCCGCGAGAGGTCCTTCGCGGTCGTCGGCCCGGTGCGCAGCAGCGCGCGGTAGGCGCGCGCCTCGTACTCGGAGAGCCCCAGATCCCGGAGAGATGCCATACCATCCGATCACGCGGCATTGACATAAACACGTCGCCCGTTTACACGCGGGTGCGGTGGTGAGCGGCGCTCCGCGGCTACCGGACGATCGATCGAATCGACGCAGACGACCGAAGGCGGACGACAACGACGGATACCGCGTCCTACTCCGCGGTCTCGGCGACTCGCCGCATCAACTCGTCCGGCGTTTCCGCCGGCTCGGAGACCGCGTCGCCGGCGACGACAAGCGCCGACCCCGCGGGGACCGACCGCGGCGCCGGCGACCCCTCCGCGTGGGCGTTCGGGGCGACGACCTTCTCGTGGTCCGCGACTCGCCAGGCCGCGCGGTGGAGGTCGCTCCCCGGCTCGTCGCCGACCGCCATAAGGGTGGTGCCGCGGAGCAGGCGCCCGACGAGGCTCCCATAACCGGCGACCTGCATGCCAAGCCGCTCCGTGGCCCCGGCGAACGACGCCGCGGTCTCGCGGGCGACCTCGCGGTAGCGGTCCTCGCCGGTCAGCGCGGCCAAGTCGAGTAGCGCGGTCGCCATCTCGACGTTGCCGTCGAGGGGACGGAAGGGGCGGTCGAGCAGGCCCGGCCCCGACCGCGGTCCGTCGACGAAGGAGCCGTCCACGTGAAGTCGATCGATCGCTCGGTCCGCGACCGCGCGGGCGACGTCGGCTCCATCACCGAGAACGCCGACCGCCCGCACGTACGCGCTCACGACGCGAGCGACGTCGTCGAGCAAGTCCGACTCGCCGACCTCGTCGCTGCCGCGGTAGCGGGTCACCTCGCCGGTGTCGGCGTCGATCAGGTCGCGTTCGAGACCGTCGAGGATCCGGTCGGCGTACTCGCGGGCACGCTCGTCGTCGGTGTACGCGGCGACCGCGAGCAACGCGTCGGCCGCGAGCGCGTTCCCGCCCGCGAAGACGGTGAGGTCGCGGCGGGGCGGGTCGAGATCCGCGCGGTCGTCGGCGGGCGCGGCGTAGTAGGCGCGACCGAGCCCGGGCCCGAGGCTCCCGCCGACGCCGTAGCCGGTCCAGAGGTCGTCGGTGAGGAAGTCGACCGCGTCGGTCGCGGGCCCCAGGTACGCCTCGTCGCCGGTGTAGAGGTAGGCGTTCGCGAACGCGCGCGTGACCGCCGCGTTCGTGTCGATCGGCTTTTCGTAGGCGACGTCGCCCCAGTCGCGGGTCCCGGCGAACCGGAAGAAGCCGCCGGCGACGTCGTCGGCGAGGTGGTCGCGAACCGCGTCGAGCGTCCGGAGGGCGCGATCGCGGTCGCGCTTCAGCGCGAACTCGACGGTGCGGGGAAGCGGGAACTTCGCGTCCGTCCCCCAGCCGGCGTGCTCCTCGTCGTACTTCACCTCCACCTGCCCGGCGAGGTGGCTCTCGATCGCGTCGGTCAGCTCCCCGCGGGGCGGGAGGTCGGCGTCGAGCGCGCGCGGCACTCTCCCCCCCGAGCGCCCCTTATCGGCCCACATCTGGCGGACGGACTCCAGCACCTGCCGCATCCCGTCGACGTCGAGGTAGCCCGCGCCGGTGAGCAGTTCGCCGTCGGGCGTGAGGAACGCCGTGGTCGGAAACCCGCCCATGTTGTACCGCTCTCGCACGCGCGGGAGACGGTCGACGTCGACGCGGACCGGGACGAACCCCTCGTTGACGTTGGCGGCGATCCGGGGCTCGGCGTACGTGACGGCGTCCATCTCGTGACAGCCCTCACACCAGGTGGCGGACAGCGAGAGGAGCACCGGACAGTCCCGCTCGTCGGCTTCGGCGAACGCCTCGGGCCCCCAGTCGCGCCACTCGACGTGCGTCTCGTCGGTCATACGGGAGGTCGGGTCGGCCCGTGGGTAAGCGCTTCGAGACCGGACGGGAGGCCGACGGCGGCGAACGCGATGACGGCAGTCAAATGACGGCGCGGGAGGGAGGGCGTGGTCGGACGGTTCGGTGCGTCTGGAGGGCGACGCCTCGGCGCTGCCGGTCCGCGGTCAGCGCTTGTAGTCGTGGCCGAGCGCGAGCGCCAGCGCGTTCGCGAACAGCAGGGCGACGAACAGCCGTCCGGTGCCGCCGTCGAGCCCCGAGTACAGCAGGGCGGGGTACGTGGCAGGGATGGCGATCGCGGCCCAGAAGGCGGCGGCTTTCAGGGTGCCGGTCATCAGCCCGGCGACCTGTCGGCCGGAGGCGAGGCGCGTGGGGGCGGGGATAGACATTGACAGTTTCGTGTATGTCTGGGGACCCCATATATCCAGCAGAGGGTTCGGGGAATTTCACCACGTTTCTCGACGGGTTACGAACGTTTTAACACGGGCACAAAATCATTTTAACCGTTTATACGTCTCTCTAATCCTTTTCTCTCGTGATCGCGAGAGCCGAGCGGACGACCGCCGGTCGCCCCCGATCGGCACCGGGTCCGGCGCGGCTGCCGCGGGACCAACCGCTTTGGTCCTCCGGGAGAACGGGGAGGTATGACGGACACGGAGCCGACGGCGGAACGCGGAGCGCGGAACGGGGGACGGACCGCGGCCGACGGCGGGGCGAAACCGCGAGTGGCCGTCGTCGCCTGCGGCGGCACCATCGCGTCCGAGCCGGACGACGGCGGCGCGGCGCCGGCGAAGACCGGCGACGACCTCGTCGCGGCGGTCCCGGGCGTCGAGCGGTACGCGACCGTGAGCGCCCGCGAGGTCTGCTCGCAGCCGGGGTTCGACGTGCGGTGGCGCGACGTGCTCGCGACCGCGGACGCGGCGCGCGAGGCGGTCGCGGGGGGCGCCGACGGCGTCGTCGTCACCCACGGCACCGACACGCTCGCGGACACCGCCTTCGCGCTCGACCTCCTCACCGACCTCGACGCGCCGGTGGTCGTCACGGGCGCCCAGCGCCGGCTCGACGAGGTCTCCAGCGACGCGCCCGCGAACCTGACGCTCGCGGTCCGGGCCGCCGCGGACGCGCGGTTCGCGCCGGGCGTCCACGTCGCGTTCGACGACGAGCTCCACGCCGCCCGCGACGTCGTCAAGGCCCACAGCAACGCGCTCTCGACGATGACCTCGCCGGGGGCCGGACCGGTCGCGACGTTCACCCGCGCCGGGTCGCGGCTCGTCCGCGAGCCGCGGCGCGGGGTCGGCGTCGACCCGCTCGCGGACGCGATCGAAAGCGCCGAGGACGTCCCCGAGGTCCCCGTGGTCCACTCCGGAACGGGAGTCGGCGCCGGCGCGGTCGAGCGCGCCGTCGACGCCGGCGTCGGGGGGCTCGTGATCGAGGGGACCGGCCTCGGCAACGCGACCGCCGCGATCGGCGACGCGGTGGCCGACGCCCTCCCGGAGACGCCCGTCGTCGTCGCCGGCCGCCCGCCGGCGGGACCGACCGACCCGGTGTACGGGACGCCCGGGGGCGCGGTCACGCTGGCGGAGCGCGGCGTGACGTTCGCCGGCCCGCTCCCGGCGTCGAAGGCGCGGGTCGCGCTCGGGCTCGGGCTCGCGGCCGGCCTCGACCGCGGCGAGCGGGACGCCGAGGGCGTCGCCCTCGGCGACCTGTTCCGAACGCCGGGGAGCGTCTGAGCGCCGGAGATAGCACAGAGAAGCGTTTGTGCCTACGGGAAGCCCTTATGCGCGTCCCGCGTAGCGACGGCCATGATCCGACGCACGCGGCGGACGGTCCTGTGCGGTCTCGGCGCCGGAGGCGTCGCCGCGCTCGCCGGCTGTACGAGCGGAGGCGATCCGGGGGCCGGCGACGGCGCAGACGGGAGCGACGGTACCGACGGAGGAGACGGGGGTGACGGCGGTGACGGCGACGACGACAGCGATCCGGACCCCGAGACCGAGGTGCATCAGGTCGGCGGCGCCCTCTCGGGCCCGGCGTGGAGCCGCGAGGAGCGCCGCGGCTTCGCCGCGCTGATCACCGATGAGAGCGACGCCGCGTGGGTGCTCCGGGAGGCGCCTGAAGAGACGGTCGCGTTCGTCGAGGCGACCGACTTCGACGAGTCGGCGCTCGCGTACGTCGAGTCGGTCGGGCCGACGACCTGTCACGCCAGGATCTCGTTCGCCGACGTCGCGGTCGAGGACGGGACGCTCGTCGCGAGCGCGAGCGTCGAGGGGCCCGAGAGTTACGAGATCGCCTGCGGGGAGGCGATCACCTTCTCCGGAGCCTTCCTCCGGGTCGCGACCGACGCCCGCCCCGACGCGATCCGGGTATCGGTCACGGACGGGTGGGGCGAGACGGGCGAGGTGAGCGGCGAGGACGGCGTGCTCGACCCGGAGCGACTCGACGGGTACGTCCGCCCGGACGGCGACCCCGAGACCGTGCCCGCCGGGCTCGACTGCGAGACGGACGACTTCCAGCGCCACCCCGCCGTATACGAGGACGGCGTGTCGTGGGGCACCGGCGGCGGCGCCGGGGGGGACGGCGACGGCCTCGAACTCCGCGTCGTTGACCCGAACGGCGACGGCGGGGCCGCGGCCGCCGCGTTCGAGCGCGGCGACGAGCTCCGGATCGAACTGACCAACGCCTCGGGACACGAGGCCTACGTCGGCAACCGAGGGAAGTACAACCTCGAACTGCGGACCGAGTCGGGATGGAGGGAGATCCGCGGCGCCGAGGCGGGGACGACGTTCGACTACACCGACGAGGCGATCGGCGTCCGGCCGGGCGAGACGCTCGCCTGGGAGTTCGAGCTGACCGAGGCGGGGCTGATCGAGGGCGGTCCGCACGCCGACGACCTCCGGGTCTGTCCCGACCTCGTCCCGGGCCGTTACCGGTTCGTCTTCTGGGGCGCCGACGACCTCGCGGTCGCGTTCGACTACGCGGGGTAGTTCGGCGGCTCCAGTCCCGTCGCCTACGCCCGAACTTCGATCAGGAGGTCCGACTCGGGCGACTCGCCCATCACCTCGCGGATCCGGTCCCACGAGAGGCTCGCGCGGGCGGTCACCGTCTCGGCCGCGGCCGCGCCGCAGGCGTTGCCGACGAGCAGGGGCACCTGGTAGTCGCGCGGGTCGTGCGAGAATCCGCCGTCGACGATGTCGGGCTCACGGAGGGCCGCGCCGAGGAATCCGGCCGCGAAGGCGTCGCCGGCGCCGGCCGTGTCGACCGGGTCGACGTCGAAGCCGGGATGCGAGACGTCGCCGTGCGGCGTCCGGACCGTCGCGCCCTCGTCCCCGAGCTTGATCGCGACCACGCGGTCCGTCGGCTCCCACGGGTCGATGTCGGTCGAGTCGGCCAGCGCGTCCGCCTCCCGAGCGTTCAGAAACAGGGCGTCGGCCGCGTGGAGCGCGGCCTCGAACTCCCGGTCCCCGACGCGCCGCCCGGGGTCGAAGCTGCGGGTCGCGCCCGCCTCGCCCGCCGCGGTCGCCAGCGCGGCCGCCGTCTCCGGCTGCTGTCCCGTCAGGTGGAGGTGGTCGGCCGCCGTCAGGGTGTCGCGGTCGAGCCCGGCCGCGGTGAACGACTCGTTGGCGCCGTCGTTCGCCAGCATCAGCAGCTCGCCGCCGCCGTCGACGATCACGTACTTCACCGAGGTGGGCTCGTCGGCGTCGACGAGCACCTGGCCGGGGTCGACGCCGGCGCTCGCGAGCTCGCGGAGCGCGAGCGCGCCCGACTCGTCGCCGCCGACGCTCCCGTAGACGACGGACTGCCCGCCGAGGTCGACGAGCCCGACCGCGACGTTCGCGGCGCTGCCGCCCCCGGACTGTTCGAGCCGCTCGATCCGGGTCTCGCCGTCCGGCTCCGGCAGTCGGTCGACGTGGACCGTCACGTCCCAGTTGATGTGACCCGCGGCGATCACCTTCGGCACGCGGCTCGACTCCTCCGGCGAGAGGTCGGGGTCCGTACCGACGGGTCCGGATCCGCCCGGCGCTCCCGCGCCGTCACCCGGTTCGGCGTCGTCTGACTCCCACTCGGAGACCTCCTCGTCCCACTCCGCGACCTCCTCCTCCCAGTCGTCGCGCCCGGTCTCGCTCCCGTCTCCGTTCCCGCTCCTCTCTCCGTTCCCGCTCCTCTCTCCGTTCCCGCTCATGGCTCCGCCCACGGCTCCGCGGCCCCCTCGCCGAACAGCTCCCGCATGAGCGTCACGATGCTCTCCGGCGGGAACTGCCCGTGCTCGGTGACGATCGCGTCCATGTACCGCGGCGGCGTCACGTCGAAGGCGGGGTTCTCGACCGCGATCTCGCCGATCGCCTCGCGGTCCTCGGTCCCGATCACCTCGCTCTCGTCGCGCATTTCGATCTCGACGGTGTGACCCGTCAGCGTCTCCGGGTGGAGCTTGATCGTCTGGGCCGCGGTCATGATCGGAACGCCGCGCTCGCGGGCGTTGACCGCGAGCCCCGAGGTGCCGATCTTGTTGATCACGCCCCCGTCGGCGGCGATCGAGTCGGCCCCCACGACGACGTGGTCGACCTCGTCGAGGTAGCGCCGGGCCGCGGAGTCGACGATGAGCGTGACCGGGACCCCGGCGTCGCGGAGCTGTTCCGCGGTGATGTGGCCCTGCTGTCGCGGACGCGTCTCCTTGACGACCGCCGAGATCGACTTCCCCTGCTCGACGGCCGCCTCGATGCACGCGAGCGCGTCGGTCGAGTGACAGTGCGTCATCACCGTGTCGCCGTCGGCGAGGCGGTTGGCGCCCACCCGCCCGAGGTCCTCCTGCGCGCGGTCGAGCTGGCGGACGAACGCCTCGCTCGCGTCGACCACGCTCCGGCGGAGCCGATCGACGTCGTCGCCCTCCATCCGCTGGAGGACGTACCGGAGGGCGTTCGGCAGCGAGACGGCCGTGGGGCGGGTCTCGCGGAGGTCGCGGGCCGCGGAGCGCATCGACGCGCGGAACGCCGTCGGGTCGCTCGCGGTCCGCCCGCTCTTCGCGGCCGCGCGCGCCTGCTCGGCGAGCGCCTCGGCGGCGGCGGAGGCGATGGTCGCCGCCCCGCGGATCTCCATCGTCGCGATCTCCTCGGCGGTCTCGCGCACCGCGGCCGCCGGCTCGTGCTCGGTCATATCGATCCGGTAACCGGCCGGGTATTTATATAACCGGGCGACTGGCCGAGAGTCCGGCCTCACTCCGCGTCCCGCCCTACTCCGAGTCCGGCTGCTGGCCGTAGCTCTCGAACCGCTCCTCGACGGTCGCCAGCTGGTCGTCGGTGAGGACGGTGGGCTCGCCGACCGCCGACGCCCGGAGGTAGAGTCGGCAGAGGTCCTCGACGTGGCGCGTGTTCTCGACCGCGGTCTCCAGGTCCGGCCCGGTCACCACCAGCCCGTGGTTCGCGAGGATCGCCGCGTCGGAGTCGGCCTCGGCCATCGCGGCGACGACGTTCGCGGCCAGTTCCTCGGTCCCGTACGGCGCGTAATCCGCGAGCGGCACCTCCCGGCCCACCGAGACGATCATGTAGTGGACCGGCGGGAGCCGCCGGCCGAGCGTCGCCATCGTCGTCGCCCACGGGGAGTGGGTGTGGACGATCGCGCCCGGCCGGTCGTGCTTGTAAATCCCCGTGTGCATCGGCACCTCGCTTGACGGTGCCATCCGGCCCGCCAGGCGCTCGCCGTCGAGGCCGACGACCGGCACGTCGTCGGCGTCGAAGGAGTCGTACGGCACGCCCGTCGGCGTCACCGCGACCGCGTCGCCGTCGCGGACGCTGAGGTTCCCGGTCCGGCCGGGCGTCAGGCCGGCGAGCGCCGGCGCGTACTCGACGACGGACTCGCGAGCGTCGCGGAGCAGGTCGGGGTCGGGATCCGTCGGGTCCCAGCTCACGGCGCCACCTCCGTCAGGTCGGCGAAGGCGTCCGGGCGGTAGTCCGGTCGCCGCCGCTCCGGGAGCTCGTCGTCGGCCGGCGCGTCGCCGCCGGCGTCGAACAGGGCGGTGTCCATCCCGACCGCGTTCGCGCCCGCGACGTCGGCGTCGACGTTGTCGCCGACCATCAGCGCCTCGCTCGGCCGGCAGTCGAACGCCGCGAGGGCGGTCGTGAATGGCAGCGCGCTCGGCTTCTCGCGGCCCACCTCCTCGGAGGTGACGAGCCGGTCGATCCGGTCGTCGATCTCCAGTCGAGCGAGCTTCTGCAGCTGGACTCGGGTCGTGAGGTTGGTCACGACCGCGACATCGACCCCCGCCGCCGCGAGCGCGTCGAAGACCGACTCCACGCCGTCACAGAGCCGCATCTCGGACGCGTACCCCTCCCAGTAGGCGTCGCCGAGCGCGAGCGCGGCCGCGGCGTCCCGCTCGCCCGCGTGGCGCCGGAGCGCGCGCTTGAAGTAGATGTGCCGGTCGTGAGAGGCTGCGGTGCCGGCCGTCTCGCGCTTCGCCTCCAGTCGCGCGGTCGCGTACAGCTCGTCGAACGCCTCGCGGTCCATCTCGTACCCGCGCTCGCGGAACGCCGCGAGCGCCGCCCGCTTGCCGGCCTCGTTGCAGGGCGGATACGGGTACAGGGTGTTGTCGAGGTCGAAACAGACGGCCTCGTAGCTCATGCCCCCACTCGGCCGGGCGGCGACTTAAGCGTGGTTCGACGCGGTCGCTCCGTCGATTTATAAGCGATACCGCGGCCAGCGCGCCCGTGAGCTGAGCCGTCGTCCGCGGCGGCCGAGGCGGGAGCCCGGCGCACCGCCGCGGAGAGGGACCGCGCCGGCTGTTCGCTCGGGTCCGTCAGCGATCGGTCCGACCGCTCACTGCTCGTTCATCGCCTCGCTGGCGATGTTCCGACCGCGGGAGTTGAGCGCCACCTCGCGGCGCACCCGCACCTCCTCGACCACGTCGAGCTCGACGAGCCGCTCGAACGTCTCCTCGACCGCGTCGACGTCCATCCCGAGGAACGACGGGATCTCGAACGGCGAGACGCCGGAGTACAGCGCCATCAACACCTCCCGGTCGCGGCTGGAGAGGTCGACGTTCGTCGAACTGCGCTCCTCGCCCTTCCGGAGCCACGCCTCGACGAACCGCATCCGGTTGGGATCGCCGGCGACGTGCGTCTCGATGCTGGTGCCCTCGTCGTCGGTGTGAGACACCTCGATGACGGGCTTCTTCTCGCCGTTGACGGTGCGTTTGGCCGCGTCGAGGCCGCTGATATCGTCGAGGTCGAACTTCACGAACGCGCCGCTCTCCAAGGCGGCGTTGAGCCCGTTCTCGTCGATCTTCACGCGGGCCTGCTCCCACTCGGTCTCCTGGACGACGCCGCCCTCGATCGCGGGGTGTTTGGCGGTCACCGTCCGCTGGTCGAGCAGCGCCCGGTAGACGTCGCGCTCGAACGCCTCGTGGTCCGACGCCGCGACCAACAGCACCTGGTTTCCGAGGTCGAAGCTCACGTAGTTCGAGACGCGCGCGACCGACTGGTTGGCGTCGTGGCGCCCGCCCAGCCCCCGGAGCTCCGAGAGTGGGATCGTTCGCTTCCCGTCGTTGCCGGCGAGGATGAGCCGCCGGTTCGAGAGGAGCACCCGCCCCGGCGTCCACGAGACGTCGCTCACCTTCCGACCCTCTCGGACGGCGACCGCGAAGCGACCCTGCGTGTCCGTCACCTTGTACTCGCCGCCGCCGTCGGACATCTACGGTCCCCCCGCCCGGAGCTTGGACACCGCAGAGAACACCCGCTGCCGGACCGCGGAGCTCTCGTCGTCGGTGAGGTCTTCGAGCCGGTTCAGCGTCTCCTGCCCGCCGATCTGCCCGAGGACGAACACCGCCTTCGCCCGCGCGTCCTCCGGGTGTTCGGTGCCGAGCCGGTCGAGCAGCCGGTCCTCGACGATCGGGCCTCCGAGGCTCTTGAGGCTCGTGGCCGCGAACTGAGCTGTCTGCGCGTCCTCGTCGGCGAGCGCGTCCGCGAGCGCCTCGACCGCGAGCGCCGACTCCGGCTCCGCGACGCGACCGAGGATCCACGCCGCGTTCCGCCGCTGGCGGCTCTGCTGGCCGTCCGTGAGGATCTCGACGAGCGGCTCGACGACCGTGGCGTCGTCCGCCGACTTCAGCTCGGAGACGACGCGGTCGCGGACCGCGTGGCTCTGCTCGGTCGGCACGTTCGACAGCAGCTCGATGACCGAGTACACCGCGGCGTTCCGGACGACCGCGCTCTCGTCGCCGAGCGCGCGCGCCAGCGGCTCAACCGGCTCGGGGTTGTTCGCCTTCCCGAGCGCGCCGGCGGCGATCCGCCGGAGCGACTCGTCGCCGTCGTCGAGGAGGTCGAGCAGCGGCGACAGCGCCTGGTCCGTCCCCACGTTCCCGAGGGCGTTCGCCGCGGCGCGCTTGACCCGCGGATCGCCGTCGTCGAGCCGCTCCGTCAGCGCCGGCACCGACCGCGGGTCCGCGAACGTCCCGCAGGCCTGACAGGCTCGCAGCCTGACCCGTGGGTCCTCGTCGTCGAGCGCCTCGACGAGGTGCTGGAGCCCGCTGGCGTCGTCGAGCCCGCCGAGCGCGTTCGCGGCGGCCATCCGGAGCTCCGGGCGGTCGGCCTTGAGCGCGCGGGCGAACTTGCGGGCGGTGACCCACTCCGCCTCGGAGCCGCTGGTGCCGGTGAGCTCCTCGAGCAGTTGTTCGAGCGCCGCCTGTCCGAGTTCGTCGAGCGCGTCGACCGCGGCGCCGCGGACCTCCGCGTCGTCGTCTCTCGTCGCCGCCCGGAGGAGCCCCTCGACCGTCGCCTGGTCGTCGACGTCGCCGACCTCCCCCAGAAACTCGGCCGCTCGGCGCCGGACCGCGGCGCTGTCGCTGCTCAGCGCGTCCCTGAGCCGTTCCGCGTTCCCGTCCCGGGCGTACTGGTACAGGGACATCAGACCCTCCCGAACACCCGTCGGCGCTTGTCGATCGGCTCGTACCTGTCGGACCGCTCCGGCGGGACGCTCTCCGTCATCCCGAGCACGAGCACGCCGTCGTCGGCGAGCGACGCCTCGAGCGTGTCGAACAGCGCGCCCTTGTGGTCGACGTCGATGTAGATCAGGAGGTTGCGACACAGCACGACGTCGAACGGGTCGCGCGCGCCGTCGCGGATCAGGTCGTGCGTCTCGAAGTCGACGAGCCGCTGGACCGCCCGCCGAACCCGAAACGTGTCGCCGTCGCGCTCGACGTAGCGGTCGGGGTCCGAGAGCGGCTCCAGCTCCTCCGCGATGTCCGTCGTCCGAGTCGTGTGATAGACGCCGTCGCGGGCGTTGTCGAGCGCCTCTTCGCTGATGTCGGAGCCGAGCACCTCGATCCGCGACTCGTCGATCTCGGGGTCGTCGCAGGCGAGCATCGCGACCGAGTACGGCTCTCGACCGTCCGCCGAGGGGGCCGACCAGACGCGGACCCGCCGCTGCTCGCTCGTCCGCTCGCGGAGCACGTCGCGGAGGACGTCCCACATCTCGGCGTTGCGGAAGAACTCCGTCACGTTGATCGTGAGCGCGTCCATCAGCGCACGCCGCTCCTCGTCGTCCTCCCGAAGCAGGCGCTCGTACTCCGCGTGCGACTCGGTGTCGCGGCGGCGCATCCGCGCCGTGATCCGGCGGTCGAGGTACGACTCGTTGTAGTAGCCGGGCTCGAACGGAACGGTGTCGTCGATCTGACGGAGGACGCCCTCGAAGGCGGTCTCGCCGCTCATAGGCTCACCACGTCGAGCACGGCCACGACGTCGCCGTCGCCGAGGACCGCCGTGCCGCTCAGTCCCGGCGTCCCGGACAACGGCCCGTCGAGGGGTTTCACCACCACTTCTTCCTGGTCGAGCACCGCGTCGCAGTGGAGCGCGACCTGCCGGGTCTCCTCGCGGATCCGCACCAGCATCCCCTCGTCGGTGACGCCGCCGTCGGTCGATGCGGCCTCGGCGTCGCTCACCGCGGCCTCGGCGTTCGCCGGCGGTCCGTCCTCCGCTCCGGCGTCGCTCTCTCCGGATCCGTCGCCGATTCCCGAGCCGACCGCCGCGGCGCCGCTCTCCGCGAGGCGCTCGTTCAGTCGGATCACGGGGTAGAGGTCGTCCTCGTGGCGGACGATCTCGTCGCCGTGGACCTCCTCCACGTCGTCGGCGCGGGCGACCTCGGCGATCGACTTGATCGGGATGCCGTACTCCGTGCCGCCGACGTCGACGAACATCACCTTCACGATGGCGACGGTGACCGGGAGGCGGAACCGGACCGTCGTTCCCTCGCCGGGCTCGCTCTCGACCGCGACGGAGCCGTCGAGGTCCCGGGCGGTCGTCCGGACGACGTCCATCCCGACCCCGCGCCCGGAGACGTCGGTGACCTCCTCCGCGGTGGAGAAGCCGGGGTGGAAGACGAGGTCGTACACCTCGTCGTCCTCCATCGCCTCGACCGCCTCGCGGCTCTTGACGTCCTCCTCGACCGCCTTCTCGCGGAGCTGGTCCGGGTCGAGTCCGCCGCCGTCGTCGGCGACCTCGATTATCACGTGGTCGCGCTCGCGCTCGGCCGTGAGCCTGACGTGTCCGGTCGGATCCTTGCCGGCGGCCTCGCGCTCCTCGGCGGACTCGATCCCGTGGTCCACCGCGTTCCGCAGGACGTGCACGAGCGGGTCGCGCATCTCCGTGAGGATCGTGCGGTCGAGCTCCACGTCGTCGCCCTCGATCTCGAAGTCGATCCGCTTGTCGAGGTCCCGCGAGATGTCGCGGACGAGCCGCGGGAACGAGTCCGACACCTGCGAGAACGGGATGAGCCGCATGTCCATCGCCGTGTCCTGGAGGCTGGACGCGAGCTTGTCGAGCTCGTCCAGCGTGTCCGACTCGGCGTCCGCCGCCTCCAGCTCGCGCCGGAGCTTGATCCGGCTCGTCACCAGCTGCTCGACGAGCCCGTACAGCTCGTCGACCTGGTCGACGTCGACTCGGATCGACTTGATCTCGTCGCGGTCGGTCGTCTCGGACTCCGCCGGCTCGCCGTCGGGCGCACCCTCGGCCGTCTCTCCCTCGCCGGGGCCGGTCTCTTCGGTCGGCGCCGGCGCCGCCTTTTCGGCCTGCGCGCTCGACTCGTCGCCGTCGGCGGCGGCGTCGCCGGTCTCCGCGTCGGCGGCGTCACCGGTCTCCGCGTCGGCGGCGTCACCGGTCTCCGCGGCGGCGAGCGCGGTCGCGACCGACTCGACCTGCGTGAGCGCGCCGAGCCCCTCCGCGACCACGTCGGGGTCGGCGCCGGCGACGAACGCGTCGAACCCCTCGTCGTACTCGCCCTCCTCCAGCGCGTCCGGGTCCGGATCCGTGACGTGGCCGTCGAACTGGCCGTCGAGCGCCTGCAGGACGAGCGCGGCGTCGACGCCCGCCATCGACGTCTCGCCGATCGTCACGTCGGCGTACACCACGGGGGCGTCGAGCCCCGCGGCGGCCGCCGGGAGATCGGGGACGGAGACGTCGTCGCCGTCGGCCGCGTCGTCGTCGCCATTTTCGGCAACCGTGTCGTCGCCGTCGGTCGCGTCGTCGCCGTCGGCGTCGGCGGTGTCAGCGGTGTCGTCGCCGTCGCCGTCGGCGGTGTCGTCGCCGTCGCCGTCGGTCGCGTCGTCGCCGACGGTCCCGTGTTCCTCCATCTCCCGGAGGCGGCCCTCCAGATCCGAGGGGTCGGTCGCGACCTCGCCGGCGTCGGCGATCTCAGCGACCATCGCCTCGACGGTGTCGACCCCCTCGAACAGGAGGTCCATCAGCTCGGGCGTCACCTCGCGGTCGCCCTGTCGGACCGCGTCGAGCAGGTCCTCGAGGGCGTGCCCGAAGTCGGAGACGTCGTCGTACCCCATCGCCGCGGCGTTCCCCTTCAGCGTGTGGGCGACGCGGAACACGTCGTCCATCGCCTCGGCGTCCTCGGGGTCGGCCTCCAGCGCGAGCAGGGCGTTGTTGAGGTCCGTGATGCCGTCCTCCGCCTCGGCGACGAACGCGGCGCGGTGGGAGTCCATCAGGCCTCACCCCCCACGATCGCGCCGGCGACGTCGTCGAGGTCGCGCACCTCGTCGACGCCGCCCGTCTCGACCGCGCGCTTCGGCATGCCGTAGATGACGCAGGTGTCCTCGCTCTGTGCTATCGTCCGGGCGCCGGCGTCGGCCATCGCCCGGATCCCCTCGGCGGCGTCCGAGCCCATCCCCGTCAGCACGACGCCGACCAGCGGGTCGTCGACGACCTCGGCGGCCGAGCGCATCGTCACGTCGGCGGCCGGCGTCACCGACTGCGAGTCGTCCTCGTCGAGCTTCACGCGGAGCCGCCCGGCGCGGTAGCTGTCGATTCGCGTGTGGCTCCCGCCGCGGGCGACGACGGCCTCGCCGGGGCCGATCCGCGCCCCGTCGCTCGCCTCGCGCACGTCGTACGCCGAGGCGGCGTCGAGCCGGTCGGCGAACCGAGCGGTGAACGCCTCCGGCATGTGCTGGACGATGACGATCCGACAGTCCGCCTTCGGCAGCGCCGACATCACGCGCTCGACCGCGTTCGGCCCGCCCGTCGACGAACCGATCACGACCGTCAGCGGGCCGTCGACGTCCACGGCCGCGGTCCCGGGCGAACCGCTCGCGCCGGCCGAGGCGGTCGCGCCCGGCGACGGATCGCTCGCGGCGCCGTCGGCGTCGCTCTCTCGTCGGTCCCGGGTCGCCGCGTCGAGGTCGGCGTCGGCGACCGACTTGACCGCCTCGACCAGCCGGTCGGACTCGCGCGAGACGCCGGTGGATACCTCGCCGCCCGGCTTCGAGAAGAAGTCCACCGCGCCGCGTTCGAGCGCCTCGAACGTCACTTCCGCGCCCTCGGCCGTGTGCGCTGACAGCATCAGGACGGGCGTCGGCGTCTCGTCCATCAGGCGCTCGACCGCCTCCAGCCCCCCCATACCCGGCATTTCGACGTCCATCGTCACCACGTCGGGACGCGTCTCGGCGACCACCGACAGCGCCTCCGCGCCGTCGCCGGCCTCGCCGACCACCGCCACTCCGGCATCCGTCAGGAGATCGGCGATCAGGCCCCGCATGAACGGCGAGTCGTCGACGACAACCACTCGTAAGGAGTCGTCGCGACCGCCCCGCCGATCCGTCGTCCTACTCATGTGCGATAGCGGGCCCAGAATCAGCATAAATCCACGGACCCAGTAATCACCCCTGATAATTCAGGGGACACGGTTATTGGCCCCTTCGCCGCAGGTCAGGCCATGGCAGCCACCGAGACGGAGGCCGAGCCCACGAAGGTGTTGGAGTTCGGACTAGGCGACGGGACGTACTGTCTGGACATCGGCGTCATCGACGAGATCGTCGACGCCGGCGAGCTGACGCGCATCCCCAACTCGCCGGACCACGTCGAGGGCGTGATGGACCTGCGCGGGCGGACGACGACGATCGTCGACCCGAAGACGCTGTTCGACATCGCGGCGGAGGGCCCGCGCGAGCGCATCGTCGTGTTCGACGACGCCGAGATCGACGAGGGCGGTACCGTCGGCTGGATGGTCGACGAGGTGTTCCAGGTCCGCGACGTCGCCCCCGAGGACGTCGATCGGGGCACGACCGTCGACGACGAGGGGATCCGCGGGATCGTCAAGTCCGACGACCGCTTCGTCGTCTGGGTCTCCCCCGACGTCGAGGACGTCGGCGACATCGACGCCGCCGACGTGGTCCCCGAGGACGCCGAGGCGTAGCTCGCGGGGCCGGGACGAGCGTCGCGACGACGGCGGCGGCGCGACAGTTCTCACCAGTGAGAAACGCGAGCCAACCCTTATGCGCCGACCGGCGAGTGGCTTCGTATGCGCGTCACAAGCGGCGTTCCCGGGTTCGACGGTCTCGTGGACGGCGGCTTCCCGGAGAGTCGTTTATACGTTGTAAGCGGCCCTCCCGGCAGCGGGAAAACGACGTTCTGCTCGCAGTTCGCCGCGCAGGGCGCCCGTAACGGCGAGGACGTCCTGTATATCAGCATGCACGAGACCAAGGAGGGGATCCGGCGCGACATGAGCGGGTACGACTTCGGGTTCGACCGCGCGCTCGACACGGACCGAGTCACGTTCCTCGACTCCTTCTCCTCCGACGGCCGCCGGTTCTTCGGCCTCCCGGGCGAGCGTCGGGACCATTCCGGGGTGACGAACCGGCTCACCGGCTTCATCAACTCCCGCGACATCGACCGCGTCGTCTTCGACTCCACCATGCTGTTGCGGTTCCTCCTCGACGACGACGAGGACACGATGATCCAGCTGCTCTCCTCGCTGAAGCGGACCGACGCGACGACGCTCCTCATCTCCGAGATGACCGACCCGAGCGCGTACTCGGAGGAGCACTACCTCGCGCACGGCGTCGTCTTCATGCACAACTACCTCGAGGACGACGGAATGCAGCGCGGGGTCCAGGTGCTGAAGATGCGCGGGACCGACGTTGACACCGACATACAGGACGTTCAGTTCACGGACGGCGGGCTCCGCGTCGGCGCCGCCACGACGGTGACCCACTGATGTACGACCGGACCTTCGGCACGGAGTGGAACGAGCTCACTCGCGAAGAGGCGGTTCGACGGGCGTTCGCCCTCGGCGTCGCCGCGGGCGTCGGGAACGGGCGCTCGGCCGAGCTCGACCGCGTGATGGAGGCGTTCCCGAGCGCGTACGACAGGAGCCTCGTCGAACTGGCGTACGACGAGGGGCGGACCAAGGCGCTCGACGCCGCCGACGACGCGGACGACCCGGAGGAGGTCTGGGAGACGCTCGTCGACGCCGCGGGGACGCCCCGCGAGTCGCCCGTCGGAGCCGCGCTGCCCGGAGCGATAACGGATCTGACACTAACGCGACCGCCACGAGAGGGTCCCCCATCGTCACTCGACCTCCCGTCGATGCTGCGGAAGTGATCCCTCGGAAGGGTTTTACGCGATACCCCCTCAACCCAGACACATGACCGTGCTTCCCGACGCTGTCCGCGACGCCGACAGCGTGCTCGTCAGCGGCCCCCCGATGAGCGGGAAGTACGACCTGTTCAACCGGATGCTCGCCGAGTGGACGGACGAACCGGTCGTCATCTCGACCGGCCGCACCGCGGAGAAGGTCCGCGGCGACTACGAGTCGATCACGGGACGGGACGGCGACGACGTGACCGTCATCGACTGCGTCACCCACGAGCAGGGCGACAAGCGCGACGACACGCCGACGACCAAGTACGTCGGCAGCGCCGGGAACCTCACCGACATCGGGATCAAGTTCACCGACGTCGTCGAGTCCTCGACCGGCCGCGACCGCGCGGTCGGCCTCTACTCGCTCTCCCAGCTGTTGATGTACTGGGACCCCGAGCGCATCTACCGATTCACCCGCGTCATGACCTCGCAGACGTCGGGGGAGGGGTGGCCCTTCGTCGGCGTCGTCGGGTCGACGGCGCACGACGAGCAGGTGGTCCACACCCTTCACGAGCCGTTCGAGGTCGTGGTCGAGACGCGCGTGGAGGGCGACGACCGCGAGTTCCGCGTCCGCGGGCGGGTGGGCGGCCCCTCCGACTGGACGCAGTTCTGATCGGAAGCGGCGACCGCGCCGGTCGAACCGGAACCGGAACCGGATCCGGCGGCCGCGACGCTCACCCGATCAGCTCGAACTGCGCCCCCAGCGGCGGCGCGTCGACGATACCCCAGTAGACGAACCGGTACGTCCCGGGACCGAGCGGCGGACAGACGGTCAGGTCGAGGTCGGGGACGGCCGAGGCGATCGCTTCTTCGTCGAGGTCGATCGACCAGCTGTACGCCCCGGTCGGGCCGAACGCCTCCTCGGTACGGGGGAGCTCGACGGCCTCTCCGGTCGTCGAGCCGCGGACGTCGAGCCAGCCCGCCGCGGTCTCCCGCTGGACCGAGTAGGCGTGTCGCCCGAGGGCGGTCGCGGGCTCGTCGCCGGTGTTCCGCAACACCAACCGGAGCGACTGGCCGTACGTCTCCGAGTTGCCCTCGGCGGACAGTTCGACGGTCGTCTCGGCCGTCTCGACGAGCGTCCCCGCAACCTCCTTCTCGAACGGCTGCGAGAGCCGGACGAACTCGTCGTCCCCGCAGGACAGCGTCTCCGGGGTCCCCTCGGGCCCCTGCGGACCGTCGCCGGCGGCGAAGTCGAGGCAGCCGGCGGCGCCGACCGCTCCCGTCGCGGCCAGCGTCGCCCCGGTCCGCGCCAACAGGTCGCGTCGCGTGCGCTCCATGCGAACCGTAGGGGCGGGACCGGTTTCAAGGGCACGCGTTCGGGCGACCGACGCCCCCTCGGACGGGCCGCACCGCCTCGGCGCGCTCGGGGTTCGGAACCGCTTTCCCGTCGGCCGGCCCATGACCGGCCATGGAGCTGTTCGGATCCAGCGGCATTCGCGGGGTCGCGCTACGGTACCTCACGCCGGAGCTCGTCCTCGACATCGCGAAGGCGGCCGGATCGGTGTGGGACGCCGACCGGGTCGCCGTCGCCCGCGACACCCGCACCACCGGCGAGCTGTTCGTCAACGCCGCCGCGAGCGGGCTCGCCGCCGTGGGTTGCGACGTCGACCGACTCGGCGTCGTGCCGACGCCCGCAGTCGGGAACTACTGCGAGTCGACGGGGGTCCCGGCCGTGCTCGTCACCGCCTCGCACAACCCGCCGGAGTTCAACGGGATCAAGCTCGTCGGCGACGACGGCGTCGAGCTCTCGGTCGACGTGCTCGAACGCGTCGAGCGCCGCGTCCTCGACGACGAGTACGACCTCGCCGACTGGCGGACCGCCGGCGCGACGACGGCCGTCGAAGGTGCCGTCGACGACTACGTCGACCAGCTGCTCGACGCGGTCGACCGCGAGGCGATCGCCGACGCCGGGCTGACGGTCGCGGTCGACCCCGGTCACGGCGCGGCGTCGGTGGCGTCGCCGCGGATCTACCGCGAGCTCGGCTGTGACGTGCTGACGGTGAACGCGACGCCGGACGGCCACTTCCCCGGTCGCGACTCCGAGCCGATCGCGGAGAACCTCGAAGCGCTCTCCCGGCTCGTCGCGACCTCCGAGGCCGACGTGGGGATCGCCCACGACGGCGACGCGGACCGCGCCGTCTTCGTCGACGAGGACGGCGGGTTCGTCGACGGCGACACCTCGTTCGCGGCGATGGCCGACGCCTGCGTGGAGCCCGGCGACAGCGTCGTCAGCGCCGTCAACGTCTCCCAGCGGCTCGTCGACGTCTGCGACGCGAACGACGCCGACCTTGAGCTGACCCCCATCGGCGCGACGAACATCATCACCCGGACGCGCGAGCTCCACGAGGCGGGAGTCAACGTACCCGTCGCCGGCGAGGGGAACGGCGGGCTGTTCTTCCCGCCGTACCGGCTCTCGCGGGACGGCGCGTACATCGGCGCTCGCTTCCTCGAACTGCTCGCGGACGCCGGCGAGCCGGTCAGCGACGTGGTCGCGCCCTACGCCGACTACCACTTCGTGCGCCGGAACGTGGAGTACGCCGACGCCGCCGAGCGCGACGAGATGCTCTCCGCGGCGCGGGCGTACGTCGAGACCGCCGACGCGAAGCCGAACACCACCGACGGCTACCGCCTCGACTACGGCGACGCGTGGGTGCTCGTGCGTCCCTCCGGCACGGAGCCGAAGGTCCGGATCTACGCCGAGTCCGCCGACCCGGACCGCGCCGAGCAGCTCGCGACGGACATGCTGGTGGCCGTCGAGAGCGGGCGGTAGTCGGCGACCGAAGCTTGAGACGGAGACGCCGGGAGCGACGCGTCTCGCTCGAGGCGGCGCCGTTCGCCGGCCCGCGAGCTCCGTGCGGACGCGCCGCGTCGTCGGTCGAACGCGGGGGGCGAGACCGCGTCGACGACACGTGACAGAACCCCGTCAGTTACCGGTAGTAATATATTAACTCATGTTGTAGTAAGAATAGACATGGCCGCGAAGAAGCCCGGCGTCGCATCGCGCATCGACCGAGACGGTTCGACCGCACCGATCGATCTGGTGCGGACGATGGAGAGCAAAACGGAGACGATCACCGGCGCCGTCGCGTCGGGAGCGGTAACGCTGGAGGAGCTGGACCGCTTCGTCCGGCGCGTCGAGCGCGGCGAGGTGGACTGCTGCGACGGGACCGACGCCGTCGTCCGGATCGTCCGGTCGCTGTTGAGCGACCGCCGTCCCAGCTGGGAGGAGATGGAGCCGGCCGGGCGGGCGACGGGCGCCTGACGGCGCGCGTTCGAAAGGATCGGGTATCCGCGGCTTCGGACCGCTCGTTCGCGTTCTCTCTCTGTTCTGAGGCGCCGCGTCCGCTCGCGTCGCTCCCTACCGGTCGAGCGCCGAGAGCGCCTCGGCCGCCTCGCGGGCCGCCCGTAGGTGGTCGCGCGCCCGCCGCGGGTCGTCCGTCTCCTCGGCCGCGACGGCGAACCGATGGAGCGTCCGCGTCAGCGACGCCCGGGCGTCGGCGACACTCTCGGAGCCGGCAGTCGTCGTCGGGGGGCTCTCGGACGCGCCCGCGGTCGGGTCGGGGACCCCGGTCGACGGCTCCGGGGTCGTCCCAGTCGACGGCTCCGAGGGCGTCCCAGTCGACGGCTCCGAGGGCGTCCCAGTTGACTCCCGGTCGGGGCGCCGCGGCTCGGCCGAACCGTTCGCGCCGGTCGCCGGGGACGGCGCTCCGTCAGTCGGGGGCGTCGGCGAGCGGTCGACCGCGTCCGCGCCGACGTCTCCGGACGCGGCCGAAGTCGAGGTGCCCGCGGTCGGGTCGGCGCTCCCCTCGTCCGCGGCGTCGACCGTGTGGCAGGTCGGGCAGAACTCCTGCCCGTCCTTCCGGAAGATGGGGTCGCCGCAGTCGTCGCAGTGGCGGTTCGTCATCGTCGCCCCCTGCAAGAGGAGCTCCGACATCCGCTGCGTGTGCTCGCGCTTCTCCTCGTCGTCCGCGAGCTTCTCGCGGAGCTTCTCGCGCTCGGCCTCCTTGTCGAACCCGTCGCTCATGGGCGGACGAACGTGGTTGACGAGCAAAAGTCCGGTGGGCTCGGGACGACCGGGGCGCGGCGGCGACCGCCGCTCCGCCGTCGGCTACTCCTCGGTGATCGTGCGGTCGTCCGGGTCGAGCTCGCCGCGGTGGATCTTCGAGCCGTCCTGCGCGACCTGCCGGCCGAGGACCGCGCACTTCACCCGCATCGGTGAGATGTCGACGCCGAGCATCTCCGTGACGTCGTCGGTGTCCATCCCGTGGAGCTCCTCGACCGCCATCCCGTGGAGCCGCTCCGAGAGCATGCTCGCGGAGGCCATCGAGATGGCGCAGCCGTCGCCCGTAAACCGGACCGCTTCGATCGTCTCGCCCGCCTCGTCGAGGTCGACGTCCATCCGGATCGTGTCGCCGCAGGAAGGGTTTTCGCCGACGTGCGTGAAGTCCGGCTCCTCGAGCTCACCGTAGTTGCGCGGGTTCTTGTAGTGGTCGAGGATCTGCTGCCGGTACATGTCCGAGCCCAGTCCCATATCGGGTTCAAGTAGGCCAGTGCGGGACAAAAGGGTTCCGTCGATTGTGACGACCGGGCGCGGGGACCGCGAGCCGACGAGCGGCGGACACCGACTACTCCTCGGATCCGGCGGTCTCTGCGCCCGGCCTCGGCCCGGACGGAGGCGCCGCCGTCTCGGCGGTTCGGGGGCCGTTGCCGGCGACGAGCTCGCGGAGCCGTTCGAGGAGGCGCTCGTACTGCCCGCGTTCCGAGCGCTTCGTGAAGTACCCGTCAGCGCCGGCTTCGAGCGCCAACGCCTCGGTCTCGCCCTCGCGACAGGTGGTGTGGAACAGCACCGGCACGTCGCTCCCGTCGCGGCGGAGTCGACGGACCAACTCGACGCCGGAGCCCTCCGGCAGCCGCTGTTCGGTCACGACACAGTCGACCGCGTCGGCCGCGTCGAACGCCGCGGCGACCCCGTCGACCGACCGGACCGTGACCCCGTCGACCGACCGGTCCGTGAACGCCGCGAACAGCTCCGCCGCGCGCGAGTCGGGTTCGACGTGAAGCACCGCGACGGAGTCGGGTTCCGGCGTCGAGTCGCGGTCGGCGGCGTGCATCTCTGTCTGGGCATCGGGCGCGGCGGCGGACGGTGAAGTGTCGGTCATGAACGGGTGATATCTTCGCAACGCCGCTACGGCCGATTGCAACGGACGTCGCTCTCGTTTTACTATTTTTACTCGGATAGTAATAATAATTGTGCGACCACCGTTGTCACGCCTCTCGGGTTGCCAGCGGCCCGATCGCTTGTGATGACGATCGACGGGCAGACGGTGGAAACGATGCGAGCCGGGAGCGTCGAACAGCGGAACCGAACGACGGTTCGGGGGCGGCCGGAGAAGCGATTACTTAGTGGTCTTCGACTTGCCGCTCCGGTCCGGCGGTTTCGGCACACTCAGGCCTCGCGTATCGCGGCGGATCCGAGCGAACGGCCGCCCGCGTCGACGCGCGGGGGCCTCAGGCGAACAGGTCGCGCGCCTCGCCGACGGCCTCGACGAGAGCGTCGACCTCCTCGACGGTGTTGTAGAGGTAGAAGGAGGCGCGCGCGGAGGCGGAGACGCCCATCTCGTCGTGGAGGGGTTGGGTGCAGTGGTCGCCCGCGCGGATCGCGATCCCGTAGTCGTTGAGGATGCTGGAGAGGTCGTGCGCGTGGACGCCCTCGACGTTGAACGCGACGAGGCCGCCGCGGTCGTCGCCGGGCGGCCCGTAGATCTCCACGCCGCCGAGCGCCGACAGCTCGTCGTAGGCGTACTCGGCGAGGAGGTCCTCGTGGGCCTCGACGCGGTCCATCCCGATCTCCTCTAAGTACTCGATCGCCGCAGCGAAGCCGATCCCCTGCGCGATCGAGGGCGTCCCGGCCTCGAACTTCCACGGGAGGTCCTCCCACGTGGAGTCCTCGAAGGAGACCCGCCGGATCATGTCGCCGCCGTAGAGGTACGGCTGCATCGACTCCAACAGCTCCTCGCGGCCGTACAGCGCGCCGATCCCGGTCGGGCCGCACATCTTGTGCGCGGAGAACGCGAAGAAGTCGACCCCGAGCTCATCGACGTCGACCGCGCGGTTCGGCACCGACTGCGCGCCGTCGGCGAAGATGTACGCGCCGTGGTCGTGCGCGAGGTCGGCCAGCTCGGCGATCGGGTTGATCGTGCCGAGCGTGTTCGAGATGTGGACGACCGACACCATCTGCGTGTCGTCGTCGATGAGGTCCGCCGCGTCGTCCATGTCGAGCCGCCCCTCGTCGGTCACGTCGATAAAGCGCACGTCGGCGCCGGTCCGCTTGCCGATCTGTTGCCAGGTGACGAGCGAGGCGTGGTGCTCCATCTCGGTGAGGACGACGTTGTCACCGGGACCGAGCTCCTCGAGGCCCCACGCGTAGGCGACGAGGTTCATCGCCTCGGTCGTGTTCTTCGTGAAGACGATCTCCTCGCGGCCCGCGGCGCCGACGAAGTCGGCGACCGCGTCGTGGGCCTCCTCGTAGGCGACGGAGGCCTCCTGGCTCAGCTGGTGGATGCCGCGGTGAACGTTGGCGTTGTAGCTCCGGTAGTAGTCCGAGATCTCGTCCACGACCGGGTCGGGGGTGTGCGAGGTCGCCGCGTTGTCGAGGTAGACGAGCGGCGTGTCGTCGCCCGGTCCCTGTCCCGGCGACTCCGGATCCCCGCCGACCTTCCGGTCGAGGACGGGGAAGTCTGCCCGGAGCGCTTCCACGTTGAACGGGTACTGCTCCTGAACTCCCATTACGCTGATTTGGGCCCCGAGCACTAACACATCTTCGGTCCGGCAGGTGTTGCTCGCGACTCGGACGCGGATCGTTCTTAAAAGAAAGGGACGATCTCAGTCACCGCCAACGCTCCGGCCGCTCGATTATAAATGGCTGCTCGGAAGTCAGCCCTGAAGACCTCCGAAACCCCAGCCGCGACGGCTCGCGC
>NZ_NHOY01000020.1:57176-76086 GCF_002252755.1 Halorubrum sp. Hd13 | reverse complement strand
TCGACGGCGACGTCGAGAAGTCGACCGCGCACGGCGCGACGCGCAACGGCTACGACGCGATCGCCGACGACGGCACCGTCACCGGCCGCACCACCAACGAGCCCGACTCTTACGCTTTCACGGGAGTCGTCGAGTCCGTCTCGGTCGACGGGAGCGCGACCGTCTACGCGGACGGCGAGGCGGTCGATCTCCGATAGCCGGTCGTCGGGGAAACGGCGACTCGGGGACGAGCGACCCCGACGTTGCCGGCCGCTGATCGCGGGCGATCGGGGTCGCGCGTTCCATCGGCGACGCGACGCCCTCCGGCGATGGTGGGCGGTGCCGAGATCGCGGGTTTATCCCCACGGTAAATTACCGTGTCGCGGACGACGGGCGTGACATGCCGCAGTACACCCTTTCGTTCAAGCCCGCTGTCGGCCTCTACGGTCGACACGATCCGAGCGCCGCGCTCTTCGAGGACGGTCAGCTCCGCTTCGCGATCGAAGAGGAACGGCTGACGAGACGGAAGCACGCGACGGCCACCTTCCCCTCGCGGTCCATCGAGGCGTGTCTGGAGTTCCGCGGTCTCGACCTATCGGACGTCGACGAGGTCGTCCTGCCGTACGACCCGACGCTCCGATCGAACATCCTCGGCTACCACCTCCGGGACTCGATCCGGATCGGGGGCGCGATACAGAAGCTGAACAACCTCTCGAACGCGGTCCGAAAGGAACTGGTCGCGCGGTACTTCCCGAAGGCGGAGGTCACCGACCGCCTCGCGGAGATCGGAACGCCCGTCCCGCCCGTGTCGCTCCGGTCCCATCACGCGTGTCACGCCGCGAGCGCGTTCCACCCCTCGACGTTCGACGAGGCGGCGGTGTTCACCATCGACGCGAAGGGCGAGTACGACTCGACCGTCGTCTGGCACGGGACGCCGGACGGGCTCGAACGGGTACGGACGTACGACCACCCGAACAGCCTGGGCCTGTTTTACGCCGTCGTCACCGAGTTCCTCGGCTACCGGATGTTCAACGGTGAGGGGAAGGTGATGGGGCTCGCGCCGTACGGGAACGAGAACCCCGCGATCGAGTCGGCGCTCCGGAGCGTGATCGACACCGGCGTCGACTACGACGTGACCGGGCTCACGGGGCGGTGGGGGACCGACTACGGGGTCGAGCGGCTCGAGGAGCTGTTCGGACGGTCCGCGAAGGCGGAGGCCACCGACTTCGATCAGTGGGAGAAAGACCTCGCCCACACCGCACAGGCGCTGCTCGAGGAGACGGTCGCTGACCTCGTCGACGCGTACTGTCGCCGGATCGGCACCGGCCGGGTCGGGCTGTCGGGCGGCGTCGCGCTCAACTGCAAGCTGAACAAGCGGGTCATGGAGCTCCCGTCGGTGGACGACGTGTTCGTTCAACCGGCCTCGAACGACGCGGGCCTGGCGCTCGGCGCCGGCTGGATCGACCGGGATCCGACCGACGTCGAGCCGATGGAGACGGCGTACTGGGGGCCCGAGTACGACGTCGACGCCGTCGAGGAACGGATCGAGACCAACAAGCTCGCGTACGCCAGACCCGACGACTTAGAGCGGACCGTCGCCGAGGCGCTCGCGTCTGGGGCTATCGTGGGGTGGTTCCAGGGCCGGCTCGAGTTCGGCCCGCGGGCGCTCGGAAACCGGAGCATCCTCGCCAGCCCGCGGAGCGAGGCGTCGCGGGACAGGGTGAACCGCTCCGTGAAACACCGCGAGGAGTGGCGGCCGTTCGCCCCCTCGATGGTCGAGGAGGCGGCCGACGACTACCTCGTGGACGCGACCGCGGCGCCGTTCATGATCAGGAGCTTCGACGTCGAGCCGGAGAAGCGGGACGAGATACCGGCGGCGCTCCACCCCGCGGACGGGACGACGCGCCCCCAGACCGTGAGCGCGGACGCGAACCCCCGATACCACCGCTTGCTGCGCGAGTTCGAGGAGCTGACGGGGACGCCGGTGCTGCTCAACACCTCGTTCAACGATCACGGCGAGCCGATCGTGACCGAACCTATCGAAGCGATCAAGGACTTCTTCGGCACGGGACTGGACCTCCTCGTCATCGAGGACCTCGTCGTCGCGAAGTTCGAGTCGACGTTCGGAAGCGGGCGGCGTTCGGACGACGGAGCGACCGACCGGACGACGGTCGATCGACGGGAGGGAGACGCGTCGGCAGACGGGCGGGCGGCGATCCGATCCGCGATCGCGGACCGGGCACCTTAGCAGCCGGGTAAGAAAGACCCGACGGCGGATAGCACACGACCAGCCGTGAGCACGACACGACGACGACGGCGTCGTTCCCCCGCGAACGGCGCGACGAGGCCGGGAGCCGCCGCGGAGCCGAGCCGACCACGCGACGCGATTCCGGTCGCCACGCGCGAGTTCGCGGGGAGCCGGGCGGGGCGACGTCGACGCCCGCTGGGCCGGTTCGGTCTCGCCGACGGGGAAACGAGTCGAGGCGAGAGCGCCCCGTGAAGCGAACGTTCGCCTCCGCGTTCCTCTCGGTCGTCGGTGGGAAGTTCGTCATCGTCGCGGCGGCGGTGTTCATCACACCCCTGCTCGTCAGGCTTCTCGGGGAGGACGCCTACGGGCAGTACGCGACGCTGATGGCGATGTTCGGGCTGCTGATGATACTCGTCAGCTCCGGGGTCAACAGCGGGACGCGGAAGTTCATCTCCGAGGAGCGCGACGTCGACGGGTGGAAAGACCACGTGTTCGGCTTCTACTTCCGATTCGCGGCCCTGTTCGCGTTCCTCGGATCGGCGCTGCTGGTGGGCGCGGCGCAGATCGGACTCGTCGACGCCGCGCTCGGCGAGGAGTTCGCGGGCTACGCCTCCGTGCTCGGTCTCCTCGTGTTCACCTCGCAGTTCGGCGAGTACGCGCGCCGGGTGTTGATGGGGCTCAAACTGGAGCACGTCTCCGAGCCGATCGGCGTCGTGCACAAGGTGTCGTTCGGCGCGTTCGCGGTCGCCTTCGTCTACTTCGACTACGGCGTGCTCGGGGTGCTGCTCGGGCACCTCGTCGCCCGCGTCATCGAGATCGCGCTGTCGCTGTACTTCATCTCGAAACGGCTCTCGCTCGCGAGCGTGTTCACGCCGACGCCGGCGTCGTTCCCGCGGTCGAGGCTCCTCAGTTTCAACCACCTCTCGGTGGCGTACATCTTCCTCCTCACGTCGCTGTACCACGTCGACGTGTTGATGTTGGAGCGGTTCACCGCGAGCGCACAGGTCGGCTACTACAAGATCGCCCTCGTGATCGCCGAGTTCCTCTGGTTCGTCCCCCGGGCGCTCCAGTCGGTGATCATCCAGTCGACGTCGAACCTGTGGGCGGAGGGGAAGACCGAACAGGTGACTCGGCTGTCGAGCGCGATCACGAGGTACACGCTGGTGCTCACGATGCTCCTCGCCGTCGGGTTAGCGGTTCTCGCGCGGGACGTCGTCCCGCTGTACGCCGGTCCCGCGTACGTCGCGTCCGTCCCGCCGCTGCTCCTGTTGTTGCCCGGAACGATCGGCTTCGCGATCGCTCGCCCGATCCTCGCCGTCAGCCACGCGAAGGGCGACCTCCGCGTGATGATCGCCGCGACGGGGCTGTCGGCGCTGATCAACGTCGCGCTCAACGCGCTCCTGATCCCGACCTACGGTATCGAGGGGGCCGCGATCGCCACGTCGGTCGGCTACGGGTCGCTCCCGCTGTTCCACGTGGCCGGCGCCCGCCGACTCGGCTACCGACCGCTGTCGGATCTCCGGCTCGGGCGCGTGGCCGTCGCGGCCGGCGCGACCGGGGCGGTCATCCACCCGCTCGCGAACGCGATAGCGGGGACCCTCCCGACGCTCGCGCTCGTGCCGCCGACCGGGTTCGTCGTCTACGTCGCGGTCGCGATCGCGACGCGGCTGGTCACGCTCGACGAGGTGAAACGCGGCGTCGCCGGGCTTCCGGACCCCGTCGGTGCCCGGGCCACCTCGCTCGTCGAGCGGGTCGTGGACTGACCACCCCGACTCCGCGTCGGCTCAGTTCCGGTCGGCTCAGGCCCCGTCGCCGGCCGAACGACGGGAGATCCCCGGCAGGTCTCCGACGAGACGGCTCACCAGCGCTTCCGCCCTGAGCCGCGACTTCGACGGGGGATCGACGACCGGCCTGTCCTCCGTCTCCTCGAGGAGCTCCCGCGTCCGTTCGATCGCGTCCGGAGTGCGGCGATCGGTCGCGATCCCGGTCCGGAGCTCCAGGGCGGTCTCGACGACGGCGCGGTGCGACTCGTTCCGGATCAGGTTGAGCAGGACGAGCAGTTCGGACTCCCGGCCGCCCGCCTCCCACAGCCCTCCTTTCCGCAGGTGATCGCCGGGATTGCACAGCCCCTTCACCGGGTCTCCGCCCCCGATCTCGCGGAGCCAACCCGCGTACCGCTGGAGGAACACCCGATCGGCGACCTCCTGCCAGTGCGCCTCCAGGTCCTCGGCGGTGAGTCGCCCGAGGCGGTGGACGCGACCGAGCAGCGCGTCCCTGCGCTCGCCCTCCGGTATCTCCCGAACTCGGCCGTCGGCGAACTCGACCGGCACGAGGTCGGCCGACACCGGCGTGTCGCCCGCGAACGCGAGTTCGACCGCGAGCCCCTCGCGGGTGCTCGGCCGCCGCCGCTGTTCGAACAGGAAGTTCCCGAGGCTGTAGAACACCGGCGTCCCGTCCGCCTCCTCCCATCCCTGAGGGACGTGGGGATGGTGGCCGACGACGGCGTCGACGCCGTCGTCGACGAAGCGGCGGAGCCGTCGTCGCCGCTCCACCGGCGGGAACGGGACGTACTCGGTCCCGCCGTGGGAGACGAGCAGCGTCGCGTCGGCCGCGTCCGCCGTCGCCGCCACGCGCCGCCGGGCGTCCGGGTGACCGACCCACGCCGCGCCGGGGTCGTCCGCGTCGGCGACGCCGAACTCCCGCTCGCAGACGCCGAACAGCGCCACGTCGACCGACCCGTTCGCGACGCGTTCCCGGTGGGGCGACAGCGCGTCCTCGGCGTCGGTGCCCGCGCCGCAGACCGCGACGCCGGCGTCGCGAAGCGCCGACGCCGTTTCGAGCACCCCGTCTCGACCGAGGTCCGCGGCGTGGTTGTTCGCGAGCGATACCGCGTCGACGCCGGCCGCCGCCAGCACCGCGGGCGTCCGGCGGTCGGTGCGCTTGATCGCGCCCGACTTCGTCAGCGGATCGCCGGCCCCCTCGATCGCCCCCTCCAGGTTGAGCACGGTCAGATCGGCGTCCCGCATCCGACGCCGGAGCGAGGGGCCGACGGGGCGGTCCGCGAAACTCTCCTCGACGATGGTGTCGCCGCCGACGAAGAGGGACCAGCGGTCCCCGTCCGAGGGCTCGGCGTCGGCGAGCCGAACGCGGGCGCCCGCGTGTTCCTGAGCGGTCATTAATTAGTCAGTGGAGGGAGGGAGAGGTGTTTATTACCCGGTGACAAAGTCGATGTCGACATCGCTCCCGAGATGGCGTTGAGTGTCGCACCGATCAGCAGCGCCGAAGGGTACGATACACCGATCAGCAGCGCCGAACGGCTACGATACAGTCGTCACGGGTGTCGGGAGCCGAAACGCACGGAGCGGTGGGAGTGAGAGAGGCGACGCGGTCGACCAGACGGCGGGGTCGCTGGTAACAAACCTCTGTGCGGCGGGGACGCTGGTACCACATCTCTGCGGAGGTTCCGTCGTGACTGATCCTTACCCGAACCATAATAAACACGGCGGGAAGCGGAGGGAACCTCATGACCGGATCCGTCGTCATTTCTCTCGACTGCGAGTTGGGCTGGGGGCGCCACAGTAACGTGCCGTCCGGGGAGTTCGTTCGGGAAGGCCGCTCCAATTGGTACCGACTCCTCGACCTGTTTGCGGAGTTCGACGTCCGAGCGACGTGGTCGATCGTCGGCCACTTGGCGTTGAGCGACTGCGATCGGCCGCACTCCGATCACCCTTCCGGAGAGCGCTGCTGTGATCAGTCGGTCGACGGCGTCCCGCCGAAGGAGGTCTGGTTCGCCCCCGACCTCGTGGACGCCGTTCGATTGGCGAGCGTCGACCACGAGATCGGAAGCCACGGGTTCACCCACTGGCGGTTCGACCGCGACGGGATGACCGAGTCCAGCGCCGACAGCGAGTTCGCCGAGAGCGCGGCCGCGTTGCGCGATTCGGGGAGCGCGCCCACGTCGTTCGTCTACCCGGTCAACCGGGTGGGCCATCGGCGGCGACTCGCCGAAAACGGCTTCGACTGCTACCGCGGACCGAACCCTCGGATCGCCAGCCAGACGGTCCTCCGTCGGCGTCTCGGGAAGCTCCGCGACGCGGTCGCTTGGGCGGGAACACCCCCGATCGTCACGCCCTCCGTGGACGAATACGGACTCGTGAACGTGCCTGCGTCGCTGTTCCTCTACGGGTTCGAGGGCTCGGCGCGAAGCGCCGTTACGGCCGTGAGTCGGGATCCGGTCGTCGCGAAGGCGAAACGCGGGATCGACGCCGCGGCCGCATCAGACGGCGTGTTCCACCTGTGGTTCCACCCTCACGATTTTGAGGCAGACGGCGACGGCGGGCGGTTGCGCCCGGTACTCGAGCATCTCCGTGACCGGGTCGATTCGACCGATCTCCGCGTTGAAACGATGGGTGATGTTTCGAGACGCGTCCGTGGCGGTCAGCCGATCTCCGCAGAGACCGATTCGGGGCCCGCGACAACCGCCACTAAAGCCGGCGCGGGACGGGTAACCGACCGAACCGACAACGACTGACGATGAGCGGCGAGTACGCGATCAGGGGTTACAGACCGACGGACCGGGAGGCATACCTCGACCTGTTCGCGACCGTCTTCGACGGTGCCCCCGGCTCCGAGTGGTTTGCCTGGAAGTACGAGCGAAACCCGTACGTGGACGACGTCCCGATCGTCGTCGCCGAAACGGGAGGCGAGATCGTCGGTGCGCGGTCGTTCTTCGCGCTCGAAATGGAGACCGGATCGGGCCGGGTTCCGATCCTCCAGCCGTGCGACACGATGGTCCACCCGGACCACCGTCGGTGCGGACTATTCACACGGATGACGGAAGCGGCGATCGACGGGTACCGGGGATCGGACGTGCCGTTTTTTTTCAACTATCCAAACGCCAACTCGATGTCGGGGAACCTGAAGCTCGGGTGGCGGGTCGTGGGAAGCAGCCCGACGGCGTACCGAATTCAGCGACCCGAGCGGTACGTGGCGGGACGCCTTCCTGCGGTCGTCGACCGGCTAGTCGGAGCGACAGCGAACCGTAGTGCGGCCGCGTACCACTGGGTTCGTCGACGAGTGGCCCGGACGGGTGAAGCGCCGTCGGACGTGGCCATCGAGCGGCGCTCCACACTACCCGCGGAGGAACTGGCAAGCATCGACGATCACACGTATAACGGAACGTTTCGACCCGCCAAGACGAAGACCTTCTACGAGTGGCGGTTCGAGAATCCCGAATGGGACTACGACGCCTACCTCGCCCGTCGAAACGGCGACTACGTCGCCGGGTTCGTCGTCGGATCTCGGAAGACTGCGCGGGGGACGACCGTACAGTTCACAGACGTGACTCCGCAGTCCGGTGCGGACCCGTCCGTCATCGCGAGGCTTGCCGATCGAGTGCTCGCGGACCGGGCGACGGCGACAACCGTCGTCTGTGCGACGGAGCGGCTTCCGCCCGAGGTGCGGGCTGCGTTCGGCTTCCACAGCGACGACGCGTTCCCGCTGTCCCGAATGAGCCGCCCGGCGACGCTTGTCGTCCGCCCGATCGGCCCGCAGGACCGCAAGGGCGGGGACCTCCGTGAGGAGGATTGGACGGTCGACGGCGCCCGGCTCGACGACCCCACGAACTGGTCGATATCGCTGAGCGACCGAGACTGGTGTTGAATTCTCCCCCCGTCTGCGGTATCTCACTGCGCCGACCTTGCCCGTGTGCGGGCCGTGTGAAACGGCCATCGTCCTTACTCGGGGGTAAGACGACCGCTTACGCTAACGTTATAAAATATTGAAGTTTCTCGGTCGGTTCAATATTTCTGTGTCAGAATCACAATCTACTCCGCAGGATACTGTGGCAGAGGGTCTGCCGCGACGCTCGTTCATGAAAATCGCCGGTGCGACAGGCCTCATCGGCTCTTCCGGAACCGCCACCGCCGCAGTCGGAGACGGAACGGGGGGCTTCGAAAAGAAGGCCGGGAAGACCACGGCGAGCGACTACGACATCGGCGGCCGGCGCCTCGTCGGCGCGGACGGCTACGGGACGGTCGCGGAGGCGTGGGCGGACGCCGACGACGGCGACACCGTCTACGTTCACTCCTCGTACGACGCCGCCGAGGCGGGCGAGTCATTCCCGATCGAACTCGACTGCCGCGAGAAACAGGTCACCCTCTGTGGGGGGCACCCCTCGGCGTCGGTCATCGACGCCGGCGAGACGGACGAGACGGTGTTGGAGGTCGTCGGCGCCGGAAGCGGCGACTACCAGAACAACCCGCTCGTCAAGGACCTCAAGGTCGTCGGCGGCGGAATCGGTCTGCGGCTCCGCGCCGCGCCGTTCGCCTCGTTCGAGAACCTCACCTTCTATCGGACCGCCGACCACGCCGTCCTCGTCGACGGTCACCCGGACTCCGGCACCTTCGGCACGAACTGGTACAACGTGCAAGCGTGGAACTGCGGCGGCGACGGGATCAGGACCGACCGCTCGGCGGCGCCGCACGGGACGACCCTCTGGGGGTGCCGGTTCACCGCGAACCGCGGGGCGGGGGTCCGGTTCCGCGGCGCCGCCTGTAAGATGGTCGGCGGCACGAGCCAGCTCAACTACGATTACGGCGTCGAGACGCGGGGCGGGAACGCGACCCTCGTCTCCGGCGCGTACGTCGAGGGGAACGCCCGCGGCAACGACTTCCCCGTCGAGGTGTACGCCAAGCGGGCCGACGGCCTCACGGTCGAGAACACGTACTTCCACGGGATCAACCCCCGCGGGGCCGAGCACGGTCACGACCGCGTCCAGCGCGCCGTCAACGTCCACGACTCGGAGAAGCTGACGGTCCGGGACTGCGTCGGGCGGCGCTACGGCGACGGCTTCGTCGCGACGTTCGGGTGCGTCGACGCCGACGTGTACGCCGCCTCGCACCACCTCGAGGAGACCGACCTCTTCGCCCGCGACCCGACGCGAAACGGCAACGCCCGAGCGCGGTCTCACGGCGTCATCCTGCCGACGGACCTCACCGCCGTCGACGGCGCCTGCGAGTACGACCGGGGGTACCACGTCGGCGGCGACGGCGTCGAGGGCCACGCTATCTGGCGGAACGGCGGGTGGAAGGTGTCAGAGACGGTCTCGCTCTGAGGCGTTCCGCGCGCCGAAGCGAGCGGGATCCCGCGTCGGGGTCCCGCGGTCGACGATTGACGGGTCAGCTCCCGTACCCCTCGGCGTCGACGGGGCCGCTGAACACGCCGTAGAGGAATTTGAAGTACCATAACACCAGTAGCAACACGGGGAACCCGAGGACGGTCACGAGGTTCAGCGCCAGCGGCGAGACGACCGCTCCCCTGACGCTCAGCCCGGTCGACGGGTAGAGCGTCGGGTACAGCAGGAGCGCGAGCAGCACGCTCAACAGCGCGGGAAGCGTCAGCGCGCTCGCCAGCCAGGCGCGGTACGCGCCGCGTCTGGCCAGAACGGTCCCGGCCAGCCCCGCGGCGATCGAAAGGGCGACGACCGCCACCGCGAGCGGCGAGCGGATCGCCTCGGCGGCGCCGCCCGCGTCGGTCGCGACGACGGAAGCCAGCAGCGCGACCGTCCCGCCGAGGTACGCCAGCGTCGCGGCGGTTCCGTACCCCCGCAGTTCCGACGCCACGTCCGGGTCGCTTTTCGCCGCGAGGAACGCCGCTCCCGTGACGATCGAGACCGCGACGAGGTCGACGCCGGTGAGCAGTGCCGGAAGCGACAGCGTCGCGACGTCGAACGCCCAACGACCCGCGAGCATCCCGAACAGCAGCGGTGCGGTGGCGCTGCCGCCGACGAACGCGTAGTCGCAGTACCGCTCCCACCGCTCGTCGTCGCGCTGTTCGCGTAGCTCCGGACCGAGTCCCCGGAACAGCAGCGCGAAGACGAGCCCGATCGCGAGCAGATTGTGGTCGGCCAACAGCGCGGAGTACACGCGCGGGAACGCCGCCAGCAGCATCGTCGCGAAGGCGATCAGCCACACCTCGTTGGCGTCCCAGACCGGACCGAACGCCGCCAGGAACGTCTCTCGCTCGTGTTCGGTCGTCCGCGTCGCGTACAGCATCCCGATGCCGAAGTCGAACCCGTCGAGGACGACGTACATCCCCAGCGCGAACATGACGGCGGCGAACCAGATCTCCGGCAGCGACGCGACGAGATAGGCGTCGACCGGCAGCAGCGACTCAGTCATCGTCGCTCACCTCCGGGAGCGGACCGCGCCAGCGGTCGCCGCTCGGCTCGTTCACGCCGAGCGCTCGGAGTTCGTCTTGGATCAGCCACTTCAGGACGTACAGCGCCGTCGTCACCAGCCCGACGTAGACGACGACGAACGCGGCCAGCGTGAGGGTCGCCTCCGCCCCGGTCAGCGTCGAGGAGACCGCCTCACCGGTTCTGAGTTCGCCCTGAATGACCCACGGCTGGCGGCCGATCTCGGTGACGTACCAGCCCGTGAGCAGGGCGGCGTATCCGAGCGGCGACGCCGCGACCATCGCCTTCAGGTAGCGGTCGCTGTCGGAGAGCCGCCCGCCGTACGTGAGGTAGCCGCCCCACAGCGCCAGCGCGATGAACAGGAAGCCGAGTCCGACCATCGCGCGGAACGACCAGAACACGAGCGCGACGGGCGGGTTCTCCTCGTACTCGTTCAACCCGGTCACCTCGGCGTCGAAGTCGCCCCCGCTGGCGAGGAACGACCCGACTCTGGGCAGGCTCACCGTGACGAGGTTCTCGGCGCGGGGGTCGGTGAGCGCGTCGACCTCGCTCGGGAACGCCAGCAGGTGCAAGTCGGCCTCGTCCGTCTCGTAGTGGGCCTCCATGGCCGCGAACTTCTGCGGCTGCGTGTCCTCGACGTGACGGGCGTAGGCGTCGCCGTGGACGGCCTGCACCGGCGCAGTGACGAGCAGGATCACCACGGCGAGCTTCAGCGCGGTGTTCCACGCCGCCGACTCGCGGGTCTTCCAGACGATGTACGCCGAGACGCCCGCGACCAGTAGCGCGACCGCGATCAGCGACGCGTTGATCATGTGAACGTACATCCAAGGCATGCGCGGGGTGAGGAACGCGGCGCTCGGGTCCGTGAGCCTGGCGACCTCCATCCCGTTCCGGGAGACCATTTCGTATCCCCTCGGCGTCTGCATCCACGCGTTGACGATCAGGATCCAGAACCCCGACAGCCACGCGCCGACGCCGACGAGCACCGACGAGAGGACGTACGTCCCGTCCCGGACGCGCTCGCGGCCGTACAGCAGCACGCCGAGGAACACGGCCTCGAGGAAGAAGGCCATCTTCGCCTCGAAGGCCAGCGGACCGCCGATGAGCTCTCCGGCCACCGCCGAGAACTGCGGGAAGTTCGTCCCGAACTGAAAGCTCATCGGGATCCCGGTGACCGTCCCCATAACGAAGCCGACGGCGAACACCTTCACCCAGAACGAGCGCAGTCGCGCGAACCGCTCGTCGTCCGTCCGCACGTCCTTCCAAGTGAAATAGATAATAAACGGCGCGAGACCGATCGAGAGAGACGCGAAAATGATGTGAACGGAGATGGTCCAGCCGAACTGTGCGCGGCTCGCGAGCTCCGGAGAGAGGAGCGCCACCCACCCCGGATCGATGCCACTGAATAACGTGCTCGGCAGCATGCGGCCCGTCTTTGGCTCGAAGGCGTAAAGAAGATTGACCCGGCTCCCCGTTCGGAGTACCGTACTCCAACAACTTATCCGTGTCAGGCCGTAGCTCTGGACCGGCACCGTTCCGAGTGGGCGCGAGGAACGAAGCGGTACGGCTCCGTGTACGCGGACCCGGAACCGGCCGCCTCGCCGGAGATAGCGACCGGGTCGAACGGGACGTCGCTGAGCGAGAGGGTCCGTGCGCGCTGTCGGGGTCGGGAATCGCCGCTACACGACATCGTATCAGACTTATATACTATCATTACTTTTTATATTTCGTCGATCGGCCAGTCGGTCACCCGTTCGCGGTCGGCTCCGGAGCGCCGACCGACAGCCCGCGGACCGAACGCGTCGAGAGCGTGTCGCGGCCGGTAGAAGTCAGAATCGCATCGACGGGCCGCTGGATCGGTCGGACGCCGCCGTCGATGCGAATTCGGCGATGTATCGGCCTAAACGCGCGTTATGCGTCAATTACTCGAGTGACTGCCGAAACGGTCCGTTCCGAACTCCGCGGGAAACGTCGGGTGGAAGCCGCGGTCCGCCCCGGCGACTGGGCTCCGTGACCCCGCGTTGCACGTCGCCGTCACGGGCGCCGACTCCGGCGCGAAGCGGGGCGGTCGGAACAGCGCTATATGTATTATATAATATCTAACTGATAAATTAACAGTCTGCTTAATTATTTCGGTGGCCCCGCTATCGGTGACGCGCGGCTCCGGACCGCGGCCACCGTCGAGGCCCGGTCGATATGACCGCCGCTCCGGATCCGAGACCCCATCGTTATTGTGGCGCCCGTCGAACCGTCGCGTATGTACGACGATATCCTGGTGCCGACCGACGGCAGCGAGGCGGTCGACCGCGCGCTCGATCACGCCCTGCGGCTGGCGAGCGACCACGACGCGACGGTCCACGCGTTGTACGTCGTCGACCGGCGGATCGCGACCGCGAACTCCGGCGACCTCCACGACGAGATCGTCGAGGACCTGGAAGCGCAGGGCGAGGACGCGGTCGCCGCGGTCGCCGAGCGCGCCGAGGGAGATGGACTCGCCGTCGAGACGAGCGTCCTCCGGGGAACGCCCGACACGGAGATCGTCTCCTACGCCGACGAGAACGGGATCGACGTGATCGTGATGAGCCCGGAGGGGAAGTCGCCGCGCGAGCGGATCCGGTCGCTCGGCAGCGTCTCCGACCGCGTCGCCGACGACGCGAGCGTCCCGGTGTTCCTGATCAAGTAGGCGGCGCGGGAGTCCGGCGGCGGCCGACGGCGCGGGACCGGGGAGCCTGGCGGCCGCTACTCCGCGAGCGTCGCCGCCGCCTCCCGGAGGAGGCCGTCGAGGATCTCCGGCGTGGTGGGGTGGTACGCGCGGTCGGGCACGTCTCGGACGTCCGTCCCGGTCTCGATTATCACCTGCATCGTCTTCGCCATCGCGTCGGCGTGGTAGTGCAGCCCCTGGTACCCGAGGACCGCCCCGTCGGCGCCGACGACGAGCCGGGCGAGCCCCTCCGGGACGTTCTTCGTCTTGAACACGCCGTCGTCCGCCGCCTCGCGGGTGACGACGCGGTGGTCGAGGCCGGCCGCCTCGGCCGACGCCGCCGAGTGCCCGACGCGGGCGAACGGGAGCACGCCGAGCCCGGAGAACACGACGTGGTGGTGGACGTTCTCGTAGTCGACGAGCGGGTCGCCGTCGCGGTGCCGCAGGACGTTCTCTGCCGCCGTCGCCCCCTGTTCCTTGGCGACGTGGAGGATCTGCTCTTTCCCGTTGGCGTCGCCGACGACGAAGACGCGGTCGTCGTCGCGGACCCGCATCGCGTCGTCGACCCACCCCCGCCCCGGGTCGAGGCGCGTCTCCTCCAGACCGAGCCGGTCGAGCGCCGGGCGGCGACCAGTGAACGCGAACAGCTGGTCGGCCTCGACCGCGGTCTCCTCGCCGTCGCGATCGACGCGGAGCCTGACGCCGCCGGAGTCGGTCGGCTCGACGCGCCGCTCCCTCGCGTGCGTGAGCACGTCGACGTCGAACGCGTCCCGGTAGTAGTCGAGCAGCGCGTCGCCGAATGGTGCGTCGGCCTCGTCGAGCGGGCGGGCGTCGTGCTCGATCACCGTGAGGTCCATCCCCGCCGCCTCGCTGAGGTATGGCACCAGCTCCATGCCGACGTAGCCGAACCCCATGACGACGCCGGAGTCGCCGAAGGCCGCCGCGTCGAGCACGTCCGCGCTCGTCGTCACCTCGACGTCGTCGATCCCGGGCAGCGACGGGAGGTTCACCGTCGAGCCGGTCGCGATCACGACGTAGTCGGGATCGATGGTCCGGTCGCCGACCGCGAGGCGGCGGTCGCCGACGAACCGCGCGGCCTCGCGGTGGAACGCGACCCCGTCCCGCTCCGCGAGCTCCTCGACGGCGGCGCGGCGGTGAGCGGCGAAGCTCGACGTGTGCTCGTTCTTCCGCGCCACGACCGCTTCGAGATCGACGTCCGGGAGCGGGCCGGAGAGGCGGTCGTCGTGTCGCGCCGCGAACCGGTGTTCGGCCGCCGACAGCACCTCCTTCGAGGGCATACAGCCGCGGAGGATACAGAGCCCCCCGCCGGGGTCGCCGTCGTCGATCAGCGTCAGCTCGACGTCCGGGGCGTCCGCGAGCCGCTCGGCGGCGGCGACACCGGCGCTCCCGTACGCGCCGACGACCGCGACGTGCGTTGGCATACCCCGACCCTTTCGGTCGGCCTACATAACGGTTCCGCGGAATGGTGGCCGATCGACAGACCCGGTCGCCGTCCGGTCGGTGCCGAGCCGACCCGGAGTCGGTCGGAGACCGACGTCGCAACACAGTTAACCGTGCCTGTCACCGTCGGTTAGCCACGATGTGCCGCGAGAGACGCCGACACCGAACCGGGAGGCGACCGGCGCGCGGCTCCGAAACCGGGAGCGGACCGCCGCGCGGCTCCGGAACCGGGGGGCGACCGCCGCACGAACGCGGGGCCGACGGAGCGGGGGCGCTCGGCTGATGGAGCTCACCGTCCTCGGCTCCGGCAGCGCGATGCCGGTCCCCGACCGCGCGCAGGCGGGCTACCTCCTCGACGACGGCGACCGCTCCCTCCTCGTCGACTGCGGCAGCGGCGTCCTCCAGCGGCTCGCGGGCACCGAGACCGGCTACGAGGGGGTCTCGACCGTCCTCCTCACGCATCACCACCTCGACCACGTCTCCGCCCTCCTCCCCCTGCTGAAGGCCCGGTGGCTGGCGGGCGCCGAACACCTCGAAGTGGTCGGCCCGACAGGGACGAAGTCGCTCGTCGACGGACTCCTCGACGTCCACGACTACCTCGACGGACGGGTCGACCTCGCGGTCCGGGAGGTGTCTGCGGCGCGCCCGTTCGCGGCGGCCGGGTTCGACGTCGCCGCCCGCGAGACGCGCCACTCGATGGACGGGCTGGCCTATCGGTTCTCGCCGCCGAGTTCCGACACGGATCCCGCCGCCGGCCCGCTCGCGCTCTCCGGCGACACGGAGGCGTTCGCGGGGATGGCGGCGTTCGCCGACGGGAGCGACCTCCTCGTCCACGACTGCTCGTTCCCCGACGGCACCGACGTGTCGAACCACCCGAACCCCGCGGAGCTGGGCGCGTCGCTCGCGGGCGTCGACGTCGACACCCTGCTCCTGTCGCACCTCTACCCGCACACGGGCGGTCGAGAGCGCGAGATGGCTCGGAGCGTCCGCGAGGCGGGGTTCGACGGCGAGGTCGACGTCGCGAGCGACGGGCTGCGCGTCGAACTCTGATCGGCCCTCGGCCCGGATCCGGTCCCGATCGTCGGCGGTTCCGCCGAAAACGTAACCGTTGGTGATTACCTGAACCCGTGAACGACCCTGATATTTAAGCGATCATAGCCGCACGGTTCGGACATGACCGAGCCGCTCGCGGACGACTTCGGACGGGAGGTGACGGGGGTCCGGGTCTCGCTCACCGACCGGTGTAACTTCGACTGCGTCTACTGTCACAACGAGGGGTTGGGCGATACGCGGGGGCCGATGGAGCCGAGCGACGACGAGATGAGCACCGACGACGTGGTCCGCTTCCTGGAGGTCGCGGAGGGGTACGGCGTCGACTCCGTGAAGTTCACCGGCGGCGAGCCGATGCTCCGCCAGGACCTCGAGGAGATCGTCGAGCGCACGCCCGACTCGATGGAGGTGTCGATGACGACGAACGGCACCTTCCTGCCGGGCCGCGCCGAGGACCTGAAGGCGGCCGGGCTCAGCCGCGTGAACGTCTCGCAGGACGCGCTCGACCCCGACGACTTCGCGGAGGTGACGAAGTCCGGCGCCTACGAGCGGGTGCTGGAGGGCGTCAAGGCCGCCGTCGACGCGGGGCTCGACCCCGTGAAGCTGAACATGGTCGTGTTCACGCACACCGCGGGCTACGTCGAGGAGATGGTCGACCACGTCGCCGACAACGAGGGGCTCCAGCTCCAGCTCATCGAGTACATGCCGGAGCTCACCGGGAAGCCGGAGTGGAACATCGACATCGGGCGCGTCCACGACTGGCTCGCCGAGGAGGCGGACCGGATCGAGCACCGCGAGATGCACGACCGCAAGCGCTACTTCGTCGGCGAGGACGCGGACGGCGAGGGCGGCGGGATGGTCGAGATCGTCGACCCCGTGGAGAACGAGGAGTTCTGCGCCAACTGCGGCCGCGTCCGCGTCACCCACGAGGGGTATCTGAAGGGGTGTCTCAACCGCAACGACGACCTCCGGTCGATGGGCGAGATGACGCGCGAGGAGATCGCGGAGACGTTCGAGGCCGTCGTCGCCAACCGCGTCCCCTACTACGGCGAGTACTTGGTCGAGAACGAGGAGGGCGAGTACGAGATCAACGAGGAGTACCTCGGGACGCCGAGCATCGCGGACTGAGGCCGCGTCGCAGACTGAGGGACCGCGTCGCGAGCGGTAGCGGAGCCGCGCCGCGAGCTACTCCGGCGGCTCGTACGGCCGACTGCTCCCGTCGTCCGGGAGCTCTTGCAAGTACTTCGCGAACAGGTCCGCGACCCGCGTGTACGCGTCGAGGACGTGCGCTCGCTCCCCGAAGCCGTGCGGTTCGCCCTCGTACCGGCGGAGCTCGTGGCGGACGTCGTGCCGCTCCAGTTCCTCGACCAGCTGCTCCGACTGGCTGATCGGGACGCGGGCGTCCTCCTCGCCGTGGAGCACCATGAGCGGGTCGTCGATGTCGGGCACGGTCCGGATCGGGCTCGCGTCGCGGTAGGCGTCGAGGTCGGAGACGAAGTCGCCGAGCTCCCGCTTGAGGAGCTGCCAGCCCACGTCGTCGGTGTCGTCGACGAACGTCTCGTAGTCGTACACGCCGTAGAAGGCGGCGCCGGCGCGGAACCGGTCGCTGTTACCCAGCGCGTTCACGGTCATCAGCCCGCCGCCGGAGCCGCCGAAGATCCCGACGCGGTCGCCGTCGACGGCGTCGTACCGCGTCGCCGTCGCGTCCGCGGCCCGGACGACGTCGTCGAGGTCGCCGCCGCCCCAGTCGCCGTCGTTCGCCATCCGGAACGCCCGGCCGAAGCCGTCGGAGCCGCGGTAGTTCGGGCGGACGACCGCGTAGCCGAGCGCCGCGAAGTAGGCCGCGCGGTGGTCGAACCCGAAGCCGTCGAAGGCGGTGGGGCCGCCGTGCGGCTTCACGAGGAGCGGGACCGTGTCAGGCTCGGCGTCTGACCCGCTCTCGGCGTCTGACCCGCTCTCGGCGTCTGACCCGCTCTCGGCGCCCGACTCCGGCGGGTGGACCACCGCGTGGACCTCGGTCCCGGCCGAGTCGTATGTGAACGCCTCCGGCTCGGGGAGCCGCGCCCCGAACCCCGCCGTCGCCGCCGGCGTGAGCCGCTTCCCGGTCGCCGCGTCGACGACGGCCGGGGGGTCGGTCGGCGTCTCTCGAACCGAGATCACCCGGTCGCCGTCCCACCGAGGCGCGCCGTGGATCGCGTCGCCCGTCGCGAGCGCGATCGCGTCCTCGGCGTCCGCGGGATCGACCTCCGTTCCGAGGCCGGCGTCCGCGAGCGGTCCGTCGACGTCGACCGCGTGGACGTGAGTTCGACCGCCGCTCGTGGCGGTCGCGGCGAGCCGGTCGCCCGCGTCGTTCCACTCGGGCGCCGCGACTTCCGTCTCCGAGACGCCGTAGATCGGGATCGGCGAGCCGCCCTCGGCGTCACCGCCGCCGTGGTCGCCTCCGGCGACGCCGTCGATTCCGTACACCGCGTCGTACCCGCTCCCGTCGTGGACGAACGCGACCGCCCCGTCGTCGCCGGGGCGCGGGCGCGGGCAGGCCGCCCGGACGCCCGGCTCGGCGAACAGCTCCGTGACCCCCTCCTCGTCGCCCTCACTCTCGCCGGCGGGGGAGAGGGGGACGCGGACGAGCGCGGCCTCGTAGTCGAACAGGTCGGCGTGTCGCGATCGGGTCGCGACGACGGTGTCGCCCTGCCAGTGGGGGTCGGCGTAGAGGTACTCGTCGTTCGCGATCGCCTCGACGCGGTCGCCGTCCGGCGAGACGACCGCGAGGCTCGCCCGCGAGAAGCCGTCCGTGACGACGGCGATGCCGGGCTCGCCCCACGCGAGGCCTGAAATGCCGCCCGACAGGTCCGTGAGCACGTCGACCGCGCCGGTGTCGGCGTCGACGGTCGCCAGTTCGGCGTCCGCGGTGACGAAGGCGATCCGGTCGCCGTCGGGGCTCCAGTCGAGCCACCGCGCGTCGGTCCGGCCGTAGCGCATGGCGGAGACGCCCTCGCTGGTGAGTCGGACGTCGCCGCCGTCGGTCGCCAGCCAGAGGTCGGTGGTCAGTTCGCGGTTCTTCGCGTAGGCGATCCGGCCGTCCGGGCCGACAGCGGCCTGCACGACGCGGTCCGCGACGGCCATGTCGGCGAGGAGGCCGTCGTAGTCGGCGTCTCTGAGGTCTCGTCGGTACACGCGTGAGTCTCGGGCGAGCGGGTACTTGGGCGTGTGGCTCGCGGAACCGTCGGCCGGGGCCGCGCCGCGGCCAGTCGAGGGACGAGGGAGCCGAGAGACG
>NZ_NHOY01000020.1:0-57162 GCF_002252755.1 Halorubrum sp. Hd13 | reverse complement strand
AGAGGAGACAGACGAGGGAGTCAGTCCGCTTCCATGTTCGACCAGTCGCTCGGCACGTACTGGTCGAACCGCGGCTCCCGCGACCGGGCGAGCGGTCTGAACGCCCGCTCGCCGCCCACGCGGAATTCGTCTATCCGGGTCTGCCCGGGCCCGGTGACGTAGCCGAGGAAGGCCATCGCCAGCGGATACGCCGCGTCGTGCCGGGCCGGATTGACCGGGATGGCGGCGTACTCGTTCCGGAGCAGCGGCGGCGGGTCCTCGACGCCGCGCGCGACGTGAGCCGCCAGCCCGCCCGCGTCGACGTTGAGGAACGTCCCGCGGTCCGTGAGGGTGTACGAGCCGGACTGCGCGGCCATCACCAGCGTGTTCCCCATCCCCTGGCCGGACTCGCGGTACCAGGAGCCGGCGGGGTCGATCCCCGCCTCCCGCCAGAGGCGGCGCTCTCGGAGGTGCGTCCCCGAGCGGTCGCCCCGCGACAGGAACGACGCCTCGCTCCCGGCGATCGCCGCGACAGCTTCGGCCGGGCCGGCGCCGGCGACGCCGGCGGGGTCGTCCGGGGGACCGACCAGCAGGAAGTCGTTCACCATGACCGCGCGCCGGTTGATCCCGTGTCCCGCGCGGACGAACTCGTCCTCCAGCGGCCGAGCGTGGACGAGAACCACGTCGCAGTCGCCGTTGCGGGCGGTCCGGAGCGCCCCGCCGGTGCCGCGGGCGATCGCGTCCACCGTCACGCCGAACGACTCCTCGAACCCGGGGACCAGTTCCGTGAGGAGCCCGCTGTCCCGGGTCGTCGTCGCCGTCGCGACCGTCAGCGTCTCCCCGTTCGTTCCGCAATCGGCCGTTTCGGAGGCCGACGCCGGCGTCCCGCCGAGACAACCCGAGAGCGAGAGGGCGCCGCCGACACCGACCAGTTCCACGTAGCGCCGCCGGTCCATTGTCGGAGTAAACGTCACCGGCCACAAAACTGTTTTTAGATACCGGTAGCGGTTACGTTACGACCGCGGAGCGGCGCGCGGTCGGCGACGGTGCGAGCGTCGATATCGACGTCCTACGCGTCTGCGTCGCCGGTCCGACCGCCTTCCGGCGGAGTACGCGTGAGCGCGACCCGAACGGGACCGCGGTCGCGCGCAGCGACACGCTTGATCGGAAACGCCGTTTTGGAGGCCCTCAGCGTGTCTCTCACGGGCGTAACGGGAGGCGGTTTCACTGAAGCGGGGTACGGGCACAGTGGGACTCCCGCGGGCGACCGACGGGAGCGAGGGGGCGTACACTGTGCCCGTGACGAACGAAGTGAGGAACGGGCACAGTGGGATTCGAACCGATATCAGACGTGCTCGCTCGCTGCTCGCGCCTCCGCTGCTCGCTTACCGAGGTGCTCACTCCGTTCGCACCTCGCTTCGCTCGCTGCGCGCGACTCCCAGGGTTCGAATCCCCTGCGTGCCGGTTCGCTCGTCGCTCCGCTTCTCGCTGTACGGGCACAGTGGGATTCGAACCCACGACCGTCGGATTAGAAGTCCGACGCTCTATCCGAGCTGAGCTATGTGCCCTCACATCTTCCTCTACCGCCCGATATAAAAAACGCCGACGGTTCGCGCCGGCGGGCGGCGCCAACAGCAGACCTAAGTCCGGCACGAGACTACTCCGCGTCAATGAACGTTATCGGAACCGTCGGGCTCCCCGGGAGCGGGAAGGGGGAGGCGGCGAACGTGGCCGAGGCGGCCGGGATCCCGGTCGTCGTCATGGGTGACGTGATCCGGGCGGAGTGCCGCCGCCGCGGGCTTGACCCCGCCGAGCACCACGGCCGGATCGCGCGGGCGCTCCGCGAGGAGGAGGGCGACGACGCCATCGCCGCCCGCACGCTCCCGCTGATCCGCGAGGCCGCCGCCGAGAGCGACCGCGACGCCGTCCTCGTCGACGGGCTGCGCTCCACCGTCGAGCTGGAGCGCTTCCGCGAGGCGTTCGGCGACGACTTCACGCTCGTGGCGGTCCGGGCCCCCTTCGAGGTGCGCGCCGAGCGCCTCGACGACAGGGGACGAGACGACTCCGACTCCGACCTCGAGGCCCTCCGCGAGCGCGACGCGCGAGAGATCGAACTCGGCCTCGGCGAGACGCTCGACCGCGCCGACGTCGAGATCGACAACACGGGGACGCTCGACGAGTTCCGGAGTCGCGTCCGCGAGGCGCTCGGCGTCGCCGGCGAGTCGGGCGAGGAAGCGAGCGCGGAGTCGACGGCGACCGCGAACGCCGGAGGTGACGGCGCGTGATCTACAGCGTCGACGTGCGGATCGAGGTCCCGGTCCGCGACACGGAGGTGACCGACCGGGTCTTCGACGCGGTCCGGAACGTGTTCCCGGACGCGGAGCCGGTCCACGAGGACGGGCGGCTCGTCGCCGAGGCGCACACCCTCGACGCCTTCTCCGACGTGCTCCACGAGCAGGAGATCCTCGACACGGCCCGCCGGGTGTTCCTGCGCAACAGCACCGACGAGGGGTTCGCCTTCTCGCTGAAGAAGCAGGCCGCGTTCGAGGGGGTCGTCAACTTCGCCGTCGGCGAGCCGGACGAGCTCGGCGAGATCGACGTCGACGTCCGCGTCCGCGAGCCCGACGTCGAGTCGTTCATCGACTACGTCGCGCCGGAGACCGACGAGGGCCGGCCGGTCGATCCCGTCCGGGAGTACGGCGACCGCGTCGAGCCCGACGAGGGCGACTACTGAACTCCGAGAAAACGACCGACCGCTCTTTCGACACTCTCAGTCGCTCAGCAGCGTCGCGCCCGCGCCGCCGATCGCGCCGAACGCCGCCGGGTACACCGCGCCCGCGAGCAGCACGGCCGTGAGGAGGTCGGGGGCGATCGTCGCCTCTCGGACCGCGTGCCGGAAGAGGAACGCGCCGATCACGGCCAGCGGGAGGTACCCGACGAGGACGGACGCGCCGGCCTGCGCGCCGTCGACCGGCTCCGTCGCCCCAGCGATCCGGCTCGCGACGAGTCCGGCGACGACCAGCAGGACGGGCGGAACGACGAACAGCAGCGTCAGCGAGCCGCCGTCGGCCTGCGAGATGATGTTCGTCATCTGCGAGCCGCCGACCAGCGACGGTACTCGGGTGTCGGCGAAGTGGCCGTTGTAGAACACCCACCCGACCGCCTTCCACGTCGGAATGGGATCGCCGCCGAACAGGTCGGCGAAGACGTTGAACCCCGCCAGCTGGTCCTCTATCGCGCTCCCCTGCGTGACGTACGCGAACAGGTAGCCGAGGACGTAGGCGGCGGCGCCCGCGGCCGCCCCGCCGACGATTCCGCTCGTCCCGCTCGTTCGGTCGGTGACTGACATGCACCCGCAGTCGTTTCGGCCGTGGTAAGTGTTTGTTGGCTCGCGATGAGCAAGTAAAAAACTCGTTTCAGGCGCCGAAACACCCGATGCGCGTCAGCTCGTCGCCTCGCGCCACTCCGCCTGTGAGATCGTGTAACGGACTTCGTCGTGGACGCTCCCGTCGAGGAAGGTGAGGGTGTTCCGCAGGCGGCCCTCGCGGCGGCCGCCGAGGCGCTCGATGTACTTCTCGATCGCCCGCCGCGAGTTGTCGTTGTCGGGGTGGTGGCCCACGGCGACGACCTCCAGGTCGAGGTCGTCGAAGGCGACCTCGACGAGCGCCGCGGCGCGCTCGCCCGAGTAGCCGCGCCCCCAGAACCGCTTGCGGAGCCACGTCCCGAGCTCGGCGGTTCGCCGCTCCCAGTCGACGGAGAAGCCGCCGAAGCCGGCGATATCGCCGGCGCCCTCCTCGCCCTCGCGGGGGCGGATGACGTAGCTCGCGGCCTCGTGGTCTTCCCAGCGCTCGCGGCCGCGTTCGAGGAACTCGCGGGTCTCCTTCTTCGTCTCGTGGGGGTCCCACGTGACGTGTTCGGTCACCTCGTCGATCGCGGGGTCAGACGAGCAGATCCGGTAACAGGCGTCGAGGTCGACGTTCTCGGGCCGTCGGGGCTCCAGTCGCAACCGGTCCGTCTCTATCGTCTCGGGGAACATGGCGGCCCGTCTCGTGGGAACGCCTAAAAGGATCGCCGAGTGTGAGGGCTGTTCGCATCCCCCGGCGGCGGGCGGGAGAGCGGCCGGGAGCGCGACCTCACGCGGCGATCCTGTACTCGCGGAGCGCCGACCGCAGCGCCGCCCGCTTCACGAGGGCGAACCCGACGCAGATGATCAGGAAGCCGGCGACCGTGTTGACCGTGATCCCCTCGCTCAGGAACACCCACCCGGCGAGCGCGGCGAAGATCGGGGCGACGTAGGAGACGAGGTTGATCTCGATCGGTCCGAGCCGGTCGAGCAGGTCGAAGTAGATGAGGAAGCCGAGCCCGCTGGCGGCGACCGACAGGTACGCCAGCGCCAGTACGCCCTCCCTCGTCCACGCGACGTCGGCGACCGACTCGCCGAGCCCGACCGACAGCAGGTGCATCAACAGCGCGCCCGCGAGCATCGACCACGCCTCCATCGTCTCGATCGGGAGGTCGGCGTCCGACGCCCGGGTGAGCACCGATCCGAGTGCGAACGAGGCCGCCGCGAGCAACACGAGGAACTTCGCGACCGTGCCGCCGCCGGTCAGGTTCGCGGGGTCGGGCGCGGCCAGCACGACCGCGCCGACGAGGCCGACGAGGAGGCCGATCACCCCGACGACGGTCAGCCGCTCGGACGGGAGGAAGGCGCGGGCGAAGACGGTCGTCAGCACGGGCGAGAGGCTGACGATCACGGCCGCGACGGCGCTCGTCACGGCGGGGTCGCTCTCGCCGACGAAGAGGAACGCGTGGTAGCCGGCGATGATCAGCGTCGCGCCGACAGCGACGACGGCCCACTCGTCTCGCCCGCGAGGGACCGGGTCGTCGACGGCGTACGCGGCGTACGCGAGCATGACGACGCCGGCGATGTCGTACCTGAGCGCGGCGAACAGCACCGGCGGGAAGTACGCCAATCCGGCCTTGATCGCCATGAACGCGGACCCCCAGACGGCGGCGAGGACGAGGAACAGCGCGAGGTCCCGTGCTCGGCTCACACGCCCCCTCCTCCGGGCGCGGTTCAAAAGGTTCCGGAAGCGGCCGGACGTGCAGGGAGAGCCCGAAACGCCGACCCGCTACCGGACTCGGTACCGGTCGTCGTCGCCGGCGGCCTCGCGGGCGAGGACGCCGACGTCGGCGAGGCGCCCGAGCGCGTCGTCGACGGTCTCCTCGCGGGCGCCGACCTCCTCGGCCACGGCCGCGGGCGTGCCGTCCGTCTCGATCACCGCGGCGAGGATCGCGGCGTAGAATCGGCTGTCGGCCTCGGTGCCGAGCCGCTCGTCGATCTTCGCGAGCGTGTCCTCGACCCGCCCCTGCACCCACCGCTGGGCCAGCGAGAGCTCGCGGTCGAGGTCCTGAAGGCGGGCGTACTCCCCCGCGAGGTCGCCGATGTCGTTCGACGCGCCAGACCCGTCGGGCGCCTCGATGGTGAGGTGGGGACACCGGCCGGACATGTCGAGGCTGTTCTTGGCGGGGTACGCGCTCTTCGCGCCGAACCCGTACGGGGAGACGCTCACCTCCAGTCTGAGGCTGCGGGTGATCCGGAAGTACTTCCGGCGTTGGTCGTCCGTCGTCGACTCGATCAGGCCCGCCTCCTCCAGCTTCCGCAGGTGGTCGATGACGGCCTTCGGGCTCACGTCGAGGTACTCCGAGATCTCCGTGACGTAGCAGGGCTTGGTCGCGAGCAGCCGGAGGATGCGCCGCCGGTTCTCGTTCCCGAGGAGATCGAGCAGTACCGCGGAGTCCATTAACGTATAGTTAGCGTCGAGAGCGTAAAAGGCTGACTTACGGAGGGCGACCCGACCGGGTCGCCTCCCGGGGGTCGTTCCCCGCGGCCACGTTGTCGCCGACGGGCGATCGCCACGGAACAGTCGCCGCCGAACCGTCGCCGCCGGCCGGTCGCCGCCGGGAGTTCGCCCGGAGCGAAGGGTAGTTACCCCGCGGAGCGGAACGGGGGGTATGGAGACGGCACTCATCGTCCTCGACGGCTGGGGACTCGGGAGCGGCGCGGGAGGCGGCGACGGCGAGGACGGCGAGACGGTCGATCCCTCGGGGCGACCGGCCGGCCGAGACGCGGTCGCGGCCGCCGACACCCCGGCGTTCGACGACGCGAGCGAGCGGGGCGCGGACGGGCGACTCGTCGTCCACGGGCGGCGCGTGGGGCTCCCCGAGGGGCAGATGGGGAACTCGGAGGTCGGCCACTTGAACATCGGCGCGGGGCGGGTCGTCAAGCAAGCGTACACCCGGATCACGGACGCGCTCGCCGAGGGGTCGCTCTCGGACAACGACGCCATCGCGGGGGCGCTGGAACACGCGAAGTCGACCGGCGGGCGCGTCCACTTCATGGGGCTCGTCTCCGACGGCGGGGTCCACTCCGACGTCGAGCACCTGCTCGCGCTGATCGACGCCGCGGCCGACGCCGGGGTGCCGGCGACCAGCCACGCGTTCACCGACGGCCGCGACACGGCCCCGGAGATCGCCGACCGCTTCCTCGCCGAGGTGGAGGCGAAGGCCGAGGAGCGGGGGACCGGCCGCGTCGCGACCGTCACGGGCCGGTACCACGCGATGGACCGCGACGAGAACTGGGAGCGGACGAAGAAGGCGTACGACGCGATCGTCGAGCGCGAGGCGCCCCACCGGGCCGAGACGGCGGTCGAGGCCGCGACCGAGGCGCACGCGCGCGGCGAGACCGACGAGTTCATCGAGCCGACGCTCGTCGACGAGGAGCCCGCGCTCGCCGACGGCGACGCCGTGATCTTCTTCAACTTCCGGGCGGACCGCGCCCGCCAGCTCGTCCGGCTGCTCACGGACACCCGGCCCGAGTGGGGGTTCGAGGTCGACCAGCCCGACGTCCGGATGACGACGGCGACCGAGTACGACGAGACGTTCGAGTTCCCGGTCGCGTTCCCGCCGGAGATCCCCGAGAACACGATCGGCGAGGTCGTCGCCGACGCGGGGCGCACGCAGCTCCGGATCGCCGAGTCGGAGAAGTACCCGCACGTCACCTACTTCCTCAACGGCGGACGCGAGGTGGCGTTCGAGGGCGAACTCCGAGAGATCGTCGAGAGCCCGGACGTTCCAACGTACGACCTGCAGCCGGAGATGTCGGCGCCGGAGCTCACCGACGAGGCGATCGCGATCATCGACGAGGATGACCCCGACCTGATGGTCCTCAACTACGCGAACCCGGACATGGTGGGCCACACCGGCGACTTCGACGCCGCCGTCGAGGCGGTCGAGGCGGTCGACGCGGGGCTCGACCGGCTCCTCGACGCGGTCGCCGACGCGGGCGGGCACGCAGTCGTGACGGCCGACCACGGCAACGCCGACGACATGGGGACGCCCGAGGACCCCCACACCGCCCACACATTCAACCCGGTCCCGTTCGTCTACCTGACCCCCGACGGCGACGACGGCGGGCGCGCGGTCCGCGAGGGCGGGTCGCTGTGCGACATCGCCCCGACGCTCGTGGACCTGATCGGGCTCGACCGCCCCGCGGAGATGACCGGCGAGCCGCTCCTCTCGGAGTAACTCGGGGCCGTTGAACGCGGCTCAGTCGTCGTCGGCAGCCTCCGCGCCCGAGGAGTCGCCGGCGGAGCCGTCGCTCGGATCGAACGTCGGTCGCTCGACGCCGAGCAGTTCGTACGGATCCGCGTCGTCCGGCATCGGCGACTCGTACTCGTCGGCGCCGCCCTGCCGCTCGAACTCGTCGACGACGTCGGCGAGGAGCTCGGGGCCCGTGAGCAGTCGGCCCAGCGTTCCGCCGATCGACTTCGCGGCGTAGAGCATGCCGTCCACGCCGGTCGAGCCGCTGGCGGCGACCGCCTGCCACGAGTGCGCCGGCGTGCCGACCGGCCACGTCGCGGTGCGCATCCGACCGAGCGGCACGACTTGGCTCACGTCGCCGGAGTCCGTCGAGTAGGCCCCGACCTCCCCGGCGTCGGGCGCCTCGATCGGCTCGGTGAAGTACGACCGGTCCGCCGCGCGGTCCCGGACCTCCGGCGGGAGCTCCTCGAGCGCGTCGGAGACGTCCCCGAGCGAGTCGCGCAGGTCCGACGCGAGCGCCTCGTCCGAGACCGAGAAGGAGCCGATGTCGGCCATCGTCTCGTAGATGGCGTCGCCGAGCGTCTCGTTCGCTCGCACGCCGTACACCCCGCTCGTCTTCGTTATCTCGACGTCGACGTCGGCCATCAGGGCGGCGCCCTCGGCGGCGCGGCGGAACCGCTCGGTCACCGACTCGACGAGGTCGCGGCTCGGCGCGCGGACGAGGTACTCCGCGGTCGCGTCCGGCGGAACGACGTTGGGGGCGTCGCCGCCGTTGGTGATCACGTAGTGGAGCCGGACGGGGTCGGGGACGTGTTCGCGCATGTACTCGACGCCGGTGTTGAGCAGTTGGATCCCGTCGAGCGCGCTTCGCCCGGCCTCCGGCGCGGCGGCGGCGTGCGAGGAGGTCCCCTCCATGGTCACCTCGAAGGCGTCGACCGCGAGACACGACGCCTTCGTGGGCGCGTTGAACCACCCCGGGTGCCACGAGACGACCGCGTCGACGTCGTCGAACGCGCCCGCGCGGGTCAGGTACGTCTTTCCGGCGCCGGCCTCCTCCGCGGGGGTTCCGACGTACACCACGGTTCCGTCGACCCCCTCGTCGATCAGGTCGGCGACCCCGACGGCGGCCCCGAGCGATCCGACGCCGAAGAGGTTGTGTCCGCAGCCGTGGCCGTTCCCGCCCCGTTCGACCGGCTCGCGGGTCGCGCTCACGCGCTGGGAGAGCCCCGGGAGCGCGTCGTACTCGCCCATCGTTCCGACGACCGGGTCGCCGTCGCCGTACCGGGCGACGAAGGCGGTCTCGATACCGCCGACGCCGACGTCGACGTCGAACCCTCGCTCTTCCAGTGCTTCGACGAGTCGACCGGCGGCGTACGTCTCCTCGAAGGCGGTTTGCGGGTGATCCCAGATGTCCAGCGCGAGGTCGGTGAGCCGGTCCCGGCGGCTTTCGACCGACTCGACGATCGCGTCAGTTACCATGGTAACTACTTGCGAACGTAAGTAAAAAAGGCTCTGTCGAGTTCGGTCGGCGGCGTTCGGTTATCGGTCGTGCTGAATGTGTTCAAATATCAACAGATGCGATAAACCGTAAACTCCGGGTATATTTCCGCCGGTTCCATGACCATTTAAGAGCGTTACCGGTCTGTGATCGTTCATGACAGATGAGACCACGCCGGTGATCGCCGCCGCATATCGGACGCCGCAGGGGAGAGACGGAGGCGTCTACGAAGACGTCCGGAGCGAGGACCTCTCGACGACGCTCATCGACCACACGCTCGACGAGACGGGGTTAACGAGCGACCACGTCGACGACCTGATGTGGGGCGTCGCCCAGCAGCGCACCGAGCAGGACAACAACGTCGCCCGCGTCATCGCGCTCCTCTCGGAGCTCGGCGAGTCGGTGCCCGCCACCTCGATCAACCGCTGGTGCGCCTCCTCGATGCAGGCGATCATCTCGGCGTCGGACGCGATCGCCGCCGGGAATCGCGACTGCGTCGTCGCCGGCGGCGTCGAGAACATGAGCCGCGTCCCGATGGACGGCGACTCCTACCAGCACCTGCACCCCGAGCTGTCGGAGCAGTACAACGTCTTTCAGCTCCAGATGGGGATGACCGCCGAGAAGGTGGCCGAGGAGTACGGTGTGAGCCGCGAGGCGCAAGACGAGTACGCCGCCCGGAGCCACCAGCGGGCGGCCGAGGCGACCGACTCGGGCCGGTTCGACGACGAGATCGTTCCGGTCGAGACGGACAACGGACTCGTCGAGGCGGACGAGGGGATCCGCCCGGACACGACGGCCGAGAAGCTCGCCGATCTCTCGCCCGCGTTCACCGGCGACGGGACGGTGACCGCGGGGAACTCCTCGCAGATCTCCGACGGCGCGTCGCTGACGCTGGTGACGAGCAAGGCGTTCGCCGAGGACCACGGGCTCGACGTGCTCGCGGAGGTCGGCACGAACAACGTCGCCGGCGTCGACCCGACCGTGATGGGGATCGGTCCGGTACCCGCGACGCGGGGCCTGCTCGACCGCGCCGGGACGACCATCGACGACTACGACCTGGTCGAGCTCAACGAGGCGTTCGCCTCGCAGTGCGAGTACTCCCGGCGCGAGCTCGGCGTCGACGAGGAGCGGTACAACGTCAACGGCGGCGCCATCGCCATCGGGCACCCGCTCGGCGCCTCCGGCGCACGGCTCCCCGTCACGCTGCTCCACGAGATGGAGAAGCGCGACGCCGACCGCGGACTCGCGACCCTCTGCGTCGGCTTCGGGCAGGGCGCCGCGATCGAGTTCTCGCGATAGCCCGACGCGGCAGCGGTTTTTTCACCGTTCGGCGCCGTAAAACGTGTATGAGCGATCCCGACGCCGACGCGCCCGACGCGGCGGACGCCGACGACGGTCCCGCCGCCGTCCTGCTGGACGTGTTGCCGAACGGGCGGCCGGACGACGACCGGCCCCCGTCGCGGAAGTCCCCTATCGCGTACGGCCTCGGGACCGACTCGTTCCGCCTGTACGAGCTCTCGGTCGACGACGACACCGACGTCTCCGTGAGCGACCGGGTCGCGCTCGACGGCCCGGCAGTCGGCCGGTACCGCGAGGTGTCGTACGACGACCTCACCAGGAACGCGGCCGCGGAGGTGGAGTACGCCGTCGAGGCGATCGTCGAGTCCGACGAGGAGCGCTTCGTCGACTTCTACAACGAGGCCGGACCGATCACGCTCCGGCTCCACCAGCTCAACCTCCTTCCGGGGGTGGGCAAGCAGCTCCGGAACAACGTCCTCGACGAGCGCAAGCGCGGTCCCTTCGAGAGCTTCGACGAGGTGTCCGAGCGCGTCTCGGGGCTCCACCGCCCGCGGGAGGTGATCGTCGAACGCGTCGTCGAGGAGGTCCGCGAGGACGACCTGAAGTACCGGACGTTCGCCGGGCGCGAGGAGTGAGCCTCGAAACGGGACTTTTACCCGGAGCGCCGGCCTATCGCGGCCATGACCGACCTATCGACGGGTGAGGGCGCGGCGTACGGGGACCGCGACCCCGACGCCCTCGCGCGGCGCGCCGGGGAGCGCGCGAACCCCGACCGCGACCAGCATTTCCTCGTCGACGACCGCGTCCTCGACCGAATCCCGGGGTACCTTCCGGACGACGCGGACGCGAGCCACCTGCTGGAGATCGGCGGAGGCGCCGGCGCGCTCACCGACCGACTGCTGGCGGCGGCGGTCGCGGCTGACGGTGACCGTGTCGGCGACGGCGACCGCGCCGACCGCGACGGCAACGCTCCCGGCCGCCTCTCCGTCGTCGAGCGCGACGGGACCTTCGCCGACTTCCTCCGCGAGGAGTTCGCGACCGCGGTCGACGACGGTCGCCTCGACGTGATCGAGGGCGACGCGCTCGACGTGGAGCTCCCGCCGTTCACCGCCTGCGTCGCCAACCTCCCGTACGGCGTCTCCTCCGAGATCGCCTTCCGGCTGCTCCCCGAGGGGAAGCCGCTCGTGTTGATGTTCCAGGCCGAGTTCGCCGACCGGATGGTGGCGTCCGCGGGCGAGTCCGAGTACGGCCGGCTCTCCGTCTCGGCGCAGCATTACGCCGCCGTCGAGATCGTCGAGCGGGTCCCGAAGGAGGCGTTCGACCCGCAGCCCGCGGTCGAGAGCGCCGTGGTCCGGTGTACGCCCCGGGACCCCGACTACGCGGTCGGCGACGAGGCGTTCTTCCTCCGGTTCGTGAAGGCGCTGTTCACCCAGCGGCGCAAGACAGTGCGGAACGCGATCCGGAACACCGGCCACATCTCCGGGCTGGACGACCCGGACGCGGTCGTCGAGGCCGCCGACGAGGAGCTGCTCCGCCGGCGACCCGGGACGCTGGAGCCGAGCGCGTTCGCCGCGCTGGCGGAGCTGGCCCGCGAGCACGGCGCGCCGACCGAGGTGTGATCGCGGGGATGGCGCTCGTAGACGCCGTCCTGGCGGTCGGCTCACTTCCCGTTGACCCGCTCTCCGTCGGCCCGCTCTCCGTCAGCCCGCTCTCCGCCGCGACCCTCCCGGAACTGCTGACCGCCGGCGGCGACGCCGCCGGTCCGGCGGGGGGCGTGTACGACGCCCTGACCGAGAACGTCAAGCGCACTCTCGCCTCCGTCCTCATCATCGCGGCCGTCCTCGGCGTGCGGCTGCTCACCGCGTGGGCGAAGCGGCGCGACGGCGAGCTCACCTCGACCCAGCGCCTGCTGCTCTCGGCGTCGGTCGGCGCCGCCACCGCCGTCGGCGCGATCTCGCTGCTCGCGGTGTGGGACCGCAGCGGCGCGCTCCTCGACGCGTTCGAGGCGGCCGCGATCACGGACCAGCTGTCGAACGTCGTGATCGCGGTGGTGCTGCTGGCGAGCGCCTACGCCGTCACCGACTTCCTCGGCGGCGTCATCCGCGAGATCTCCGCCGACAGCACCGTCCTCACCGACCACCAAGAGGAGGTGGTCCGGCGGCTCACGCAGCTGACGGTGTACACCCTCGCGCTGCTCGTCGTGGTCGGCCTGTTCACGGACAACGTCGGCGGGCTCCTCGTCGGCGCGGGGTTTCTGGGGATCGTGGTCGGGATGGCCGCCCGCCAGACGCTCGGCGCGGTGCTCGCCGGGTTCGTGCTCATGTTCTCCCGCCCCTTCGAGGTCGGCGACTGGGTCGAGGTCGGGGACCACGAGGGGACGGTCACCGAGATCTCGATCATGAGCACGCGCCTCCGGTCCTTCGACGGCGAGATGGTCACGCTGCCGAACGACGACGTGCGGTCGGGCTCGATAATCGACCGGTCGCGCCGGAACCGCCTGCGGATCGAGGTCGAGGTCGGCGTCGACTACGCGACCGACCTCGAGCGCGCGGCGGCGGTGATCGAGGAGGCGATCGCCGGCGTCGACGACATCGCCGCGATGCCCGAGCCGGATGCCGTGACGAAGCGGTTCGACGACTCGGCGGTCGTCTTCGGCGCCCGGTACTGGATCCGGAACCCGAGCATGCGGAAGCGCTGGCGCACCCAGACGGCCGCGATGGGCGCGATCAAGTCCGCGCTGGAGGCCGAGGGGATCGTCATCCCGTTCCCGCAGCAGACGCTCTCCGCCCGGGAAGAGAGCGCGTCCGGCCCGCAGCTCGACGCGTCGGTCGAGGGGCGGGCGGCGACCCGAGGTGGCGGCAACCGAAGCGACGGCGGCGAGCCGGCCGACGGGTCGAGTGACGGAGGCGACGACGCGAGTGCAGGGTCCGGCAACGCCGCCGAGGGGGCAGACGAGTGAGCGACGGGAGCGTGCCGGACGGGGACTCCGATCCCGGGCCCGACCTCGCCGCGCGGCGCGGCGTCGACGACGCCGTCGTCTACCAGCCCGCCGAGGACTCCGGCCTCCTCGCCGAGGCCGCGGTCGAGGCCGCTCGCGGCCGCGTGCTGGAGGTCGGCACCGGCTCCGGCTGGGTCGCGGCGCGGATCGCCGCGGAGCGCGACCTGGACGTGGTCGGCACCGACCTCAACCCGCACGCGGCGCGTGAGGCCCGTAAACGCGGCGTCGAGGCCGTCGTCGCCGATCTCTGTGCCCCGTTCCGCGCGGACGGCTTCGACACCGTCTGTTTCAATCCCCCGTACCTCCCGACCGACCCCGACAACGAGTGGGGCGACTGGATGGAGCACGCGCTCTCCGGGGGCGAGTCGGGGCGGGAGCTGATCGAGCCGTTCCTCGACGACGTGGGGCGCGTCCTCGCGCCCGGCGGCGTCGTCCTGCTGCTCGTCTCCTCGCTGACCGGCTACGAGGAAGTGCTCGGGCTGATCGACGACGCCGGCTTCGACCACGAGGTCGCCGTCGAGGAGTCGTTCCCGTTCGAGACGCTCTCCGTGCTGCGGCTCGACCGACGGGAATAAGCCGCGCTAGCCGCTCGTCGAGTTCCCGACGGCACCCGAGCCGACGCGCCGCACCTTCTCGCCGTACTCCCCGAATCGGTCCGGGTGGATCACGGCCGCCAGCGCCTCCAGCGTGTCGACGACGCGGTGGCTGTGGCGGTTCAGGTAGGCGGTGCCGTCCATCGCGTACACCCGCCCGTCGCGCACCGCCGTCACGTCGCCGATCGACTCGCGCTCCAGCAGGTCGGCGGCCGCGCGCCGGGCCTCGCCGACGTCGGCGCTACAGGGACCGATCACGACGACCTCCGGGTCGAAGGCGCGCAGTTCGTCGAGCCCGATCTTCCGCGACCGTTCTCCGGCCGCGACGGGCCCGGCCTCCCCGCCGGCGATCCGTATCAGGTCGGGGACCCAGAGCCCGGCGTGGCGCAGCGGGTCGGTCCAGTCGAGGACGGCGACGCGGGGGCGGGAGGCGGTCGACGGGGTCGTGCTGGCCGAGGCGGTCGCGTCGGCCCGGGGGACCGCGCCGGCGACGGCGTCGATCCGGGCGTCGAGGTCGTCGCGGAGCGCGGCCGCGGCCGCCGGACGGCCGACGGCCTCGCCGACCCGCTCGACGTTCGCGAGGACGTCGGCGAGGTCGTCGGCGTGGACGTCGAGCACCGCCGCGTCGAGGTCGAGCCGCTCCACCGCGCGGCGCGCGAGCCCGGCGTCGAGCGCGCACACCGCGCAGACGCCCTGCGTGAGGACCGCGTCCGGGTCGGCCGCGGCGAGTCGGTCGCCGTCGAGGTAGTAGGTGTCGTCGTGGGCGGCGACTCGGTCGAGGTCGGCGGGGTCGGCATCGAGGTCGCGGACGAGCCCGGTGAGCGTCGGCCGGTCCTCGACCGCGGGCGGGCGGTCGCACTGATGCGAGACCGCGGCGGGCGTCGCGCCGAGCGCGGCCGCCAGCTCGGTCGCGGAGGGGAACAGGGAGACGACGGTCATGGGTACCGATCCCCGACCGTCGGCTTAACCGTTCGGCCGACCGCCGCTAATAACTATCGGGTATAATACGCATTAGCAAATATTATACGGCGGCATATCGAACCACTGGTGATGACTGAACGTGTCGCGGCCACGCCGGGACTGTACCCGCTCCCGGACTGGGCGAAAGAGACGCTCTCGGACCTCAAGGGTCACCAGAAGGGCGACCTACTGAGCGGCGACGAGAGCGAGGCGATCGTCGAGCAGTACGACGAGGTCCGCGCGGAGTTCGTCGACGACCAGCTGGACGCCGGCCTCGACCGGGTCGTCGAGGGGCAGGGCCGCTGGGACGACATGATCGCGCACCCGCTGACGGTGCACGACGGCGTCGAGACCGGCGGTATCGTGCGGTACTACGACAACAACAACTTCTACCGCGACCCCCGCGTGGTCGCCGACCTCGACTTCTCCGGCGACGTGGCGCGCGAGCTGGAGTCCGCGGCCGACCTGATCGACGGCGAGGCGCCCCTCGCCGCGACGCTGCCGGGTCCGTACTCGCTGGCCGACCTCGCGAGCGACGAGCACTACGGCGACGAGGCGGCGTTCCAGGCCGCGATCGCCGAGTTCCTCGCTGGCGAGGTCGAGGCGTTCCCCGCCCACGAGACGCTGTTCCTCCTCGAACCATCGCTGGTGACGAACCCGCCCGCCGAGGGAGCGGAGTCGACCGCGACGGACGCCATCGCGACGGTCGCCGACGCGACCGACGCGGACGTCGTGGTACAGACCTCGTACGGCGCGCTCGGCGAGAAGCTGTACGCGCACCTCGTCGACGAGGCCGGCGCCGACGCGCTCGGGCTCGACCTCGTCGCCGGCGACCGCGACGACACGGTGTACAACGTCCAGGAGTTCGGCTCCACCGACTCGCTCGCGCTCGGGCTCGTCGACGGGCAGAACACGCTCGTCGAGGAGCCAGAGACGGTCGCGGAGCGGGTCGAGTGGTTCGAGTCGCAGATCCCCGCCGAGGGGTTCGACCGGACCTACCTCACCCCTAATACGGAGCTGTTCTACCTGCCAGCGAACAAGTACCGCGCGAAGCTGAACGCGCTCGCCGCCGCCGCGGAGGTGCTCGACTAATGGTCCGAAACCCAGACGCCAACCGCGAACAGTTCCGCCCGAACGACCACCCGAACGACGCGTTCCTGCTGACGACCGTCGTCGGCTCGTACCCGAAGCCGAAGTGGCTGAACCGGGCGGACGAGCTCGTCGACGACCCGGACTCGAAGTTCGACGCCGCGGACCTCGAGGAGGCCCACGACGACGCCTGTCGGCTCATCACGCACGAGCACGAGCGCGCCGGACTCGACACGGTCGTCGACGGCGAGATGCGCCGCAACGAGATGGTGGAGTTCTTCGCCGACCGCATCGACGGCTACGAGTTCAACGGCCCCGTGAAGGTGTGGGGTCACAACTACTTCGACAAGCCGTCGGTCGTCGAGGAGGTCGAGTACGACGAGCCGTGGCTCGTCGACGAGTTCGACTTCACCTCGAACGTCGCCGAGCGCCCCGTCAAGGTCCCCATCACGGGGCCGTACACGCTCGGCTTCTGGGCGTTCAACGAGGCGTACCCCTCCACCGAGGAGCTCGTCTACGACCTCGCCGACCTCGTCAACGAAGAGGTCGAGAAGCTGGTCGAGGCGGGCGCGCGCTACATCCAGATCGATGAGCCCGCGCTGGCGACGACGCCGGAGGACCACGCCATCGTCGGCGAGGCCTTAGAGCGGATCGTCTCGGGTATCGACGAGGAGGTCCGCATCGGGCTCCACGTCTGTTACGGCGACTACTCGCGGATCTACCCCGAGATCAACGACTACCCGATCGACGAGTTCGACGTCGAGCTGTGTAACGGCGACTTCGAGCAGATCCCGACGTTCACTGACCCCGAGTTCGAGCCCGACCTCGCGCTCGGCGTCGTCGACGCGCACACGGCCGAGATCGAGTCCGTCGAGGAGATCAAGGAGAACGTCCGGCAGGGGCTCCGCGTCGTCCCGCCGGAGAAGCTCACGATCTCGCCCGACTGCGGGCTGAAGCTCCTGCCCCGGGAGATCGCGTACGGCAAGATGGAGAACATGGTGACCGCGGTTCGCGAGGTCGAGGCCGAGATCGATTCCGGCGAGATCGACGTCGACAACCCGCTCGACGACTGAGGCGGGGATCGATCCGCGACCGCCTCGACGACTGAGGCGGGGATCGATCCGCGACCGCCCCGGCGACACCGCCGGCCGCACCGCCAGCGCCACTACTTATAAATCTCCGCCGCACCCACCGCCGACATGGAGATCGGTCTCACCGTCGGCGACGACCTCGACCGGCTCGCGGCGTCGCCGTCGCGGTTCGACTTCTGCGAGCTCGGGGTCGGCGAGCCGACGCTCGTCCCGGGAGAGATCGACCGGGGGCGGCTGACCGACGCGCTCGCCGGCCGCGACCTGCTCGTCCACCTCCCGTACAGCCAGCGACTGGCCAGCTACGTCCCCGAGGTCAACGACGCCATCGTCGACTACCAGTGGCGCCTCCTGGAGGCGGCCGGCGACCTCGGCGCGGAGAAGGCGGTGCTCCACGCGACGTCGGCCGACCGCGACGACATCGAGTTCCGGCAGACGGCCGCCGACCAGCTCCGACGGGTCGCCGACGCCGGCCGCGAGGCGGGCGTCGAGGTCGTCGTCGAGAACGTCGGCCACCAGCACGCGGGGCTCCAGCTCTCCGTCCTCGGCGACATCGCCCGGGAGACTGACACCCCGATCTGCTTCGACGTGGGACACGCGTACATGGAGGGCGACAACAGGGCGATAACGCGGTTCCTCCGCGCCCACGGCGACCGGGTCTCGCACCTCCACTGTCACGACGTGCGCCGCCGCGGCGACACCCACCTCCCGGTCGGTGCCGGCGAGGTGGACTACGGGGCCGTCGCGGCCGAACTCGACGAGTTCGACGGCACCGTCGCGCTGGAGGTGTTCACCGACGACGACGCCCTGCTCGTCGACTCCGCGGAGCGCGTCGCCGACCGGCTCGGCGTGGACTTTTAAAAACGAACGGCGAGAGCGGCGCGGGAGGCGAGCGGGTCAGTTCGCGTCGCGGCCGTCTCCGTCGCCCTCCTCGGCCGCGTCGTCCCGGTCGTCATCGGTGGAGCCGTCGGCGTCGGTCGGGTCGCCGGCGTCCGAACCGGCACCCGCGTCATCGCTCGCGTCCGCCTCGTCAACGGCGTCGGCGTCGTCCGCCTCGTCGCCGTCGATCTGTCGCTTGATCGACTCAAGCTCGGACTCGACGTCGACCTCGGGCGCCGGGTCGTCCTCCGTCTCCTCGTCGGCCCCGCTCGCTTCGGGCTCCGCGTCGGGGTCGGTCACGTCGATCCGAACGCCGCGGTCCCGGCCGGGGGAGTCGTCGTCGCGGGCGCGGCCCCCGTCTCGGGCGTCGGACTCGGGGCCGCCCGCCCCGCGGTCCTTCCGGCGGTCGTCGTCCCGCCCGGGTCGCCGCGCGGCGTCGGCCTCCCGACGGCCCTCCTCGATCCGCGACTCGATCTCGGCGGTGAGGTCGCGGGCGTCGGTGATGATCGAGCGCGAGGCGGCCTCCTCCGGGAGGTCGGCCTCCGAAAGCGCGGTCCGGAGCTCCGAGAGCGACCGAGCGAGGCCGGCGCTCGCGCCGTCGCGGACGTCGGCGAGGCGGTCGGCAGTCGCGCCGGACTCGTCGGCGAGGCTCCGGCCGGGGTCGGCGAGCCGGAGCGTCCCCCGGAGCAGTTCGAGCGACTTGATCGTCGTCTCCAGGAGCGCGATGACCGTCGGGATCGTGTACTGCTCGGTGAACCGGAGTAGCTCGGAGAGGCGGGGCGGTCGCGGCGGCCCCCGTCGGTCCCGCTCGCTCTCCCCGAGGTCGCGCCGCAGCTCGGTCAGGACGTCTTCGAGCTCGTCGAGCCGCTCCTCGAGCTCGTCGTCGCGTCGGTCGTCGCGGGAACTCATACCACCGAGTACGCGGCGCGCGGATAAAAAGCCCGGCCGGCGCTGACGGTCGCGTCCCGGCGCGTGACGTCGCCGACGCGGCGACTCAGAACCCCTCGCGGAGGTGCGTCGTCCGCGGCGGGAACAGGCCGCGGAGCGCGGCGGCGACGCCGTCGTCGAAGTCGGTCCCGTCGCCGGCCGCGAGTCTCCCGGCACGGACCGCCTCGTCGACGGAGCGGTAGCCGACGTACAGCTGCGAGAGGGCGCCGACGTCGACGGTCGCGTCCGGGCTCGCGGGCTCGGCGTCGAACGGCTCGACTGCGACGTCTCCGTCGACGACCGCGACCCGGAACGTCGCGTCGTTCCACGCCGCGAGCGGGTCGACGACCGCGAGCGAGAGCGTCGCCTCGACGGCGGGGTCCGGGTCGAGCGCCTCCACGGCGCCGGCGACGTCGACGAGCCGGACCATCGGCCCGGTCCGGACCTCGCAGTCGACGGCGCGGGGGTCTTCGACGAGGTCGAGCAGCGGGGCGTCCGGCGGCGCTCGGACCCGGACCTCGGCGACCTGCGAGTCGTGGTTGCGGCAGAACCGCAGCAGCTGGAACCACGCCTCGTCGTCGACGGCGGCGGCGTCGGAGACGCGCATGACGGTCTCCCCGGCGTCGTCGGGGTCGTCGTCGAACTCGTACCGACAGAGCCCGCGGAGGTCCCCGTCGCGCTCCCAGCCGTAGACGAACGGGTCGGTCGTCCAGCCCGAGAGGGTCCGCTCGCGCCACCACTCCTCGGTCCAGTCCATGGTGAGGTCGTAGCGGTCCGCCGTCGCCGCGAGCACCGGCTCGACCGCCGCGAAGTCGCCCTCGTCGAGCGGGCGGAAGGCCCCGGCCGCGTCGCCCGTCGTCGCGACGAGGTCGTCGACGAAGCCGAGCTGTTCGGGGGGCGCGGTGAGATAGCGGTAGCGGCTCGCGGTCGCCCAGCCGTAGTTCGCGTAGAACGCGTACTCGAAGGGCCACAGCACCGAGACGTCGACGCCGCGGTCGCGGTACTCCGCCAGCGACTCGCGGAGCAGCCGGGCGACGTGTCCCCGGCGGCGGTGCTCGGGCGAGGAGGCGACCGCGGAGAGCCCGGCGACCTCGCGGTCGGCGCCGCGGATCCGCAGCGCGAAAAGGTGGTGCGCGCAGACCGCGACGGTGTCGTCGGCCGCGTCGAAGAGACCGCGCCGCTCGGCGATCGTGTCGTGGTCGTCGGCCTCGTCGGGGTCGTAGGGGCCGTCCGCGGGAGCGAAGGCGTACCGCATGAACGCGCCGAACTCGTCGGCGCGCTCCTCGGGAAACGGTCGGTACTCCATACGCGGTCGGCTCGCGGGAGCGGAATAAGTCTTCCCGGAGCGTGAGAGGGGGCCTCAGTCGAATCGGCCGCGACCGATCGCAGTCGACCCGGTCGGACCCGACCTCAGTCGAACCGGCCGCGGCGGTACTGCACCGGCCACTCGACGTCCGCGCCGAGCTCGTGGGCGGCCTCCAGCGGCCAGTACGGGTGCCGGAGCAGCTCGCGGCCGAGCGCGACGAGGTCGGCCCGACCGTTCCGGACGAGGGCGTCAGCGTGGGTCGGGCCCGTGATCCCGCCGACGGCGGCGACGGGCACGTCGGTCTCCTCGCGGATCGCCTCGGCGTACGGCACCTGGTACCCCGGTCCGGTCCCCGGAATCCGCTGGTCGGGGTGGATCCCGCCGCCGGAGACGTCGATCAGGTCGGCGCCGGCCTCGGCGAGCAGCGGCGCCAGCCGCACGGAGTCGTCGACGTCCCACGAGTCGCGGTCGGGGAGCCAGTCCGTCGCGGAGATCCGGACGAAGACGGGCTTCTCCTCGGGCCAGACGTCTCGGACGGTCGCGACGACCTCCCGGAGGAGTCGGGTCCGGTCCTCGAAGCTCCCGCCGTACTCGTCGTCGCGGTCGTTGGTGATCGGCGAGCAGAACTGGTGGAGCAGGTAGCCGTGGGCCGCGTGGACCTCGGCGATCTCGAAGCCGGCGTCGAGCGCGCGCGCCGCGGCGTCGGCGAACGACTCGGTCACGTCGGCGATGTCGTCACCGTCCATCCGGCGGGTCGCCGCGGATTCGCCGGTCTCGGAGCGGTCGCCGTCTGGGTACGGCTCGTCGGTCGCGGATATCGTCTCCCAGCCCGCGGGGTCGTCCGCGGGGATCGGATCGCCGCCCTCGGCCGGCGGGCGGTGGGAGGCCTTGCGGCCGGCGTGGGCCAGCTGGATACCGGGCGTCGCGCCCTGCGACCGGACGAAGTCGACGATCGGCTCGATCGCGTCGGCGTGTTCGTCGGACCAGATCCCGAGACAGCCCGGGGTGATCCGACCGCGCTCCTCGACCGCGGTCGCCTCGGTCATCACGGCGCCGGCGCCGCCGACCGCGCGGGAGCCGAGGTGGATCCGATGCCAGTCGTTCGCGAACCCGTCGTCCGCGGAGTACTGGCACATCGGCGACAGCATGACGCGGTTCCGGAGCTCGGTGTCGCGTAGCGTGAGCGGCGCGAAGAGCGAATCCGTCATCGAGACACCGGAGTGCCGCCGGCTGGTAATGCGCTCCGATTCCCCGCGCGGATCGCCGCGATCGCACCGGTGCGGGGATCGCCCCGATCGCGGCGAGGGTTTAGGCCGACCGAAACCTATAACCACCCGTGCCTCTGACAGACTGGTAATGAGCACTGGGGACCGGATCGGGCGCAGCGCCGAAGACCGGATCGAAGACGGCACAGAGGAGTCGACGGACGCACGGCCGATCGTCGCGGCGAGCCGCTGCTCGCCCGATCGAACCGTCTTCACGGAGCAGGGGAACACGGACGCGTGGATCGCGACCGACCTGACGGTCGAGTTAGAGCGGTAGCGCGGCGCGAACGACCCTCTCTCGTCTTCTCTACTCCGCATCGAGCGTCGAGTCTCTCCTTCGAAAGCGGTCGGCTCCGAGCGCGGTTTCAGCGCACCGAACGCCGCGCGGCGACGTGCGGTGGGCCGCGTCGCCGCCGACGGCGACGCGGCGGTGACGAGCCCCCGACTACTCGATGTCCGGTGCGCGCTCCCCGGCCGGGACGACGATCTCCAGCCAGTTCTCCTCGGGCGGGAGCGGGCAGGCGAACGTCTCGCTGTACGCGCAGAAGGGGTTGTACGCGAGGTTGAAATCGAGGACGACGACGTCGCCGTCGGCGAGCTCTCCCTCCGGTTCGAGCTCCATGTACCTGCCTTGGTAGTACGTCTGCTGGCCGGTCGTCTTGTCGCGGAACGGGACGAATATCTCGCCGTCCTCGCCCTCCTGTCGGTAGCCGGCGAGCGCGTGCTCCTCGCCGTCGACCTCGAACGCGAAGGTGACGACTCTGAGGTATCGGACCGGGTTGCTCGCGGTGGTCTCCATCTCGACGGGCTCGGGGTCGCCGTGGACCGTCACGGTCGCCTCGACGCGGTAGTCCTCGTCCGGCGGGAAGTAGTCGAGCCCGTCGAACCCGTCGCGGTGCTCGAGCGGGATCGGCGACTGCGGGTGCTCGGCGAAAAACTCGTCCTTCTCGCGGCGGTTGGCGCGGAGCCGCTCGGCGTACTCGTCGGTCATACGCGGTCGAAGGAGCGCCGGCGGTTTCAGGCCCGCGGTTCGGGCGGGTCAGGTCCCGAGGCCGGGAGACAGCTCGCCGGGGCGCTCAGAGCGCCTGCAGGTCGGCCAGGCAGTCGTCGAGGTCGCGCGTCGACGTCGCCAGCGAGAAGCGGTCGACGCGGGCGAGGTCGGCCGCGTGCTCCCAGAGGTCCTCGGACTCGATGCCGTGGAGGACGACCGCGTTCGGCGTCGGGCTCACGACCCGGAGGGCGACCAGCGGCGACTCGCCGCGGGTCACGCCCGTGAACACGAGCGCGCGGTTCGTCGACTGACCGTACAGCCGGTAGAACTCCTCGCTGGAGAGCCGCGTGATCGCCTCGATAGAGTTGATGACGGTGTGACCGTTGACGTGGTCCTGGTCGCCGCGAACGACCTCCGTGGCGTCCATCGCCTCGTAGAACTCCTCGACCGGCACCGCGGTCGAGTACTCGCGGAGGGCGTGGACGATGTCGCTCTCGAAGCCCGCCGAGAGCACGCGGGCGTACTGTCGGAGGCGCCCGCCTCCGCGCCGCTCGTCGATATCGAGGAGGCCGTCGACGATCCGGCGGACGATGCCGATCCCCGGGCTCTCCCGACGCCCGCTCTCGTAGTCGGAGATCACCGACGAGGAGACGTCGAGCTGCTCGGCGAGCTCGGTCTGTGAGACGTCGAAGTCGGTCCGCCACTTCCGGAGCGTCGCTCCGGGGTCGTCGCTGAGCGTTATCTCGCCGGCGATCCGGCGAGAGAGCTCCTCGCGTGCGTCGCTCATTAGGCGGTCCGAGGGCGGAGCGCCGCAAAAGGCTACCGAAAGCGGGGTTCGTCGGACGTCGACACCTCCCCCGGGATCGACGTCCATCTGGCTCGACGTCCACCGGCCCCACTTCTCCCGGCTCGACGTCGAATCCGGAGCGGCCCCGCGAGCGGGGTCACTCCACGTACAGCGAGTAGACGATGACGCCGAAGCCGACCGCGGTCAGCAGGCTGTTGATCGCGATCCCCGCCGCCAGAGACGCGCCGATGATCTGGTGAGAGACGCCGCCGATCAGCGCGCCGATCGTCACGATCCCGAAGCCGAGCCCCAGCGCGCGCAGCGAGGGGTCGCCGGTCCTGCCGTACGCGCGGAGCGCGTAGTAGGTGATGCTGCCACCGAGCACGAGGATGGCGGTCTTTGCCACGATGATGGCGAGGTCGATGTGCGTTGTCATGTTTCCTCTCGCAGTTCCGACCACAGGTCGGCCAGCCGTTCGTCCCGCGTGCGCTCCGGACGGGAGAACTCGACGGTGAGATCGCGCGACTCGTCCGCCTCGTCGTCCGCGTGGTCGATCGAGACCGTCACGGAGTCGAACGAGACGGAGTAGCGCGTCGTGTGTTGCCCGTCGCGGCGGATGTCCGTCGACTCCCGGAGCAGGGAGGCGTCGGTGAGCTTCTCCAGCTTCCGATACGTCGTCGACAGGGGGATGTCGCACTCCTCGGAGAGGTCGCTCGCCGTCTTCGGCTCGGTGAGTGCCGTCACGATCCGGCGCGCGGCGTCGTCGGCCAGTGCGTCCAGCACGTCGTCGACCGACGGCGGATCCTCCTCGCGCGACGGGTCCCGCACCATGTTCCCCAGTTGGGCCCCCCCGTGTCTTAAACCATCGAACTTCGGCCCGGCCGCGGTCGCGACCGCAACCGCATCCGTCACGCGGCCGGACGCGGCCCGTTTTTGTGGGTGGGCGGCGTACAACGGACCGATGGACTCGTGGAAGCGCCGCGTCGTCGGGTACTTCGCCTTCGTCCTCTTCGTGCTGATCTTCACCGCGATCGCCTACCGATACGGGATGCGGGTGTACGAGGGCGACCCGCGCACGATGATCGAGGCGCTGCGCTTCTCGATCGAGATGTTCACCACCACCGGATTCGGCGGCGACGCGCCCTGGGAGAGCCAGCAGTTGAACGCGTTCATCGCGGTGATGGACCTCGTCGGGATGGTCCTCCTGATCGGCGCGCTGCCGGTCGTGGTGACGCCGCTGTTGGAAGAGGCGTTCTCGACGAGCGCCCCCACGTCGGTGGACGGAGCGCTGTCGGGTCACGTCGTCGTCTGTTCGGACACCTCCCGGTCGATGGCGCTCATCGAGGAGTTCGACTCCAGGGACATACCGTACGCGATCGTCGAGCCGGACAACGACCGAGCGGTACGGCTCCACGAAGCGGGGCAGACCGCGATCCGTGCCGACCCGGAGTCGACGGACGGGTTGGCGGCCGCGAACCTGCCCGACGCGCGGGCGCTGATAACGGACGTCTCCGACAAGGTCGACGCGAGCATCGTGCTCGCCGCGAAGGAGCTGTCGCCGGAGGTGCGGGTCATCAGCATCGTCGAAGACCCGGAGCGCGAGCGGTACCACCGCCTCGCCGGCGCGGACGAGGTGCTCTCGCCGCGGTCGCTGCTCGGCGAGAGCCTCGCCGCGAAGGTGACGACCGCGCTGCAGACCGATCTCGGCGAGGCGGTCGCCATCGGCGACTCGCTGCAGCTCGCGGAGGTGTCGGTCCCGCACGGGAGTCCGCTGGCCGGGTCGGCCCTCGGCGATAGCGGGATCCGCGAACGCGCCGGCGTCAACGTCATCGGCGTGTGGTTCAACGGCGAGTTCGACGCGGCGCCCCCGCCGGACGCGACGCTGTCGGCCGGGACGGTCCTGCTCGTCTCCGGGCGGCCGGATCAGCTGGAGCGGCTCGTCGAGCTGACGAACTCCGCCACGCGGCGATTCGGCGCGGGCGAGACCGTGGTGATCGGGTACGGGCAGGTCGGCCGGACCGTCGCCGAGACGCTCGAAGACGCAGACCTGCCCGTCACGGTCGTGGACCGGGCGGACGCCGAGGGCGTCGACGTGGTCGGCGACGCCACCGAGCCGGAGACGCTGCGGGCCGCGGGCGTCGAGTCGGCGCGGACCGTCGTGCTCGCGCTGCCCGAAGACACCACGACGGAGTTCACGACGCTCGTGATCCGCGATTTAGCGCCGAACACGCAGATCCTCGCACGGGTCGAGGAGGCCGCGAGCGTCCGGAAGATGCACCGCGCGGGCGCCGACTACGTGCTCTCTCTCGCGACCGTCACCGGCCGGATGTCCGCCTCGACCGTCATCGAGGGACGCGACGTGCTCTCCCTGGACCAGCAGGTGGAGGTCGTCAAGAGCCGCGTGCCGCGGCTCGTCGGGCGGACGGTCGGCAGGGCGAACGTGCGCGAGGCGACCGGCTGCACCGTCATCGCGGTCGAGCGCGACGGAGAGACCCTGACCGAGATCGGTCCCGACACGCGGATCGGCGACGGCGACGAGCTCGTCGTCGTCGGCACCGACGAGGGGATCCGGGAGTTCGAGCGCCGGTTCGCGTGACCCCGCTCGCCGGTTCGCGCTGACTCGCGTGCCGGTCCCCGCGGCCGCGTTCGGCGCTCCCGGCGAATCCGTGCGCGGGGCCGTCGCGTCCCGTCCGACCCGTCACGCGCCGCCTCGGGACCGAGTCGAGTCGAACGGTTCAAGTATTCGCTGGCTGTTCGTACCTGTATGAAAGACCAGGGACGCTCCACGCGCAAGCGGACGGGCGGCCGACTCAAGCACGCCTCGAACAAGAAGCGCCACCAGCTCGGCCGAGAGCCCGCCGAGACCACCGTCGGCGAGACGCGGGTCCAGTACATCGACTCCCGCGGCACGGAGCGGAAGGTCCGCGCGCTCTCGACGAACGTCGCGCAGGTCGCCGACGGCGGCGAGGTCAGCGAGGCCGAGATCGAGAACGTCGTCGACAACCCCTCGAACGTCAACTACGCCCGACGGAACATCGTCACCAAGGGCGCCGTCATCGACACGTCCGCCGGCCGCGCCCGCGTCACCTCGCGTCCCGGCCAGACCGGGCAGGTCAACGCGGTCCTCATCGACTGAGCCCGTTCGCTTTCTGAACGTATTTACCGTTCGACGACGACGAGCGACGCGTGTACCTCGGCGTCGACGAGGCCGGCAAGGGGCCCGTGCTCGGACCGATGGTCTCGGCGGCCGTGTTCGCCGACCCGGCGAGCCTCCCGGCCGACGTCGACGACTCGAAGCGGCTCTCCCCCGAGCGACGCGAGGCGATGGCCGAGACGATGCGCGGAAGCGACCGCGTCGCGGTCGGGGTCGCGTTCGTGGAGCCCGCGGAGATCGACCGGCCCGACACCGACATGAACACGCTCACGGTCCGCGGGCAGGCGCGGGCGGTGCGGGCCGCGCTGGGCGAGATCGAGGGCGTCGCCGGCGGGGAACGTCCGGCGGAACCGGTCCGCGTCGTCGCCGACGCGGGCGACACCAGCGAGGCGCGGTTCGCGCGTCGGCTCGGCGAGTTCGTCGAGAGAGGTGACGACCCCGGCGGCGACGGCTCCGCGGCCGACGGGAGAGGGATCGACGACCCCGCGGTCGGCGAACGCGCCGCCCTCCCTCCGGTCGACGTCGAGGCCTTCCACGGCGCCGACGAGGACGACCCGGTCGTCGGCGCGGCGAGCGTGGTCGCCAAGGTGGCCCGCGACGCCCGGATGGCCGCGATCGACGACCGGTACCCGACGTACGACGGCGTCGGGAGCGGCTACCCGAGCGACCCGACGACGCGGTCGTTCCTGCGGGCGTACGTCGCCGACACCGGCGACGTCCCGGACTGCGCCCGTCGGTCGTGGGCGACCTGCGACGACGTGTTGGCGGCCGCAGAGCAGTCGGGGCTCGACGAGTTCTAGACGACTTCCTGGACGACGATTAAACGAGCGCCGAAGCCGCCCCGCTCACGGCGCCGATGAACGTCTCCCATACGGAGACGTTCGCGACGATCGAGAGGACCGTGTCGGCCCCGAAGAAGGCGAACAGCGCCGCGGAGGCGATGTGCGCGCGCCGCACGTCGAAGCGGTGGGCGAACGTGTGGAAGAAGTACGCGTTGGCGAGGCTGATCGGAACGATCGCGAGCATCTCGCCGACCCATATCGCGGAGGTCGCCCCGTACTGCACCGCCAGCCCGATCGTGACCAACTGCGTCTTGTCGCCGAACTCGCCGGTGGCCATGAGGGCGAATATCGGGAGGAAGCCGCCGAACGACCCCCCGTACCGGTCGAGCGGACCGGGAAGCGAGACCGAGTCGAGGTCGGCGTAGTCGGCGTCGACCGCCGGGGGGTCCGGCGTCTCGGCGCCGGCGGTCAGTGGCTCCGTGCCGCCGTCGCTGGACGCGACCCGTCCGGCGTCGCGCTCCGGCATCGACCGGTACAGGAGGTACGCGAACGCGAAGAACAGGGAGGCGGTCACGGCGTCGAGGACGACTCCCGGCAGCGCCGACTGCAGCGCCTGCCCGAAGGCGATCTCGACCGCGGTCCACCCGGCGAACGCCGACGCGGCGGCCGCGACGACGACCTTCGGGTCGTACCGCGTCGACAGCGCGGCTATCATGAACTGGACCTTCTCGCCGGGGAGCACGGCGATCTGGGCCGCGAACGCGACGATCAGTATCTCGGTGTAGGTCATTCGGTTCCGTCCCCTCGACGCTCGTCGGTCGAGCTCTCCGCCTCGAGGCGGCCGCCGGTCGTCATGGACGGTTTAGAGGACTCTAAATTAAGAATTTGTTGGCTTTTCACTCCACACGAAAGACCGAACGGCGCGGCGGAAAGGCGGTCGCGAGGCGGCGAGACGGGGGGATCGGATCGCCGCCGCGTCGTCTCACCGGATCGTCAGCAGGCGACGGAGGATGTCGCCGTAGGCGGGTCGGGTGATCAGGACGCCGATCAGGACGCCGAGGATGGTGAAGATCGCGAACCCGGAGAGGTCTCCGAGCGAGAGCACCATCAGCGGCGACATCGCGACGATCGTCGTCGCGGCGGCGGCGCCGATGACCCAGAAGGCCCGACGGAACCGGGAGTTGAACACCTTTCGTGAGTTCACCTCGCCCTCGCTCATCACCTCGTCGGCGATGATCACCAAGTCGTCGACGCCTGTCCCGACGACCGCGATGAAGCCGGCGATGACCGCCAGCTCTATCGGATAGCTCACGAGCGCGGCGAAGCCGAGCAGGGCGTACACCTCCGCGAGCGCCGTGACGATCATCGGCAGCGCCACCGCGGGCTCGCGGTAGCGCAGGAACACCATCCCCGCGACCGCGAACACCGCGAGGATCCCCGTCACCAGCGAGTAGTTCTTGTAGTTCTCCCCCTGCGCGGCCGAGATGGTGCTGGAGGTCCCCTCCCCGCTGATGTCGAGCTCGGCCGGCAGCGCGCCGGCGCGCAGGTTGACCGATATCTCCTGCGCCGTCGTGAATTCGGGCGTGGTCAGCTCGAAGTTCGGGGTGTCGGCCCACGAGCCGCTCGCCATGCTGTCGGCGAGCCCCGGGTCCATCCCGAAGGAGTTGACGACTTCGCCGTCGACCGTGAGCAGGAGGCAGGGGTTGGAGTTCCCCAGTTCGCCCGTCTCGGGGTTGTACTCGCAGCGGTCCGCCTGGGACTGGTACGCCGAGGCGAAGCCGCGGTCGGCGACGGCCTGCTGGAACTGCTCCGCGGGCGACGGCTGGCCGTCGGAGGCGGTGTTCCTGACCGTCACGGGGACGTACGATCCCGTGCCGCGGTCCCGCTGCGACGCCGTCCCGATGTTCTCGAAGTCCTCCTGCGTGAGCACCGCTTCATCGACGGCGGTGCCGTTATCGCTCGGATACGCGATGTCGATCTGGACCGTCCCCCGCTCCTGCAGCAGCGAGACGACGTCGCTCCGGCCTTCGCCAGGCACCTCGACGAGCATGAAGTACTCGCCGGTGAGCGACTGGACCTGCTGGACGCTCCCGCCCGAGAGCCCCGCCTCGTTGATCTTGCCCTCGATGATGCTCTGGGTGAGGTCGCGGGTCTCTGCGGTTACGCCGGGGCGGATGCTCTCGTAGGAGTAGCCCGAGGCGTCCATCGCCGCGCGGAACTCCTCCTCGCTCACGGACGGGTCGGTGACCTCGACGGCCTGCTCGTCCTCGCCGAAGCTCGATCCGACGTCGCGGAGCTGCACCCCGTCGAGCTCGTCGGCGACGGCCCGTTCGACCGCCGGGGGATTGTCGCCGGCGAAGTCGACGCCGGTGGCGGTGTACCCCTTCAGGGGGGCCCGGACGCGGGTGCCGCCCTCCAGGTCCAGCCCGTACTGGAGGTTCGTGATTCCCTGGCTCGCCTCGCTCTGGTTCTCGCCCGGCGCGGTCTCCGGGGCGAACTGCGGGGCGAACAGCGCGACCGACGCGCCGACCACGACGACGACGAGCAGCAGGATGCGCCAGTTGTTCTTGATCGGTTCCAACATCAGCGCTTCACCCCCTCGAACTTGTACCAGCGGAGCAGCGAGACGTTCAGCAGGTACGTGTTCATCAGGTCGGCACAGAGGCCGACCGCGAGGATGATCCCGATGTTACGCAGCAGGTCGACGCCGAAGAGGGTCGCGACGATCGCCATCACGATCATCGCGGCCATCGACGTGAGCGTCATCGTGACACCGGTCCGCATCGCGCGGCTCACCGACTCGTAGAAGTCGCCCGTCCGGCGTAACACGGAGTTGTTCAACAGGATGTCGGAGTCGACGCTGTACCCGATGATCATCAGGAGCGCCGCGATCGTCCCGAGCGTCATCTGGATCCCGAGCAGGTTCATCACCGCGACCGGGATGACCAGGTCGGAGAACGCCGAGGCGACCACCGCGAGCGAGGGGATGAACGTCCGGAACAGTGCGAACACGAGCACGCTCATCCCGAGGAACGCCAGCGCGACCCCGAACACCGCGGTCCGGGCCGTGTCGCTGGCGAAGCTCGGCGACACCTGGTCGACCGCGGTCGTGGCGAGCCCCGCGTCGTCCGCCTGTTGCGCGAGCTCCTCTGCCAGTCCCTCGGGGTCCTCGTCGGCCGCGCGGAAGGTGACGACGTACACGTCGTCGGCGGGGATCGACCGGATCGAGTCGGGCCGTCTGTCGAACTCTGTTTCGATGCGTTCCTCGACGTTACCACCGTCGTCGGCGATCCGGAGCTCGACGCCGCCCGTGAACGCCAGTCCCAGGTTCGCCGGCGCTCCCGTGACGAGATACCATCCCAAGATGATCGCGAGCGCGAGAACGAGGACGGCGAGCGGGATCGCCACGAGCTGCCGGTTCGAGTACTCGGTGTAGTTGACCTCCGGTGCCTCGATCGCTACCATAAATACCGGTTCCTGCGCGGGCGCGAATAAGCCTTCTCACTCGGCCGCGAGCCGGCGCGTTCGGTCGGTCCCGCTCGGGCGAGCGCGGCGCGGATCGCCGAAACAAACTAACCGAACGGCGTGTTACCATCACCTATGAGTACACCCGAAGCGGCCCGCGTCGTCCTCTCGTATCCCGAGGGGCTCAGCGACTGGGGCCGCGACCAGATCGAGACGGACCGCTACCGGTCGTACTTCGCGCGGGTCATGGACGATGTCGCGGTCGGCGACGTCCGCGAGGAGTTCGTCGACGTCGGGTGCTGCGGAGACAGCCTCGACGTGCCGTTCCGCGTGGAGCGGATCGAGGTCGACGGCGACCCGGTCGACGCGGCGGCCGTGACGGCCGAGACGACCGTCGACTACGAGGCGCGTACCGGCGACGTCGACGGCGGCTGGCGGGTGCAGAGCGCCGCCGGTCCGTCGGACCCGGCCGCCGGAGTCGACTGAGTCAGGGCATGTAGCGCACGCTGACCACGCCCGGCTCCGACCGGATCTCGACGCGGTTCACGCCGAGCCGGGCGGCGCGGGAGAGCGTCGCCTCGCGGTCCTCGATCACGTCGGCGACCGCGCTCTCGGTGTCCGACTCGGGCGGCGTCAACACGTGGACCTCGCCCTCGCCCGCGCGCGGCTCACGGGCGAGCTCTCCCGTCGGCGTCTCCGCCGCGAGCTCGCGCTCGTGGACGGTGGGCGGCTCCTCGCTCTCCTCGATCGAAAGGCGTCGGCGCTCCGCGACGTCGATCACCCGATACGTGACCTCCATCGGCGGATCGGGCGCGACGGTGGCCTCGACCGCATCGTCGGCCTCGAGTCCGGGGTTCGAGCTCAGCGTGTGTACCTGTCCGTCGTGGACGTCTTTCAGCACCGCCGAGCCGCTCTCGACGTGCGTGACGAGGAACGTGCTCTCCTTGCCGTCCGTCGGCTCCGTCCCGTCGGCGTCGTCCGGCCCATCCGCGTCGGTGCGCTCCGGCTCGTCGGTCATTGCTCCGTGGTAGGTGGCCGACCCTTTTCGGGGTTTCGAGCCGCGTCAGTCGTCGTCGACCGGTGGGTCGTCCGCCGAAGTCGGGGATTCGCCCGCGCTGTCCGCGTTGTCGATCGCGCCGTCGCCGGTGACACGGAGCCGGTAGTGGATCGCGAACACGGTGACCGCGGCGGCGGCCGGGGGGACGAAGCCGGCGAGCCGCGGGAGCGCGTAGAGGGCGTTCACGACCGCGGACTCGGTCGGGTCTCGCAGCGCCGCCGGCGCGGAGATCACCATGCCGACGTACAGCGACAGGAGGAACAGGAAGCCGCCGTACGCCATCTTCCGGTCGTATCCCGACCGCACGGGGTCGCCGCGGCGGTGGCGACGCGCGACGAACAGCAGCGGCGCCAGCAGCGGCGCGACCGCGGCAAAGCCGGCGATCACGTACAGCGACCGCGAGAACAGGAACGTTCCGCTCTGCACGTCGGCAGTCTCCGCCATCCAGACGACGAGCGCGAGGGTGACGACTGTCGCGATCAGCCCGGCTGTGAGCGCGCCGACCACCCCGTAGACGCGCATGGTCCACGACTCGGTGTGCCGGATCGCGTAGGGGATCGCGCCGAACACCCCGCGGTAGCTGTCTGCCATCGACGCAGATAGGGCCGACGCCGAATTAAACCCCTCGTCGGCGGACGTGGGATTTTAAATTCTCGCGACGGAAGCGTCTCACGTGGGCCTGTACGACGCGTATCTCGCCGTCCGCCACCGACTCCACGACGGGGACCCCCCCGAGCACGTCGCGATCGTCATCACGGAGCGGGACCTCCTCGCCGACGGCGCGTTCGACACCCTCTCCGAGGCGCTCGGGTGGGCGCTGGAGTACGGCGCCCGGCGCGTCACCGTCTCGGTCTCGGTGCTCGACGAGTCAGTGGTCCCGACGCTCGCGAGAGAGCTCCGGCGGCTCGACGCGCCCGCCCCGTTCGTCGTTCGCGGGCCGGACGACGCCGACGGGGAGCAGAGCGCAGGCGGCGAGGCGAGTGGCGCGGACGGCGCGGCGGGTGGCGCGGACGGCGAGGCGGGTAGCGCAGACGGCGACGACGCCCCCATCAGAATCACCGTCGGACTCGGCGGAAAGGCCGAGTTCGCGGCCGCGGTCCGCGAACTCGCGAGCGACGTCGACGTCGGCGAGCTCGATCCGGCGTCGATCGACGCGGACGACGTCGCCGACCGGCTCGTGTTCCCGGAGGAGCCGGACCTCGTTATCAAGACGGGCGCGGAGCGGCTCTCCGACTTCGCGATCTGGCAGTCGGTGTACGCCGAGCTCTACTTCACGGACGTGAACTGGCGCGACTTCAGGCGCCGCGACTACCTGCGCGCGGTCCTCGACTTCCAGGACCGACAGCGGCGGTTCGGACGGTAGCCGGGTCGGCGCGGGAAGAGCGGTCGAGCCCTACCAGACGAAGCGGAACAGGATCGTGAACGTGACGAGCGCGCCGACGGTCGAGAGGATCGGAACGACGTTCTGCATCAGGACGACGCGCGCGCTCGTGCTCGGGTTGAACAGGTCCGACGCCGAGGGGATGTCGGTCGGGTCGCCCTCGCCGATCTTGCCCGTCCCGTCCGCCTTCAGCGCGCCGACGGACACCTTCGGCTCCTTCTCGCCGCTGATCCCCTGCCGCACCGTGACGGTCCGGGTCGCGCGCCCCCAGCCGAGCCCGACGATCGACATCGTCGCGATGATGACGAACGACGCCGGGATCCCGACCGCCGAGAGGCTGATGACGATCCCGGAGGAGACGCAGGCGACGACGATCGCCGCGGTCAGCGGGAGGTCGGTGATGTCGTTGCCGAGCGTGTCGAGCGTCCGCCGGGCGATCGTGAACGCGCCGACCGCGACGGCGGCGCTCCCGAGCAGGATCATCGGCGTCATCTCGACGTTGTCGAGCGCGACGAGGGGCGCGATCGCGTTCGCGATGTTCGAGGTGCCCGACGAGAACGCCATCAGACAGCCGATGGCGATGACGACGAATCCGCCGAAGAGCTCGCGCCGGGTCGTGTTCGGGCCCGCCACCGGCTTCGGGACCAGCCCGGAGCGGTCGAACTCGAACAGCGCCCCCTCGGTGCTGTCTATCGCCACCCAGTTGTCGATGGCCGGGTAGAAGTAGCGCCCCACGACGCCCGACACCCAGAAGCCGATGATGGGCGCGACGATCCACCAGATGGCGATCTCGCCCATCACCGCCCGGTCGAGGGTGCCCGTCGCGAGCCCGAGACCCGCGATCGCCCCGACGGCCGTCATCGACGTCGACGCGGGGACGCCGGCGAAGTTCCCGACGAACAGCGCGCCGCCGATGAAGAAGAGGACCACGATGCTCGTTTCCAGCGTGAACACGTTCCCGCCGGTGACGAGGTCCTCCCCGAGCGTCGTCACGACGCGCTGTCCGAGCGTCCCGGCGCCGATGAAGAAGAAGATCGACATCAGCGCCGCGGCGCCCGACTTCGAGAGCACTCCCGATCCGACGGCCGGCCCGAAGGCCGGACCGGTCGTGGCGCCGCCGATGTTGTACCCGACGAACGCCGCGACCACGAAACCGACGAGAAGTAAGACCTCAATCATATACTCGCTACAACGACACACGTCCGGTTAAGCGGACAGGTTCGCGCCGCCGGGAGCCCCGGGTGACCGCGGGGTCGATTCGCTCGCGTAGGAGACCGAACGCTAGCTGACTGAGTTGGTGATTTCTCTCACTTCGTTCGCGAGTTCGCTGAACGGAGTGAAGCGAACGCTAACTGACGGAGTCAGTTAGAAAATGCACCGGCCGAGACTCCCCGCGAGCAGGGAGGGACCGGAGGTCCCTCTTGCAGCCGGCGCGTAGCGCCGGCGACAGCGCGAGCGGGGAGTCAGGGCGGTGCACGACCGGAGGGAGTTCGTCGAACGAAGTGAGACGAACGTCGACTGACGGAGTCAGTCGGAAGTGCACCGGCCGAGATTTGAACTCAGAATCAGACGTGCTCGCTCACTCCGTTCGCTGCGCGCGACTGATAGCGTTCAAATCACTCGGCGATTTCTCTCACTACGTTCGAGAAATGCACCGGCCGAGATTTGAACTCGGGTTGCAACCATGGCAAGGTTGCGTGATACCACTACACTACCGGTGCGTGCTTCGCACTTACAGATTGGTCGGAGGTTCACTTAAACCTGTCACATCGGGACTGCGCCGGGGTCGGACCGCTTCGCCCGCGCGGCTCACTCCGTCCGCGATGCCGCGATGTTCGCCCCGTGCGACCGGACGAGGGCGGCGAACGCCTTCGCCTCCGCGTCCGCCTGCATCGCGTCGTCCTGCCGGTCACGCACCCGTCGCTTGACCGTCCGCAGCGCGTCCGGCTTTCCGTCCGCGATGACGTCGGCGACCGCGCGCGGGTCGTCGACGACCCGGGAGACGAGCCCGGTCCGGAGCGCCTCATCGGCGTCGAGGACGCGGCCCGAGAGCGCGAACTCGAGGGCGTCGCCCTCGCGCATCACCCGCGGGAGTCGGACCGTGCCGCCCCACGCCCCGAACAGGCCGAACTCGACGCCCGGCTCGGCGAACGTCGCCGCGGGCGTGGCGGCTCGGACGTCGGCCGCGAGCGCGAGTTCGACGCCTCCGCCGCGGGCCGCGCCGTCGATCCCGCAGACGACGACCGTGTCAGCCGCCGCGATCGCCGCGGCGGTGCGCTGTCCCCGCCGAGCGAACGACGCCGCGTCGGCCTCGTCGTCTCGGTCGAGGCCGGCGACGGCGTCGAGGTCGGCGCCGGCACAGAAGGCGTCGCCGGCGCCGCGAAGGTACGTGACGGGCGTTTCGGCGCGGTCGACGGCCCGCCGGAGCGCGTCTAGGTCCTCGGGACGGAGGGCGTTTCGCCGCTCCGGGCGGTCGATCGTGACGACGCGGACGCGGCCGTCGGTGCTGGTGCGGATCACGCCGTCGTATCCCGGCGGTTTCCAAAGGTCTTTGCCCTTCGCTCGACTACCTCATGGCAATGGACGATGCCGCGCGAGCGCGTGAGGCCGCTCACGAGGCGCTCGCGGACGTCGAGCCCGAGCAACTGCGCGAGGCCCTCGAGAGCCGTATTCTGGACGCCGCCGTGACGCCCGGTGTTCTGGCGCTCGTCACGGCCCGGGCGGTCGACCCCGACGTGCGCTCCGACGAGCTCGTCGACCGGGCGGCGGGCGTGCAGCTCATCTACGAGGGACTGCGGCTCACCCGCACGGTGGCCCACGAGGAGCCGTGGCTGACCGCGCCCACCAGCGAGACCGACATCGACGCCGACATGGACGTGCTCACGGCCGACGTGCTCGTCTCGCGCGGCTTCTCGCTGCTGGCGTGTACCGACGCGGCCGGCGCCGCGGTCGAGGTCGTGCGCGCGTTCGGCCGAGACCAGACGCTCCGCGACCGCGATGGGACCGACCCCGCCGCGGCGGCCGCGCTCGACCGGAACCTGGAGGTCGACGCCCTCGAACTGGCGGTCGTCGCCGGCACCACGGCCGTCGGCGGCGACCCGCCGGAAGAGCTACTGACGTACGCCCGCGAGCTGGCGGCCGACTACGACGGCGAGTTCCCGCCGCCGGGGCGTGCGCTCCCGGACGCGACCGCCGACCGGATCGCCGACATCTCGGACCGCGCCGTGAGCGCGACGGACCGGTAAGACGGACCGGGAAGGCGGACCGGGAAGGCGAATCCCGACCCCGCGACGGCGTCGCCGGCGTCCCCTCGGATCGGGCGACGACTCGGCGGCGGATCGAAACCCATAAAGTCGAATCCGGTCAACGACTGATTGCGTGCCTGGGTAGCTTAGCGGTAAAGCGCGTCCTTGGTAAGGACGAGACCCCGAGTTCAAATCTCGGCCTAGGCTCTTTCTCCGGTCCGTTCCCGCGCGAACACGGTCCCGTCCGCGACGCGGTCGGCCCCGCTCTGCCCCGCGGCGACCGTGCGACCGTCGTCGTGGCGGGATTCACTACGGTTATGATGTGGGCCGCAGTACCACGACCATGGACCTCGACTCCGTCTCGACCGTCACCGTCGACTCGTACAGCACGCTCGTGGACATCGGCTCGCAGGAGGCGGTGCTGGAAGCGCACGTCGACGGCCTCGACGACGCCGAGAGCGTCTCGCAGCTGTGGCGCGCGCAGTACCTCCAGTACTCGATGATCGCGAACGACATCGACGCCTACCGGCCGTTCTGGGAGCTCATCGGACAGGGCCTCCGATACGCCCTCGAAGCGAACGGACACGACGTGCCGGAGGCGACCCGCGACGAGATCCGGCGCACGGTGTACGAGGACGAGCTGTCGATCTTCGACGACGTTCGGGACGGGATCGGGCGGATCACCGACCTGGGGTACGAGGTGTACATCGTCTCGAACGGCTCGCCCGAGATGCTGGAGCACCTGGTCGCGGCGGCGGACCTCGGCGACGTCGTGACGGACGCGATCAGCGCCGACGAGGTGGAGACGTACAAACCGGAGGCGGGGATCTACGAAAACGCGGCGGAGCGGACCGACACGCCGATCGGGGAGATACTGCACGCCTCCGGCGGCGGGATGCGCGACGTCTGGGGCGCGAAACACGCCGGCATGTCGACCGCGTGGGTCTCCCGCCCCGGGGAGACGCTCCCGACGGAGGAGCTGGGTCCCGAGCCGGACCTCGTCATCGAGGGGTTCCACGACCTCGCGGACCGGCTCGAGTGAGCGGTCCGGTCCTGCCGATCAGGACGCTTTCGACGGACGTCGCGGGCGTCGCGGGCGACCGACGGCTCGCGCAGTCGCAACGCCGATACCCGTGGCGGACCACGGTCCGGCCATGACCTTCGCCGACCTGTTCGAGCGGGCCGCCGACCGCGACGCGACCGAGGACGCGGTGCGCGTCGCGCTCGCGGATCGCCGATCTGGCTCCGGGAGCGGGGGAGAGTCCGACGACGGCGACGCCGAGAGCGACGCCGACGTCTCCCCCGCCGACCGCGAGCCGAGCCCCGCCCGCGTCGTCGCCGACGCGGACGTCCTCGCGACGGACCTCCTCGTCGGCGGCGCGGCCCGCGAGGCGCTCGACGCGCTTCGCGCGCACTCGTGGACGACGCTCGTCGCCAGCGACGCCCTGCTCGACGACGCCGAGGCGGTGATCGCCGAGATCTCCGACGCCGACCTCGCGGCCGACTGGCGCGACGCGGTCGAGGCGTGGCGCGAGCCGACGGCGCATCCCGCGGGCGACCACCCTGCGCTGGCGTCGGCGTACCGCGGCGCCGCGATGCAGGTCGTGAGCCTCGACCCGTCGCTCACGGGGGCGGAGGCCGCCGCCGGGCTCCGCGACCGCCTCCCCGTGAGCGTCCGGGAGCCGCGGGCGTTCGCGGCGGTGTTCTCGGCCGAGAACCTCTATCCCGAGGCGGTCGGCGGCGAGTATCCGGGGCCGGACCGCGACCCGCGCTCGATGGCTCCGGTCGGACGCGGCGAGGACCAGCACCGATAAACGACCGCCGCCCCGACTGACGGTAATGAGCGATTCGGACGCGACCGCGGGAGAGGGGGGCGGCACGGAGGGGCTCGCCGAGGGCGACGCCCCCGAACTGCCGGCCGACCTCGGCGCGGTCCGCGAGGCGCTCGTGGAGTGGTACGAGGCCGACCACCGCGACTTCCCGTGGCGGCGCACCGAGGACCCCTACGCGGTCCTCGTCAGCGAGGTGATGAGCCAGCAGACGCAGCTCGATCGGGTGGTCCCCGCGTGGGAGGACTTCCTCGACGAGTGGCCGACGACGGTCGACCTCGCCGCCGCCGACCGCGGCGACGTGGTCGCGTTCTGGTCCGACCACTCGCTCGGCTACAACAACCGCGCGAAGTACCTCCACGAGGCGGCCGGACAGGTCGAGGAGGAGTACGGCGGCGAGTTCCCGCAATCGCCCGGCGAACTGCAGGAGCTGATGGGCGTCGGCCCGTACACCGCGAACGCGGTGGCGTCGTTCGCGTTCAACGACGGCGACGCGGTCGTCGACACCAACGTGAAGCGCGTCCTCCACCGCGCGTTCGCGGTGCCGGACGACGACGCGGCGTTCGGTCGGGTCGCCTCGCGGGTCATGCCCGACGGCGAGTCCCGCGTGTGGAACAACGCGATCATGGAGCTCGGCGGCGTCGCCTGCGGCACGACCCCGCGCTGCGACGAGGCGGGCTGCCCGTGGCGGGGGTGGTGTCACGCGTACGAGACCGGCGACTTCACCGCGCCCGACGTGCCCGAGCAGCCGAGCTTCGAGGGGAGCCGGCGGCAGTTCCGCGGGCGCGTGGTCCGGACGCTCGGCGAGTACGACGAGCTGCCGCTCGACGATCTCGGACCCCGGATCCGGGTCGACTACGCGCCCGACGGCGAGCACGGGCGAGAGTGGCTCCGCGGGCTCGTCGACGACCTCGCCGACGACGGGCTGGTCGACGTGGACGAGGGAGACGACTGTGCGATCGTTCGCCTGCGGGACTGAGTCCTCGGCGTGCCCGCTCGCCGCCCGGAGAGGTGCCGAACGTGTGAACCGTCACCCGTTTATCACCGGAGCCGGAACGAACGGGTATGAGCGAAACCGTCGACTCCGACCTCTACACGCGGACGAAGGCCCTGCTGGAACCGGGCGACATCGAGCTTCTTGGCTGTATCGTCCACACGACGCTCGGCGGCCAGGAGGACTTGGAGATGCACGATCTCACGGTCGCCGCCAACGACGTCATCGCCGACCACGCCGACAAGGGCGAGGCGTACATCGAGGCCGGCAACGACGACACGAACTTCTCGTCGAACCAGTTCCAGGGGCTCACCCTCGACGGCGAGGAGTTCGTCTGGGAGTGCCAGCAGCTCCTCCGTGACGGCACCTTCGACCTGGTGTTCTACTACGAGGCCGGCGTCGATCAGGAGGCGCTCGCCGCGGACCTGACCGCGCTCGATAACGTCGACCGCGTGACGCAGGTTCCCTGACGCGGCGGTGCATCCGCCCCTACCCCTGCGCCCGTGAGCGAAACCGTCCTCATCCCCGGCGGCCGCGACGTTCGAGCCACGCTCGACACCGCCGCGAGCGACGGGAGTCGCGCCGACGCGGTCGTCGTCGCCTGTCCCCCGCACCCGCAGCAGCGCGGCCGCCGCGGCGACGAACGACTGACCGCCGTGAGCGACGCGCTGACCGGCCGCGGGATCGACTGCCTCCGGTTCGACTACGGCGACTGGGACGAGGGGTACGGCGAGAGCACGGACGCCGACAACGCGGTCGCGTGGGCGGCCGAGCGCTACGAGCGGGTAGGCTTGTTCGGCTTCTCGTTCGGGGCGGCGGTCGCGCTCGTGACGGCCGCCTCGCGCCCCGGTCTCGCCGGCGTCTGCGCGCTCGCGCCGACCGCTCGGCTGAATCCCGACGTGGACGCGGTCGCGGCGCTCGACGACCTCGTCGACCTCAGCGTGCCGACGCAGGTCCTGTACGCGACCCGCGACTCGACGGCGGACTGGGAGCCGGTCGTCGAGCGGGCGAAGGAACTGGGAATCGAGACGAAAACGTTCGAATCGGACCACTTCTTCGTGGGGCGCTCGGGGGACGTGGGTGAGGCGGTAGCGGCGTTCTTCGAGCCGCGGCTGGTGGCTGACGGTGAATAGAGGTTAGTCGGAAACCGCCGCGGTGCGACGAGCCCCTCGCCCGAGATTTTTATTCCGTTCGTCCCCAAGGCCATGGGTATGAGTTCGGCAGGTCCCCAAGGACTCCAAGCCGTCCCCGAAGAACTACAGGACCGCGAGTCGTGGCTGGATCCCTTCGACTGGTACGAGCGGATGCGCGAACGGTCGCCAGTCCGGTACGATCCCGACCGTCGAACGTGGGACGTCTTCCGGTACGAGGACGTGAAGCGCGTGTTGGACGACGACGACGTGTTCTCGGCGGACCCTCGGGAGGCGGACGACTTCGTCGAACCCGAAGGACCGGGGGAGGGGTTGATCCTCGACACGATGTTGTTCGAGGACCCGCCCCGCCACGACGAACTCCGAGGTGTCGTCGACGAGTGGTTCCAACCGCGGACGCTCGCCGACCGCGAACCCCACTTCCGAGAGCTGGCGGGCGAGTTGCTCGACGATGCCGTCGGGACCCACGGAGAGATGGACGTCGTCGAGGACCTCGCGTACCCGTTCCCGGTGACGGTGATCGCCGAACTGCTCGGAGTCCCGCCGTCGGACCGCGACCGGTTCAAGACGTGGTCGGACACGATCGTGGAGGCCGCAAGCGACGATGAGGGCGCGGACGCCTTCGCCGAACGCCAGCAGCAGACCCAGATGGAGATGGCCCAGTACTTCCTGGAAATGATCGAAGATCGCCGCGAGAACCCGCAAGACGATCTGCTCTCCGTTATCGTCACTGCCGAGTCCGACGCGGGGGGACGGCTCTCCCGCGAGGAGGCGCTCGGGATGTGCATCCTGCTGCTCGTCGCGGGGAACATCACGACGACGAACCTCATCGCGAACGCGGTGCGGTGTTTCGCCGAGGCGGACCCGGATCTGGTCGACGAGTTGCGCGGGGACGACCGCGCGCTCACGAGCGCCGTCGAGGAAGTGCTGCGATACCGGTCGCCGGTGCAGGCCATGAGCCGGGTCGCTACAGAGGACGTGACCATGCGCGGCGAGACCATCGAAGCGGGCGACCGGGTCATCGCTTGGATCGGCTCCGCGAACCGCGACGAACGCCGGTTCGACGCAGCCGACACGTTCCGACCTGACCGCTCGCCCAACCAGCATATCGCGTTCGGCCACGGCACCCATTACTGTCTGGGGGCACCGCTCGCTCGGCTCGAGGCCAAAGTCGGGCTCTCGGAGCTACTCGACCGCGTCGATCGCGTGCGGCTCACGGAGACGCCCCTCGAGCCGACGCGAAGTTCGTTCATCTACGGCGTCGAATCGCTACCGATCCGATACGACGAGCGACGGTAGATCGCCCGCCCGAAGCGACGGTGTCCCGTGCGGGACCGACCGTCGGTGTCGCCCGGTGAACGAAGGGGCAATTATAAGCCCGCTACAGACGACGATCGTGACCCGTGAGAACACTTCTCGATGAACTGAAGGGGCGGGTCGCGGATCTCGTACCGGCGCGAGCCTATCCCTTACTGAAGGGCGCGTACGCCTCGATATATTACGAACCGGATCGGGTCAAGACCCCTCACGCGAGGGACTCCGTCCCCGAGACGCTCTCGGAGGAACACGTCCGAGACGCCGAGGTCGTCCCGGCTCGAGAGGACATGCTGGAAGCGTTCCCGCGGGGCGGACGAGTCGCGGAGTTGGGGACAGACGAGGGGGATCTCTCCGAGAAGATTCTCTCGATAACGGACCCCGACGAACTGTACCTGATCGACGTCTGGGGGTCGAAGGAGTTCAGTGACCGGAGCGTGGAGGAGGTGGAAAACAGATACGCGGACCGGATCGCGGACGGAACCGTGGAAGTCCTGCCGGAGCGGCCGGACGTCGCGCTCGACCGCTTCGAGGACGGCTTCTTCGACTGGGTGTACATCGACACCACCCACACGTACGAGCAGACACAGAGGGAACTGGAGATCGCCAGGGAGAAAGTGAAATCCGACGGCGTCATCGCCGGACACGATTACTGCCTCGGCGACGTCCCCGCGGGGCGGTGGTACGGCGTCATCGCCGCGGTTCACGAGTTCTGCGTCGAGTACGAGATGAAGCTGACGCACCTGTCGCTGGAAACGCACGGCCACAGCAGTTTCGCGATAGAGCGGATCGACCCGTAGACCGGTCCGGTCGGCGTCCGTCCGACGCCCGGTCGGCGTTCCGTCTCAGTTGTAGCCGCGCCAGCGACGCCCGCACTCCTTGCACTTGAAGAAGCGCGTCGGCGGTTCGTCGGCGGCGCCGGTCTGTTTGATCGTGTACCACGCCTCGCCGTGGCCGCACTCGTCGCAGACCACGTCGGTCGCGGTCGGCTTCCCCTCGAAGTTCGCGCCCTCCTCCGTCTCGATCACCTCGTCGCCGGTCTGTTCCGTGGTCGACTCGAAGTCGGCGGCGAGCGCCTCGTCGCGCTCGGCGGTGCCGCCGCAGTCGTCGCTCTGACACACCATCTCGCCGTCGACGGAGACCATCATCGAGCCGCAGTCGTCACAGAACTGCATATATGTATCTCAGTAGGGTATCGAGCGGTTTAGCTCTCCTGACTGCGCTCGGTACGCGTATGCTGTTCGCTTAAAAACAGTCGGTGTCGACGGCGCGGTGAACGCTTCCAAAGCCCCAGCCGCTCGGCGATACGTGAGTGTTTCCCACTCAACGGTGAACGCTTCCAAAGCCCCAGCCGCGAGGCGGACGCACGCTCGTTGCGCGCTTCAGTCGCTCGCGGTGCTCGCTCCTTCCAGTGCTTCCGTCGCCTGCGCCCGCCTCGCGACTGCCCCTTTGAGTCCCGCCCGACCGCACGGCACCGAACCTCACGCCTCCCCAGCCTCGTCGCTGGCGCGTTCCGCGCCAGCGACTCCCTCGCGCGTGCCCCTCGCGCCCTTATCAGGGCGCTCGGCGGCACGCGCCGCCGCACCGCCGTTCATTTATCAGTCGTCGCCGGTGTCTCCGACGCGCTCCCACGCGAGGTGGGCGACGATCCCGAGCAGGAACGCGACGCCGAGGTTCGTCGCCAACGCGACGAGACCGATCGCGACCGAGAGCGCGACGTTCTCGGAGTCGAGGGCGTTGCGCGCGAGCGAGACGGCGACGATCGCAAGGAGCGCGCCGAGCATCGCCACCGGGAACGCGCCGAGGAGGCCGGGCGTCGCGAACGGGACGGCGAGGAGGTAGCCGACGCCGAGGACGACGTTCGCGCCGCCGGTGCGCGCGCCGAACGCGTGCTTGCCGGCGACGCCGTCGCAGCCGTGACACATCGGGATCCCGCCGAGCGGCACCGCGAGCAGGTTCGTCGCGCCCATGCTCGCCGACAGCTCGTCCGGCGTCACCTCGGCGTCGAACAGGTCGGCGAAGAGGAGCGACGTCGCGAGCGCGGCGTTGCCGATCGTCATCGCGAGCTGCGCGACGACCCCGTCTGCGGTCGACCGGGTGACCGCCGCGGCGAGCCCCGACGGCGACGGGGTCGGCGGCGCCCCGGGCCACTGCGGCGCCGGCACGCCGACGGCCACGACCGCGATCGCGACGCCCGCGACCGCCACCGCGAGCGCGCTCGCCGTTCGGTGACCGGCGAGGGCCGCGAGCGCGGCGATCGCCACGCCGACGGCCGCGAGGAATGGGTCGCCGATCGCGAGGTCGACCCCGGTCTGTAGGAGGATCAGCCCGACCGCGAGCTGCACCCCGCGGATCACCGGCTCGCCGATCCAGCGCTCCACCCGCGCGAGCGTCCCCGTGAGCCCGATCGCAAGGAGGAGCCCTCCGAGGATCAGCCCGGCGAGCGCGAGCTCGGCGTACGTCAACGCGCCCGCGATCGCCAGCGCCGCCAGCGCCTTCATCGGCTCGACGGACACCGGCAGTCCGTACCGGACCCCCCAGACGATCTGGAAGACGCCGAAGCCGGCGAGCGCGTGCGGCAGCGACGCGCCGGTCAGCAGCGCCAGCGCGACCACGAGCGGGATAACGGTAATCGAATCCCCTATCGCCCCGGTGAGCGATCCCGGGCCGAACTCGATCCCGCGCCGGCGCGTCGCCTCGACGATTCCCACGATGTAAGCCGACTCGCGCCGAAGGCGCTTGAGAGTGTTCAGAAACCGTTGCCGGGATCGCTCGGCGTCGGCGTAACTGGTTTCAGTTCACTCGCCCGAGTCGAACGTCGGGTCCTCTTCGGAGACCATCGGGCAGTTCCGCACGCGGAACTCGTCGAAGCCGACTGCCTCGAGGATGCTCGTCCCCTCGTGCGCGCACGCCACCTCGGGCGGCGAGGTGAAGTGCGGGCACTGCTGGCAGTACGTCCGCTTGGAGACGACGTGTTCGGTTTCTCCGCCGCCGGAGACGAACGCCGCGTCTCCGAACGCGTCGCCATCCTCCGCGTCCGCGTCGAGGGACTCCCAGACGTCTTCCTCGGCCGGGCCGGCGACGTCCATCCGCTCGAACGCGTCGTCGAGGTCGGCCCCGGAGTCGGCGGGACCGAGCTCGTCGAAGGGGTCGTCGCGCCGCGTGCCGGAGGCGTCTCCGGGCGGAGACGAGTCGGACCCGAGATCGACAGGGTCGGGGTCGACGGGGCCCCGCTCGACGTGGTCGTCGACGGAGTCGACGGTGGCTCCCTCGTCCGGGTCGTCTCCCGCGACGCCCGCGCCGAGGTCTGCGAACGGATCGTCGACATCGGTCGCGGGCTCGTCAGTATCGGTAGCGGGCTCGTCGAGGGAGTCGAACGGGTCGCCCTCCCCGCCCGCGTCCGCGTCCCCCGCCCGACCGTTGCTCTCGTCGCTCATCGGCTTCCTCCGCCGTCGCGGGTGCTCACGCCGCCCGTCGCGTCGTCGACGTCGCCGTCGAGGGCGGGCTGCTCCCCGACGACGAGCCGCGAGGTGCCGAGGAAGCCGGGGTTCGGCTCCAGCTCGGCGAACTCTTCCCCGCAGTGCGGGCATTCGGGGGCCGTCAACAGTCCGATATCGACGGTCTCTCGACAGTCGGTGCAGGCCGCCTTCCGGACCCCGTCGCGGTTGGCGGTCGCCGTCAGCGCGTCGAGGCGCTCGCGGTCGGCGCGGTCGCGCTCGGCCGCCTCCAGCCGACGCCGGACCCTGACGACCGCGCTCGCGACGCGGGAGAGCTTGTCGTCGAGCTCTTCGACGTCGTCCGCGTCGACGGTGTCCTCCGGATCCGCGAGGTCCTCCACGCGGCCCTCGACGCCGGCCAGCCGGTCGTCGAGGTCGTCGACCCGTCCCTCGACCGCCTCGTCAACGGTCGACCGAGCCGCCGCGTCCGCTTCGAGTTCGTCGAGTCGCTCCGCGGTCCGTTCGAGGTCGGCCGCGATCGCGTCCAGCCGCTCCGCCGTCTCGGCGTGCGCGTGGTCGGCCGGCGCCTTCGCCTCCAGGTCGCGGTAGAGCTCGACGAAGCGCTCTCGGAGGTCCTCGACCTTCTCGTCGACCTCGGCGTCGAGGTCGTCGAGCCGCGACTCGATCGCGGCGACCTCCTCGCGGTCCGGCACGTCGATCCCCTCCTCTTCCGCGAGCGCGACGATCGCGCGCTTCAGCAGCTCCTCGCGGTCGACGCCGGTCTCGTCGGCGGCGGCCTCGGTCGCGGCGTCGACCGTCCTATCGGCCGGATCGAGGTCGCTCATCGAAGGTCCCCCGCCATTATGCTCTGTTTAACGGGGAGACTTAAGTAATCTGTCGCGTCATTCTCTGAAACGATAGTTAGCGGTGAGACCGGAGCGCGGTTCGCGTCCCGTTCTGTCCCGTTCCGTCACGTGTCCTGTCCCGTTCCGTCACGTCCTGTCCCGTTCCGTCACGTCCTGTCCCGTTCCGTCACGTCCTGTCCCGTTCCGTCACGTCCCATTCAGTCACATTTAGGCCTCCCCTCCCGTCCAGTCCCATCACCGGATCTTCCGAACGTCGCTGATGTCGAATCCGCCCTCGTGGATCTCGGTCTCGAACCGGACGATGTTCTCCGCTTCCAGTCGAGAGAGGACGCCGCGGAACTCGCGGACGAACATGGTCCGGGCGCGCTGGGAGCCGCCGCTCTCCCACGTGAACTGGAGCGTGCCGCCGGCGGCGTCCATCAGGGCGCCGAACTCCCGGTCGGTGAGCGAGTCGGTGTTCACCAACACGAGGATGAGCCCGCCCCACTGGTAGGCGGCCTTCTTGAGCCCCTTCATCACCATCGACACGTCGCTCCACTTCGTGTCCTCGTCGACCATCGAGACGAGGTCGGTGACGGAGTCGATGCAGACTAAGCTGCCGTCGGCGTTCGCCGAGAGGTAGTCGCCGAACGCCGTGAGCACGTCCTCGTACTCCCCGCGGTCGCCCAGCTCGGTGATCGACGCCGTCTCGTCCTCGTACCAGTCGCGGGGGATCGGGCTCAGCTGGAAGTACTCCGGCGAGAGGTCCCGGAAATCGATCTCGCCGATCGCGGCGTCGACGATCTCGTCGGCCATCGTGAACCGCATCTCCCGGGTGAGCGCGTCCGTGTCCGCGGTGAAAGACAGGTAGTGGACCTCGTCGGGGAGCGCGGCGTCCGCCGGGAGGTCGCCGTAGTAGAGGTCGAACAGCTCCGCGTCGGCGCGCCCGAGGGCGTTCATCGCCGCGCTGGTGTACAGGAACTCGCGCGCGCCCGCCCCGGACTCGCCGGCGAGCAGCACGACGTTGCCCGGCGGCGCGCCGCCGCCGAGGATCGAGTCGAGGCGGGCGACGCCGAACGGAACGCTCGTCATGTCCCGTACGGGGTCGCCGCCCCGCTTAGTGTTGTTGCTCGTGTGGGGGTGTCGCCGGCGACCGGAGAGCCGCGGGGACGGCGACGGCTCGGTCAGTCGGTCAGCCGCGCCCCGCCCTCGGCCGCGCGGACGACCGCGACCGATCCTGCCACGCCCGCCTCGTCGAGCGCGCGCTCGCCCGCCGCCGCCGCGGCGTCGGCGTTGGCGGCGTCCGTGACGCCGTACACGGTCGGGCCCCAGGAGGACTGCCCCGCGCCGAACACCGACGCGGACGCCGACAGCGACGCCACCACGTCGCCGACGGGCGGCCGGTAGACGCCGCCCTGTTCGTCGGCGTACCACGCGCCGTTGAGCCGGCCGATCTCCGCGACCGCCGCGCCGAACCGCTCGGCGTTCCCGGTCGCGACCGCGGGGAGCGCTCGCCGCGTGACGATCCCGCCGATCCGGTCGGCGAGCCCGGGCTCCGCGCGCTCGATCGCGGTCCGCATCGCGTCGTCCTCCGCGTTCCCGTTCCGGCCCGGGTCGGCGTCGGGGCGCACGAGCAGGAATCGCCAGTCGTCGGGGACGTCGTGGCGGGCCGCCACCGGCGGGACGGTCCACTCGCCGTCCGCGGGGCGGTCGGTCGTGAACCGAGCGGTCGGGTGGCCGGCGTCGAGGACGACCCCGCCCGCCTCGAACGTCGCGACGCCGACCCCCGATCGCCCGCCGCGACCGAGCGCCGGGGCGCGTTCGCGGACGCGAGGCTCCTCCCCGTGGGCGACCGCGATCGCCGCGAGCGTCGCCGCGGCCAGCTGGGTCCCGCTTCCGAGGCCGGCGTGGCGCGGCAGCGACTCGCGGACGGCGACGCGCGCGCCGTCGACGCCGAGCAGGTCGACGGCGGTGCGGGCGTACCCGAGGACGTCGTCGCGGACGGCGGAGTCGGTCGACGGAGCGTCGCCCCCGTCGGCCGCCTCGACGCTGACCCGACCGGCCGGCTCGGCGTCGACGACGACGCGAGGCTCCGCGAGACCGAGGCCGAGAGCGCCGTACAGCCGCTCGTGCGAGAGGCTGAGGTTACAGAAGCCGAAGTGGAGCCGGGCGCCGGCGCTCGCGCGTGCCATCGTTGCCCGCGTTTGGGAGTCGATTGATAAAGGGTGCGTGACAGTGGCGGGAGTTGCCCCTGACCGCGTTCGGTAGGGTTCAGTCGGTTCAGAGACAGCAGGAACGAGCGAAGCCCCAGCCGCTCGCTTATAAATCGTTGACCACGGACTGACGATGAACAACTCCAAAGCCCCAGCCGCGAGGACTCGCGCGGCTTGCTGTGCTCCTCGGTCGGTCGCTCGCGCTCCCTCGCTGCGGTGCTTACTGCGCCGTGCTTCGCCCTCGCGGCTGCCCCTTTGAGTCCCACCCGACCGCGACCGCACCACACCTCACGCCTCCCCAGCCTCGTCGCTGGCGCGTTCCGCGCCAGCGACTCCCTCGCGCGTGCCCCTCGCGCCCGATGGGCGCTCGGAGGCACGCGCCACCGCCGTCTATTTATAAATAACCGCGTCGCCGCTCACAGAGGAACAATGAGGAAGCCCACGGCTTCAGCCGTGGGAAGAATCCGCCACTACTCGTCACAAACTACGAGCGAGAGCAACCTGACTCCCCGAGATCAGCCGTAGAATTAATAAATGAATAGATTAAAATGTGATACACAGATGGGGGATGTGATCCGCACCGTCAAAGTCAAACTCGACGTGCCCGACGAGCGGTGCGACGACCTCCATCAGACGAAAGACCAATTCCTCCACTGTGCGAACACCACGGCGGACTGGGCGTGGAGACACCCAACCGACTACTGTGTCACCTCGAAACAGAAAGCCGAGACCGCTCTCTACGACCGACTTCGCAACGAGACGGAGTTGACCGCGAACCTCGTTCAGAAAGGGATTCGACGCGCCATCGAAGCCACGAAGAGCGGTGTCGCCCGACTCAAAAACGACGAGACCACCAGTCAACCGCACTTCGACGCGTGGAGCGTCGTCTACGACAAACGCTCCGCGACGTTCCACCGCGACCACGTGTCCCTTTCAACGGTACACGGGCGTGTCGAGTGTCAGTACGTAATTCCTGACGACCCCGAGGAAACACCGATTGGCGAGTACCTGCTGAACACAGACTACGAGTTTCGGATGTCCACGCTCCAGTACGATCGCTCGACCGAGTCGTTTTACCTCCACGCGCGAATGCGCGGCACCACAGAGGGACACGAGCAGTCCACGGCTGCTTCTTCTGACGCCAAGCACAGAACAGTCCTTGGCGTTGACCTCAACGTGGACTGCTCGCTCGCCGTGACTTCTACGGGCGCGTTCATCGGGAACGCCGACGAGATGAATCATCGACGCCGCGAGTTCGAAAAGGCCCGCGGGTCAATGCAACAGACGGGTACGCGGTCAGCGCACCTGTCGATCCAGTCGATGGACGACCGCGAACACCGCTGGATGCGAGACGAACTCCACCGCGCTTCGAACCAGATTCTCGACGAAGCCCGCGAGCACGAGTGTACCCATATCGCGTTCGAGAATCTGACCGACATTCGCGAGCGGATGGCTGGTGCAAAGCGATTCCACGCGTGGGCGTTCCGCCGCTTGTACGAGTACGTCGAGTACAAAGCAGAGATACTCGATATCGTGGTCGAGCAGGTGAGTCCGGCGTACACGAGTCAGCGGTGTTCGAAGTGCGGATTTACACACGAGACAAATCGGCGGTCGAAACACCAGTTCGTCTGTCAAAAGTGCGGGTACGAACTGAATGCGGACTACAACGCGAGCAAGAACATCGCTCGGAAACTATTGAAACGTCTCCGCTCGGGGCAGAAGTCTTCGAGTGGAGGCGCACCCTGTCAGTGTGCGCTGAAGTCAGGGACGCTGAACCTGAACGGCGAATTTATCGCCTCCGTCAATTCGACGACAGAAGGGGAGTCCACTGACAAGCCCACGACTTCAGTCGTGGGTCACTGACTCCTGCCAGTCCGGGTTCGCGCGGGGCGGCGAGAAGATGTCGTACCCCACGACCGTCTCGTCACCGTCGTTGCGCGCCCCGTGCGGCTCGCCTCCGGGGATGCTGTAGGTGTCGCCCGCCTCGACGACCAGCTCCTCCCCGTCGACGACGAAGGTGAGCGCACCCTCGGTGACCGCGCCGATCTGCTCGTGCGGGTGGTCGTGCTCGGGCACTTCGGCGCCGGGATCGATGACGAACCGCTGGATGCTGGTGTCCTCGCCGACCGCGCCCTGCGTGAGGAACACGTCGTCGACCGCCTCGACCGCCTCGACGTCCGCGTCGGATACGACGTCCATGAGAGAGTCGGCGGCCGGGACCGACTTAAATAGGGCGGGTGGGGCAGGCGGGGAGGGGGCGAGCGGAGCGCCGGACGGCGGAAGCAGACGGAGCGCCGGACGGCGGAAGCGACGCCGCCGGCTACGGGAACGGGTGGTACGTCCGATCCAGGTCGGGCTCGAACCCCATCGACCGGGGCACGTCGCGGGCGCGGTCGCCGAAGAAGGGCTCGCCGGTGAACAGGGGCTGCGCGCCCGGGACCAGCACCCGGACCGCCTCGAACCCCATCCCGGCGAGGTCCCGCGTCGTGATCCGGGCGACGTACGGTTCCGGTCCAGCCGTCTCGACGCGGTCGACGACGGCCTCCAGCTCCGGGGTCCCGGAGAGCTCCGGCTCGCCGAGCGCGTCGGCGGAGACGCTCGCGTCCGGGTCGAAGAACGCCCGCGTCTCCGCCGGGAAGTCGGCGTGGTGTCCGATCGCGGCGCCCTCCTCCGCGGCCGCCTCCGGTCCCATCGACCGGAGCTCCGTCCAGTTCTGGAGCGCCTCCGCGAGCGCGCTCCGGGCCGCGGCGACCGGGTCGAGGTCGGCGCCCGAGCCGGCCGCGAACCGGGGCCAGTCGCCGTCGCGGTGGACCCCGACGGCGACGACGGGCACGTCGACGTCGGTCGTCACGAGCAGCGGCGTCACCGCGAGCGACTCGGCCCGCGCGCGCTTCTCCAGCTCGGCGAACGTCGCGTCCTCGACCTCCAGCCCGAGCGGCTCCGTCGTCGAGTACCAGCTCGTCATCGTCGCGTCGCGCTCGATCGCCTCGTACAGCCCAGACAGCGCGGCCTCCGGGCCGGAGTTCCCCAGGCCGAGCCCGGTCGTGATCGCGGGCCGGTACCGGCGCTCCGGCGGCGGGAACTGCACGAACTCCGCCGGGAGGCTCGCTGGCTCGCCGGTCGCGAGGGCCTCGCCGGTCACCCACGCGAGGGCGTCGTCGCGGTCGTACGGCTCGGCGTCGTCGGGACGGACGAACGCGTCCGGCGGCACCGGGTTCGGGACGTTCGCTGCCGGCGCGCGCGTGAACGCCGACTCGCGGTAGACGCCCGCCGCGTACCGCTCTAACCCCTCGCCGAGCGCCTTCATGAACGCCGCGTCCCAGCCGGCGTCGACGCCGCCGCCGAACTCGGCGGCCCGCGCGTCGGAGAACGGCGTCGTGTCGGCGACGCGCGCGACGTAGTACGGCACCGGGAACGACTCACGCTCGCCCACCTCCGAGAGCGCGCCGATCCGAGGGTCGACCGCCCGCTCGGCGCGGTCGATCGAGTCGTCGAGGGCGCGGTCCGCGTGCTCCCGCGGGAGCACGTCGCCGGGGGCGTCGCCGCAGTCGCAGCCGGGGGCCGGGAGGAGCGTCCGCTCCGGGCCCGGCACCTCGACGACCGTGTCGGCGACCGGGTCGCCGGCGAGCAGCCGGATGACGCGGCGCCCGGCCAGCGCGCCGGCGTAGCGCACCGCCGACCGGCGGCCCTGGGTGGCGTCCGCCGGCTCCGCGCCGCCGCTCGCGACCCTGGCTCGGAGGCAGTCGTAGCAGGCCTCGCCGAAGACGGTCACCGCGGCGTCGACGTCGGCGAGCGGGACGCCGCCGACGCCGCCGACCTCGATCCCGACCCATCGGTCGAGGGCGTCGTTCGCGGCCGCGAACGCGTCCGACCCGGCGGTGTCGACCACGACCGCGAGGTCGAAGCCGTCCAGCAGCCCCGGCTCGACCGGCATCACGTTCACGTCGACGTCACCGAGCGCGGTCGCGACGGCGTCGACCGCGGGCCCCTCGCCGACAAGTCCGATGTCCATGTCCCGGTCGACGCGAAGGAGCGAAAAAAAGCCGCGGGTAGGAGCGTCGCGGGCGGAGACGGTGTCCCGGTTACGCCATCAGGTCGCTCGCGACCGCCGCGAGCTCGTCGGCGTCGACGCCGTGGAGCCGCTCGTCGCCGAGCTTGAGCCGGAGGCGGGGTCGACCGACGTCGATCGGGACCTTCTCGGTGTCGATGATACCGAGGTCCTCCAGTCGGGTCTTCGTCCGGGAGAACGTCGCCTTCGAGGCGATCCCGACGTCCTCGCCCCACTTCGAGATGTCGTAGAGGAGGACGTCGTTCTTCGCGGCGACGAGCAGCGAGACGGTCACCTCGTCGAGCGCGGCGTCCGCCGACTCCATCGACGCGAGGACGGCGTCGAAGTCGTCGCGGGTGGCCTCGCCGATCTCGGCGGCCATCGTCTCGCGGACGCGGCTGAGCGCCGGAGTCCGGAGCCCGTACGTCTCGGCCGCCTCGAAGGCGTCGCGGTGCGTCGCGAACACCTCGTCGACGAAGTCGTCCTCCTCGGTCGAGAGCGCGGCGACGTGCTCGCCGGCGCTCACGAGGACCACGACTCGCGACGGGGAGACGAACAGCGCGTTGTCGACGTCGGCGGAGAGCACGCGGAGCCCGAGCGACCCGTCGGCGACGAGGTCGGCGGCCTTCGACGCGACGAGGAAGTCGTCCGTCACCGCCTTCAGCGTGCGTTCGTCCGCCAGCATCGACAGGGTCGGTAAGTCGTCTCGGCCGGTCGCCGCCTCGACGAGCGATACGATCGTCTCCGCGGACGGGTCGACGACGAGGAGCTCGTCGTCGTCGCCGGCGAACGCCGTGTCGAGGACGTTCTCGACGTCCGTCTCCAGTAAATTCGACACCATCTATCTTCCCGGATAAAAGCCAGATATCTATTTAATATTAACGGGATTGGAGGAGTGAACAACGGGTTTTCAGCCGCCAAAACGGCCGAAAACGGCGGATTCAGCGATCTGGCTCGGGATCGGGCGGCGGAACGGGTCGCCGCGGGCGCGGGCGAAACGGCGAGCGGGTCGCGGGTCCGGCCGAGCGAGAGACCCGAGAGCGGCGGAGCGGGGATCGCGGGCCCCGCGGAGCGAGGATCGCGGGCGCGGCGGAGCGGGGATCGCGGGCCCCGCGGAGCGAGGATCGCGGGCGCGGCGGAGCGGGAATCGCGGGTCCGACGGAGTGGGGGGCGGAGACGCCGTCCCGGGAGCCGCGAAAGCGACGCCGCGACGGAAGGATTAATGCGCGATCGCACCGGCATTCGTACATGGACAACGAGCACGTCCGAGAGGTCGATCCGGTGGTCGCCGACGCGCTGGCCGGCGAGCGCGACAGACAGGAACAGACGCTCGCGATGATCGCCAGCGAGAACCACGTCAGCGAGGCGGTGCTTGAGGCGCAGGGGAGCGTCCTCACGAACAAGTACGCCGAGGGGTACCCCGGTGAGCGCTACTACGCCGGCTGCGAGTACGCCGACGAGGTCGAGGAGCTCGCGATCGAGCGCGCGAAGGAGCTGTGGGGCGCCGAGCACGTCAACGTCCAGCCCCATTCCGGGACGCAGGCGAACCAGGCGGTGTACTACGCGACGCTCGACCCGGGCGACAAGATCCTCTCGCTGGAGCTGAGCCACGGCGGTCACCTCTCGCACGGTCACCCCGCGAACTTCACCGGGCAGATGTACGATGTCGAGCAGTACGAGGTCGACCCCGAGACCGGGTACATCGACTACGAGGACCTCCGCGAGACGGCCGAGGAGTTCGAGCCCGACATCGTGGTCTCCGGCTACTCCGCGTACCCGCGCACCGTCGACTGGGAGGAGATCCAGGCCGCGGCCGACGCGGTCGACGCCTATCACCTCGCCGACATCGCGCACATCACCGGGCTCGTCGCCGCCGGCGTCCACCCCTCGCCGGTCGGCGTCGCGGACTTCGTCACCGGCTCGACCCACAAGACGATCCGGGCCGGCCGCGGCGGGATCGTGATGTGCGACGCGGAGCACGCCGACGACATCGACAAGGCGGTGTTCCCCGGCGGGCAGGGCGGTCCGCTCATGCACAACGTCGCCGGCAAGGCGGTGGGGTTCAAGGAGGCGCTCGAACCCGAGTTCGAGGAGTACGCGCGACGGGTCGTCGACAACGCCGAGACCCTCGCCGAGACGCTTCAGGGCCACGGCCTCTCCCTGGTCTCCGGCGGCACCGACAACCACCTCGTGTTGGTCGACCTCCGCGACTCGCACCCGGACCTGCCGGGCGGCGACGCCGAGGACGCGCTGGCGGCCGCGAACATCGTGCTCAACGGGAACACCGTCCCCGGCGAGACGCGCTCGCCGTTCAACCCCTCGGGGATCCGCGCGGGGACCGCCGGGCTCACGACCCGCGGGTTCGACGAGGCGGCGATCGAGGAGGTCGGCGACCTCATCTACCGCGTCGTCGACGAGGTCGACAGCGACGACGTCATCTACGAGGTCGGCGAGCGGGTCGTCGAGCTCTGCGAGGAGCACCCGCTGTACGAGTAGACGACGCGGCGGGCGGCGGGCGACACGGCGGTCGGCGGGCGATGTGGCGGTCGGCGGGCGACGCTCGCCGGCGCGGCGACCGCCCGACCGAATCCGTGCGTACAAAGTAGGGGCGCCGCGGAGTGGTCGGCATGGCCGACTCGTCGTTCCTCTCGAATCGCCTCGACCGCGCCGCCGCGCCGCTCCTAGTCGGCGACCTGATCGCGCTGATCGTCATGTTGACCATCGGGACGCTGAACCACACCTCGGTCGAGTTCCTCACGGCGAACCCGCTGTACCTGCCCGGCGTCTACGCGCCGTTCCTGATCGCCTGGGCCCTGATCGCGCCGGTCGTCGGCGCGTACTCCGCCGGCGCCGCGGAGACGGCGAAGTCGTCGGTGCCGCTCGCGATCCGGTCGTGGATCCCGGCCGCCGTCGTCGGACTCGGGCTCCGCGCGTTCGTCTTCCGCGGCGGCGCCGAACTGAGCTTCGCCGTCGTCATGCTCGTGGCGGGGTCGGCGTTCCTCGGCGGCTGGCGCGCCCTGTACTTCAAGCTCCGATAGAGACGCGCCCCGGCGGTTCGACCGCCGCGCCCCGATCCCCTTCTCAGTCCGATTCCGTCGCTTCTCCGACCGCCTCGAACCCGGTCCGAAAGCCGCCGGATCGGCGGTTCGCCGGCCCGCGTCTGCCGCGGTGATGATTTCCATAACTTATGCACAGCTTCAAGATGATCAGCGAAGGTGTCACGCCGAACCCTGAGAAAAATTTAATAGTGATTTTGTCGTAGATCGTGGTAGAGTATGACTGGGTACTACGACTACGTCCTCGGGCTTATTCCGGCCGCGTTGATCGGTGTGACCGCCGTCCTGAACCTGGTCGGACTGTCGTTGACGGCCGCGCTTCCCGGGGGCGCCCTCGTCGCGGGGGGCGTCATGTTCCACGCGATGTTCGTCCGGAACCCGGTCACCGGCGTCCCCGGGGAGGCCGATCGCCCTCGCGACGAGTCGGCCGGCGACTCGATCGACCGGACGGTCGACCGTTCGCGGACCGGCCGGTCGCGGACCGGTCGATCGGGAGCCGGCGGTTCCGACTGACCCGCTCGGTAGCGGGACGCCGGTCGACCCGTGCGACCGTCGATCGGCGCCGCCGCGTTCCGTGCCGCTTTCCTGCACGGTTTAGTTCCCCGCTCCCGAGAGGGGCGGTATGACCGAGACGCTGTTCCTCGCGAGCGCGGACGTCGACGACCTCGCCGAGCCGGCGGAGTACGTCGCCGCCGTGCGCGACGCGTACCGTCAGATCGGTGAGGGCGCGGCCGCGGAGCCGCGGACGAAACTGCTCAGCCGCGACCCGCCCGGCATGTTGACGACGTACGCCGCGATCCTCCCCGAGACGGGCGCGATGGGCGGGTACACCTACTCCGCGGGCTTCGGCGCGGGCGACGCGTGGTTCATGACCCCGCTGTTCGACGCGGAGTCGGGGGAGCCGCTCGCGGTGCTCGACGGCGCCTCGATGAACCCGTTTAAGACGGGCGCCGCGGGAGCGACGGCGGTCGACGCGCTCGCCCGCCAAGACGCGACGGAGGTCGCCGTGATCGGGAGCGGCGCGCAGGCCCGGGGCCAGCTCGCGACGACCGCGACTGTCCGGGAGTTCGAGGCGGTCCGCGTCTTCTCGCCGACCGTCGAGAACCGCGAGGCGTTCGCCGAGGAGTTCGCCGACCGGATCGAGCCAGATGTCACGGCGGTCGCGAGCGCGAGCGAGGCGGTCGCCGGCGCCGACGTGGTGATCACGGCGACGAGCGCGAGCGACCCCGTCGTCGACGACGCCGACGTCGAGCCCGGCACCCACGTCACGGCGATGGGGCAGTACACGCCGGGGAAGAACGAGCTCCCGCCCGAGCTGGTCGCCCGGGCGACGTACGTCCCCGACATCCGCGAGCGAGCGACCCAGGACGCGGGCTCGTTCCTCGCGGCGGTCGAGGCGGGGCTCGTCGACGAGGACCACGTCGCAGCCGACCTCGGCGAGGTCGTCGCCGGCGAGCATCCGGGGCGGACGAGCGACGACGAGGTCACCGTGTTCGACTCCGGCGGGACCGGGATCGAGACGGTCGCGGCCGCGTATATGCTTTATAAACGGGCGAGCGAGGCGGGTCGGGGAGAGACGATCGACTTCGCGCCCGCGAGCGAGGCGCTTACTGGCAAATAAGCGGTCGATGGTGTCGGTCCGGTGGCTGTGAGGCCGTTCCGAGTGGTCATTTATAAATCGCTCATACTGGATCGACGGCGAGCACCTCCAAAGCCCCAGTCGCGACGGCTCGCGTGACTCGCTGTCGTTCGAAAGGCGCTCCGCGCCTTTCGTGATGACGAGAGAGCGAAGCTCTCTCGAACCACGCTCCTCGTCACTCGCGTTGCTCGTTCCTGCGGTGCTTGCGTCGTCAAGCGTCGCCCTCGAGACTGCCCCTTTGAGCCCCACCCGCCCACAACCACACCGCAGCCTCACACCTCCCCAGCCTCG
>NZ_NHOY01000106.1:25483-76830 GCF_002252755.1 Halorubrum sp. Hd13 | reverse complement strand
GCCCCCTCCCGCTCTCACTGCCGCCCCGCGGCCGTTCAGGCGACGTGTCGCTCGCTGAGCGTCTCTCCGCGCTCGAACCGGTCCAGCGACAGCGGCGAGGCGTCGAGGAGGGCCGTCTCCCCGTCGACGGCGAGGTCGGCGGCGATCCGGCCCGCGGCGGGCGCGTGTTGGAAGCCGTGGCCGGAGAACCCGGCGACGGTCACGAGGCCGGGGAGCGTCTCCTCGACGATCGGGTGGTGATCGGGCGTGACCGCGTACAGCCCGGCCCAGCCGCGCTTGATCCGCGTGTCGGGGCCGAAGTACTCGGCGTAGTCGGCGGCGTGCTCGACCGCGCGCGCCGCCCACTCGACGTCCATCCCCTCGTCGTAGGCGTCGGGGTCTCGCGCGGGGTCCGCCTCGTCGAAGTGGCCCCCGACGAGCGCCGCCCCGTCCCGCTCGGGGCGGAAGTACGAGCCCGTCTCGAGGTCGATCGTCAGCGGGACCGACTCGGGGACCGGCGGCGCGGGGTCGACCACGGCGATCTGTCGGCGCCGGGGCGATATCGGGAGGTCGACGCCGGCCATCGCGCCGACCGTCGCGGCCCACGCGCCCGCGGCGTTGACGACGCGGTCGACCTCGCGGCGCTCGGTGTCCGTCGCGCCGGCCGCGCGGACGTCCGCGCCGACGACGCGGTCGCCCTCGCGGTGGAGGCCCGTGACGGCCGTCTTCGTCCGGACGTCGACGCCCAGTTCGCGGGCGGCCGCGGCGTATCCCTGGACGGCGAGGTTCGGGTCGGCGAACCCGTCGTCGGGGTTGTACGCGGCCGCGACGAACGGCTCCGGGTCGAGGCCCGGACAGCGTTCGGTCGCCGCCGCCGGCGTGAGCAGTTCGCTCTCCGCGCCGAGCGAGCACTGCATGTCGACGTTCGCGCGGAACCCCTCCGCGACCGCCTCCGTCCGAGCCAGGAGCAGGTAGCCGGTCTTCCGCAGCCCGATGTCGACGCCGAACCGCTCCTCGAAGGCGTCCCACACCTCCTTGCTGGCGAGTGAGAGCTCGACGTTCACGCGCGAAGAGAACTGCGACCGGATCCCGCCGGCCGAGCGGGCGGTGCTGGCGTTCCCGAGCGACCCCTTCTCGACGAGGGTCACGTTCGCGCCGCGGTCGGCCAAGGCGTACGCGGCCGAGAGCCCGACGACGCCCCCGCCGACGACCAGTGTGTCCATACCTCTCGATCGGCCCCGGAGATCATAAACCTCCGACGCCGGTCGGCTCCCCTCGCGACCTCGCCGTCGCTCGGAGAGCGAGCCGGCCCGAACGGATCCCCCGACGAACGGGCTAAGTCGCCGTGGTGCGACGACCCGGGCATGGTGCTCGCACTCTCCGCGGAGGCGGTCGACCGCCGCCTCGACCTGGCGTCGCTCGTCGACGTGGTGGACGACGCGTTAGTCAAGCAGGCCGCCGGCGAGGTCGAACGGCCGCATCGGCCGCATTTCTCGGTCGGCGCGGGCCTCGACGGCGATGACCCCCTCGGAACCGGCATCGCGATGCCGGCGTACGTCCACGGCGCGGACCACTACGCGACGAAGCTCGTCGGCGTTCACGAGGGGAACGCGGAGCGCGGGCTCCCGACGATCAACGCGCAGATCGTGCTCACGGAGGCCCGAACGGGTCTCCCGAAGGCGTTCATCGCGGGGACGGCGATCACGAACGCCCGAACCGGCTGTATCGGGGCGGTCTCGGTCCGGGCGTTGGCTCCGGAGCCGGACGGCGAGGGGCTCACTCTCGGCGTCGTGGGGGCCGGCGCACAGGCGCGCTGGCAGACGCGGGCCATCGCGACGATCGCGGCGCTGTCGGACGTGCGGGTCCACTCGCCGAGCGACTCGCGAGAGGCGTGTGCGGCGGACCTGCGCGACGAGGGGGTCCCGGCGCGCGCGGTCGACACGCCCGGCGAGGCGGTCGCGGGCGCTGACGTGGTCGTGACCGCGACGACCGCGACCGAGCCCGTCTTCCCGCCCGACGCGCTCAACGAGGGGACCCTCGTCGTCGCGGTCGGCGCGTTCACGGCGGAGACACAGGAGCTCGATCCCCGCGTGCTCGACCGCGCCGAGCGGGTGTTCGCGGACGTGCCCGAAGAGTCCGCCGAGACCGGCGACCTCCTCGCGAGCGACCTCGACGCCGACGACCTGGTCGAACTCGGCGTCCCCCTCGCGGACGGGTACGTCAGGGAGTCGCCCGACGGGGTGTTGGCGGTCGTGAGCGTCGGGTCCGCGACGCTGGACGCCGCGGCGGGCGAGGCGGTCTACCGGCGGGCGGTCGAGGCGGGCGACGGTACCGAGGTCGAACTGTAGCCCGGTCGACGCCGGCTCGCCGACGCGGACGACCGACGGCTCGGCCGAAACCGCGGGCGATGTCGGCCGCGGGCGACGCGGACCGACCCTCGCGGCGGACGTCGTCGACGGCGACCGGAGAGATGAGGTATCGACTATTCTTAAGTAGCCTGACCGCTTTCGCTCCGAACAGATGTCCCACGACGCGCGAGCGAGACTGAGCGACCTCCGGCGGGCGCTCCACCGCCACCCGGAGCCGGGGTGGCGCGAGTTCCGGACGACGGCGCGCGTCGTCGAGGAGCTCGAACGGATCGGCGTCGACGAGGTCGCCGTCGGCCGCGACGCCCTCGCGACCGACGCGCGGATGGCCGTCCCCGACGACGACGAGATACGCCCGTGGCTCGACCGCGCCCGTCGGGCCGGGGTCAGCGACGACCTCCTCGAGCGCACCGCGGGCGGCCACACGGGCGTCGTCGCGACGCTCTCGCAGGGCGAGGGGCCGTGTATCGGCCTGCGCGTCGACCTCGACGCGATCTCGATCCACGAGTCCGAGGACCCCGACCACCGGCCGACGGCGGAGGGGTTCCGGTCCGAACACGACGGCTACATGCACGCCTGCGGTCACGACGCGCACCTCGCGATCGCGCTCGGCACGATCGAGGCGATCAGAGAGAGCGCGTTCGAGGGGACCCTCAAGATGTTCTTCCAGCCGGCGGAGGAGATCTCCGGCGGCGGGAAGGCGATGGCCGAGAGCGGCCACCTCGACGATGTCGACTACCTGTTCGCGCTCCACGTCGGGCTCGGCCACCCGACCGGCGAGATCGTCGCCGGCGTGGAGAGCCCCTTGGCGATGGCGCACCTGACGGCCACCTTCGAGGGGGCGAGCGCCCACGCGGGAAAGGCGCCGAACGAGGGGGCGAACGCCATGCAGGCCGCCGCGACCGCGATCCAGAACGCGTACGGGATCCCGCGCCATCGCGACGGGGCGACGCGGGTGAACGTCGGCAAGATCGAGGGCGGCTCCGCGAGCAACGTCATCGCCGAGGAAGTGACCATCGAGGCGGAGGTCCGCGGCGAGACGACCGCGCTGATGACGTACGCGCGCACCGAGCTCGAGCGGATCCTCTACGCCGCTGCCGAGCTCCACGACTGCGACGTCGCCCCGCGCGTGATCAGCGAGTCGCCGTGCGTCGACAGCCACCCGGCGCTCCGGGAGGTCGTCGGCAACGTCGCGTGGGACGTCGACGGCGTCGAGCGCGTGATCCCGTCCGAGGAGTTCGGTGTGAGCGAGGACGCCACGTACCTGATGCGGCAGGTCCAAGAGGCGGACGGGCTCGCCTCGTACTTGCTCATCGGCACGGACCACCCGACGAGCCACCACACGCCGACGTTCGACGTCGACGAGGCGAGCCTCGCGATCGGCGTCGACTTGCTAACGGAAGCGTTCGTCGAGCTCTCCCGGCGGCGCCCGTAACGGGGCGCCGGCGGGAGGCGTCGGATCGGTCGACGGGCGGGACCCGTTGGCACGACCAGTACCGTTAATCCGCTGGCCCTCGGTATTTACGCCATGAGCCAGAACGACGTGCCGGAGTCGCTGGAGGCGGCGGCCGAGTCGGACCGGCCTCGCGGTATCCTCACGCCCTCCGACCGTGACTTTCTGCTCGGACGGAAGACGGACTACACGGACCACTCGCGGAAACAGAAGCGGAACCGAATCCGCCGCCGCGTCCGGAACGCGATCCTCGATTTCAGCATCCTCTTCGAGTGTCTGGAAGAGCGGGACCGAAAGACGGTGTTCGACCCTGACGGCGAGGACCGCGAGGCGTACACGCAGGGGATCACCGACATGCTCGCGTTCCTCCATCTCGGCACGATGGGATACCACACCCCGTTCAAGGACATGCTCTCCGAGGGCGTCGGGAAGGCGGAACAGCGGCTCGCCGGGTCGAACTACCGCATGGTCAACGTGGAGTTCAACGTCGAGCCGGTCGGCCAGATCGACGTCGACGAGGTGGTCGAAAAGCTCGAGAACGACGAGTTCGCGGAGCTCACCGACGAGGAGCTTCGCGCGTTCGTCCGCCTGCTGACCATGTCGGAGTCGTTCTCGCCGGAGGAGGCCGGCGAGGAGATCAAAGATCGCGTCGACGAGTTCGCCGAGAAGCTGACGGAGAGCGCGACCTCTCACGAGCGCACGCTCGAAGAGCTGACGAACTGAACGGGTCGGCGACTCGCTCGCTCCCGCCGCCTTCTCCACCTCGGCACGCTACCCGACCGATGATCCGCTGCCGCGTACCGACTGATTTCCGCCGGTAACGGATATCGATGACACCTCGCTGCCCGCCCCGGGATCGCCCGCGTGCCGGGCCGTCGGAGATCGGGATGCCCCCGTCCAGATTCCGACGTGATTCCAGCCGGTGTTTCGGGTAGATGCGCTTTTTCTATTCAAACGTTCAATTATTTCAGATAGATATGCCAATAGCGGTGAGTCAACCGCTCATTTCAGAATACGTTGAACACATATACGGATTACATAATACGGTTATACTTTCGGACATTGAGAAACACTTATTGTGTATACCTTCGATCGACATCCCATGCCAGCACGTGGCATGGTACTCGACCGGCGGAGGGATCGCGGGCCAACTAGTGGTCACGGTCGTCGGGGTGGCCCCGTATGAGCGGTGCGGACCGGGGGATGGTCGAGGAGTTCCTCGACGAGATCGACCCCGTCGTCTTCGCGTTCGGCGCGCTGTTGACGGTCGGCGTGATCGCGGCGTTCTTCATCGATCAAGAGTTCGTCTCCAGCGGAATCGCGACCGTCCAGTCGCAGGTTCTCGCCTATCTCAACTGGGCGCTGCTGGTGATCGTGTTCCTGATCGTCGTCTTCCTGCTGTTCCTGATCGTGGGCCCCTGGGGGAAGATCAAGATGGGAGACACGGATCCGGAGTACAGCTTCCTTTCGTTCTTCGCGATGCTGTACTCGGCAGGGTTCGCGGCCGGCGTCGTGTTCTGGGGACCGACCGAGGCGCTGTTCTACTACGACAGCCCGTCGCCGCTGTTCGGCATCGAAGGCGGGACGGCGGAAGCGGTTCCGATCGCGATCCAGCAGACGCTGTTCCACTGGGCACTGCCCCAGCTGGCGGTCTTCACGATCATGGGGCTCGCGATCGCCTACTTCGCGTACAATTACGAGAACGTGCCGCTGCGCGTCTCGTCGGCGCTGACGCCCGTCCTCGGCGCTGACAACCTCGACGGCCCGGCCGCGAAGGTCATCGACATCCTCGCGGTCTTCGCGACGATCGGCGGCGTGGCGACGTCGCTCGGGTTCATCGGAAGCCAGTTCATCGCCGGCCTCAACTACCAGTGGGGGATCGACTTGGGGAACGTCGGTATCCTCCTCGTGGTGACCACGATGACGCTGTTGTTCACGATCTCGATGGTGCTCGGAGTCGACAGGGGTATCCGGCGGCTGTCGAACTTCAACATGATCCTCTTCGTCGCGCTCATGCTCGCGACGTTCATCCTCGGCCCGACCCTGTTCCTGCTCACGCTGGGGTCGCAGGCGGTGGGCGGCATGATCGCCGACTTCACCTCGATGAGCCTCTTCGCCGGCGTCGGGACCGAGGGCGGCACCGGATGGGTCAACGCGTGGACGGTGTTCTACTGGGCCTGGGCGCTCTCCTGGTCCCCGTTCGCGGGCCTGTTCATCGCCCGCATCTCCAAGGGTCGGACCGTCCGCGAGGTCGCGTTCACCGGTATCATGGCGACATCGGCGGCGACCATCCCGTGGTTCACGTTCGTCGGCGGCACCGCGCTGCAGTACCACCACACCGGCGTTGCCGACTTCGCTCCCGTGATCAACAACTTCACCCCGGAGATCTCGGGCTTCATCCTCTTCAGCGCCTTCCCCTTCGGAACGGTGTTCATGATCGCGTTCATGATCCTCGTGACGACGTTCTTCATCACCTCGGCCGACTCCTCGACGCTCGCCGTCTCGATGATGACGACCGGCGGGAAGGCGCGGCCCTCGACGATCAACCGGGTCTTCTGGGGCGTCGTGCTCGGGATGACCGCGGCCATCCTCATGATCATCGGCGGCGCGGGCGGAGCGGGGGCGCTGCAGGACGCGGTCATCATCACCGGCGCGCCGTTCGCCTTCGTCTGCTTCCTCGCGATGCTCTCGCTCATCAGAGAGTTCAGTTCGAACTACGGTCGGGTGTTACTGCAGGACGAGACCGTGCTGTACGGGGGGTCCAAGGAGAGCGACTCCCGGTCGGCCTCGTTCGAGTCCGCCGGATCCGACGACGACTGACGGCTCGCGTTCCGTTTTACCCTCGTTTATACCAAGTTTTAATGTACGGCGTATACATAATCTGTGTATGGATAGGGATACGGCTGAACCCGCCGCGGACGCGCTCCCCGGCCCGAACGCGAAGCGTTGGGTCGAGTTCCACCAGTCGCACTCCGCGCCCAGCGAGTACTCCCACGAGTTCGTCTGGGACGTGACCCGCGAGGCCGACGGACCCTTCGTCACCGACGTCGACGGCAACGTCCTCTTAGACTTCACCTGTCACATCGGCGCGGCCCCGCTCGGCTACAACAACGAGAAGGTGCTCTCGAAGCTCCGCGAGTTCGACCTCGTCGAGCCGATGAAGATCGCCGGCCAGGACATGTACTTCGGCTCCGGACCGAGCCCGGAGGAGGCCGACTTCCCGGGGTCGAGCCACCTCATGGACCGGCTGACCGACGTCTCCAGCCAGTACGGGATGGACACCGTCTTCCTCTCGAACTCCGGCGCCGAGGCGATGGAAAACGCGATGAAGATCACGCACGACCACCGGTCGCCGGCGAAGTACGGCGTCGCCTTCGACGGGAGCTTCCACGGCCGCACCCTCGGAACGCTCTCGCTGACGAAGTCGAAGGACGTGTACACCCGGCACTACCCGGAGATCAGCGGCATCGAGACGGTGCCGTTCTGCGCTGACCGCGGTTGCGACGCCGCGACCTGCGACTGCGGCTTCTTTGCCGGCGGCGGCTCGCGGCTCCGGAACATGCTCGCGCCCGAGGGCGGGCACGTCGACCCCGCGGAGATCGCCTTCCTGACGCTCGAACCGATCCAGGGCGTCGGCGGCTACCGCTTCCCCAGCGAGGCGTTCATGAACGAGGTCGCGGCCGTCACCGACGAGTACGACATCCCGCTCGTCGTCGACGAGATCCAGTCGGGGATGGGCCGCACGGGGGAGATCTGGGCGGCGGACCACTACGCCATCGAGCCGGACGTGATCGCGGCCGCGAAGGCGCTGCGCGTCGGCGCGACGATCTCCCGGTCGGAGGTGTTCCCGTCGGAGAAGAACCGCCTCGGCTCGACGTTCGGCGGCGGCGACCTCCTCGGCTCGATGATGGGGGCGTTCACGCTGGAGGCGATCGAGGAACACGACCTGCTCGACAACGCGACCCGGAGGGGGCGGCAGGCGAGGGAGCTCCTCCGCGACGACGCGCCAGACACCGTCGTCGACGTCCGCGGCAAGGGGTTGATGCTGGCGGTGGAGTTCGACACGGCGGAGCGGCGCTCGGCGGTCGTCGAGGCCTCGCTCGACCGCGGGCTCCTGACGCTCGGCTGCGGGACGAAGACGATCCGACTCCTTCCCCCGCTCGACGCGACCGAACGCGAGATCGCGCTCGGTACGGGGCTCTTCCTCGACGCGATCGACGCCGTCAGCGCGAGCGCGGCGGCGAACTGAGGAACTGAACCCGGCAGTGCGGCGCGTGTTAAATCACTCACTCGGAGAAACAGTCCGGCTCGTTTCGATCAGTACGGATCACCTGCGGACCGGATTCGGTCCGCTATCGCTTCCGTCAGGAACGCCTCGCGAGACACGGATGGTTCTGCGGTCGGGGACGCGTCAACTCACGTTTGCGGCGCGTTCGGGCTGTCGCACGCGCTCTCGCTCTGGAGGCACTTGGACACGCTCGAGTGTCTCCTCCGGACCCGTGTGCTCTGCTACTATCTCCCGCGTGAGACGTCGGTAAAGGCGGGTCTGCTTCGCATTTCACTGGATATCGATGTCACCTGCTGCAGACACACGCACCGTGTATCCACAGAATTCGAACCTGAGAGCACCGACCGAATCTCGCTGGTTCCTTTCCAAAGACATCATCAACTGATCTAGCGCATCAGGATCGATTACGTCACCCAGCGTATCATCCAACTCGGTCGGGTGGACACCTTCTTTCTCGGCGACTCTGCGCACAATCTGAACGCTGTATTTGCTCATATTGCGTCTGCTACAAATCCGGGCAAAACGCGTCGCTATTCATAATAATTCGTTTACAGAAGCCGAAACGCCGAGGATGTCGCCGGTCGTCGTAACGACCAGTTCCCGTAGAGCGGGAGCGATCGCAATGGTGTCGTTATCTCTATCCCAACTCACCATTCCGGCCTCGTTGAGCATCGGGAGGTGGACGTGGGAGAGGGAGACGTGCGTATCTGACTGCTGTTCGGTCGGGACGGCTGACGATTCGGAACCGTACTCGAGGGCCGACATTTCAGTCGCTAGCTGTGTGGTCGGGATCGGTTCCGGATGATCGGCCAAATACCGGAGCATTCTCCGCCGCTTCCGGTTGGCCAAGGCTTTGTACAGCGTATCCAACAGTTCGTCCTCGCTGAGTCGCGATAGCGGTATTGGCTCGATCATCGCTACATTAGTTATTAGTGTGTGTTATCTAAACTTGAACCCTTGTACAGTAAAGCCGATTAATGTTACAGCTGGCCTGCGTTTCTGGCCGCTCAGAGATCAAACGACGGTTGCCCAGCCATAGCGGCTCTCATCACCTTGTTCGTCGCGCGGCGGACGCGCTCCGACACCGCCTGCTCAGAGACGCCGAGTTGACCAGCCAGTTGCTCGTACGTGACTTCTCGCGGAATTTCGAAATAGCCGCGTTCGACTGCCAGTGATAGCGCTTCGTATTGGGGTTCTGTGAAGGCGTAGCTTTTTTGAAAATACTCCGAGTCGGTCAACGCCGAGACGCGCTTGAGCCGATACTCGATACCGTGTGAGGCACAGTACTCGCTGAACGCGGCCAGCCCCCCGTTATCCTCGAAGCGTATCTCGAAGGTCCACGTGTCGTCACTCTGTGCCTTGAGAATCGTCGCCGTCGTCTCTGCGAGCCCCGCGATGAGCCGTTCCGTAGGGTCTTCCCACTCGATTTTGTACAACGCCTGGTTGTCGACCCGATCCACGGCGGTAATCGACTCGACGTTCGGATGCTCTCGCATCGCCGTAACGAACTCGTCCAAATCGTCACCGTATCCCCAGATATACGGCATGATTCGGTTCCCAGTCGGGACGACCCGCTCTATTTCTACGGCGACATCAGGGAAGTTCGCGATGATCCTCCCCAGTAGAAACTGGTCAGCCTCTATGGAGAACTCGGCTAGGACGGTCATGTAACTACTACAGAGCAAAGTGTAATAATCTCTCGCACGGCTATCGAAACGCCTCTCTGAACTGGTAGAGTCCTCCGGTCTCCGTTGCCCCCCTCTCAGCTCCCGTCGACGACCGATCGCTCGACGACCGACACCCCGTTGACCTCGGCGACCGCCGTGCGGCGCGCCCGTTCGAGGGCGTCGAGTTCGGCGCCCTCGGCCGTCACGGCGTCGACGACCTCGCCGACCCGCGCCGGCCACGACGCGAGCGCGAGCCGCGCCTCGGCGACGACCTTCTCCCGCTCGGCCGGGGACAGCCGCGCCATGGCGTTGTACGCCCCGCGGATCTTGAACGAGCCGGTCCGCTGGAGCTGTTCGAGCTTGAGCCCCAGCGAATCCGCCCCGCTCATCTCGGCGAAGGTGCGCGAGGTGTCGAGCGGCGTCCGATGCGCGACGCCGGCGAGCCGGTCGCGTGCGTCCTCGACGTCGGCGCGCGTGACGGTCGCCGACGCGTCCGGCTCCCCGGGGTCCGGGTCGCTGTCAGCGCGGTCGCGGTCGTCGGGATCGCCCTCGGTCATTCGGTGGTCGGACGCGCGTCTCCGGGCGTCTCGGCGCGCGGAACCGGGTGTCGCCGTTCGAGGTCGCGGATCGCGCCGACGAGCACGTCCACGCCGTGACCGATGCTCCGCTCGTCGACGTCGAACGTCGGGGTGTGGTGGCTCGTCGGGTGGTCCGTGCCGACGATGAGGTACGAGGCGAGCCCGTCCGCCTCCTGAACGCGCTCCATCAGGAACGTCGCGTCCTCGCTCGCGCCGAAGTCCGCCGCCGGGAGCACGGTGTCGATCCCGTCGACCCCCCCGGCCACGTCCGTCACCAGCGCCTGCAGCTCCGGGTCGCTGTCCGCGCGCGGCGACTCGCTCACCACGTCGACGGTCCCGCGACAGCCGTGCATCGCCGCGGCGGCGCGCACGGTGGTCTCGAAGCGGTGTTTCATGTACTCCATCAGCGCGGTCGTCTCGCCGCGCGCCTCGGCCTCCATCCGAGCGCGCTCGGCGATGACGTTGCTCGCGGTGCCGGCCTCCGCCTTCCCGACGTTCACGCGCGTCATCCCGTCGGCGTGGCGGGCGATCCCGTACGCGTTCACGATCGCCGTCCCCATCGCCTGCATCGCGTTGTCGCCCTCGTTCGGCGCCTTCCCCGCGTGCGCCGACGTGCCCTCGATCGTCGCGTCTAAGTGCGCCATCGCCAGCGGCTTCTCGATCCCGGCGACCACCTCGCCGGTCGGGTGATCGAGGCCGACGTGGACCGCGAGCAGGTAGTCGAGGTCGTCCGCGAACCGGCTCTCCGCCATCGGGTGACCGCCGCCCCCGGTCTCCTCGGCCGGCTGGAAGAAGACGACCAGCCGCCCGGCGAAGTCGCTCTCGGCGATGGCTTCGAGGACCGCGAGCCCCCACGTCATGTGGACGTCGTGGCCGCAGGCGTGCATCGTGCCGTCGATCTCGGAGCGGAACCCCTCGTCGACGGGGTCGTGGTCGGGGTCGGTCGACTCCTCGATGAACAGCCCGTCGATGTCGACGCGGAGCCCGATTACGGGCCCGTCGCCGCGGTCGAGCACGGCGACGGCGCCGGTGTTTCCGCCGGTCATGCGGTCGAGTAGCTCCGGGTCCGCGCCGCGTTCGCGGGCGCGCTCGACCCACGGGCCCAGGTCCGCCTCGGGGACGGCCATGCGGTCGGCCGGGTCGTACGCGTCCGGGCCGATCGCGAGCTCGTCGACGCCGATCGCCCGGATCTCCTCGGCGAGCGTCGCCGTCGTGAGGAACTCGCGCCACGCCGGCTCCGGGTGGCGGTGGAATCGTCGGCGGACGCTGGCGAGCCGATCGCGGATCGGTTCGTTCATGCGAGTGGCTCTCTCACTCGACCGTCTTAAGAGTAGTTGATCGTACACAATTGTCGTGTACGTAGGATACACAAAAAGCTAAGAAACCCCCTCGCGTTGATCCGCCAACGCGTCGTTCCGACGCGCCCACCGCTCATGAGTTCACACCAGACCGCCGATCCGGACGTCGTCGTGCTGCGGGAGGGAACGGAAGGACTGTCGATGGCGTCGTACGCGGACGCGCTCCGCGAGCGGCTCCCGGACCGCACGGTCGCGCTCGCGCGGACGCCCGCCGAGGAGCGCGACCTCGTGCCGCGGGCCCGCGTCGCGACCGGCATCACGCTCGACGCCGACCTCCTCGAGCGCGCCGACCGACTTGAGCTGTTCGCGTGCACCTTCGCCGGCACCGACCACGTCCCGACCGACGCGCTCCGCGATCACGGGGTTTGCGTGACGAACGCGGGGGGCATCCACGCCCCCGGAATCGCCGAGCAGTCGATCGCCAACATGCTCGTCTTCGCGCGCGACCTCCACGAGGGGTTCCGCCGGAAGACGAACGGCGAGTGGCGCCACTTCCAGTCGCGCGAGTTCACCGACAGCACGGTCACAGTCGTGGGGCTCGGCTCGATCGGACAGGCGGTCGTCCAGCGGCTCGCCGGGTTCGAGGTGGAGACGATCGGGATCCGCTACACGCCGGAGAAGGGCGGCCCCACCGACGAGGTGCTCGGGTTCGACGACGAGGACATCCACGCGGCGTTCGCACGGAGCGACTACGTCGTGCTCGCGTGTCCGCTCAACGACCTGACCCGCGGGATGGTCGGGGAGGCGGAGCTGGCGACGCTCCCGCCCGAGGCGGTCGTCGTCAACGCGGCCCGCGGCGGCCTCGTCGACACCGACGCCTTGGTGTCCGCGCTGCAGACCGAGGGCATCCGCGGCGCCGCCCTCGACGTCACCGACCCCGAGCCGCTCCCGTCGGACCACGTCCTCTGGGACTTAGAGAACTGCCTCATCACTCCGCACACGGGCGGCCACACGCCAAAGCACTGGGACCGGTTGGCCGACATCGTCGCGACCAACGTCGCGACGCTCGAGGAGGGCGGCGAGTTGGAGAACGCGGTCGTCACGCCGGACGCGGACGACTGATCGGGCGGATCCGTATCGCGCGGTGACAGGCGCCGGGCGCGGCGCCTCAGCGCCCGCGACCCGTCAGGGCCAGAGCCCGCGCGCACCCTTCGCCTCGGCGACCCGGGACAGCGCGACCACGTAGGCGGCGTCGCGCCACGTCAGGTCGCGCGCGTCGACCTCGTCGCGCACGTCGCGCCACGCGGACAGCATCTGTTCTTCTAACTCCTCGTTGACGCGCTCCAGCGACCACGTCCGCCGGTTGATGTCCTGGAGCCACTCGAAGTACGACACCGTGACGCCGCCGGCGTTCGCGAGGATGTCCGGGATCACCGCCACGTCGCGCTCGGCGAGGATCGCGTCGGCGGCGAACGTCGTCGGCCCGTTCGCCCCCTCGACGACGATGTCGGCGTCGACGGCGTCGGCGTTGCCCGCGGTGATCACGTTGCCGACGGCCGCGGGGATCAGCACGTCCACGTCGAGTTCGAGGACCGCCTCGTTCGACAGCGTCTCCGGCGCCTCGTGGGTGAGCACCGCTTCGGGCTCCTCCTCGTGGGTTGGGACCGCGCGCGTGTCGAGGCCGTCCGGATCGTAGATCGCCCCGTTCACGTCGCTGACGGCGACGACGGTCGCGCCCCAGTCGTCGAGGAGGCGGGCCGCGTTGGCGCCGACGGAGCCGAACCCCTGCACCGCGACGGTCGCGTCGGCGATCTCGCGGTCGTAGTAGTCGACGGCCTCGCGCGTGATGATGGCCGTCGACCGGCCGGGCGCCGCCTCGCGGCCGTACGACCCCCCGATGACGGGGGGCTTCCCGGTGACGACGCCCGGGATCGTCTCGCCCTGCTGCATCGAGTAGGCGTCCATGAACCACGCCATCGTCTGGGCGTCGGTCCCCATGTCGGGCGCGGGAACGTCCTTCGTCGGCCCGACGACGTCGCGCAGTTCCTCCGCGAACCGCCGGGTGAGCCGCTCGCGCTCGTCGTCGGTCAGCGATTTGGGATCGACCGCGATCCCGCCCTTCCCGCCGCCGAAGGGGAGGTCCATCACGGCGCACTTCCAGGTCATCCACATCGAGAGGCCGGTGCACTCGTCGGCGGTGACCTCCGGGTGATACCGGAGCCCGCCCTTGTACGGGCCGCGGACGTCGTCGTGCTGGGCGCGGTAGCCGGTGAAGACGTCGACGCCGCCCTCCTCTCGTTCGAGCGGCACGGAGACCTGCTGGACCCGCGTCGGGTGTTTGAGGCGTTCGATGATCGCCGGATCGACCTCGACGTTGGTCGCGGCGCGCTGGAGCTGCTTCCGGGCGGTCGCGAGGGTCGATTCGGACTCTGTCTCTGCTTCTTCGTCGTCGACGGTGGGTGTCGTGCTCATAAGTGGTGTCGGCCGTAGCGTGGCTCGTGTGGTCGGCGCGGGACGGTTGATGCGGCGTGGTCAGCGCGGGACGGTCGGTGCGGCGTGGTCAGCGCGGGACGGTCGGTGCGACGTGGTCGGCCTCGTTCGCTCGATCTCGGTCAGGCGGTGAACAGCTCTCGGGGGAAATCGGCCAGCGTCTCCGCACCGGTGGACGTGACGCGGAACGTCTCGCTGATCTCCATGCCGATCTCGTCGGTCCAGATGCCGGGGATCATGTGGAACGTCATGTTCTCCTCGAGGACGGTGTCGTCGCCCGGGCGGATGCTCGCGGTGTGCTCACCCCAGTCCGGCGGGTAGCCGAGCCCCATCGAGTAGCCGATGCGGTCCTCCTTCTCGAGCCCGTACCGCTCGATCGTCGTGCGCCACGCCTGCTCGACGCTCTCGCACGTGACGCCGGGCTCGACCGCGTCGAGCGCCGCCTCGATCCCCTCGACGACGATATCGGCGGTCTCTTGCAGTTCGGCCGGCGGCTCGCCGACGAACGTCGTCCGCGCCAGCGGCGAGTGGTAGCGGTGCCGACAGCCGGAGAGCTCGATGATCACCGGGTCGCCCGCCTCGTACCGCCGGTCCGTCCACGTGAGGTGGGGCGTCCCCGTGTGGTCGCCCGACGGCATCAACGGGACGATCGCGGGGTAGTCGCCGCCGTACTCGTCGGTCCCGTCGATCAGCTGCTGGTAGACGGCGGAGGCGACCTCGTACTCCGGGACGCCTTCGCCGACGGCGTCGAGGCCGGCCCGCATCGCGTTCTCGGAGATGCGGGCGGCCTGCCGCATGTACTCCAGCTCTTGATCGGACTTCTTGACCCGGATCCAGCCGACGAGCAGCGTCGCGTCCGCGAACTCGGCGTCCGGGAGGTTCCCCTGCAGTCGGGTGTACGACTTCGCGGTGAAGTAGGCGGCGTCCATCTCTAAGCCGATACGGCCGTCCGCGACGTCCAGCTCCTCGAGGACGCCGGCGACGTAGTCCATCGGGTGGAGGTCTTGGGGCGACTGCACGTGGTCGTCGCTGTACGCGCGGACGCTCTCCTCGGCGAGGTGCGTCGTCGCCCGCGCGCCGTCGCCGTCCATGTCCCGACCGATCCAGATCGGCTCGTCGCGGTCGGGCGTCACCACGACCGCCTGATGGACGTAAAACGACCAGCCGTCGTAGCCGGTCAGGTAGTTCATGTTCGCCGGGTCGCTGACGACGATCGCGTCGAGGTCGCGCTCGCGCAACCGCTCTTTCGTCCGAGCCACCCGCCGCTCGTACTCCGCCTCGTCGAAGATGTGTTCCCGTGGCATGATAACAGGACGTCTACGAAGGAGATCAGACAGCAGGAGTATAAATTTATCGTGTACATTAAAAACAGATACTGTGTACGCATCTCCCGCGAATCCCGCGAATTCGCCCCGAAGCGTCGCTGAGACGCCGCGCGAGCTGTCTCGTGAGCGCGGTCGAGAGGGCGTGAAACCCTCAATTCGGGCGGTTTGGGTCGGTTTTTTGTACCGCGTCTACTGATAGTCGCACATGCTACACAGTACCGGGCCGCTGCTGTCGATCGACGTCGGCGAGCGGACGACGTCCGAGACGGACATCACGGGGGTTCAGGAGCGATACATCGGCGGACGGGGCGTGGCGACGCGGCTCGCGCACGAGCGGATCCCGTTCGACGCGGATCCGCTGGGCGACGAGAACCGCGCCGTGTTCACCACCGGGCCGATGCAGGCCTCCCAGATGAGCTTCACGGGGCGGACGAACTGCACCGCCCTCTCGCCGCTGACGGACGGGCTGCTGTCGTCGAACGCCGGCGGCTTCGTGTCGCGCCACCTCGCGGCGACGGGGTACGGGGCGATCGAGCTGGCGGGCGCGAGCGACGAGCTCGTCGTCGTCCACGTGCGCGACGACGGCGTCGAGTTCGAAACCGTGCCGGAGCTCGCCGGGGCGACCATCTCGGAGACGGCCGACTACCTCGACGACGAACACGACATCTCCAGCGACCGGACGGCGGCCGTCGGGCCCGCGGGCGAGAACGAGGTCCGGTTCGCGTCGATCATGACGACCGAGGAGCGCGCGTTCGGCCGCGGCGGGCTGGGCGCGGTCCTCGGCTCGAAGAACGTCAAGGCCGTCACGTTCGGCGGCGACTCGGCGCCCGAGCTCTCGATCGACGCGACCGCCAACGACGTCCACCGCGAGGCCGCCACCGAGGACCACATCATGAAAGAGCAGGGGACGGTGGCCGTGATGGACCTCGCCAACGAGATGGACGGGCTGCCGTCGTACTACTTCTCCGAGCGCTCCTTCGAGGGCGTCGAGGGAATCAACGGCGCCGCCGTCGCCGACAAGAAGTACAAGAAGGGGACGTGTTCGGCGTGCGCGTTCGCCTGCAAGCTCCCGACCCGCGACGAGGCCCGCGGCGTCGAGACGGAGGGGCCCGAGTTCGAGGTGGCGATGGCGTTCGGCTCGAACTCCGGCGTCGACGACATCGTCGACGTGATGGAGTCGAACCGGCTCTGCGACGAGTACGGGCTCGACGCCATCTCCGCGGGCAACACGATCGCCGCGTACCTCGCCGCCGAGGACGAGTTCGGCAACCGCGAGCTCATCTGGGACCTCGTCGAGCAGATCGCTCACCGCGACGGCGTGGGCGACCGGCTCGCGGAGGGGATCGGCCGGATCCACGACGACCTCGGCGTCGGCAACTGGTCGGTGAAGAACATGGACTTCGCGGCCCACGAGGGGCGGCTCCTCCACGGGCAGGCGCTCTCGTACGCGGTCGCGAACCGCGGGGCCGACCACATGTACGCGACGTTCTACTCCGTGGAGTACCCCCTCGTCGAGGAGGGCGAGGCGATGGAGCCCGCGGGGTTCGAGGGGAAGGCGGAGCGGCTCGTCGAGCGCGAGAACCTGATGGCGCTCAACGACAGCGGCGTCGTCTGCAAGTTCTCCCGGGACTTCATGACGCCGGAGCGCTACGAGCTCCTCTTCGACGCCGACTTCGAGGAGCTGCTCGCCGCGGGCGCTCGGACCGTCACCTTAGAGCGCCACTTCAACAATCAGCGAGGGCTCGACGTCGACGACGACCGGCTCCCGTACGAGGAGGAGCTCCCCGGGCTCGACGACGCCATCGAATCGTACTACGAACACCGCGGGTGGGACGAGGACGGGACGGTGCCCGATTCGGCGCTGCCCGCGTGAGGTCGCTTCCCGGCCGCGGGCGACGTTTCTGAGCGCGCGCGATTCCACCGGAACCGGGACGCGATACGTTGCCGGAGCCCGACTACTCCGCGATCGCCAGCTCCGCGGTCGCTTCGATCGCGTCGGCGATGACCTCGGTGCCGACCTCCGCCTGCCGCTGGGTCAGGACCAGCGGCGGCAGCAGCCTGACGACGTTGCCGTACTGGCCCGCCGTCCAGACGAGCACGCCGTGCTCGTAGCAGTACTCCTGGATCGCCTCGACGCGGTCGTCGTCCGGGTCGCCGTTCGCGTCGACGAACTCGGCGCCGACGAACAGCCCCTTGCCGCGGACTTGGCCGAGCCCCGGGTCGCCGTCGCCGGCGTCGCGGAGGCGGTCGCGGATCCACGCGCCGACCTCCGTCGCGTGGTCGAGCAGGTCGTGCGACTCGATGTACTCGATCGCGCGCAGACCGCCGACCATCGCGGGGACGTGGCCTCGGTAGGTGCCCGCGTGATCGCCCGGTCCCCACGTGTCCAGGTCCTCGTGGTACATCGTCCCAGACAGCGGCTGGCCGTTCCCGCCGAGCGCCTTCGCGGTCGTCATCACGTCAGGCGTCACGTCGTAGTGTTCGGACGCCCACCACTCGCCGGTGCGTCCCATCCCGACCTGGATCTCGTCGAACATCAGCGGGAGGTCGTTCTCGTCGGCGATCGCGCGGAGTCCCGAGAGGAACCCGTCCGGCGGGGCGACGACGCCGCCCTCGCCCTGTATCGGCTCGACGAAGATGCCGGCCGGGTCCGTGAGGCCCCCGTACGGCTCCTCGACGATCGCCCTGACCTCTTCGAGCGCGCGGTCGACCGACTCCTCGGGGCTCCGCCCCTCGCGGAAGGGGTACGGGAACGGCGCGTGGACCACGTCGGGCAACAGCGGCGCGTACGGCTTCTTGAACTTCTTGTTCGACGTGATGCTCATCGCGCCGGCCGTCGCCCCGTGGTAGGAGTTCCGGAACGCGAGCAGCCCGTTGCCGCCCGTGTTGTACTTCGCGAGCTTGATCGACGCCTCGACGGCGTCGCTACCGGTGGGACCGCCGAAGACGAACCGGCTGTTGCCGGCGAGACTCCCGGGCGCGATCTCGTCGAGCTTGTCGATGAGATCGAGGCGGGGCTCGGTCGGGAAGTCGACGGTGTGGGTGAGCTTGTCGATCTGCTCGTGGACGCCCTCGTTGACGTACGGGTTCGCGTGGCCGACGTTGTAGACGCCGATGCCGGCGAAGAAGTCGAGGAACACGTTCCCGTCCGCGTCTTTCAGGGTCGCGCCCTTCCCCTCCTCGAACGCGAGGGGGATGTCGTTCGGGTACGCGACCGCGCTGCTGTCGATGGTGTCCTGTCTGTCGAGCAGGCGCCGCGAGTTCGGGCCGGGGACTCGGTCGACGCTCGGTTCCTCCGCGAAGTGTAACTCGTGGATCGGCGGTCCCGCCATGTGCCAACGGATACGACACGCCCACATATGAGTGGTGAAACCAGCAATCAATGACGGTGTACACGGAATCTGTTTTCGTTCCGATCTTCGCCCACTCGGCGGCGGTGATATCCCGAGACCGACCCCGCCGACTGTGGTCGCGACGGAAGAATTATTGAACGCGAACCCAACGCAATCGTGTGCAACACCGACCGTCGCGGTTCCTCTTGGCGTCGACGGCCATCTGCGCTGTCACGTGTGCCGGCGTCGCGGTGCTCCCGCTCGCGGTCGATAGCTCCCGTGCGTTCACGGGGAGCATCGGTTCGAGCGGGCTCCTCGGACTGGTGTTCGCGGCGCGGAACCTCCAGCTGCTCCGGGCGACGGGGGAGCCGAGCCTCCCGCCCGCGGTCCTGACGACGGCGTTCGGCGGCTGGTTCATGCTGGCCCCGCTGCTGTACCCCGACGTCGGCTTCCTCCCGACCGCAGGCACGCAGCTGGCGGGAACGGTGATGGCGACGTTCGGCCTGTACGTGGTGGTTGCCGGCCTCAGCGAGGAGTGAGTGTTCGCGGCCCCCGCGTCTCACGCTCCGAGCGGGACCTTTCGGTATCCCGGAATCCCGAAGAATTCTCAGTGCAACGGCTCCTACGACACGTAGCAGTTGATCGGGTCTGAGTCGATTCCGGTTTGGGCAGGAGACGCACCACTAATGCAGAGTCTTTCCCCCACATCGTGTCAGAAACGACGTGCGAGATACAGAGGGTGTAGTCAGCACGGCGACTGAGTTATTTCTCTGTTTGGAGCTTGGACCAACCGTTAGAACGTGCCTGCGAACTGATCAGTCGTTTACGATTTCAAAAAAGTTATCACAAACACCACTCGAACTGGTTTTGATGCCCTCCAAAACAGATGAACTACTTGAATCGATTCGCTATCTACTCTTCATAATTGTATTTTTGCTCGGGCTTGGAGTTGCGGCACTCGGTGATATCGCTGTTGCGGTACGTGGTTACACGACAGGGATATCGACTGCTGCTCGCTCAATTGGGGGCGTAGTCGTACTTACAGGACTTGTGCTTCTCTTTAATACGGTGCTTCGACCGAACGGGAACCCAGACTCAGCGAACTAAGTTTATCAAGTAATTTGTGATTTCCCTGTACTGAGCAAATCGGAGGAGCGAAGAACGGATATGCCAACTGTTCTATGACACCCTGAGTATATGCGCTAGCCAGACTGATCAAAAATACGCCGATACAACTAATACATTTGACGACATGAGGATACATATGCCCATCGACATCGAGACGTTTGAATCCTCCCCTGAAGACCGACTCCAGCAGAGCGGAGAGACCAACGCCGACCGCGTGATGCGGTTCCTCGCCACTCATCCCGATCAGGCGTTCACCCAGAGCGAGATTCGGGAAGCAACTGGCGTGAAGGCCGGCAGCATCAGCGTCGTCCTTTCGCGTCTCGAAGACCGTGGACTTGTCCGCCACAAAGGCAACTACTGGGCACTCGGCGAGGCCGACGATGTGGCCGCCTACACGAGTATGGTTGAGAGCACGCGCGCCTCGAATGACCGCTTCGGTGAGGAGAACATGGAGGAGTGGCTGGAGCACGCCGTCGACGACGAGGAGACTGACTGAGCTATCAGCGCGGCGATGTCGTCTGGGGGCCGAATCCGTTCAAGTCGGGTGAGAACCCGCGGCCGTGGCTGATTTTGAACAACGAGACTCATCCGTTCGGCGACGAGGAGTACATGACGGTCACGCTGACAACGACGCCCCACGACGAGGGCATCCCGCTTGACGACGGCGACTGGGTCAACGGCGGGATGCCCCGCCAGAGTTACGCCTCACCGTGGACAGTAGCGTCGCCGAAGCATGCGGCGATTGTTCAGCGGCAGGGTCGACTTAGCGAGTCGTTCGCCCAGACCGTCGTCGACGCACTCGAAACCTATCTCGAACCACCGACCGAGGAATGACCGATACGCGCTGTGTATCTCGCACGACTGTCGGGACATCTCTTCGAACTAGTAGAATCCGTAACAATCAGTTAGTACGTCTCAGCGCCCGGGCGTTTCAAACGAGAATACGTCTGAGGAAGACGATTTTAACAGAGCCAGCGCAACGAGTCGCTCGGCGACAACGCCAACGCGCGTTCGCGACGCTACTCGTCTCGGCGGTCGTACCGCCTCACCAACACGCGGAGCCACCAGAGCTTCAGGGCGACGCTGGCGACGGCGCCGAGCGTCGCGCCCCTCGCCGACCGGCGCCACGCGGCGGACAGTGCGTAAACGAAGCCGAGCGCTCCGGCGGCGTTACAGACGTTCGGATAGCCGAGCCCGACCGTCCGGTTCCCCGCCTCGCCGATCCACCACCGCTCGGCGAGCACCGCTCGGGTCATCCAGGCGTCGTCGGTCTCGGGCGGCGAGAACAGGAGCGGGTTGATCGTCGTCCACGCGAGCGCGGCACAGAGCAGTCGCCAGTCGCGGCGGTAGACGGCGTACACGATGACCGGACCCAGCGGGACGCGCGTCCAGCCGCTCTTGGGGTTCGAGTGCCGCCGCCAGAACCGGTCTCCGAGCGTCCCGGACGTGTCGGTGGTCATACGCGGCGGTCGTGCCGGCGGCGACATAACTCTGACTGGCACCGAGCACCGCGCCGTAGGAATCCGACGAGCGCCGCGGCCGTCGTCTCGGTGATCTCGCGGACCCTGGTGACGCCGAGGGCCCGGGGACGCTACACCGCCGGTCCGAGCGACCCGAGTGCGTCGCCATCGTCGATCGCCGCCGCCAGCTCGACGGTGGCCTCGCCGAGGGTCGCGAGCCGGTCGCCAACCCCCTCGTCGACGAGCTCTCCGTCCGCGAAGTCGTCGCCGCTCGCGTACGTCGCGCCCCCGACCGTGTGGGCGCCGAAGAACGCGAACGCCGGGCGGAGCTCCTGGTCGACCGCGAGGAAGTGGTGGTCGGTCGCGCCCGTCGCGACGAGCCCGACCGCGGCGTTCTCGAAGGGCGCGACGTCGCCCTGCCACTCCCCGCGGGGCACCATGTCGAAGAGGTTCTTCAGCGCGCCCGAGTACGACCCGCGGTAGACGGGCGTGCCGACGACGTACGCGTCGGCCTCGACGATCAGTTCGAGCGCGTCGGCGGTGTCCCCCTCGTGGTTGTCGATCCCGCGCCCGTCGGCGGTCGCGAGGTCGTAGTCGGCGAGGTGAAGGACAGCGGTGTCGACGTCATGCGTGTCAGCCGCCGCGTCCAGCGCGACCTCGACCGCGGTCCGAGTCCGGGAGTCGGCGGAGACGCTGCCGACGATCCCGAGGAGCGTTCGCTCGGCCATCACTTCGCCACCTTCGCGCCGCCGACGTCCTCGATCTCGTCGACCGCCTCGATCTCGTCCGGATCGAGCGGGTCGGCCGCCTCGATCGCCGGGATGATCGTCTCGCCGAAGCGTTCGAGCTCCGGCTCGAAGTCGAGGAAGCCCGTGAGGACGATGTCGACGCCGATCGCGTCGAGCTTCCGGACGCGCTCGATTATCTGCTCCTCGGTGCCGATGAGCCCGGTCTTGAACCCGTCGTTGTACTGGACGAGGTCCTCGAACTCGGAGTCCGACCACATCCCGTCGCCCTCGGCCGACGACTGCCCGGCCTGTTTCACCTGCTGTTTGAACGCGTCGACCGCCTCGTCGGTGGCGTTCTCGATGATCCCCTCGAGGACCGCCTTGGCCTCGGACTCGGTGTCCCGCTGGATGACGAACGCGTTCGCGGCGAACCGCGGCGGCTCCGTGCCGAACTCCGCGGCGTACTCCTCGACGTCCTCGATGACGGCGCGGATCTCTTGGAGGCTTCCCCCGTTGATGAACAGCACGTCGGCGTGCTTCGCGGCCATCTCCCGGGCCGCCTGCGAGTTCCCGCCCTGGAACACCTGCGGGTACGGGTCTTGGACCGGCTTTGGTTCCATCGGCGCGCCCTCGAAGCCGTCGATGTCCTTTCCGATCGTGTAGAATCGGCCGTCGTAGGTCGCCCGGTCTTCGGTCCACAGCGCCTGCAACACCTCGATGAACTCGGTCGAACGGGCGTACCGCTCGTCGTGCGCGAGCCACGGCTGACCGAACCCGGTGAACTCCCCTTTGAACCAGCCGGAGACGACGTTGATCGAGAAGCGGCCGTTACTGATGCGGTCGGCGGTGGCGATGAAGTTCGCCAGCGGGCCGGGCTCCCACAACCCCGGATGCACCGCGCCGATGACGTGTAGCTCGTCGGTCTGCGCCGCGAGCGCGTTGGCGATCGACAGCGCCTCCAGCTGCTTTTCGGCGCCGTAGCTGCCGAAGAAGCGCGCCTGTGCGAGCGCGTAGTCGAAGCCGACGTCCTCCGCCGTGCGGGCGAGGTCGAGATTGTAGTCGTACGTCCAGTCCGTCTCCGTCTCCCAGTCCGACACGACCAGCCCGCCGCTGACGTTCGGGACCCAGTACGCGAATTCAGTGTCCATACTCGTTCATCTGCTCGTATCGGTTTAACGCGGGTCACAACGGCGAACGCTGTCGGCGTTCCGCGATAGCGGTCGCGTTTGTGCAGGGACGCGGTCGGCGGCAAGCGTTGACGGGAGCTCGGTCGGCGGCAAGCGTTGACGGGAGCTCGGTCGCAACCGCGGTCGACCTCCGCACCTGATGCGGAGACCGTCTGTCCCGGCGGTGTCGACGGCACAGCTATACCCTCGCGGGAAGTGTCATTCAGTATGAAGGCATGGAGATGGGTCGCGGTCGCCCTCGTCGGGGTCGTCGTTGTCGGCGTCGCCGCGTACGCGGTGTTCGCCGGGGTCCTGATCGGGTCCGACGTGGCGTCGTACTCCTCCGACGGCGTGACCGTCTCGGGCGTCGCGTACGAGGACGCGCTCGCGCGGGCCGGAGCCGCCGGCTACGCGGTCGAGCGCGTCGAGTCCAGCGGTTTCCACCCCGAGGGCATCGACGAGCTCGACGCCGAGCTCGGCCCGGAGTACGAGGCGTTCAGAGTCACGTTCGACCACTCGGAGACGAAGCGGTTGTGGGCGACGTTCTACGCCGACGAGGGGACGACCGTCGTGACGCTCTTCGCGGACGACGCGCGCGGCGGCTTCACCGTCGACGACCTCCCGCCCGACGAGTGGCTCGTCGACCGCCTCACGCTCCTGTTCGAGATGGACGAGCCCACCGCGGAGGCGTACGTCGAGGAGATCAAAACCGAGATCAGGACGACCGATCCCGCCGAACCGGGCGCCGGCACCCCGAGCGTCGAGGTCGGCGAGCCGGTGGCGTTCGAAGCCACGTACGACGCGCTGACGGCGAGCGCGGCGACCGTCAACGCGACCTCGTCGCCCGGCGACGGCTGGCACGAGCGCGAGTACTACGCTGGCGACGGGCGGCTCGGGAGCGTCGAGTTCGTGCTCTCCCGGGCGACCGTGACGCACGAAGCGGACGGGTACACCTACCGCGTGCACCTCGACTACCACGGCGGCGTCGAGGTCGACGCGCAGACGCGCGCGTCGCGGTCGTTCGAGGAGGCGACCGTTCGCGCCGTCTTCCGTACCATGTTCGAGGAGATGGGGATCCCGCCGGACACGATCGACCACATGTCTCTCGAGTACCGCGGCAGCGTGTGGTGAGCGCGGGCTCCCGGCGTCGGTCGCGGGGTTCCGTCGCCTCTCGAACAGTCGCCCTCAAGTGGTGACCTCGGCCGGAGCAAAGCGGTCGTTCGTTCCGTTGTCGCTCCGTTCGGCCTGGTTCCCGTCCCCGACACACCTCATAGCGATGCTTCTCCTCGCGAACTGCTCGGAGAAGCATGCGCGGGACCGGATTCGAACCGGAGCAAGACGGTCGCTCACTTCGTTCGCGCTGCGTCTTGCAGGGTTCGAATCGTCGTCGTGATGCTTCTCCTCGCGAACTGCTCGGAGAAGCATGCGCGGGACCGGATTCGAACCGGAACCAGACGTGCTCGCTTCGCTGCGCGCGTCTGGGAGGATTCGAACCGCTCCTGCTCCCTCGTCGCTTCGCTCCTCAGTGCGCGGGACCGGATTCGAACCGGAGCAAGACGGTCGCTCACTTCGCTCGCGCTGCGTCTTGCAGGGTTCGAATCCTCGTCGTGATGCTTCTCCTCGCGAACTGCTCGGAGAAGCATGCGCGGGACCGGATTCGAACCGGCGGACCCCTACGGGATAGCGTCCTAAGCGCTACGCCTTTGGCCTGGCTCGGCAACCCGCGCGCGGACTACCGTACCCGAGTCGGTCAAAAATAGTTGTCGCTACGGGGGCGTCGACCGCGCCGGCGCCCTCAGATGTCGGCCTCGAACGGCAGGCGGTCGAGGACCGCTTCCTCGCCGACGCGGTCGAGGACCCACTCCGCGAACAGGACCGCGGCGATCCCCAGTCCGATCCCGAAGAGCGTGTCCGAGAGGTAGTGGGTGCCGAGGTAGATCCGCGAGAACGAGATGAGGGCGGCGAAGCCCGCGGTGGCCGCGAACGGGAGTTCGTCGGAGTTCCACGCGATCCCCGCGTACGCCGTGACGGCGGCGGAGTGCCCGGAGGGGAACGAGCTCGTGGTCCCGCCGCCGCCCTCGGTCACGCAGACCGGATTCGGCGGGAACGGGCGCTCGACGAGCGACATCAACCCCCAGACGACGACGCCGAGCAGTGAGAGCGCGACGACGCTCTTAACGAACTCCTCGCGCCAGCCCGCGAGGTAGAACAGGCCGACGATCACGACGCCGGCCGTGACGGAGCCGAGGCCGGTCATCGACGTCATCATCTCGGTCAGGAACGGCGTGCGGACGGCGGCGACGAACTCGGCCGCGAGGCGGTCGACCCACCTGACCGCGCTCAGGACCGCACCGATCTGCGCGTGCATGCTTGCCCGGCCCTATCGGCCGGACGACCATAGGCGCTCGTTCTTCTGCGGGGGCTCGCAGTCACGCGCAGAACTCGCAGTCGCAGTAGGCCGCGCAGACGGGGTTGTCGCAGTCGGCGCCGCGCGCCGAACAGTGGGTCCGGCCGTGGCGGATCAACAGCACGTGGAGCGGGTAGATCAGCTCGTCGGGCACGAGCTCGTCGAGGGCGTCGTGGGCCGCCTGGTTCGAGGCCGACTCCGAGACGAGCCCGAAGCGCTTCGAGACGCGCTCGACGTGTGTGTCGACCGCCATCGTCGGCTTGCCGAAGTGGAAGTTCAGGACGACGCTCGCGGTCTTCGGACCGACCCCCTTGATCGCCGTGAGCCAGTCCTTCGCGTCGTCGGTCGGCATCGCGTCGAGGAACGCCAGCGAGTAGGCGCCGCCGGTCTCCTCGCGGACCGCGGCGAGCGCGCGCTGTATCCGGGCGGCCTTCTGGTCGGCGAGCCCGGCGACGCGGATCGTCTCCGCCAGCTCGCCGTGGTCGGCCGCCTCGATCGCCGCGAAGTCGTCGTAGCGGTCGAACAGCGCCGCCGCCGCCCGGCTCGTGTTCGCGTCGGCGACGTTCTGCGAGAGGATCGTCGTGACCAGCTGGCGCACGCCCTCGCCGGGCTCGGCGGTCGGGTCGGCGCCGTGCTCGGCCACCCTGTCCACCGGCTCGTACAGCGACACCAAGTCGTCGTGCAGATCGCGCACCCGCGTCTCGTCCCACGCTTGCGTGGACATACCAGACGTACGGGCGGCGTCGACTTCAGGGCGACGGACGGGGACCGACGAACGCCTCCACCGACGCCGCCCGAGCGCCCCGTCAGCCGGCGTCTCCCCGCGCGGCCTTTTTATGTCGCACCCCCCAACGTAAGGATATGTATCGAGCGAGCGATCGCGTCGACAACGCGGCGTGGATCGACCGGATCGACGACGCGTGCGCGACGCTCGACCTCGACGACGAGGCGCTCTCGACGGCGACCGACCTCTTCTTATCGCGGGCCCCCGACGACGACCGCGGGAAGCGCGTCGCCGCCGCCGCCAGCCTCTACGCCGCCGCGCTGATCCGCGGGCAGGAGCGGTCGCAGTCCGCCGTCGCCGACGCGATGGACGTCTCTCGGCTCTCCGTGCAGAAGCGGTGGAAGCCGATCCTAGAGGACGCCGGCTTCTCGCCGCCGACTTGGTAGCCGCGTCCGCATCGGCGCGGTCCTGTTACTGCGGCGTCGGCACGGCCCGTTACCGCGGCGTCGCCACGACGCCGAGGTGGTCCTCGTGGTACCGGTCGAGCCGCCGCGTCTCCAGGATCTCGTAGGTCTCTCCGAGTTCGTCGAGCGCGGCCTCGAACACGTCGGTCGGCGCCGCGGTGGCGTCCTCGCTCCGCGCCTTCACCGCGAGCAGGAGCCGACCGTCGTCGTCGAGGAACCGCGCGTTCCGCGCCGCCACGGCCGCTTGCCCGCGGGTCGCCACGTCTTGGACGATCGCGTCGACGTCGGCCTCGACGACGTGCGCGTACGTCTCCGGCTTCCGGGCGTCCTTCAACAGCGGGAACAGCCGGTCGCGCGGCTCCGCGGCGTCGAGGAGGTCGCGGGCGGGGCGCGGGGCGAACTCGACCGCGTACGTCGGCCCCGCGAAGTCGGCGACGTGGCTGACGGTCGTCCCGCTGGCGGCGCCGAGGTACAGGACGGTTTCCCCGCCGGTCAGCCCGGTGTCGAATCCGAGCTCCAACATCCCGCCGAGCTTCGAGCGCTCCGGGTCCCACGCCCGCCAGCCGTCGGCGGTCGGCTCGCCGTACACGGGCGGGCCGCGCGTCGCGAGCCGCGTCTCGCCGGCGATCTCGCGGCGTTCGACGCCGTCGGGGAGCGAGGGGTCGCTCACGCGTCACCCCCCGCGTCGGCGGCGTCGTCCGCCGCCGCGTCCGGCTCCGCCCGCGCCCGTATCGTCGCCATCCGCTCGCGGAGCTCCGCGTGGAGCGTCTCCCGGCGCTCCCCGGCGTAGTGGTCGACGCGGGCCGCGAGCGTCAGCTTCCCGGCGAGCGCGCGCGCGGCCGACCCGCGGTCCTCGGGCCGGGTGTTGCGGACGTAGTCGTGCGTGTAGATGATCCCGTGTTTCGGGGAGGGGGCGCGCCCGGAGAGGTGCGCGAACAGCGCGTCCTCCGCGCCGAGCACCTGCACCGTGCCGGAGGGCTTCTTCGCGAGCGACTCCAGCCCGCCGGCGAGGGCGATCAGCCGCGCCGCGAGCTCCGGGCCGGCCATCTCGGCGAGGTTCGGCGCGACAACGGGCGCGATCCGGTCGATCGACGCGGCGAGCGCGTCGCGCTCGTCGGCGAGTCCGACGACGCGCTCCGCGAGCGACACGGCCCGGCGCTCCAGCTCGCTCTCGGGCTCGCGGTCCGCCACCGCCCGAGCGCCTTCGATACCCGGCTCCGCGTCGTCAAACAGGCTCCCCGCCCACTCGGCGGCGCGCTCGGCCAGCTCGTTGGCGGTGCGCTCGCAGTCGTCCATCGCCCGCACGGCGTGGATCAGCTGTCGGTCGTCTGCGCGCTCGCGCTCGCGGACGGTCGCGCGGGTCGCCGCCACGGTCGCCCCGTGGAGCCGGTCGTAGTAGTCGTCGGTCGACTCCGCGAACCCGGAGCCGACGGCGAGCGCCGGCCAGTCGCGCGGCTCCTCTGCCTCGCCGTCCGAGATCCGATCGTGGGCGGCCTCGGCCGCGTCGCCCCCGGCCGCCTCGTCCGCGGCGCGGCCCGCGAACCAGCCCGCGTCGGCGTCGGTGTCGGTCATTACCGGCGGCTACTCGTCCCCGGCGTATAGGCGTTCCCGAACGGCCACGGGCGCTCGGCGGCCCGACCCGTCGCCTCGCTATGCGGTCGCCGCGTCGTCGGCCTCGTCGAGCGCTTCGTCCTCGTCGTCCGACCGCAGTGCGGCGAGGAAGCCGCCCGGATCGGACCGGACGTCGGCGACGGTCGCGCCGGCGAACGCGCCGAGCGCGGCGCCGCTGCTCGCGGCCTGTCGACTGATCAGTCCGCCGACCGCGGCGCCGGCGGCCCCGCCGACCGCGGCGAGCGTTGCCCGAGAGAGTGCGCGTCGGATGCGAGATCCCATGGCCGATTCATTTCCGTCTAATTACATAAATCCACCCGTCGTCGACCCCGGTCGCCGACGGTCCGCGTTCCTCGGTCACTGCAGCCGCTTGGTCGTCTCCACGAGGGGGTGTCGCGCGTAGTCGACGATCTCGATGTCGGTGATGTCGTCTAACCCCTCCTTCTCGGCGGTCTTGGCCATCCCGAGGTCGACCGCGCGCTCGGGGACGATCACGTACGCGTCCATCGTCTCGATGCCCGCCTCGTGGGCGGCCATCACCCGGTGGTGGCCGTCGGCGAGGTGGAGCGTGCCGCCGTTGTCGATGACGACCAGCGGCTCCGCGAGCCCGCGCTGCAGCTCGTACTGACGCCCCTCCAGCTCGTCGGCGTACACCCGAGCCTGCGTCGGGATGAGGTCGGTGAGCCGGACCTCGCGGCGCTCCTCCGAGAGCGCGACGCCGTGGATCTGTTCGAGGGTCCGCATCAGCTTCCCGACCTTGCTGGGCGTGGCGCGCTCGATCTGCGAGCGGACCACGTCCGTGTTCGAGATGATCCCAACGAGGTTGTCGGCGTCGTCGACGACGGGGAGCCGCTGGATCCCGGAGCGGAGGATGACCCGGGCGGCGTCGGTCACCTTCATGTCCGGGTGCGCGACGATGAGGTCGTCGGACATCACGGTGAAGACGGGGGCCTCGTCGTCGGCGAGCAGCAGATCGGCGGCCGAGACGAACCCCTCGACGGTCCGCCCCTGCGTGACGGGGAACCCGTTGTGACCGTCGCTCTCGGCCATCCGCCGCGCGACCTCGCCGACCGTCTCGTCGGGGCTGACGGTCTCGACGTCGCGGGTCATGTACTCGCCGACGGTCGGTTTCCCGCTCATCGTCCGTCGTTCGTGCCGGTGGAATAAAAAGGGGGCGGGGCGCTTCCCACCGCGGGACCCGCTACGACCGCTCGTGAACAGCGAACTCGACGGCGTTGACGACGTAGTGGGCGACGACCGGGACGAGCAGGCTCCCCGTGGCGACGAACAGCCCCGCGAGCGCCAGCCCGAGCGCGCCCGCGACGACGATTCCCAACCGCCCCTGCGCCCCGTGGCCGAGGCCGAAGGCGACCGACGAGCCGACCGCGAGGAGCCACGGGTCGACCGCGAAGCCCGCCGCGAGCGCGCCGACCAGCGCGCCGCGGAACAGCGCCTCCTCGAAGACCGCGACGACCGGGAGCGCGACGATGAGCAGCAGGACCCACTCGCCGGCCGTCCCGGGAGCCATCGCTGCGCGGAGCCGGTCCGACGGCGCGAGGCCGACGCGCGAACCCAGTCGGGCGGCCGCCTCGTTGCCGGTGGTGAGAGCGATTCCCGCGGTGACGCCGACCGCGACGAGCGCGGGGGTCCCCAGCGACGCGACTGGCCCGACGCCGAGCGTCGGGTGCGTCCCGCCGACGCCGAACGCCGCCGCCGGCACCGCGGCCCACCACGCGACCGCGGCGAGGACGACGAGCCCGCCCGCCTGCGACGCGGCGGCGTTGAGGAGCAGCAGTCGCGTCGTGAGGACCGGGCGGTCGTCTGGCCGGCGGATCGCGGGGCCGGCCCCGGTGTCGGCGGCTCCCTCGACGCCGGGAGCGTCGGGGTCGCTCTCGGTGTCGGCGGCGTTTCCGTCGGCTTCCCCTCGGGGGTCGCGACCGGCGTCACCGACGTCGCTCGGAGCGTCGCTGACCTCGTCCCGGGAGTCGGCGATCCGGGCCCGCTCCAGCAGTCGCTCCGAGCGACGAGTCAGAAAGAGAATCGACAGCGTCAGGACAGCGGTCGCGAACGCGAACGCCGCCCAGTCCGGCATCTGGTGCGGTGTCGAGGCGGTCTTACTGCGGGCTCGGGCTGGAGGGACCGGAGACGCTCCCCTCCTTCAGGGCCGAGCCGGTGATCGACTTGAGCCGGGAGACCAGCGAGTCCTTCTCGGCCTCGCCCTCCAGCGCGATGTCGAGCACCTCGCTGATGTGCGAGACCGGGATGATCTCGACCATCTCCTTGTACTCGTCTTCGATCATCACGTCCTGCTCGTTCGCCTGCGGGATGATGACCCGGGTGCAGCCGGCCTTCGCGGCCGCCTCGATCTTGTGGGTCACGCCGCCGACGGGGAGCACGTCGCCGCGCACCGACAGCGAGCCGGTCATCGCGAGGCTCTGGTCGACGCCGACGTTCTCTAACGCGGAGATGACGGCGGTCGCGACCGTGATGGACGCGGAGTCGCCGTCGACGCCCTGCTGGCCCGCCTGCACGAACTGGATGTGGATGTCCATCTCCGAGATGTTCTCGTCGGAGAACTTCTTGATGATCGCGGAGACGTTCGACACCGACTCCTGGGCCATCTCCTTCAGCTGGCCCGTGGCGATGACCTCGCCGGGCCCCTGCGAGGGCGCGACCTCGGCCATCACCGGGAGCATGATCCCGGAGTCCTCGCCCATCACGGCGAGCCCGTTGACGCGGCCGACGACGTAGCCGTCGGAGACCTGGAGCTCGTAGTCCTTCCGGCGCTCGATGAAGTCGTCCGCGAGCTGCTGTTCGATGGAGCGCGAGCGCCCCTTCGCCTGCAGCACGTGCTCGCGGGAGGTCATCTCGGCGTCCTCGCCGCGGGCGATGTCGCCGGCGACGCGGACCATCCCGCCGAGGTTCCGCATCTTCAGCGTGAGGTGGCCCTTCCGGCCGGACCGGCGCTTTGCCTCGAGGATGATCTCCTCGACGGCCTCGGCCGTGAACTCCGGCAGGCGGCCGTCCTTCGCGACCTCCTGGGCGATGAACCGGACGTACTTCCGGCGCATCTCCGGGGTGTCCTCGATGGTGTCCTCCATGTACACCTCGTAGCCGTACCCCTTGATACGGCTCCGGAGGGCCGGGTGCATGTTCTCCATCGCGTCGAGGTTCCCGGCCGCGATCATGACGAAGTCGGTCGGGACGGGCTCGGTCTGGACCATCGCGCCCGAGGAGCGCTCGGACTGGCCCGTTATCGAGAACTCGCCCTCCTGGATCGCCGTCATGAGGTGCTGCTGGCTGCGGATGTCGAGCGTGTTGATCTCGTCGATGAACAGCACGCCCTTGTTCGCCTTGTGGATGGCCCCGGCCTCGACGCGGTCGTGACTGGGCGTCTCCATCCCGCCGGACTGGAACGGGTCGTGCCGGACGTCGCCGAGCAGCGCGCCGGCGTGCGCGCCGGTCGCGTCACGGAACGGCGCCGTCTTCGTGTCACCGTTGTTCACCAGCAGGTTCGGGATCATCGCGTCGGAGCCGCGGTTGAGGTAGCGGAAGACGAGGTAGACGACCCCGGCGGCGATGATGCCGACGAGGATCTGGCCGACGATGATGAGCGCGTAGCCCAGCACGACGGCGATGATGATCCACATCAGCAGCGACCGCATCTGGTTGCGCTTGCGCGCCTCCTCGCGGTGCGCGTCGACGATCTGGTCGCCCTTCCCCGCCGGCACGGTCCGGACCTTCGGCTTGTTACCGTCGTCCGGGTTGTGGTAGACGAGGACGTCCTGCAGCTCCTCTTTCGGGAGCAGCTCGGACATCGCCTTCGCGAGCATCGACTTCCCGGTCCCGGGCGAGCCGATCATCATCACGTGCCGGCGCTGCTTGGCCGCCTTGATGATCACGTCGCGGGCGTGCTCCTGCCCGATCACCTGGTCGACGAGGCGGTCGGGGATCTCGAGTTCGGCGGTGGTGTCGATCTTGAGTCCCCCGAGGAGGTCGTCCTCGTCCGGGTCTTCTTCGATCTCGGCACCCTCGACCTCGACTGAGCTCCCGAGCTCGTCGATGTCGCCGTCCTCGCTCTGTTCGGTGACACCCTCGGGGGTGACGCCGGTCTCGTCCCCGTGACCCGGCTCGGCGTCGTCCGGGCGCGGGTCGTCGTCGACGACGATCCCGTCGTCCCAGACCTCGTCCGGCTCCTCGCCGTCCACCGGCTCCTCGCGGTCCGCCGACTCCTCGGCCTCGTCGGCCTCGCCGGGCGCGCGAGCGCCGTCGTCGGGAGCGACGTCGTCGGGGGCGTCCTCGCCGTTCCCCGCCGGATCCGAGGCCTCTGACCCGGTTTCGTCCGGGTTCTCGGGGTCCTCGGTCGGCGGGTCGTTCGCGTCCTTTTCGTTGCTCATAGAATCGGATATCGCTATGAAAAACGAAGGGTCGGCTACTGATATACTTTCTCCCCGCGGGCGATCCGTTGAGACACAGAGAAAACGGTCCATGAGCGGCTATAGGCACCGATATCTCCGTTTGGGGCGTCCCACGGGGTTTATAAATACTGGCCGCCCAACGTGGATCCATGCGCGGGTTCTACATCGGGCGGTATCAGCCGTTTCACGACGGACACCGGCACATGGTCGAGGAGATCGCCGGCGAGGTCGACGAGCTCGTGTTAGGGATCGGTTCCGCCGGCGACTCCCACACCACTCGGAACCCGTTCACGGCCGGCGAGCGCGTGATGATGGTGACGAAGGCCGTCGAGCACCTCGACGTCACCACCTACGTCGTGCCCATCGAGGACCTCGACCGCAACTCCGTGTGGGTGAGCCACGTCCAGAGCATGACCCCGCGGTTCGACGTGGCCTACTCGAACAACCCGCTCGTCGTCCGGCTGTTCGAGGAGGCCGGCGTCGAGGTGCGCGGCTCGCCCATGTTCCGCCGGGACGTGTTGGAAGGGACGGAGCTCCGCGAGCGGATGATACACGGCGCCGACTGGGAGGCGCTGGTCCCGGAGGCCGTCAGTCGCGTGATCGAGGAGATCGACGGCGTCGAGCGCATCCGCCGGATCGCCGAGACCGACACGAACGGCGAGCCCCCGATGGACGCGTAGTCGCCGGTGGACGCGTAGTCGCCGCCTTTTAGGAATCAGCCGGCGTTCGGATCGCGTATGATAACGCTCGCCTCGGACTTCGGCTCGCCGTACCCCGCCGCGATGAAGGGCGTGATCCGACGCCGCACGGACGCCGAGATGATCGACGTCGCCCACGACCTCCCGCGCGGCGACCCGCGGGCGGCCGCGTTCTGGCTCCGGTTCGTCCTCCCGGAGTTCCCGCCGGCCGTCCACTGCGCCGTCGTCGACCCCGGCGTCGGCACCGACCGGGACGCGCTCGTCGTCCGCGCCGGGGCCCACGTGCTCGTGGCGCCCGACAACGGGCTCGCGATGCCGCCCGCGAGGGCGCTCGCCGAGCGGTCGGCGGCGGAGAGCGCCGGCGCGGAAGCGGGAGGCGACGCCCCCGACGTGGAGGCGTTCGCCGTCGACGTCGACGACCCCGCGAGCCAGACGTTCCACGGCCGCGACGTGTTCGCGCCGGTCGCGGCGCGGGTCCGCGCTCGGCTCGACGAGGGGTCCGCGGCCGCGGGTCCGGAGGGAGTCGCCGCCGCCCTCGACTCGATGGCCGACCTCTCGCCCGCGAGCGACCCGGTCGACATCGCGTTCCCCGAGCCGACCGTCGAGCGCGACGAGGACGGCGACCCCGTTGCCGTCGACGGCGAGGTGCTCGTCATCGACCGGTTCGGTAACGTCGTCACGAACGTCCCGGGCGAGCTCGTCCGCGGCAGCGACTGGATCCGAGTCAACGGCGAGCTCACGCCCGTCGCGGAGACGTTCGGCGCGGTCGATCCGGGCGACCGACTCGTCACGATCGGGAGCCACGGCTACGTGGAGTGCGACGTCAACGACGGCCGCGGCGACGGGGCGTTCGAGCTGCGGCCGGGCGACGAGGTTCGGCTCGTCGGCGACAACGTGAGTATCTGAGCGGTCGCGGGGGACAACGTGAGTATCTGGGCGGCCGCGGGAGAAACGAGCGGCGGGGACCGGCGCTACAGCTCCACGCCGGAGGGGATCAGGCTCTCGCTGCGGAGGAGGTTCCCCTCGTGGTCGTAGACGAGGAACGTGTCCTTGTCGTAGGAGACGAGCCGTTCGCCCTCGACGTCGATCACGACGCGGTAGCGAGCGTCCTCGTCGTCGGCCGAGTCGCGCGCGGCGTGGATGAACGGGAGGACGTCCGTCGCGGTCTCGTTGAGCTCCAGCACGAAGTCCCCGGTGTATCGGTTCGTCACGCCGACCACGCCCTCGGGGTCGGCAGTGTCGGAGAGCGGTTCTCGGAGACGGAACGCCACGTCCACCTCGGCGGCATCGAGAAGGTCGCCCTCAGTGTCAGAGAGCCGGTCGCGTAGGAGTCCCTCCGGCCCGTGGAAATCGATCCGGACGACGGGCGTCGCCCGCTCGTCGGCGCCGTCGCCAACGCCCTCGACGGTCAGTTCGAAGTAGTCACGCCGCATTGCCTATGTTGTTGTTTGCGGTCGGTACGTATCAACGTAACGGGCGGGTTCCGGCGCGGACGGCCGAGACTGAGGCTGACGCCGGGCTCTCGCCCCCGGCCTCGCGGTTGATAATCGCTCGGTGGAATTTAAACCACCACGCCGCATACGGACCGTAACGAGATGGCGAGTGACGCTCGCGACGACGCCGGAGACCGCTTCGAGGCCCTCCGGCGGCGGCTCTCTCGAACGTGGGAGATACTGCGGGGGTCGGAACTCGACGTCCGCTCCTTCCGCCCGGGCGAGGACGGCCCGCTCGCCGACTTCACGGTGCCGGAGGGCGAGCGCGAGGTCGACCGCTACTGGGTGAACGCCCCGTACGCGTACGTCGTGATCACCTACGACGACGCCGAGAGCGAGCACCGGTACTACGCGGTCGAGCCGGACCTCGACGAGTTCGAGCGCGACCTCCTCGACCGCGTCGTCGACGACATCCGCGATCCACTGCTGTACCGCGAGGGGACCGGCAAGACCGACGAGGAGACGCTTCGGAAGGAGCTGCAGGCGTTGTTGGAGGGGTACGGCGTCGAGGCCGACATGGCGACGTTCCACGCGCTCGCGTACTACCTCTACCGTGACTTCCGCGGCTACGGGAAGGTCGACCCCCTGCTGAACGACCGCCACATCGAGGACGTCTCCTGTGACGGGTACGACCTCCCGATCTTCGTCTACCACGACGACTACACCGACATCGAGACGAACGTCTCGTTCGCGAAGGGCGAGCTCGACAACTACGTCATCCGGCTCGCCCAGCAGTCCGGGCGCCACGTCTCCGTCGGCGACCCGATCGTGGAGACGACGCTGCCGGACGGCTCCCGCGCCGAGCTCGCGCTCGGCGAGGAGGTGACCCCCCGCGGCTCCGCGTTCACGATCCGCCAGTACGCCGAGGACCCGTTCACGCCGATCGACCTCGTGGAGTACGGCACCTTCTCGGTCGAGCAGATGGCGTACTTCTGGCTCTGTATCGAGCACAACAAGAGCCTCATCTTCGCCGGCGGCACCGCCTCGGGGAAGACCACCTCGATGAACGCGGTGTCGATGTTCGTCCCGCCGCGCGCGAAGGTGCTCACCATCGAGGACACCCGCGAGCTCTCCTTGTACCACGACAACTGGCTCTCCTCGGTCACCCGCGAGCGCCGCTACGAGGGGACCGACATCGACATGTACGACCTGCTCCGGTCCGCGCTGCGCCACCGCCCCGAGTACATCGTCGTCGGCGAGGTGCGCGGCGACGAGGCGATCACGCTGTTCCAGGCGATGAACACGGGTCACACCACCTTCTCGACGATGCACGCCGACTCGATCGAGACGGTGATAAACCGGCTGGAGAACGAGCCGATCAACGTGCCGCGCGCGATGGTGCAGTCCCTCGACATGCTCTCGATCCAGACGCTGACCCGCTCGGGCGACCAGCGGGTCCGCCGCGCGAAGACGATCGGCGAGATCGGCGGCATCGACCAGCGGACCGGCGAGCTCGACTACTCCTCCGCGTTCGAGTGGGACGCCGAGACCGACGAGTTCCGCCGCAACGACTCGTCGCTCATGGACGAGATCGCCGACGAGCGCGGCTGGTCCCGCTCCGAGCTGCTCCGCGAGATCCGGCGCCGCGAGCGCTTCCTGGAGCTGCTCCGCGCGCTCGGCATCACGGACTACCGGACGTTCACGGCCCTCGTCAACGAGTACTACGCCGACCCCGACCGCGTGATGAACCGGCTAACGGAGCGGGCGGCGGACGCCGAGGGCGCCGCCGTGCCGGACGAGGCGACCGCGCCGGACGACGGGCGGGGGCCGGCCGATACGACTACGCCGGACGACGGGCGTGGGCCGGCCGATACGACTACGCCGGACGACGGGCGGGGGCCGGCCGGGGACGAGACGGAGTCGCCCGGAGTCGGAGACCCGCCGCGATGATCGCTTCGCTCCCGCTGTTCGCCGCGCTCGGACTCTGTTCGGCGCTGCTGTTACCGGTCGTCTCCCGCCGCGTCGACCTGTTGGCCACTCGGGTCGCGCTGTCGCTGTTCGGCGACTATGTCGCGGAGGACGGCCCCCGGCGACGGCGCCAGCGCGACCTGTTGCACGCCGCCCACGTCGCCGGGACCCACCGGGCGTACGCCTCTCGGACGCTGCTGTACGCCGGCGCGCTCGGCGTCGCGGGGAGCGTGCTCGGGGTGTACGCGGCCGCCGCGCTCCTCTCCGCGCTCGACGTCGGCGCGGAGGCGATCCGCGCGGCGCTGCCGGGGTCGCTCTCCTTCCTCGCCGGCGTCGCGGGGCTGGCGACGCTCGATCTCCCGGGGCTGTTCCTCTTGCTCACCTTCGCCTCGGCGACGCTCGGCTCCGCGCTCGCGGCCGGCACCTACTACGGGCGGTGGGAGCTGCTGAGCCAACGGGCGCACGCCCGAGCCGCCGAGATCGACGCCACTCTCCCGCGGACGGTCGCGTTCATGTACGCGCTCTCGCGGTCGGGGATGGCGTTCCCGCGTGTGATGGACACGCTCGCGGAGAACGAGGCGGTGTACGGCGAGGCGGCCACGGAGCTGTCGGTCGCCGTCCGCGACATGAACGCGTTCGGTACCGACGCCCTGACCGCGCTCCAGCGCACCGCGCGCCGGACGCCGAGCGACGACCTGGCCGACTTCTCTGAGAACCTCGCCTCGGTCCTCGGCACCGGACAGTCGATCTCGGCGTTCCTCGCGGACCAGTACGAGCTGTACCAGGCGGAGGCCGAGTCGAAACAGGAGCGCTACCTTGAGCTGCTGTCGACGTTCGCGGAGGCGTACGTCACGGCCCTCGTCGCCGGGCCGCTCTTCTTCATCACCATCCTCGTCGTCATCGGCCTCGTGCTGGAGGACACGCTCCCGCTGCTCCGCGTCGTCGTCTACCTCGGCGTCCCGCTGGCGACGTTCGGGTTCGTCGTCTACGTCGACAGCGTGACGCAGGGGGTAGGCGGAACGGAGAGCGTCGACCTCTCGGAGCCGGCCGACGACAGCGCGACCGGCGTGACCGGCGACATCGGGGGCGGCGAAACCGCTCCCGGCGGTCAGAGCGACGGCCGACTCACGGGGACCGACGGCGCGGGAAGCGCGGCGACGGCCGAAGCCCGGTCCGACGGCGGCGTCGCCGAGGGGACCGAGAGCGACCCGGGCGGCGCCGGCGGCGTCGCGGGCGAGGCCGACCGCTGGGCCGTCAGCCGGGAGCGGCTCCGGGCGTACGACCGAGTCCGGCGACTGCGACGGTGGGCCGCGTCGCCAGTCGAGAACGCGGTCGAGGCCCCGTGGACGTCGTTCCTCCTGACCGTGCCGCTCGCGGTCCTCGGGCTGCTCGCCTTCGCCTTCCCGGTCACGCTCGGGTCGCCGACCGAGATGGTCGCGCAGATCGAGACGCCGATCGTCGTCGCGACGGCGTTCGTCCTCGCGGTCTACGCGGTCGTCTACGAGGTCCGGAAGCGGCGTGTCCGCCGGATCGAGTCGTCGGTGCCCGACTTCCTCGACCGCCTCGCGAGCGTCAACGAGGCCGGTACCTCCGTCGTCGGCAGCGTCCGGCGCGTCGCCGACTCGAACCTCGAGGAGCTGACGGCCGACCTGAAGCGCACCCGCCGCGACATCGACTGGGGCGCCGACGTGAGCACCGCGCTCCGCCGGTTGGAGCGCCGGGTCCGATCGCCGATGACCTCCCGGGCCGTGGCGCTGGTGACGAACGCGATGCACGCGAGCGGCGACATCGGGCCCGTGCTCCGGATCGCGGCCGACGAGTCGCGAGCGACGTGGTCACTCCGGCGGGAGCGCCGGCAGGTCATGCTCACGTACCTCATCGTGATCTACATCTCCTTCCTCGTCTTCCTCGGGATCATCACCGCGCTGTCCGTCTCCTTCATCCCGGCCATCGAGGAGGCCGCGATCCCGAGCGGCGGCGGGGCGGGCACCGTTCCCGGCGCGCCGAGCGGCCCGACCGGGATCACCGACGGTCTCGGCGACATCGACGCGTTCGCCTACGAGCAGCTGTTCTTCCACGCCGCGGCCGTGCAGGCCGTCTGCTCCGGGATCGTCGCCGGCCAGCTCGGCGAGGGCTCGGTCAGGGACGGGGTGAAACACGTGGTCGTCCTCCTCGCGCTGACGCTCCTCACCTTCGCCGTCATCGGCATGGTGTGACGGGACGCGCGTCGGGCAGCCCTCTCTCGCCGGGTCGTCTCCCCGCCGGACCGACCTCTCTCGCCGGACCGCCAGTCACCGGAGCTATGTCGCTCGGCGCCGACCGACCGGCATGGAAACGGACCCGCAGTCGACGTACGACCGCATCGCCGCGCACTTCGCGAAGACCCGCGAGTACGCGTGGCCGGAGGTCGAGTCGTTCCTGGACGGTCGGTCGGCGACGCGCGCGCTCGACGTCGGCTGCGGCAACGGCCGCCACGCGGAGCTGCTCGCCGCCCGCGCGGAGTCGGTCGTCGGTATCGACCTGAGCCGAGCGCTCCTGCGCGAGGCGGCGACGCGGGCCCGCGAGCGCGACTTCGCCGACGCGCTGGACCTCGTTCACGGCGACGCCGCCGCCCTCCCGATCGCCGACGACGCGGTCGGGCTCGCCACGTACGTCGCCACGCTCCACCACCTCTCGCCCCGCGCCGCCCGCGTTCGAAGCCTCGACGAACTCGCGCGGGTCCTCGCGCCGGGCGGGGTCGCGCTCGTGAGCGCGTGGAGCACCGCCCACGACCGCTTCGACCGGACGGAGGGGTTCGACACGACCGTCGACTGGACGCTCCCCGGCGGCGAGACGGTCCCGCGGTATTATCACGTCTACGCGCCCGACGAGTTCGACGCCGATATCGATAACAGCCGGCTCTCAGTCGTCGAATCGACCGTCTCCAGCGGGAACTGCTACGCCGTGGTCACGGGACCTCGCCCCTAATTATCACGACGGATACCGCGGGGAGAGGTTTAAAGCATCGGTGCCGCGGCCGTCGAGTCAATGAGTTCGACTCGCCTCGATCGCCTCCTCCGGCGCCTGAGTCCAGGCGCGATCACTCGGAGCTACCTCGCCAAGTTCGCGGTCGTCGTGATCCTCGTCGTCCTGGCCATCGGCGCCGTCGGCGCGGTCACCTACGCGGAGACGACGGACCGCCTGGAGGCCAACGCCCAGCAGGACTACACCGCGGTCGCTGAGTTGAGCGCCACGGAGATCGACGTGTGGACCAGCGATCACCGCTCGATCGCCAGAGAGACGGCCGACAGCGACGCCTTCGGGTTCACGAGAGAGCCCGAAGAGGTGGAGAGCTATCTCACCTCGCAGCTCTCGTGGCAGCCCGACGAGATCGTCGCCTTCCACTACGTCAACCGGCAGGAAGGCACGCTGATCGCCTCGACCGACCACGAGCGCGGCACCGCGATCACCGAGACGAACTGGCTCAGCGACGGTCTCCTGATCGGCGAGGACACCTACACGTCGCCGACGTACGAGGTGGACGACGAGCGGCACGTCTCGTACGTCGCGTACACGCCGCGGCGCAACTACTTCGTCATGGAGGTGTCGCTCGCGTCGATCGTCGGAGACCTCCGGCAGCCGACCGACGGCTCGTTTACCACTATCGTCCAGTCCGACGGCGTGATCGGGGCCAGCGACCGCGAGGGGACCGTGGCCGAACCGTACGCCGACGAGGTGCGGGACGCGATGATCTCCGGCTCCGCGGTCGGTCACGTGTCGTCGGCGACCTTCGAGTTCGCCGACGACGCCGAGTACTTCGTCGCGTACGCACCGGTCCCCTCGGAGGACTGGTACGTCGCCGTCCACGTCCCCCTCGCGGAGGCGTACGCGCTCTCCGGGATGATCGGCCGGAACCTGCTGCTTATCGTCGGCGTCGCGGTCGTCGGGCTCGGTCTGTTGGGCGCGACGCTCGGCCGCGGCACCGTCGCGGAGCTGAACCGACTCACTCGGAAGGCGCGGGCGCTGGAGAGCGGCGACCTCGACGTCGGATTCGACACCGAGCGCCGCGACGAGTTCGGCGACCTCTACGGCGCGTTCTCGACGATGCGCGACTCGCTCGGCGAGCAGATCGAGTCGGCCGAGACGCAGAAGCGGCGGGCCGAGGACGCCAAGGCCGAGAGCGAGGCGTTCGCGGAGCGGCTGGAGTCGCGCGCGGCGGCGTTCGGCGCGACGATGGACGATTGCGCCGACGGCGACCTCACCGCCCGACTCGACGTCGAGCCCGACGATCCGGACGCGCTCGCCGACATCGCCGACGGGTTCAACGACGCGATGGACGAGCTGGAGGGGGCCATCGCGGAGGTGGACGCCTTCGCCGGGCAGGTCGCGGCCCGGAGCGAGGCGGTCACCGACGGCGCGGACGAGGTCGCCGCGGCGGGCCGGGAGACGAGCGACGCGGTCGACGAGATCTCGGCCGGCGCGGAGCGACAGAGCCGGCGGCTCTCGGAGGTCGCCGGCGAGATGGAGGACATGTCCGCCACGGTCGAGGAGGTCGCCGCCTCCGCCGATCAGGTCGCGACCACCTCCAGAGAGGCGAACGCGGTCACCGAGGAGGGCCGCGAGGCCACGGCCGCGGCGGTCGCGGAGCTGCACGACGTCGAGGAGCGCTCGGAGTCGGCGACCGAGACGATCGAGCGCCTCGAAGCGGAGATGGCGGAGGTGGACGCGATCGTCGAGACGATCTCGGAGATCGCCGACCAGACGAACCTGCTGGCGCTGAACGCGTCGATCGAGGCGGCGCGGGCGGGCGAGGCGGGCTCCGGCTTCGCCGTCGTCGCCGAGGAGGTGAAGGCGCTCGCGGAGGAGACGCAGTCGTCCGCGGCCGAGGTCGAGACGCTGATCGACGGGCTCCGCGAGCGCACCGACGAGAGCGTCGCGGAGATGTCGCGGATCCGCGAGGGGGTCGACGCCGGCGTCGACACGGTCGAGACCGCGGACGACGCCCTGAGCGAGGTCGCGACGCGGGTGGCCGAGGCCGACGACGGCGTCCAGGAGATCTCCGGCGCGATGGACGCGCAGGCGTCGTCGGTCAACGAGGTCACCGGCGCCGTCGACGACTTGGCCGGCGTCAGCCAGCAGACGACCGCTGAGGCGACCACGGTCGCGTCGACCGCCGAGGAGCAGGCCGCAACGCTCGGCGACGTCTCCGAGCAGGCCCACGCGCTCACCGAGCGCGCCCGGGACCTGCGCCGGATGACCGAGGGGTTCGAGGTGGACGGCGAGCGCGACGTCGGCGACGGGAAGACCGATCTCGGCGTATTCGACGACAGCGACCGCGACGCCGACAGCGACCGCGACGCCGACACCGACTTCGACTTCGGGATGACCGATTCCGGCCAGTCGGTGAGCGCCGACGGAGGGACGGACGAGGCGAGGGAGCCGGGGCTCGTTGACGGATCGTTGAACGCGAACGCAGAAGAGTAATCGCGCCGGTTACCGCGACGCTCGGCTCACGGCTCAGTCGGCCACGGTCTCGTGGCCGGCCTCCGCGTCGTCCGCGAGCGGCGTCGCGATCTTGTACGCCGCGTAGAGGCCGAGCACCGCGATGCCGGCCAGCACGACGCCCGTCCGAATCTGCGGCGAGATCAGCGGCGTCGCCACGACCTCGCCCGCCTCGTTAGTGATCGGGACGGGGCTGTAGGGCGCGCCGGCGAGGATCTCGACGATCCCCATGCCGACGAGTCCGAGCAGCATCAGTCCCGCGCTCAGCGCCATCGCCGCCTTATCGATGATGTCAGTCATTGGGTGTCACCTCTTAACCGAGCAGGTAGCGGAGTTTCGGGTGTTGCTTGACGACGTCGAGCTTCTCGATGAGCGCGTCGAGGCCGTAGTAGCGCCCGGCCGACAGCATGATCACGGTGATGAACAGCAGCAGCCCCATGAAGTCGCTGTTGACCAGCCCGTGACCGAAGCCGGCGTTGCCGACCCAGAACAGGACCATGAAGATGACCCCGCCGAAGGCGGCCAGCCGAGTGAACGCGCCCGCTATCAGCGCCAGCCCGATCAGCGTCTCGAACAGGGGCACGCCCGGCTCGATGAGCCACGCGAGGTTGCTCCCCATCCAGACGGGGATGCCGCCCAACACGGTGTCGGTCATTTCCTGCATGTACATCGGGCCGTAGGTGTATGACAGCCCGTCCTCGATGAGTTTCGTGACGCCGGCGTGGAAGAACCACCATCCGGTCACCACGCGTAGGAAGGCGATCCAGTACGCCGCCCACGGACCGTCAAGCGCGAACTCGACCTCGTCGACCAGTGGATTTCCTGATTGGTATGACATCGTGCTCACCTCACGGATGTACGTTGAGTGGAAGCCCGTATATTCCCCCAACCGGCTTCTAACTCCCTGAAAAGCGTTCTAAGCGTACGGGAACGGCCCGCGATATTGTGGTGTTTTAAGTACTATCTGCCGCTCGGAACCACATCGGGCCCCGAGATATCCGTCCGGCGTCGGGAACACGGAACGTTTATTGGATTCGTTCGGCCTACGTCTACACGCGTCAGCGACGGACGCACCCACGCGCGCCGGTGGTCTAGTGGTAGGACCTGAGCCTTCCAAGCTCATGGCCCGGGTTCAAATCCCGGCCGGCGCATTTCTCGAACGAAGTGAGAGAAATCGCCGAAAGGGGTTTGAACCCTATCAGTCGGGGTTGCTTCGCTCGGTACCGATCGCATCGCCGTCAGGACCTGGACCCGCTTCACGACGTTCGTGAATCGTATACTCGCCCGCCGGGACGGAAACGCGATAGGCCGACCGGCACTCGCTGGTCGCCGAATCGTCCGTCTTGTCCACCCAGTACACGTCCCATCGACAGGACTCGCGCGAGAACGTGATGACGGAAAACCCCCAGTGGGAGCCGTCGGAGAGCGCGAACTCCGGGAGGAATCCGGTAGCGGACAGGTAGTCGGCCGCCCGCGACGTCGACACGCTCCTGACGAGCCACGAGACGAACCGTCCGAACTCGCGTCCCAGTCCGACCCGCTGCCCGATCTCGGTGGCTCTTTCGCGGGGATTGACGCTCGTCACGCTCGGCGTCATGAACTCGACGCCGACCGGCGTGTCGCCCTGCCGTTCGTTCCGGAGGCGAGCGGCCAGCGTCATGTGCATGTCCCCGGTCAGCGTCACGACGTTCGTGTCACCCCGTTCTCGGACCGCGGTGAGGGTGTCGACGATCTCCCGTCGTTCGGACTCGAACCCGCTCCAGGCGTCTTCCCAGAAGATGAACCCCTTGCCCAGGAAGTAGAGTCGTTTGAACAGCACCGCGTTGGCCCACGCCGTCCACACCGTCTCGCTCTCGCGGAAGGTCTCGCGCAGCCACCCGCGCTGGGCCTCCCCGAGCATCGTCCGCGAGGTGTCCGGCTCGGACCACGGGTCGAGCAGCTCCGCCGGCCACGACCGCGGTTCGCTTCTGAAAAGCCGCTCGTCCGTCAGCGCGAGCGTGACGAGGTCGCCGAACCGCAGGCTCCGATACAGGTCGAACGACTCGTGAAGGCGGTCCGCGCTCGGGTCGTACTCGATGCGTCCGGGGACGAACTCCCACCACGCTTGGATCCCGACGGCGGTGAGGTACCGCGTGAACTCCGGGACGTCGCCGCACGGGTGGTCGGGGAACACCGGTGCGCCGGCGTCGTAGTCCCAGTACCGGTCGTTGGCGATGGCGTGATCGTCCCACGTCTGAATCACGGTGTGGCGCTCGTGAAGTCGCTGGAGGTGGCGATCGGTCTTGTACGTCTCGTAGATGCGCCGGAAGTCGTCGAGACTCATCGGGCGCGTGCCGCTGTCCGGGAGCTCGATCCGTCGGTCCGGGTACGGGCCACCGACGCCCCCCGGGTCGCCCTCGGCGACGTGTTCGTAGATGTAGTCGCCGAGATGCAACACGAAGTCGACGTCCGTCTCCGCGAGCCGCGCCATCGCGCCGAAGTAGCCGTTCTGGTAGTCCTGACAGTTCAGCACTCCGAACCGAACTGATTCGGGTTCGCCGTCCTCGGCCGGCAGCGTCCGACACCGACCGGTGTTGCTCCGCACTCCGCGGTAGACGAACCGGTAGTAATAGACCGAGTCCGCGTCGACGGCGTCGTGATCGAGGTCGACGCGAACGGTGTAGTTGTCGGGCGGTTTGACCCCCGGGCCGTCGAACTCGAATACCCTGGGGTCGTCTTCGAAAGACGGGTCAGTCGCGACCTCGAGGCACAGCGATTCCGACGGGTCGTATCGCTCGGGATTGATTCGAGTCCAGAGGATGACCGACTCCGGGGTCGGACCACCGCTGGCTACCGACTGGGGGAACACGTCGGCGGGTTCGGCCTCCGTCAGACCGCCGTCGTCCTCGGGTGTGCTATCGAGTTCGGTGAGCTCGGCCGCCCTGACGGGCTGCCGAATCGTGACGTTCGACATATCGTGTTGTGAGCCGGTCTGGTTGCTCGTCCGCTGACACTAACACTTGTTACCAATAACCTCATATCATTAATTTGTAACCCCTCTTCACAATCGCTGGCCACGGTTCTACGACACTGGGCCGCACGTCGATACGAGTCGAAGCAGCGTCCATCCGCAGCATACCACCGGCTACCGCCGATGGTCGCTTCGTCAATTCATTCATGTTTTCGAGAAGAACTTTGTTATGTTATTACGTAACATGTTAGCATATGGCAACCTATACTGAGGGGAACGGCGCGACCGAGAGCGAGGAGAGCGGACCAGTCGATCAGGACGTCGAAGAGGCGGGCAAACTGAGTAAGGTCGAGGCGTACGCGAACACGTGGTACAGTGTATCCGTCGGACAAGCGATCGTCGTGAGCGGCGTCTTCCTCACGCTTTCGGCCGTCACTGCCTCAATAGAGAGCCTGAACCTGATCGCGGAGGGTGTCGGCGTTCCGTTCGACGTGTACCTGTACGGATTCTTCGGAGCGATGGCCAGGTCCCTCCTCGCTTTCGTCACCGACGTCGACCCGGACACGGACGACGTGGCGTACGTTCACCGGTCGTGGATCCAAGTCGTGCGCTTGGGACTCCGTCCGGTTGGGGCGCTCTGTCTGGCCGCGGGGATCTATCTCGCTCACGGCGCGGTGGACGACGCACTCTCCTTTACTCTCGCTTCACCGGACGCGATATTCGCCGGGCTCGCTTTCGTTGCGGGCTTCTACGTGGAGCGCGTTTATCAGGTCCTCGGGACGGTCGCCAAACAGATGCTTAGCTTGACCGAGGAAAGCAACGGCGAGTCGGCAGCGACAACGGACGATGAACCGTTCAGTATCCTCCCTGCGGGAAGACGACCCGACGAACCCCGTTGGTACCGCGACCGTCGAAGTCTCCTGTTGTTCGGACTCGGACTGGTGCTGCTCGCTATCGGCGTCGTCACATCGCTCGGCGAGAACGTACTCCCGTTCGTGGGGCCGGTCGCGGAGCCGGTTCCGTCGTACGTCTACCTGTACGCGTTGCTGGGGTCGCTGGGCTACCTCTTCACGACGCTGTTCAGAGAGTTCGACAGGAGTCTCCTCTCCCTCCTGCAGAATGGCATCCGCGTGCCCGCGGCGCTGTTGCTGGCAGCGGGTCTCTACATGTTCTCGTTCCTCTTCACCGACAGCGCTACGACTGCCACCGGACTCATTTCCGGCCTCGCGTTCTTAGTCGGACTCTACGTGAACGTGGCGCTCGTCACCTTGGATACGATCGCTTCGCGGGTGTTGTCGAAATTCAGCGACGAGTCGACGTGAGCGCCGGGTACGGCGAGCGTCATCGACATCCGGGGAAAGTGAGGGTGAACTACACGGTCGGCGACCTCTCGCGCTGACGACAGCCCGCGGCGGTCCGCGTACACGGGTCGGGTGACCGCCTCATCCGACCCCCGTGGCGATTAATGCGTTCGGATTTCCGGGCCCCGTAACGGACGCACCCTCGCTGCTGTCGACCCGACGAACCGAGCGGGCTCGCCGCTCTCGGACGCGTCGGAACGCTCGTCATTCGCGCGGGCGCATATCTCTCGATCGATTCCCTCGCATCGTCTCGAGGGACGACGCCGTCGAACCGCTCACTCGCCGGTCGCCCGTCGAGTTTCCGCGACGTAGACGCCTCCACCGAGCGCGGCGGCGAGCCCGACGACGGCGTAGTGGTAGCGAAACGCGAGTCGGAGCGACCGCTGCGACAGTGTAAAGCCGCCGAAAGCGGCCGCGGCGAGCCGGTCGCCGACCGCCGGGACGGCCAGCAACGCTTCGAGCGTCCGCTGACCCGTGTAGAACGCGAGCTGATTCCACGGGAGCAACAGCCCGGACACGACGTACACCGCGACGAGCGGCGCCGCCAGCAGGCCACCGATCGCGTAGATCGGTCTGTACGCGAGGCCGAGCCCCACGGCGAGCGGCACCGTCAGGGCCGCGGCGACCGCGAGGATCACTCGAACCGCCTCTACCGTTCCGCCGGACGCCGGGACCAGCAGGAGCAGCACGTCGAGACACAGGATCGCGCCGACGAGTCCGGCGAGCGACCGCCCCGCCCACCGGAGGGAACCGCTGCGCTCGGAGGACCACTGCATGTCTCGATGTCGGACCGCGATCGGCCTATACGTTGTGTTCCGCGACCCGCCGGTGTCTACGCGACCTGCCGATGTCTACGCGACCTGCCGATGTCTACGCGACCCGCTCAGTCAGTCCTGAAGATCCGATAGGCGCTCCCGAGCCCGAGGAGGAGCCACGCGGCCCCGAACAGCCGCCGCCCGTCGACTAGGGCGACGCCGCCGATGACGAACCACCCGGCGGCGATCAGCACCCAGAGGGTCTGTTCCGTGGAGAGCAGCGGCCCGGACAGCGGGGAGGTGGCGCTCATCACTTCCGCGTTGGACCCTCCCGGACAAGAGTTTGATCCCGTCGACGGCCGCCGGACGAGAGCCGCTCAGACGCGCGGTCAGGCGGCATTCGAGCGGGGTAGAGGCCCGCCGACCGCGCGTCGACCCGGCGCCGCTCGGGCGCGGATCACAGACTCGCTCCGCCGTCGACCCAGACCGTCTCGCCGGTCACGTAGCTCGCCCCCTCGGAGGCGAGGTAGAGGTACGCGTCACGCAGGTCCGCGGGCGTGCCGGCGCGGGACGGGAGGCCGCCGGATCCGTCGATGTCGCGCGCCTCGTCGGCCCAGCCCTCCCGGATCTCGGTGGCGATCGGCCCCGGCGCGACCGCGTTCACCCTGATCCCGTAGCCGTCGAGTTCGAGCGCCGCGCTTCGGGTGAGCATCTGTATGCCGCCCTTCGTCGCCGCGTAGTGCGAGTGATCGCGCTCCGCGCGCTCGGCCGTCGTCGACGACGTGTTCACGATCGTTCCCTCGGCGCCGCGATTGATCATGTCCCGTGCCGCCAGTTGCGTGCCGAAGAACGCGCCCTTGAGATTGACGCCGTGGACGAAATCGAAGTCTTCCGGGGTGACGTCGAGGAACTCGCGGCTGCGGTGGACGCCGGCGTTGTTCACCATCACGTCGACCCCGCCGAACTCGCGGGCCGCCTCGATCACCGTCTCGATCTGGGCGGGGTCGGAGACGTCGGTCTCGACGAACGTCGCGATCCCGCCGCGCTCCTCGATGGCCTCGTGCGTCGGCGTCTCGGCGCCGACGTCCTTCGGATCCTTCCGGACGTCGGCGTTGATCACGGTCGCGCCCGCGTCGCCGAACGCGGTCGCGACCGCGCGGCCGATGCCGCTCGATCCGCCCGTGACCACGACCGTCTCGTCGGCGAAGTCCGCGTCGATAGTTCCCATACTGGCCGTCCGGTGCTGCGGATCAAAAAGGATCGGTATCGCGGGATCCCGAGCGACGACTCTTCACGGGAACCTCCGAGGAGCCACGGGAGCCTCGGGGACCTCCGGGGAGCCCCGGTCGCCCCCGGGGATCCCCGGCCGAACCGACTCAGTCGTCGTCGGCCGCGGTCGCCTCGGGCTCGACCTCGCGGCCCGGGTCCTCGCGCGGGCCGCCGGCGTGTCCCTCGTGGGCGACCGCGGTCGCCATGAGGTCGGGGGAGATGGCGGGTACCTCGTCGGCGTCGACGGGGCCGTCGCGGGCGATCTCCTCCGTCGAGCGCGGGAACTCGCGGAGCTCCTTGTGGAGCGCGATCCCGGCCTTCGCGCCCTGTCCCATCGCGACGGGGACCTGATTGTGACCGGGCGTCACGTCGCCGACCGCGTAGACGCCGTCGACGCTCGTGCGCCCGTGGTCGTCGACGTCGACCTCGCCGCCATCCGTGAGGTCACAGCCGAGCCCCTCCGCGAGCGCGGTGTTGTAGTCGGAGCCGTACATCGGGAAGCCGCCGCGGTACTCGCGGCGGGTCCCGTCCTCGAACTCCATCGCCTCCAGCCAGCCGGAGTCGGGGTCGTTCTCGACGCCGGCGACGTCCTCGTGGACGACGTCAACCGGGTGGGCCTCCAGTCGGGCCGCCGTCTCCTCGCTCCACGTCGGCTCCGCGCCGCGGGTCAGGAGGTCCACGTCGTCGGTCACGTTCAGCATGATCATCGCGACGTGGGCCGCCGCCTCGCCGTGGCCCATCACGTACACCGGCTCGTCGACGAACATGTACGCGTCGCAGTGGAGACACCAGTGGAGCCCCTTCGCGTTCCGCGGGAGCGGCGGGTCGGGGCGCTCGTCGGAGAACCCGGTCGCGAGGACGACGCGGTCCGCGACGATCTCGGCGTCGCTCGTCGTCAGCCGGAAGCGGCCGTCGTCGGTCTCGACCGCGTCGGTGACGAAGCCGCGCTCGAAGGTGCCGCCGTACGACTGGACCTGCTCGCGGCCGGTCGCGAGGAGTTCGTTGCCGGAGGTCTCCTCGGTGATCCCGATCACGTTGTGGGTGTCCGCCATCATCGCCGCGCGGCCGCCGCCCCTGTCGATGAGCACCGTCTCGTGGCCCAGTCGGGCCCCGTACAGCGCGGTCGTCAGCCCGGCCGGCCCGCCGCCGACCACAGCGATCTCGTACTCGTCGTCGGACGAACTCATTACAGGTGTTAGGCGACGCGTCGGTTTAAATGAAGTCGTGCTGTGCGCGGTCCGCGGCCAGCCCGGTAGGCATCGCTTACCCGGTTCGCGTCGCCCGAATACCCGGGACTCCCGGAAGCTTATTATCGTCCGTCGCTTCCGGTGTGCCAGTGCCATCGCGACTCGCCGCCGCTCTCGTCCTCCTCGCCGTCGGAGTCGCCGCCGACGTGGCGTCCACGTACGTCGCGATCGGCGGCGGCCAGTACGTCGAGGGCTCCCCGGTCGGCGCCGCCCTCATCGCCGCCTTCGGACTCGTTCCCGGGATGCTCCTCACCAAGGCCGCGGGGATGGTCGTCATCGGGATCCCCGTCGCGGTCGCGGGCGGGACCCGGCGGCTCGTCGCGACGCTGATGTGCGCCGGCGTCGGTCTCCTCTCGCTCGCGACCGCCGCGCGGAACGTCCTGCTCCTCGTCGGGCTCTGGCCGTGACGCGGGGCGCTCCCTCCGGGGCGGCCGGCCCGTCCGGACCTCACTTCCCCTGATACAGTCGCTCGGCGGTGCGCTCCGGGAGCCCGGCGTCGGCGATCGCCTCGCTCACGCGGTCGACGTCGTACGGGACCCGTTCGAGCGTGACGTCGTCCGTCGCCGCGTCAAGCACGGCGTACCCGGCGGCCGGGTCGCCGTCGCGCGGCTGGCCGACGCTGCCGGGATTGACGACGACGCCGCCGGCGACCGACCGCTTCCCCTGCACGTGCGTGTGCCCGAGGACGATCCCGTCGTAGTCGCCCATGTGGCGGTCCAGGTTCGGGAACTCCTCGGGGTAGACGTAGGCGTCCTCGCGCCCGGCCGCCGGGTGCGAGTGGACCAGCAGGTACCGCCCGCCCGCGAACGTCTCGGCGCGCGGGAGCCCGTCGAGCCACGCGAGCTGGTCGTCGGAGAGCGTCGCTTTCGCGTGTTCGAGCCCGGCCTCGGCCATGCGGTTCGCGCGGTAGCGTTCGGGGGACTCGACGGTGCGGTCGTGGTTCCCCCTGACCGTCATCGCCGCGACTTCGCGCACGCGCTCGACGCACTCGGCCGGCCACGGGTTGTACCCGATCACGTCGCCGGCGCAGACGATCCGGTCGACCGCGGGCATGTCGTCGAGGACCGCTTCGAGCGCCGGGAGGTTCGCGTGGACGTCCGAGATGAGCCCCACCTTCATCGAGTCGACGTACGGGAGCGACGCCGGAATAGGTTCGGTCTGTACGAGGCGTGAAAAGGTGTTGAGCGAGGGAGCGTCTGAGACGTCGTTCGGTTATAAATTGTCGACGACGGGTCGACGGTGAACGCCTCCGAAGCCCCAGCCGCTCGCTTATAAATCGTTAATAACGGATCGACGGTGAACG
>NZ_NHOY01000106.1:0-25456 GCF_002252755.1 Halorubrum sp. Hd13 | reverse complement strand
CCAAAGCCCCAGCCGCGAGGCGGGCGCACGCTCGCTGTGCTCCTCACTCGGTCGCTCACTTCGTTCGCTCCCTCGTTGCGGTGCTTCCGTCGCCTGCGCCCGCCTCGCGGCTGCCCCTTTGAGTCCCTCCCCGCACCGCACAGCACCGCACCTCACGCCTCCCCAACCTCGCGGTTCGCGCTCTTCGAGCGCTCACCGCGTCCCTCGCACGCGCTCCTCGTGGCCTTTCGGCCACTCGGAGGCGCGCGCCACCGCAGATCAGTTTATAAGCAATTCACGCAGAGACGCGGTGAGCCGTCGACGCGGAACCCGTTCCGCAACGGCATCTTATAAGCCGCCGGGGGCGGAACGGTCTCGGTAATGCTACAGGGGGTCAACGTCGCGCTCGGCGTCTCGGGGAGCATCGCGGCGGTGAAGATCGTCGAACTCGCTCACGAGCTGCGCCGGCAGGGCGCGAGCGTGCGCGCCGTCATGTCCCCGGCGGCGACGAACATCGTCCACCCGTGGGCGGTCGACTTCGCGACCGACGAGCCCGTCGTCACCGAGATCACCGGCGACGTCGAACACGTGGAGCTGTGCGGCCGCGACGGGTGGGCCGACGTGCTCCTGCTCGCGCCCGCGACCGCCAACACCGCCGGGAAGGTCGCGGCCGCGATCGACGACACGCCCGTGACGACCTGCGCGACGACCGCGCTCGGCGCGGACGTGCCGGTCGTGATGGCGCCGGCGATGCACGAGCCGATGTACGACCACCCGGGCGTGCTGGAGGCGCTCGACCGCCTGGAGGCGTGGGACGTGACGTTCGCGGACCCCCGGATCGAGGAGGGGAAGGCGAAGGTCGCCGACGAGGCGGAGATCGTCACCGAGGTCGCCCGCGCGACGACCCCCCACTCGCTGTCGGGCGCGCACGTCGTCGTCACCGCCGGGGCGACGAAGGAGCGTATCGACCCGATCCGGATCCTGACGAACCGGGCGTCGGGGAAGACGGGGCGGGCGGTCGCCCGCGCGCTCTACGTCCGCGGCGCGACGGTGACGCTCGTGCAGGACGGCCCGGACGTCCCCTACGCCGACGTCGTCGCCGTCGAGACCGCCGACGAGATGATACGGGCGTGCCGACAGACGGCGGCCACGGCGGACGCGCTGGTCTCGGCGGCGGCCATCTCCGACTTCACCGCCGACGCGGTCGATCAGAAGATCCGGTCTGGGTCGCCGCTCTCCGTGGACCTCCGGCCGACGCCGAAGCTCATCGACTCGGTGCGGGAGGCGTACCCCGACCTACCGATCGTCGGGTTCAAGGCCGAGACGTCGGGCGACGACGCGGCGATGATCGCGGAGGCAGAGCGGATCCGCGACCGCGTCGACCTCGCGTTCGTGGTCGCCAACGACGCGGGCGTGATGGGCGACGACGAGACGCGGGTCCTCCTCGTCGGCGGCGAGGGGACGGAGCCGGAGGCGGCGGTCGGCTCGAAAGACGACGTGGCCGGGCGGATCGCCGACCGACTCTCGGTCGCGCTCGGGCGGCGTTCGAACGCGTAACGGCCGCGCTCGGCCGTGACATCGCCGACGGCGGAGCCGGCAATTCGTTCGATATCGGCTGGGATACAAACTGTTTTGAGGCGGTAGGGAAAGGATCCCGATAGAGATTCCCATGTGCATAGAGACGGTGGACCCCGAACCCGTCGGAGGTGTGGTGGGTGGCTGACGCCGACGACGCCGGCGGACCCGTCACGAACGACGCCGGCGGACCCGTCACGAACGACGCCGGCCCGACGCCGCGATCGACGGTCGTCGTCCCCGTCGAACCATCGCCGACCCTCCGCGCGACGGTCTCGCACGTCGCCGAGGCCGCGGCGGACGGCGAGTTCGACGCGATCCACTTCGTGGAGATCGCCTCGTGGCGCGACGGCGACCCGGGCTCCGACGACCGCAGCGCCGAGGCCCGGCGCGTCCTCGAACGGGTGTCGGCGTGGGCGGAGGCGGACCTCGACGACGCCGACGGCGACACCGGCGACGACGTGACGGTCGTCTCGGCGCTGATCGGCGCCGACGAGTACCTGTTCGGTCCGGAGGACTACGTCGAGGTGCTCGCCGAGTACGCCGGGGAGCACGGCGCGGACACGGTGGTGCTCGATCCCGAGTACACGCCGGTCGGCAACACGACGCTGCTCCAGCCGCTGGAGTTCGCGCTCTCGAACACCTCCCTGTCCGTCCGGACGGCCCCGGTGGGGCGCCCGACCCGGCCGGAACGGCTCCGGAGCGAGGCGACGGGCGTGCGGTTCGCGGCGATGTTCGGGCTCTCGCTGGCGTTCTACTTCGTGCTCGGCGACCCGCTCTACTGGTTCGACTGGGTGACCGGCGTCGCGACCGCGACGATCGTCTCGATCACCCTCTCGCGGATCAGCTTCGACGCCGACCCGGCGATCCCGCGGACGCCCCAGCGGCTGGTCCGCGGCGCGATATACGTCCCCGTCCTGCTGTACGAGATCGTCGTGGCGAACTTGGTGGTGGCCCGCGTGATACTGGACCCGCGGCTCCCGATCGATCCGACGCTGAACCGGGTCCGCGTGATCGTCGGCAGCGGGCTCCCGCTGATGACGCTCGCGAACTCGATCACGCTGACGCCCGGGACGCTGACGGTCCGCGCCCGCGACAGCGACCTGTACGTCCACTCGCTGCTCCCGTGGGCCCGCGAGGGGCTGTTCGACGGCTCGCTGGAGCGCTGGACGCGGTTCGTCTACTACGGGCGCTCGGCGGCCCGCCTGCCGACCCCCCGCGAGCGCGACGACCACGCGATTCTGCAGGGTCCCGACGCGACCGAGGAACTGCCGATCGCCGCCGCGGACGGCGGAGCGACCGGCGATGACGCCGGGCCGGAAGCGGCGGCGGACGCCGAGTCCGGCACCGGTGACGAGGGGGTGACCGACGCGTGACGCTCGTCGACGCCACGGTCGTCGCCGGATACACGGTCGGCGACTTCCTGCTCCTCGCGGCCGCCGGGTTCGTCGTGCTCGCGATCGGGATGCTGTACCGTGCGGTGAAGGGGCCGACGATGCAGGACCGGGTGCTCGCGGTGAACGTCCTCGGGACGAACACGGTCGTCATCCTCGCGATCCTGGCCGCGGCGCTCTCGGAGCCGACGTTCCTCGACATCGCCTTAGTGTACGCGCTGTTGAACTTCCTGATGGCGATCGCCATCTCGAAGTTCACTGTCGAGCGAGGTGGTGTCCTGTGATCGAGACGCTCGGCACGCTCGGGACGGTCCGCGTCGGGCTGATCGTCGCGTTCACGCTGCTCGGGCTGTTCTTCAGCTTCGTCTCGATGGTCGGCGTGCTCCGGTTGCCCGACGTGTACTCTCGGGCGCACACCGCCTCGCAGGCGGACACGCTCGGCGCCGGGTTCGGGCTCGCCGCCGTCGCGCTCGCCGTCGGGTGGGAGGGAGCCGGCTTCAAATCGGTGCTCCTGCTGTTCTTCATCTTCGTGACGAACCCGACGGCCGCCCACGCGATCTCCCGGGCGGCCTTCGAGGAGGGAATCGTGCCGTGGACCGAGGGGGACGATCGCCGATGACGGGGACGAGCCTCCTCGCCGCGGCGGCCGGCAACCTCCTCCCGACGGTCACACCGGCGGCGCCCGTACCCGCCCAGGTCACCGCCGTCGAGGGGAGTCTGCTCGCGTTCGTGGTGCTGACGGCGCTCGCGACGGCGCTGGCGCGCGACGTGCTCGCGGCGGTCATCGTGTTCGGCGCGTACAGCCTCGGGATGGCCGCCCTGTACACCTTCTACCGCGCGCCGGACGTCGCGCTGACGGAGGCGGCGATCTCAGCCGGCGTGACCACCGTCCTCCTCCTCTTGACGCTCGCGAAGACGACGCGGATCGACCACGACGTCGCCTTCGAGTCGGTGAACGTCCCGGCCGTCGGCGCGGTCGGGCTGCTGTTCGGGGGACTCCTGCTCACGATGGGCGACGTGCCGGCCGTCGGCTCGCCGGACGCCCCCGTCTGGTCGAACCCGGACGTGACGCAGTGGTACCTCAGCGAGTCGTACGCGCAGACCGGCGTCGACAACACCGTGATGGCGGTGCTGGCGGCGTTCCGCGGGTTCGACACGTTCGGCGAGGCGGTCGTCGTCTTCGCCGGCGGGATCGCGGCCCTCATCGTGCTCCACCGAGAGGTGTTCGCATGAGCGACGTTCGCCCCGACGAGGAGGCCGTCCGCGACGCCGCCCCGAACGAGACGAGCGCCGAAGCCGACGCGGGGGCGGTCGACGAGGGCGACGCCGACGACGTCCCGCCGCACCGCGCCCGCTCCCGGTCCGGCCGGTACGACTCCGACCGGCGCCAGGGCACGCCGTACACGGAGAGCCAAGTGATCATGCCGACGGTGAAGATCGTGGCGCCGTTCGCGTTCACCTACGGGCTGTTCATCACCTTCCACGGCGCCGGATCGCCGGGCGGCGGGTTCCAAGGCGGCGCGATCATGGCCGCCGTGGTGTTCATGATCGCGTTCGCCTTCGGGATCGAGGCGACGCGCGACTGGCTCGCCAACACCGTCGTCGTCGCGCTCGCGGTCGGCGGCGCGCTGGCGTTCGCGGGCATCGGACTGATCCCGGTGGCGCGCGGCGGCGCGTTCCTCCAGTACGACCTGCTGCCGATCCCGGTGAAGTACGGGCTGGAGAGCGTCGAGGTCTTCGGCATCGCGACCATCGTGACCGGCGTGCTCATGGGACTGTTCTTCCTGCTCGCGAGGGGGTTCGCCTCGGAGGGGACCGGTTTCGGCGAGGGCGGAGGAGACGAGAGCGAGGAAGACGCGACCGACGAGACCGGGACCGCCGCGAACGACGCCGACGGCGTCGGCGGCGACCTCGGCCCCTCGGGATCGGATCGCACTCCGGCGGCCGACGGAGGTGAGCGATGACAGCGACCGCTACCGTCGCGGCCGCCGGAATCGACGCCGCGGTCGCGTCCGCGGGTGTGTTCGAGGTATTCACGACCCGTCACGCCTACCTCACGTTCGCGCTGCTGCTCTGCGTCGGTCTCTACATGATGATAGCAAACCCCCACCTCGTGAAGAAGATCATCGGACTCAACCTGTTCCAGACGGCGATATTCCTGCTATTCATCGCCTCTGCCTACGTCGAGGGCGGATCGATCCCGATCGTCCACTCCGGCGAGGCGGCGACGAAGACGTTCGTCAGCCCGCTCCCGCACGTGATCGTGCTCACCGCCATCGTCGTCGGCGTGAGCCTCACCGCCGTGGGGCTCGCACTCTGCATCCGGATCTACGACGAGTACGGAACGCTCCGCACCGACACCCTTCGCGACCTGATGCGGGACGAGGGGTCGCTCCCGTCCGTCGCCGGCGACGACGGCGCGACTGACGGAGGTGCGAGCGATGACTGACGTGCTCCTCCCGCTGGCGATCGCCGTCCCGATCGTGGCGGCGACGCTGCCGATCGCGCTCGGACTGCGGTACGACGACATCGGCTGGCCGATCGCGGCGGTCGCGACGACCGCGGTGGTCGGGACCGCGGCCGCGATCGTCGCCGAGGTCGCGATCGGCGGACGGTTCAGCCACGCGCTCGGCACCTACCAGCCGCCGATCGGAATCGAGCTGGTGGCGGACGAGCTGTCGGCCGCGGTGCTCGCGCTGATCGCGGTCGTGTCGCTGGCGACGCTCGCGTTCTCTCGGGTGGCCGGTCCCCGCGGGAACGCGTTCTACAGCGCGTACCTGCTGCTGGTCGGGGGGCTCTCGGGAATGGCGCTCACGGGCGACCTGTTCAACATGTTCGTCTTCCTCGAGATCGTCGGGATCACGACGTACGCGCTCATCGCCGCCGACCGCTCGGGGGCGAGCGCGTACGCCTCGCTGAAGTACCTCGTGGTCGGGACGGTTGGCGCCTCGCTGTACCTGGTCGGCGTCGGCTACGCGTTCCTCGCGACGGGGACGCTGAACATGGTCGACATGCGCGAGCAGATCGTCGCGCAGGCGGGGTACGGCGACCCGCTGATCCAGGCGAGCTACGCGCTGATCGTGGCCGGGCTCGCGCTGAAGATCGCCTTGTTCCCGGTCCACACCTGGCAGCCGGACGCCTACCAGCGCGCGCCGGACGCCGTCACGGCGGTCGTGGCGGCGCTCGTGTCGACGACGAGCGCGTACGCGCTGATCCGGGTGACGTACACCGTCTTCACCGTCGACTTCCTCGCCGCGAACGACGCGATCACGACGGCGATGCTCGTCGTCTCCGGGGCGTCTATCCTCGCCGGCTCGGTGCTCGCCGCGATGCAGTCCGACCTCAAGCGGATGTTCGCGTACTCCTCGGTCGCGCAGTTCGGGATGATCGGGGCCGCGATCGCGTTGGCGAACGAGACCGCGCTGCTCGGCGGGATCGTCCACCTCGTGGGGCACGGCCTCCTGAAGTTCGGGCTGTTCCTCGGGATCGGGACCCTCGCGCTCGGCTACGGCGTCCGTCGGATCGAGGACGCCGCGAGCGCCGCGCGCGAAGCGCCGTTCACGGCCGGCGCGATCGCCCTGCTCGGGCTCGGGCTCGTCGGGATCCCGCCGTCGGTCGGTTTCCTCGGGAAGTGGTACATCGGGGTCGGCGCCGTCGAGTCCAGCATGGCCGGCGCCGGGCCGGCCGGGATCGGCGTCGCCGCCGTGATCTTCGTCAGCACTCTGTTCACGCTGTCGTACGTCGCACGGCTGATCGAGCGGTTCTACTTCGCCGGCGTCGGGCTCCCGGGCGGCCACGGAGAGGAGGCGGCGGCCGGCCACGGCGACGACCCCGCGGGCGGCGCGAGCGATGACCCGGCCGGAGTGGCCGCCGATGGCGGTCGCGATGACGACCCTGCGGCCGACGATACGGGTGCGGCCGCGCCGGTCGCGCCCGTGGAGGGCGCGCCACGGCCCTCGCTGGTGCCCGACCGAGTGCCGGCGGCGTCGCTGGCGATACTGGTCGTCACGACGCTCGTCACGGTCGCGCTCGGCTTCGCCGGCTTCGCGCTGGCCGAGTGGTTCGGTCCGTTCCTCACGGAGGTGTTCGCATGACCGACGCTTTCATTTCAGACCCACGTCCCCTACTGGCCGTCCTCGTCTCGTTCGTCGCGGCGTTCTTCATCGTCGCGTCGCACCGCTCGCCGAACGTCCGCGAGGGGTGGACGATCGCCGCGGCGGTCGCGAAGTTCGGGATCGTCGCCTCGATGCTCCCGGCCGTCCTCGACGGCGCCGTCTTCGAGTGGTCGCTCGGGGCGTTCCTCCCCGGGATCGAGTTCGCGCTGCGCGCCGACGCGCTCGGCATGCTGTTCGCGTTCCTCGCCAGCGGGCTGTGGATCGTCACTTCCTTCTACAGCATCGGCTACATGCGGGGGAACGACGAGACGAACCAGACCCGGTACTTCGCCGCGTTCGCGGTGTCGCTGTCGGCGACGATGGGGATCGCGTTCGCGGGCAACCTCGTGACGATCTTCGTCTTCTACGAGATCCTCTCGATCGCGACGTACCCGCTCGTCGCGCACGACGAGACGCCGGAGGCGCGCTCGGCCGGTCGGAAGTACCTCGCGTACACGATGTTCGGCGGCGGCGTGCTCGTGCTCGCCGGGACCGCCCTCGTCTACCTGATCGCCGGCAACGTCTCGTTCACCGCCGGCGGCATTCAGGAGCTCGCGAACGCCGACCCCGGCCTCGCGATGCTCGCGTTCTTCCTCCTGGCGATCGGGTTCGGGGTGAAGGCCGGGATCATGCCGCTCCACCAGTGGCTCCCCGAGGCGATGGTCGCGCCGACGCCCGTCTCCGGGCTCCTCCACGCGGTCGCGGTCGTCAAGTCCGGGGCGTTCGGTGTCTCGCGGGTCGTCCTCGACGTCTTCGGCCCGGAGCTCGTCTTCGACCTCTCGCTCCCGTTCGGCTTCTCGGCCGGCCTCGTGTTATCGACCATCGGGGCGATCACGCTGACGGCGGCCTCCATCATCGCCCTGCGAAAGGACCACCTGAAACAGCGGCTCGCCTACTCGACGGTGAGCCAGCTGAGCTACATCATCCTCGGGCTCGGGCTGTTCGGCTGGTACGGGCTCGTCGGCGCGCTGCTGCACATCCCGGCGCACGCGTTCATGAAGCTCACCCTGTTCTTCTGCGCCGGGAACCTCCACGTCTCGACGCACACCGACTACATCTCGGAGATGGCGGGGATCGGCAAGCGGATGCCCCTGACGATGGGGGCGTTCACGGTCGCCTCGCTCGGGATGGCCGGCATCCCGCTTCTGGCCGGGTTCGTCAGCAAGTACTACATGCTGATCGGCGGGATCCGGATGGGCGCCCAACTGACCCCGGTCGCGTACTACCTCGTGGGCGCGCTCCTGCTCTCGGGCGTCCTCAACATCGCGTACTTCTGGCCGGTGATCTACACCGCCTTCTTCGAGGCGGAGGACGCCCACGACGCGAAGCCGCTCGTCGACTTCCGGATGGGCGGCGAGTCGCGGTCGACGCTGCCGGCGACCGACGGGGGTCGACCGGAGGACGAGAACGACGATCCCGAAGACGAGAGCAACGACACCGACGCCGAGGTCGACGACGTCGTCGAGAGCGCCGAGGGCGACGAGACGGTCGGGGACCCGAGCGACGACGCCGACGTCCCCGACGACTCCGACATCCCCGACGCGGAGCTCGACGACCTCCCGACCGACGCGGAGGGCGTCGTTCGCCCGGACTTCAACACGAGCGAGCGCGACTTCTCCGAGCCGGCCGAGCGCGTCGACACCGGCGACTACGCGGTCGACTCGCGCCCCTCCGACGCGGAGGTGCCGTTCGGCGTCGGACGCCGCGACGAGGGCGACGCAGCGGACCGCGCCGAACCGACCGACGGCGCCGCCGTCGAAGCCGGCCGCGGTGACGACGAGGGTCACACCGATGACGGTGAACACGGCGACGGCCACGACGACCACGGCCACGCCGGCGGCCCGCCCGCGGGCGGCTGGCGTCACATCGACGGGCTCGACGCCCTCCGCGGGCGCGAGTCGACGTGGTTCACGCTCGGCCCGATCCTCACCGCGATGAGCCTCGCGGTGCTGCTCGGCGTGATCCCCTACGAGATGGGCTTCTTGGAGCTGATCGAGCTCATCGTCGACACGCGGCTCCCGGAGGAGGTGATGCGGCCATGAACGCGGTTCTCACCTCCCTCCCGCCGTACGTCGTTCTCGCGGCGGCGGCGTTCCTCGTGCTCGGGCTCCCGCGGCGGGCGGGTCACGCGGCGGCCGCGCTGGCGACGGCGTTCACGTTCGCGCAGGCGGTGCTGCTCGGCGACGGCGGCACGGGGGCCCACCTCGCGACGCAGCTGTTCGGGTTCGACGTGGTGCTGTTCAACGTCGACCAGTTCTCCCTGCTGATGGGCGTGGTCGTCGGCTTCCTCGCGACGGCGGCGGTGCTGTACGCGTACGGCACCGAGGCGCCGACGTGGGTGACCGCGTTCGCGCTGGTGTACGTCTCCTCGACGCTCGGGACGATATACGCCGGCGACTGGCTCACGCTGATCTTCTTCTGGGAGCTGATGGCCGTCACCAGCACGCTGCTGGTGTGGCAGTACGGCGGCGCGGCGGTGCGGGCCGGCTACCGCTACGCGCTGTTCCACGGTATCGGGGGGACGTTCTTCCTCGGCGCGGTCGTCGTCCACGGCGCGTCGATGCTCGGCAGCGTGCCGGCCGCCGAGATATTCCTGTTCTCGTCGACGACCGGGATCCACGCGAGCGCGACGCTGCTCGCGGCGATCGGGGTCGGGGTCAACTGCGGGTTCATCTTCCTGCACACGTGGCTCCCGGACACCTACCCCCGCCCGCACGTGGCGGCGTCGGTGTTCCTCTCCGTCTTCACGACGAAGACGGCGGCGTACGTGATGTACCGGACGTTCCCCGAGGGCGGCATGTGGCTCGCGTACCTCGGCGGGTTCATGGCCGTCTACGGGGCGTTCTTCGCCCTGCTGCAGTACGACCCGCGCCGGCTCCTCTCGTACCACATCCAGGCGCAGCTCGGGTACATGCTGGCCGGCTTCGGGCTCGCGACGTACGTCGGCGAGTTCGCCGTCACCGGCGGCTTCGCGCACCTGTTCAACAACGTGCTGTACAAGAGCCTGCTGTTCATGGCCGTCGGCGTCGTGATCTACCGGACCGGCGTCGAGGACATCAGGGACATGGGCGGGCTCTGGCGGGAGATGCCCGTCACCTTCCTCGTCTACGTCGTCGGCGCGGCCTCGATTACCGCCGTCCCGGGATTCAACGGGTTCATCTCGAAGGGGATGGTGATCGACTCCGCCCACGAGCTCCACAACTTCGAACTCCTCTTCGGCGAGGGGCTGCTGTGGTGGCTGCTGATCCTCGGCGGCGTGGGGACGTTCATGTCGTTCATCAAGCTCGGCTACTACGTGTTCTTCCACGGCTCGGCGACGCTGTCGCCGAAGGACGCCACGGCGTTCCAGACCGCCGGGATGCTCCTCGCCGGCGGCGCCTGCGTCTTCTTCGGGGTGTTCTACTACCAGCTGATCGAGCTGATGCCGTTCACGGAAATCATCCTCGGCGAGGACGTCTACTTCAAGCCGTACAGCGCGAGCCACCTGACGGAGAGCGCGGCGCTCCTCGTGACCGGGTTCGTCGGCTTCTTCGCGCTGAAGCGGCCGCTCGGCTGGCTCGCGCACCACATGCGAGACGTCGACGCGGTGACGTACCCGGCCGCGTTCTACCTCGGGCGGGGGTCGATCTGGGGCGTCACGGCGCTGTGGGCCGCCGTTGACCGCGCCGTGATGCGGTTGGTCGCGGCGATCAAGCGGACCGCGATGCACCCGCGGACGGCGGTCGCGGGGCTCGGCGTCGACGTGGAGATCCGAACCGGGATCGGCCGCAGCGTCCTCTTGTTAACGCTCGCGGCCGGGGTCGCGCTGTTCGCGTTCCTGCTCGGCTGAGCGGGAGTTACGAACGGCTTCGTCGGACTCTTATTTTCGGACGGACGGAAGTCGGCGTTCAGCGTGATGGGTTTCGAATTGTATGAGAAAATTTATAACTAATCCGTCACCCGGTTGGGATGTGTCCCTCCAACCGTTACAGGTACCCGGCGGCCCCGAGCTGCTCATACTCCTCGTCGTACTGCTCGTCGTCTTCGGCCTCGTCGGCCGATGGGTGTACCGGGACGCGAAATCCCGCGGGAGCGACTGGGCGTGGCAGTGGGGAGTCGGTATCGGACTGCTGTTTCTGTTCGGCCTCGTCCCCGGACTGCTCGGACTCCTCATCTACGTCACGGTGCGAGACGAGGTCGGCGAACCGACGTGAGCTCCGCGAACTACGCGGCTCACGACGCGCGATCAGCGGGCCGAGCCGTCGCTCTCTGAGCGTTTCAACGGCGTCGAAAAGGAGGAAGCGGCCGCGTCGTCAGCGTCCGGCTCGTCTGGACGCGGCGGCGGCTCAGTACTCCTCGTACGCGAGGTTCATCATCCACTGCGAGAAGGCGTCCGCCTGCGGGTCGACCTCCTCCTCGCCGATGAACGGTGACAGCATGTCGTCGGCCATCAGCAGCGAAAAGTCCAGATCGCGGGGGGCGGGCTCCAAGTAGTACGTGTTGTGTCCGTCGTACACCGTATCGGACCGCTGGATGAGGCCCGACTCCTCTAACGCCTCCGCGATGCGGCTCCCCTTGCGTGAGGAGACGTCGAGTTCCTTCCAGAAGTCGCTCTGGTGGATGCCACCGGTCTCGCGGATGAGTTCGAGGCCGGCCTGCTCGTCCTCCGACAGCTCGGCCTCGAGTTCGGACACGCTCATGGTCGAACACCCGCCCGCGAGTCGCTTAAAACTGGCTTTCCGTCCCGTCGCGGCGCCTCCGGGCGCGACGGGATCGGGGGCGATCGCCGTCTCGGGCGCCCGTCCGCCGCCGTCAGAACTCCGCCGGTAGCGACACCGGCTCCGCGGGCGTCTCGCAGGGCGGGCCGTCGGCGTAGGCGAACTCGGCATGCTCAGTCGGGTCGGCGCTCGTGCGGATCCGGGTGAACGACCGCGTCCCGAACCCGTCGCCGTGGAGGCAGGCGCCGTACTCGTGGTCGGCGAGGACGCCGCTCGCGCGGTCGAGCCACGACCCGCCCGACTCGCCCGGCTCGGGGACCAGTTCGGCCGCGATCCGACGGGCGCTGTCGGCGCGCTCCTCGGCGAACTCCCGGCGACGCTCCGGCACCGAGAACCGCTCGACGCCGTTCACCACGCCGCCGACGTTGCCGACGACGTGGACGCCGGGGTCGAGCCGAGTGACCGCGATCCCGCCGTCGTACGAGAGGAGGAACGCGGCCGCGTCGTCGGCGATCACGAGGTTGAACCCGTCGTACGACCGCTCTTCGAGATCGCGCTCGACCCCACGCACCGCGGTCTCCGCGGAGTCGGCCTCCAGGCAGTCCCGCACGAGGAGTCCCCTGGAACGGTCCCCGTCGCGGTCGGCGTCGAGCCAGCGGTTGGTGACCGCGACGGCGACGCCCGACTCCGAGAGGCCGATCCACGTCCCGCCGGCCTCGGCGTCGCGCGGGGCGACGTACCGAACGCCGTCGTCGCCGGCGGGATCGCGCACGGCCGGCGGTTCGGCCGCCCTGTCGAGCGCCTCGTCGCGGTTGGCGGCGAGCGCGGTCGGCGCGTCGCCGAACACGCGCCACGCGAGGGCGAGAGTACACACGATAGCCGCTGCGGACGACGAGGAGGAAAAACCCGCGATCGGGCGGAGCCATTCTTTACTCGCAATAAAAGAAATCTTTTGGTTGCTGACCCCGTCGGTCGGTGTATGAACGCGATAGCCGTGTACGAGGGGGCCGACGAACCGGTCGTGACGGAGAAGCCGCGACCGGAGCCGGCCCCGGGGGAAGCGCTCGTCCGGACCCTCCGGGTCGGCGTGGACGGGACGGACCACGAGGTGATCGCCGGCGGGCACGGCGGGGCGCCCGAGGGCGAGGACCACCTCGTGTTGGGTCACGAGGCGGTCGGGGTGGTCGAGGACCCGAACGACACGCCGTTCGAGGCCGGCGACGTGGTCGTCCCGACGGTGCGCCGTCCCCCCAACGGCGCGAACGAGTACTTCGCGCGCGGCGAGCCCGACATGGCGCCGGAGGGCCGGTATCACGAACGCGGCATCGTCGGCGCGCACGGGTTCATGGCCGAGTACTTCACCAGTCCGGCGGAGTTCCTCGTCGCGATCCCGCCCGCGCTCGCCGAGTGGGGGTTCCTCGTCGAGCCGATCTCGATCGCGGAGAAGGCGATCGAGCACGCGTTCGCCAGCCGGTCGGCGTTCCACTGGGAGCCCGAGTCCGCGCTGGTCTTGGGCAACGGCTCCCTCGGGCTGCTCACGGTGGCGGCGCTCGACGCCGACTTCGACCGGATCTACTGCCTCGGTCGCCGGGAGCGCCCGGACCCGACGATCGACATCATCGAGTCGCTGGGCGCGACGTACGTCAACTCCAACGAGACGCCCGTGCCGTCGGTGCCGGAGGCGTACGAGCCGATGGACTTCGTCTTCGAGGCGACGGGCCACGCGCCGCACGCCTTCGAGACGATCGAGGCGCTCGCTCCCAACGGGGTGGGCGCGCTGCTCGGTGTGCCGGGCGACTGGGAGTTCGAGATCGACGGCGGCCGGCTCCACCGCGAGTTCGTCCTCCACAACAAGGCGCTCGTCGGGAGCGTCAACTCCGGCTACGAGCACTTCGAGGCCGCCGTCGACTCCCTGTCGCGGTTCTCGGCGGGGTTCCTCGACGATCTGGTCACCGGCGTCTACGGGCTCGACGAGTTCGAGGCCGCGTTCGCGGATGACGACACGACTATTAAAACGGCGGTCGAATTCGGCTCATATGAAGAACGTTGACGACCTGATAGACAGCGCGGCCGAGCTCGCGGACCACGGTCTCTCGAAGGGAGAGATCGCCGACGAGCTGAACGTCTCCCGTGAGACCGCGAGCTGGCTCGTCGAGCGCGGCGGCGGCGGCAACGCCGCGGCCGAGACCGCGGCCGCCGAGACGACGACCGACATCCACGTCGACTGGTCGGCGCTGGGCCGCGACTCGACGCGGCTCGGCTACGCCGCGAGCGCGATGGCCGACCTCCTCGCGAAGCAGGGCGAGGAGGTCGACCTGACGGTGGGGGTCGAGAAGGCCGGGGCCCCGCTCGCGACCGCGGTCGCGAGCCGACTCGACACCGACCTCGGTACGTACGCCCCCGCGAAACACCAGTGGGACGAGGGCGACATCGACGAGCAGGGCGGCGGGTTCTCGCGGAACTTCGCCGGGATCCGCGACCGCGACTGCTACGTCGTGGACGACATCATCACCTCGGGGACGACGATGCGGGAGTCGATCAACGCGATCCGCGAGCAGGGCGGCGAGCCCGTCGCCTGCGTCGTGCTCGTCGACAAGATGGGATACGACGAGATCGACGGCGTTCCGGTGTACTCGCTCGTGGACGTCGTCCGCGTCGACCGCGACGAGTAAGCGCTCCCGACGAGGAGCGGTCGCGGGCGTCGCCCTGCGTGGATCTCTCGTTTCCGTGCGGAACCCATTTGCCGCGGCGGCGCGTATCGGCGCCTATGACGTTCCAGCCCGAGTCAGAAGCCGACCCCGAGGAGATCGAAGCGCGCGTTCACGAGACCATCGCCGAGAACGACGTGGTCCTGTTCATGAAGGGGAACCGACTGATGCCCCAGTGCGGCTACTCGAAGCGCGCCGTCGAGCTCATCGGTCAGTACGTGGAGGAGTTCGAAACCGTCGACGTGCTGCCCGCCCTGCCGCACTACCGAGAGGCGCTGGAGGCCGAGAGCGGGTGGGAGACAATCCCGCAGACCTTCGTCGACGGCGAGTTCGTCGGCGGGAGCGACGTGTTGGCAGAGCTGGAGGAGCGCGGCGAGCTGGCCGCCGAGCTCGGCGCCGAGTAGGCCGCGAGCGCACCCGCTCGCGACGACGCCCGATCTTGGGAGTCGAAGGGCAGTCCATATAAACCTACGGTGCCTAGTTGCAGTAGACGCAGCCGCTGCCGCCGTGCCGACCGTCTCGACCCATCTCACCCAACCAACAATGACAGGCCGCGTGTTCAGACTTCATTCGACGCTCGAACTGCCACTCGAAGACGTGGAGACGTACTTCGAAGAAGACCCCGACCTCCCGCCGGAGATCGACGACATCGACATCACGCGTCGAAACAACACCCTCATTATCAAGGCCCTGTCCGACGACGAGAGCATCAGCAAGTACACGCCGACCGCCCAGCTGAAGGCGTCCGTCACGGAGACGCGCGTCTGGGAAGAGGAGCCGCCCCGCGCCGGCGGCCCCCAGTGGATGGACGACGAGGAGGAGGAGATCCCCTCCGAGCTCGTGGAGTTCGCCTGCTTCAAGGGCGATCGCGAGACCGTTCTCCAGAACTCCGCGCTCCAGTACCCCATGTTCCTCGTGCTCCGCGAGCTGGCGCAGCTCTCGGAGAAGGGGACGCTGACCGCGATCACGGAGGAGGAGGACGAGCTCGAAGCGACGCGGATCGTCGAGGGTGAGCCGCGTCCCGCGAGCATCGAGGTCGTCGAGAGCCCGCAGGGCGCCGGCGACGGCGACGGCGGCGTCAACTGGCGCGACAACGAGTTCATCTCGGACTGAGCCCGACGCCACGACCTCGCTCGGCGTCAGTGGTCAGTCGACGGCGGGGTCGCACGACGGCCCGTCGCGTCGAACCCGCGTTCTAAATCCGCGGTCAGGTCGTCGATCCCTTCGAAATCGACGCGTCCGGCGCCCGTCGGTCGACGGTCGTCAACCCGGACCGTCGACAATTTAAGCGCTCCCGGCGTTTTCCCCGCCAATGACCGACGACTGGGTGAGCCTCTTCTCGGGCGGGAAGGACTCCTCGTGGGCGCTGTACCGCGCGCTGGAGGAGGGCCTCGACGTCTCGCGGCTCCTGACCGTCCACCCGGCGGGCGACTCGTACATGTACCACACGCCGGCGACGGAGCTCGCCGAACTCGCGGCCGAGAGCGTCGGGATCGACCTCGTCGAGGTCTCGCCGGACGACTTCGGCGCGGACGACGTCGACGACGCGGGCGCGCAGGGCGACGCCGAGCTGGAGCCGATGGAGGCGGCGCTCCGGGAGGTCGCCGCCGCCGCCGACGTCGACCTCGCCGGGGTCACCGCCGGCGCGGTCGAGAGCGAGTACCAGACCAGCCGCATTCAGGGGATGTGCGACCGCCTCGGGATCGACCTGTTCGCGCCGCTGTGGGGCGAGGACCCGGTCGCGCTCGCGGAGGCGATGTTCGACGCCGGCTTCGAGATCCGGATCGTGCAGGTCGCCGCCTACGGGCTCGACGAGTCGTGGCTGGGGCGGCGCTTCGACGCCGACGCGCTCGCGGAACTGATCGACCTGCGCGAGGAGTACGGCGTCCACCCCCTCGGCGAGGGCGGCGAGTTCGAGACGTACGTCGTCGACGGCCCGCACATGGACCGCCGGATCGAGTTCGAGTACGACGCGGTGTGGGAGGGCGACCGCGGCCACGTCGAGGTGCGAGACGCGCGGCTGGAGTGAGCTAGCGACACAACGCGAAACGCCTCTGAAAGCGCGCTACGGCCAGCTGCCGGCCTGGTCGTATGCGTTCACGATCCGGCCGATGGCGACGACGTAGGCCGCGGTGCGGAGGTCGCGAACGTCACGGTTCTCGTAGGCCTCGACGATGCCGTCGAACGCCTCCGTGATCACGCGTTCGAGCTCCTCGTTAACCCGCGACTCCGTCCAGCTGAACCGCTGTCGATTCTGCACCCACTCGAAGTACGAGACGGTAACGCCGCCCGCGTTGGCGAAGATGTCGGGGACGACGTAGACGTCCTTCTCGGCGAGGACGTCGTCGGCGTCGGGAGTGAGCGGCCCGTTCGCGGCTTCGACGATCACGTCGGCCGCGACGTCGGTCGCGAGGTCGCCGTCGATCGCGTTCTCCAGCGCCGCGGGCACGAGCAGGTCGACGTCGAGCGTCAACAGCTCCTCGTTCGTGATCGGTTCGGCGTCGCCGTAGCCGGAGACGGCGCCGGTCTCGCTCTTGTAATCCTTCACCGCCCGCGGGTCGAACCCGTCGGGGTCGTGGATACCCCCGGAGGAGTCCGAGACCGCCACCACGTCGGCACCGAGGTCGTCGATGAGGGCGGCCGCGACGGAGCCGGCGTTGCCGTACCCCTGTACCGCGACCGTCGCGCCCGCGAGGTCGCGGTCGAGCCAGTTTAACGTCTCGCGCGCGGCGAGCGCGACGGAGCGACCGGTCGCCTCGACGCGCCCCTCGCTGCCGCCCGAGTCGATCGCCTTCCCGGTGATGACGCCGGGCGCGGTCGTGTTCTCAAGCGTCTCGTAGGTGTCTTTGATCCAGTTCATCTCCCGCTGGCCGGTGTTGACGTCCGGCGCCGGGATGTCGCGGTCCTCGCCGATGATCGGGCGGAGCTCGGTCGCGAAGGCGCGCGTCAGCCGCTCTAACTCGCTCTCCGAGTACTCTCCGGGGTCGATCGCGATCCCGCCCTTCCCGCCGCCATAGGGCACGTCGACGACGGCGCACTTATACGCCATCCAGCCCGACAGCGCCTTCACCTCGTCGCGGGTGACGCCCGGGTGATAGCGGATCCCCCCCTTGTACGGGCCGCGATCGCCGTTGAACTGCGAGCGGTACGCGCGGACCGTCTCCAGCGATCCGTCGTCGCGTTCGAACGTCAGATTCGTCTCCAGCAGTCGCTCCGGGTTCTTCAGCCGAGTGAGAATTCCCGGCGGCGCGTCGAGGTGCGCCGCGGCGTCGTCAACCTGTTCCTGCAGACTTTCGAACGGATTCGCCTGATCGCCCATGTGAACTCGTCTCCGGGGACCGGGGTTAATTGTGACGGACGATCAGCGGGATGCGGGATCGCGGTTGGGGGGCGCGGCGAACGGCTCCGCTTCCGCTCGCCGCGGTCCCTATCGCGGGTCGAGCCCGGCGGCCGCCGCTCGCTCGACGATCCGCTCCGCCCGCGCGATCAGCGGGGCGTCGATCATCTCGCCGTCGACGCTGAAGACGCCGCGGTCGTCCCGGTCGGCCTCGTCGCAGGCGTCGAGGACCCGCGCCGCCCACTCGACCTCGTCGGGGTCGGGCGTGAACGCCTCGTTGATAGGCTCGACCTGCGACGGGTGGATCGCGAGCTTCCCGTCGTAGCCGAGCGTGCGCGCGAACGCCGTCTCCTCGCGGAGCCCCGCGGTGTCGGAGAAGTCCGTGTACACCGTATCGAGCGCGTCGACGTCGGCGGCGCCGGCCGCGAGGACCGCGTGCTCGCGGGCGTACAGCACCTCGGTTCCCTCGTCGGTGCGCGTCGCGCCCAGGTCCGCCGCGAGGTCTTCGGCGCCGAAGACCAACGCGTCGGTCGGTTCCGCGTCGGCGATCGCCTCGGCGGCGAGCACGCCCCCCGCCGTCTCGACGAGCGCGAACACGGCGGGGTCGAGCCCGCGGTCGGTACACAGCGCGGCCGCACGGTCGACGCGGTCGGCGCCCTCGACCTTCGGGAGCATGACCGCGTCGAGTCGCGGCGAGCGCTCGGCGTCGTCGGTGCCGGGCTGGACGTCACCGGTCGCCGCGCTCGCTCCGACGAGCGCGTCGAGGTCGGCGGCGGGGTCCGTCGCCGTGAGCCGGACGCAGACCTCCGTATCGGGGTCGAAGTCGGGATCGGCGAGCAGGCCGCGGACGGCGGCTCGGGCCTCGTCCTTCCGGCCGGGGGCGACGGCGTCCTCGAGGTCGAAGCAGACCACGTCAGCGCCCGTCGCCGGCGCCTTCCGCATGAGTTCCGGGCGATCGCCGGGGGAGAACAGGAGGCTTCGTCGGGCCATGTCGGGCACTCCTCGCGGCCGAACATAAAGAGCCGGGCCGTCCGAATCCGAGACCCGCCCGGCGCCCGGAGCGGTACCGATTTGCCGCGGCGGGTCGACGGTCGGTCCATGACGGGACGCTACTACGAGGAGTTCGAGGTCGGGGAGACGATCGAACACGCGCGGCGGCGGACGGTGAGCGAGGCCGACAACCAGCGCTTCTGCGACATGACGATGAACCAGCAACCGCTCCACCTCGACGCCGATTTCGCCGAGGGGACGCAGTTCGGCGAACGGCTCGTCAACGGGCTGTACACCCTGTCGCTCGCGGTCGGCGTGTCGATCCCGGAGACGACCGACGGCACCATCGTCGCGAACCTCTCGTACGACGACGTCGAGCACCCGAACCCGGTGTTCCACGGCGACACGATCCGCGCGCGGTCGACGGTCACGGACAAGCGGGAGACCAGCGACGGCGAGCGCGGCGTCGTCACGATGCACGTCGAGGCGTTCAAGCTGGTCGAGGACGGCGACGACGTCCTCGTCTGCGAGTTCGACCGGACCGCGCTCTCGAGGAAGCGGCCGGACGGGAACGGGAGCTGACCCCTGTCACGAGCCGGACCCGACTACCCGTCGTCGCTCGCGTCGGCGTCGTCTTCCGCCAGCAACAGCCCGAGGTACGACGTGCGGACCTGCTCCGCGCCGTCGAGTCCGAGCCGGTCGAGGGCGTCGAGCGCGTCGTCCCTGACGGCCTCGATCGCTCCCTCCTCGGCGACCCCGCGCTCGATCTCGACGAACTCGCCGAGCCCGTCGACCGCGTCGAGCGTCACCGTGAATCCGTCGTACGCCCAGAACTCGCGGCGCTTCTCGACGGTCGCCGCCGGTTCGAACCCCAGCCCGGAGAGGATGCCGGCCGCGGCCTCCGGGTCGGCCACCTCGGTCTCGTGTTCCGCGCGGGTCTTCGACCCCTCGTCGAGCAGCGGCCCCTTGTACGTGATCTTGGTCGTCTCGGGCGCTGTCGGTGGGGCGTTCGACCCGGGGTCCGGACCCTCCGCCTCGTCCGCCGCGTCGGCCGGGGAGATTCCACTCGGAAGCGGCGTCTCGCGGCGGACCCGAAGCGCCTCGTCCGTCTCGGCGAAGTCGCGGTGCGGCGCGTCGTAGTAGGCGTCCCGCTGGCGACGCGCGTCGACGCGCTCGGCGCCCGCCTCGCGCAGGCGCTCGCGGACCGCGTCGACGTCGGCCGGCACCTTGATCTCGACCTCGAACATACCCGGATTCCGCCGGGCGCGTTCTTAAGCGCCGCGGGACGCTAACTCCGGCGCGACGCGGTCGCCGCCGCGTCGAACCGTGCGCCTTAAGGGTGTAACAGGTGACGTTCAGGGTATGAGCGATCAGGAGCAAGCGGACGCGGCCGAGGACGCCGACGAGGCCGAGACCGAAGCCGAGACCGAGAGCGCCAGACTCGCGGACGGCGACTTCGTGCGGGTCGCGTACACGATCCGAACGGCCGACGACGGCCGGGTCATCGACACCACCGACGAGGAGACGGCCGAGGAGGCCGAGATCGACACCGAGGAACACGAGTTCGAACCGCGCGTCATCGCGCTCGGCGCCGGTCACGTGTTCCCGGCGGTCGACGAGGCCTTCGTCGGCGCCGAGGTCGGCGACGAGGGCGCCGTCGACGTCCCCGCCGAGGACGCCTTCGGCGCGTACGACCCCGACGAGGTCGAGACCGTCAAGGCCGACAAGATCCCCGAGGACAGCCGGTACCCCGGCGCGCAGGTCCAGATCGACAACCAGCAGGGCTACCTCGAGACGATCATCGGCGGCCGCGCCCGCGTCGACTTCAACCACCCGCTGGCCGGCGAGGACCTCGAGTACGAGTACGAGATCCTCGATCTCATCGACGACCGCGAGCAGCAGGCCGCCGGCATGCTCGGGATGTACCTCCAGGACGCGCCCGAGGTCCGCATCGAGACCGTCACCGAGGAGGAGGAGACGGTCACCGAGGACGACGAGGGCGAGGAGGTCGTCGAGACCGATGAGGTCGAGAAAGACGTCCTCTACGTGACGGCCACGCAGGCGATGCAGATGAACCAGCAGTGGATGTTCCAGAAACAGCAGATCGCGCAGGACCTCATGGGCCGGCTCGACCTCGACCGCGTCGTGGTCGAGGAGGTCATCGAGGGCGGCGGCATGGGCGGGCTCGGCGGCATGATGGGCGGCATGGGCGGCGCCGGCGCCGGCGACATCGAGGACGCGCTCGAGGACGTCGACGTCGACGCCGACGAGATCGTCGACGAGCTCGACGAGGAGTAACCCCCTTCGCGGCGTCTCGGCCGGACGACGAACCGATCCTTTTTGACCGACGGTCGACCCACCCAGAGACATGGAAACCGACCGGCCGACGGAGAGAGACGCGGAGGGCGGCTGACCGATGGAGATCGAACGGGCGCGGGACGACCTCGTGGTCGCCGCGAGCGCCGGCGCGACGACGGTCGCGGTCGCGGTGCTGTCCGGGGTCGCCGGCGTCGTCGAGGTGGGGACCCTGCCGACGCTCGCACCGATCGCGGTGTACGCCGCCTATCTCTTCTCGCGGAAGGGCGGCCCGTACGGACCGCTCGACGAGCCCCGGAACTGGGCGGTCGCGGCGGCGCTCGTCGGCGTAGTCGTGGCCGTCGCGGCCGCGGTGCTGTAATCGAACCGGATCGAGAAACGCCCGATTCAGGCGATGTCCCGGCTCGTGTCGACGGAGACCGAATCGGTGAGCTTCAGCTTGAGCGGCTCCTCCAGCGCCGCGCCGCCGCGGAACTTCGGGACGACGAGTCGGTTCACGATCTCCGTTCCGGTCACCGCGGTCCGGAGGTCGAAGACGACGTCCGCGATCTGCTCGGTGACGACTCGGTTTCGGTCGGCCGCTCCCCCTTTGAGCGCGTGAAGCACCGCGAGCCCGTCGGCGTCGTCGACGCGCCGACGGAGATCGCCGAGGAACGCGCCGTACTCCGCGCCGTCGTCGGACTCCAACGGGCCGACGGAGTCGACGACGATCGTCCCTCGCTCCGACAGCTCCGCGGCCGCGTCCAGCGCGGTCGCGAACGGGTCGTCCCCCGTCGCGTCCTCGACCACCGTCTCGTCCGCCTCGTCGTCGAGCGTGAGGCTCGCCCCCACCGCGTCGGCGGAGCGCACCGTCGTTACGTACCGGCACTCCCGGACCCGCGCGAGTCGGTCCAGGATGAGCTCGGACTGACTGGCGGGGTCGGCCTCCAGCGCGACGACGCTGCCGCTCGGAATGCCGCCGCCGAACTCCCTGTCCAGCACCGAAATTCCGGTCGGGAGCGCCTCCATACGATCGCTGTCGTCTCCGGGGGTTTGGCTCTGTCGGTGACCGCCAAACCGCGATCGGGACGCGGAATCGACGGTCAGGCGATCCGCCATCGCCCCGCTCCGTACCCCCCCGCGAGTCGCCGCGCGAGGTCGTCGTACGCCGATCGAACGGCCGAGTCCGAGAGCGGCGCCGGCGCCCGAGCGGGGATCCGCCCCACCACCGGGCAGCCGAGCAGATCGGCGACCGGATCCGGGACGGACGACGCGCGGACGGCGACGACGCCCAGCGGCGGGCAGTCCAGCCGCCGCGCGATCGCGGCCGTCTTGGCGGCGTCGCGCAGGGCCGCTCGCCGGAGGGGCGTCACCAGGAGCGACCGATCGGCCGCGCGGAGCGGGGCCGCCGCGTCCGGCGACGCGCCCGCCGGACAGTCGAGGAGCGCCGCGGCGTCGTCGGGGAGCGCCTCGCCGAGCGATCCGAACGTCGGACCGGGATCGACGGGGTCGGGGTCGTCGGGGGCGGCGAGCACCGTCGGCGACCGACGGTCGAGCGGGATCGAACCGCCGCCGAGGACCGCGTCGACGACGGTGGGGCGGTCCCGAGCGCCGGTCTCAGCGGTCCCGTCCGCGGTCTCCGACGCCAACCGCGCGAGGTTCGGGAGGTCCCAGTCGGCGTCGGCCGCGACCGCTCGCGCGCCCCGCCGCGACAGCGCCCGCGCGAGCCCGAGGGTCGTGGTCGTCTTCCCGCTCCCGCCCTTGCCGCCGGCGACTGCGATCACGCGCCGGGTTGCGTCGCTATCGGTGATAAAAGTCGACAGGAGAGCGACCGCGGAACCGCCCGTCAGTCCTGACAGCAGCCGCCGGCCTCGCCGCCGAAGTCGACCGCGAGGGGTTCCGAGATGGCCTCGTTGACCGTCTCGAGGGTGTCGGTCAGCTCGTCTTGCGCGTCGAGGAACTCCCGCATGGTGGGCATCGAGTGGAGCTCGTCCTGCGCCGCCTGCACCTTCTGGAGCCCGGAGTTCGTCGCTTGTCCGGTCTCGCGGGCCTGCATGAACTCGGCGCGCAGCTGTTCGAACTCGTCGATCTTCGCCTGGACCTCCTCGTCGCGCTGTACCGCCTCGCGCGCCTCCTCGAAGCGCTCGTACTCGGTGGTTCGGGCGATCCGCTCGCCGAGCTCGCGACCGAGGTCCTCGATGGAGGCCTGTTCGACGCTCATGACCGATCGTTGGCGCGGAGCGGCTTCAACCTGCCGGAGCCGGGGGTCCCGCCCTCCGATCCGTCGGGGACCGCGTCCGCGTTGGCCGCGCCCTCACGCGCCTCGCGCCTCGACGAAGGCGACGACGTCCGCCAGCTCCTCCTGCCCGATCCCGTGGCCGCCCGGGTAGTTGCCCCGGGTGACGTCGGCGCCGATCGCCTCGAGGCGGTCGGCGGCGGCGGCCGAGCGCGACGCCGGGATCACGCGGTCGCCGGCCCCGGCGCCGACGAGGACCGGCTTCCCCTCGATCCCGTCGGGCGCGAGGTCCGAGTGCGCGTCCGCGAGGTAGCCGTGGAGCGCGACGACCCACGCGTACCGGTCCGGCTCCTCTACGAGGAGCGAGAGGCTCGTGATCGCGCCCTGACTGAAGCCGAGCAGCCCCATCCGGTCGGGGTCGATGGCGTACGCCTCGGCGGCGGCGTCGACGCTCTCGGCGACGAGATCGAGGCTGCGGCGGAAGTCCGCGGCGTCCGGCTGGCTCGATTCGAGGCCGCCGGCCGAGAGGTCGAGCTCGTACCAGGTGTACCCGCCCTGTAGCGGGTCCGGCGCTCGGAGGCTGACCACGTGGAGGCCGTCCGGCAGGTGGCGCGCGACGGGTAGCAGGTCCTCCTCGTCGGCGCCGCGGCCGTGGAGAACGAAGACGGCGGGCGCGTTCTCCGGACCGTCGTCCGGCGCGACGTGGACGTGTTCCAGCGGAATGTCGCTCATGGCTCTCCGGTTCGTCGGCTCGGCGGTTGTATCCGTCGGCCGCGGCAGACGGTCCGTCGCCGGCCGCGGCAGTCGCGATAGCCGCGATGGCCGCGGCGGTCGCGATGACCGCGATGGCCGGGGTGATTGCGGTGGTCGCGATGACTACGATAACCGCGACGGCCGACCCGTGTCGGGGTCCGGTCCCGCTTGATCCCGAACGATCACGAGAATACCCTCCGAGCGCGCCGTTTAACCGTCCCCCCACGTAATCCGGGTGCATGAGCGGCTCCACGGAGGGTGACCTCACGAAGACTGGGATGGCCCTGAAACACGACCGCGAGTGGGACTACGAGCTCGACCGGATCGTCGAGGCCATCGAGGAGCGCGACGCCTCCAAGGTCGGCCTCCAGTTCCCGGAGGGACTCAAGCGCCGCGGCCCGAAGGTCGCCGACGACCTGCGGGAGGCGGCGCCCGACGACGTCACCTTCATGCTGTCCGGCCAGCCCTGCTACGGCGCCTGCGACCTCGACACGTACCTGATGCGCCGGACGGACGTGTTCGTCCACTTCGGCCACACGCCCATGAAGGAGTCCGACAGCATCGTCTACGTCCCCCTCTTCTCGAACGTCGACCCGTTCCCGATCATGGAGGACGCGCTGGCGGAGGAGCTCGACGACCCCGAGGAGAACCCCGACGTCGGCCTCGTCACCACCGCCCAGCACATGAACCGGTTCGAGGAGATGACCGACTGGTTGGAGGAGCGCGGCTACGAGGTTCACACCCGCCGGGGCGACGACCGGCTCACGAAGGAGGGACAGGTGCTCGGCTGCAACTACGCCTCCGCGGACATCCCCGCCGACCAGGTGCTGTACGTCGGCGGCGGAAAGTTCCACCCCGTCGGCCTCGCGATGGAGCACCCGGAGAAGCGCGTCGTCATCGCCGACCCGGTCAACAACGCCGTCTCGGTCGCCGAACACGACCAGTTCCTCAAACAGCGCTACGCCTCGGTCCACAAGGCGATGGGCGCCGAGAAGTGGGGCGTCATCTTCTGTACGAAGATCGGCCAGGGCCGGTGGGAGACCGCCCAGGAGATCGTCGAGAACAACGAGAACGCGTACCTGATCACGATGGACGAGGTGACGCCGGACCGCCTCCGCAACTTCGACATGGACGCGTTCGTCAACACGGGCTGTCCCCGCATCACGACCGACGACGGCCCGCGGTTCCACAAGCCGATGTTGACGCCGGGCGAGTACGAGGCCGCCATCGGCGAGAAACCCCTCGACTCGATCGAGTTCGACACGTTCCACGACACCTGGTAAGCCCGCGGCGGCCCTCGTGTTCAGATAAGCTGATTCCTGTCTCTTATACACATCC
>NZ_NHOY01000056.1 GCF_002252755.1 Halorubrum sp. Hd13 | reverse complement strand
TGCCTGCCAGCGTCCCCGTGGCAAAAACAACACTGGGACGCCGTACACGGCCGAGGATAGGGGTAACGGCCAGTTGGCATGGCCAGCAGTCCACCAGTCCGACACTGTGGGACTACCCGTGCCCGAAAGGACTGGGAGTCCGGTAATTAGACTGCGAACCTGAAACTCCCACCGCTCGGGATTCCTCCGCGTTTACGCGGAGGAGGATGTCAAGCCCTCCCCGATCGCCCCCCTCTCCCGAGCCGTCGGTTCGCTTCTCGACCGCTCCCGCCGCCACTTCGAGAGAGCCCGCTCGCGGTCCGGCGCGGTCGCGATCGGGCTCGTCCTGCTCGTCACCGTCTCGACGGTCGGCGGAATCGTCGCACTCGGCGCGGCGTTCGACGCGACGATCGACCGGGAGGTCACCGTCGACAACCCAGACCGACCGCCGGAGGCGACCTGTGAGGCGTTCGGCGACGACGACTCGCTCGTCGGCGAGCGGTGCGACCGCCCGAAACGGGTCGACGTCGACGTCGGGGAGGAACTCCGGAGCGCGACCGGCGACTACGTCGCGTACGGCCTGTTCGGTGTGCCGATCTGGTGGGGGATCTTCGCGCTCGTCCTCCACGGCGGCGCGCGCCTCGCCGGCGGGAGCGGCTCCGTGGGCGACTCGTTCGTGATCGCGGCGTGGGCGATCCTCCCGGAAATCGTCCGACTCGGAGCCGGTGTCGCGGCGGTCTGGTACGCGCTTTCGACGGCGGCGGTCGACGGCGCCACGATCGAGGCGATAGCGAACGAGATCGTCGCCGCGATCGGGGCGATGCAGGCGCCCCTGCTCGCCGCTTCGGCGGTCGTGATCGCGGTCCAGTGGGTGATCGTCGTCGGGGGGTTGGAAGCGGCCCACGACCTCGACCGCGGGACTGCGGGTGCGGTCGCCGGTGCGTTCGCCGTGCTCGCGTTCCTTCTCGCGGCGGTGTGAGGGCCTGCCTCACCCTCGCGGCGCCGCACCTTCGCGGCGCCGCAGGCGTCCCGCGATCCCCGCGCACCGTGACCTCCGTGACCCCCCGCACCGCGAGCCGCCGCATTCGGGAGTTTTTAAGCCGAGCGGGCTCCGTCTCCCGACATGATCCTGTCGGACGCGGACATCCTCGACCGGCTCGCGGCGGGGGACCTCGTGGTCGAGCCGCTCGGCGACGTCGACCAGCAGGTCCAGCCCGCGAGCGTCGACCTACGGCTCGGCGAGCGATTCCTGGAGTTCCAGCGCACCAACATCCCCTGCATCCACCCGACCGAGGCCGACGAGGTCGGCGAGTACGTCACTGAGACCACCGTCGACGAGGGCGACGAGTTCATCCTCCACCCCGGGGACTTCGTGCTCGGCACGACGACCGAGCGCGTCGAGATCCCGGACGACCTCGTCGCGCACGTCGAGGGGCGCTCGTCGCTCGGGCGGCTCGCGATCGTCGTCCACGCCACCGCCGGCCTGTGCGACCCCGGTTATAAGGGGCAGATCACGCTCGAACTCTCGAACCTCGGCACCGCGCCCGTCGCGCTCTCGCCGGGGATGCGCGTCTCCCAGCTCACGTTCACCGAGCTGAAGTCGCCCGCCGACCGCCCGTACGGCGCGGAGCGCGGGTCGAAGTACCAGGACCAGGACGGCCCGCAGGCCTCCCGGATCGGCGACGACCCGGAGTTCGAGGGCGACGGGAGCCCAGCGGGGACCTCGACGAGCGCCGCCGAGGGCGACGACGGGGCGAGGGGGGACCGCTCATGAAGTTCATCGAGGAGGTCGTCGTCGACGAGTTCCTCCCGACGGTCCGCTCGATGCTGGCGGAGGACCTCCGCGACCGCGGCTTCACGCAGCGGGAGGTCGCCGACGCCTTGGGGATCTCCCAGTCCGCGGTCTCGAAGTACGCCCACGGCGAAGTGGCCCGCAACAACCGGATCGTCGCCGACGATCGGGTCCGCGATCTGGTCGATCGAATCGGCGAGGGGCTCGCCGACGGCGACCTGAGCCCCGTCGGCGCGCTCGTCGAAATCGAGGTGCTGATCCGGCGTCTGGAGGAGGGCGACCTCCTCGCGGACCTCCACGAGGAGGCGATGCCGGCGCTCGCCGACGCCGAGGTGGAGTTCTCGGTCCACGACCCGGACAGCGGGCTCCGCGAGCGCGAGCGGGTCCTCGGGTCGGTGCGGCGCGGGCTCCGCACCCTGACGAACGCCTCCGGCTTCGCCGCGCTCATTCCGAACGTCGGCGCCAACGTCGCCGAGTGCCTCGACGACGCCCGGACGATCGACGACGTCGCCGCGGTCCCCGGCCGCCTCGTCGACGTGAAGGGGCAGGCGATGGTCCCCGGCGAACCCGAGTTCGGCGTCAGCGAGCACGTCGCGACGGTCCTGCTCGCCGCCCGCGAGGCGGGGTCGACCGCCCGCGGCGCCGTGAACGTCCGGTACGACCCCGACACCGTCGCGGCGCTCGCCGCGTCGCACCCGACCGTCGAGTTCGACGCCGAACGCGAGACCAGCGAGGCGGTCGCCGGCGCGGTCGCCGCGGCCGACCTCCCGGCTGGCGACGACGCGGCGACGCTCGTCCTCTACCAGACCGGCGCGGTCGGCGTCGAGCCGATCGTGTACGTGATCGCCCCGACCGCGTCGGAGGCGGCCGCGGTCGTCCGCGGGATCGTGTAGGGGACGAGGCGGACCGACGCGGCCCGCTCTCACCGTGATCCGTGGCTGACATTCATTACCGCGCCCGTCCAACGTCAGGTATGACCGATCCCGACGCGGTTCGGATGGCGGACGACGAGCGCGACGAGTTCCTCGGGCGGTCGGGAACGGGAGTCCTCTCCCTGTCGACGGCCGCCGGCGATCCCCCGCACTCGGTCCCGGTGTCGTACGGATACGACCCCGTCGAGGAGGTGTTTTACTTCCGGCTCGCCGTCGGGGAAGAGAGTGGAAAGGCGAATCCGACCGACCGCGGAACCACGTTCGTCACCTACGGCGAGCGCGACGATCGGTGGAAGAGCGTGGTGGCGAGCGGTCGGCTGGTGTCGACCACCGACGAGTCGATCTCCACGGAGTCGCTCGCCGGGCTCGGACGGACGGACCAGATACCGATCGTCGACGTCTTCGGCGAGCCGGCGAGCCGGGTGGAGTTCGAGTTCTACCGGCTCGACCCGGACCGGCTCACCGCTCGCGCCGAACGGTCGATGGAACCCTGAGGGGCGTCCCCTCGGAACCGTCGCCGTGCCCGCGTGCGGAAGCCGTCTGAGCGATCGGCCGCGGCTTCCCCCCAGACCGAGCGACCCGCCTCGATTCCACCCGAAATCAGCGGGCTTTAGGCCCGTATCCACGACAACTCGATACACCCACCACATGAGCCACGACGACTTCCCCACCGACGACCCGGCGGTGGTGACCTGTGGACTGCCGTACGCCAACGGCGACCTCCACATCGGCCACCTGCGCACCTACGTCGGCGGCGACGTGTACAGCCGCGCGCTCGAACGACTCGGCCAGGAGACCGCGTTCGTCTCCGGCTCGGACATGCACGGGACGCCCGTCGCGGTCAACGCCGAACAGGAGGGCGTCTCTCCCGAGGCGTTCGCGCTCGACTGGCACGACCGGTACGCCGCGACGTTCCCGAAGTTCAACGTCGAGTTCGACAACTACGGCCACACTCACGACGAGACGAACACCGCGGTCACCCAGGAGCTCGTCCGCGACCTGGAGGACGCCGGTCACGTCTACGAGAAGGAGATCATGGTCGCGTACGACCCCGTCGACGACCAGTACCTCCCCGACCGCTACGTCGAGGGGACCTGCCCGTACTGCGGCGCGCACGCCCGCGGCGACGAGTGCGACGAAGGGTGCCAGCGCCACCTCGAACCGGGCGAGGTCGAGGACCCCGTCTCCACCATCACCGGCAACCCCGCCGAGTACCGCGAGCGCACCCACAAGTTCTTCGAGGTCTCGGAGTTCTCCGACTACCTCTCCGGCTTCCTCGACCGACTCGAGGGGACGTCGAACGCCCGGAACCAGCCCCGCGAGTGGATCGAGCAGGGGCTCCAGGACTGGTGTATCACCCGCGACATGGACTGGGGGATCGATTACCCGGGCGGCGAGGCGACGGAGTCGCCTCGGGGAGGCGGTGAAACCGCCGACAACGACCTCGTCCTCTACGTCTGGGTGGACGCCCCCATCGAGTACATCTCCTCGACGAAGCAGTACTCGGAGCGCGTCGGCGCCGACGCCTTCGACTGGGAGGCGGCCTGGCTGGAGGGCGCGAGCGACGCCCACCCCGAGGGCGGCGAGATCGTTCACGTGATCGGCCGCGACATCATCCAGCACCACACGATATTCTGGCCCGCGATGCTGGAGGCGACGGGCCACGCCGAGCCGCGCGCGGTGATGGCGAGCGGCTTCGTCACCCTCGGCGGGAAGGGGTTCTCCACGAGCCGGGACCGCGCCGTCTGGGCCGACGAGTACCTCGACGAGGGGTTCCACCCCGACCCGCTGCGCTACTACCTCGCGACCAACGGCGGCTTCCAGCAGGACGTCGACTTCTCGTGGGAGAAGTTCCGCGACCGCGTCAACACCGAGCTGGTGGGGACGGTCGGCAACTTCCTCTACCGCTCCCTCCTCTTCGCCCACCGCAACTACGACGACGCGCCCATCGCGGACGCGACGAGCGACGAGGTGCGAGACCGGATCGAGGAGGCGATCGACGACGTCGAGGCCGCGGTCAACGACTACTCCGTGCGCGCGCTCGGCGACGCCGTCACCGACCTCGCGCGGTTCGGCAACGAGTACATTCAGCGGAGCGAGCCGTGGAACCTCGTCGACGAGGACCCGGACGAGGCCGCGCGGGTGATCCACGACTGCGTCGCGATCGCGAAGGCGATCGCGGTGCTGTTCGAGCCGATCGCCCCCGAGAAGTGCGAGCGCCTGTGGGACCAGCTCGGCGAGGACGGCTCCGTCCACGAGGTCACCGTCGACGCGGCCCGCGAGGGGCCCGCCGGCGACCTCGCGGAGCCGACCGAGCTGTTCGAGCAGATCGAAGACGAGCGCGTCGAGGCGCTCAACGAGAAGCTGGAGTCGCGGGTCGCCGAGGCGGAGGCGGCCGACGGCGACGATGGCGACGGCGACGAAGGCGACGGCGATGAGGACGGATCGGACGACGAAGCGGCGACCGACGAAGACGCGACCGACGACACCGACATGACCGACATCGAGCCCCTCAGCGACGACCGCATCGGCTTCGACGACTTCCAGGAACTGGACATCCGGATCGGCCGGATCGAGGACGCCGAGGGGATCGAGGGCGCCGACGACCTCCTGAAGCTGCGCGTCGACCTCGGCGCCGAGACCCGGACGATCGTCGCCGGACTGAAACAGCTCCACGACGTCGACGACCTGCCCGGGACGAAGGTCGTCGTGCTCGCCAACATGGAGAAGGCGGAGCTGTTCGGCGTCGAATCGAACGGGATGGTGCTCGCTGCCGGCGACGAGGCCGACCTCCTCACGACCTACGAGGACGCCGGGCCGGGCACGAAAGTCAAGTAAGAACCGGTCTCGCTTTTCTCCGTCCTCAGGCGTCGAGCACTTCGATCAGGTTCCCGTCGGGGTCGACGACGAACAGGATCGTGGTCCCGCTCTCGGTCGTTCGCGGCTCGCTGAGGGTTTCGACGTCGCCGTCGAGACCGCGGTAGAACCCCTCCACGTCGTCCACGGAGAGCCCGAGGTGGATCGCGCCCGGTCGGTTCAGTTCCGGATTGGGCGTCGCTTCGCCCGCCGGTTCGTACGCGACGAGTTCCACGATCGTCTCGTCGCCCGCCCCGCCGGCGACGAGGTGCGCGAAGTCGGCGGCCGCGCCGTCGACGGCGACGGCGTCCGCGAACGCCTCGCCGCCCACGGCGAACTCGGCGGCGACGTCCAGATCGAACGTCTCGGTGTAGAAGTCGACGGCGCGGTCGAGGTCGGCGACCGTGACGCCGACGTGGTGCGGAGTCGGATCGGACACGGCTCGAACGACGGCGACCGACGGAAAAACGGTGTCGACCGGCGGGCGCGCCGACCGCCTCGCGCGGTCCGACTGCGGGCGCTCAGAGGAACCCGGCGAGCCCCATCGCGTCCGCGAGCGGGACCCCGGCGACCACGGAGCCGATCAGGTAGCCGCCGATGGCGCCCCCGTTCAAAAGCGGGAGTCCGGCGTGCGGCCGGCCCTTTATCACCCAACTCATCAGCACGAGGAGCCCCGCGAGGCTCCCGACCATCGCGAGCAGCGCGGGGAGGTTGATCCCAATCAGCGGGACAGCGAGCCCGGCCGCGGGGGAGAACGTCGCCGCGCTCGCGACCAACACCGCCGGGATCACGGCGTCGCCGAGGCCGATGAAGAACGCGTCGCGCTCCTCGATCGGCGTGGGGTCCGAGACGTCGGCGCCGTCGTCGTCCGCCCGCTCGCCGCCTCGATCCATCTCGTCGTCCCCGTCACTCCCGTCGCCCCCGTCACTCTCGTCGACCCCGTCGTCCCCGGCGACGGTCGCGCCGTCGGGACCGTCCGCGTCTTCCGCCTCGTCGCCGCCGAGAAGCGAGTACGACAGCGACAGCGGGATGACGAGCACGACGGGGATGTTCAGCTCCATCACTCCCTCCGCGAGCGACAGCATGTGCTCGGTGCCGTACACCGAGACGGCGTCGTAGACAGCGAGGAAGGCGAGCAGGATCAGCGCGGGGAGCAGGCCGAACGAGATGCCGAACAGCCCGGCCGCGCCGGCGCCCATCAACACCCCGGCCGTGTCGATCACGTACCACTCGGGGTAGACGAGGAGCCCGACGCCGACCGCGACGGCCGGCACGGCCGCGGCGAGTGGAGACACCAGCGCGGAGAAGACGTACCAGGAGAGCCACGCCGAGACGCCGACGATGAGGAGTCGGATCGCGCCGTCGAAGTTGTACTTGAACGCGGCGAGCATCAGCCCCGTCATGACGAGGATCGCGAGAACGTACACGAGGCTGTTCGTCGGGTCGTCCGGGTTCTCGACCGCCTGGTACCCGCTCTCGGCGAACTCGGGGACCAGCGCCAGCGCGCCGAGCTGGACGACGAGGAACAGGCCGACGACGAAGGCGACGCCGCGGTACTCGCGGGGGAACATTCGACCGACGGTTCGGGATCGGGGGGTTTCGTCCTTGCGCTTCGGTCCGGCCGCGTTCCGCTTCCGGACGAGTGACGGTCTCGGCGGACGGATCGGGGCCGACCCGGTCGAGGCGGGTTCGAACCGCGTCCGTCGCGGGAGGCACCCGATGCCGCGAACGACGGTATCGACTATCAGGTGCCGAGAACGTCGGAACGATAACTTTCGCCCGCGCCGCAGAACGGGTTCGGGTACGGTGTGGGAGCGGTCGGACCCGAACCCGAGGGCCGACGGACGACGGACGGTGGAAGCGAGTGTCCGGCCGTCCCGCCCGAAACTGGACGGGACAGCCGGTTTCGTCCGCGGCGTCTACGACCAGTCCGATTCGGAACAAGAAGCTACCGCTCGAATTATCGAGACCGATACTCGACGGGCCACAAATATCGTCCGGTGGCCAGTGAGAGGGAAGGCGGAACGGGAAGGCGGGACGCGGCGAACGGCGAAGGGTGGACGGGAGGCGGGCGGGCGGCAGCCGGACAGCGGACCCCCGGGCTGTCGTCGGCGTCGCCGCCCGAGTGGTCGGGACGGGCGCGCGTTGTTGTCGCCGAACTCCAACGAGAAAAGCGTCGGACTTCGGCGAATGCTCCTTAACGCTTCTCCGGTATAAACCGGACGGTCCGCGCTCGGCGGCCGCGGCTTCGGGACCGCCGCTCGGTGGTCGGCGGTCAGCGCCGGTCCCGCAGCGCGGGGAACTCCTCGCGCACCGCCGCCGCTCGCTCCGGATCGACCTCGGCCGTCACCGTGGCGGGCTCCTCTCCCGCGGACGCGAGCGCGGTCCCCCACGGGTCGTAGACGGCCGTCCGGCCACAGAGCGCGTCGCCGTCGAACGCGCCGTTTCCGTTGACGGCCGCGACGTACGCGAGGTTTCGATCGCCCGGGCCCGACCGAGCGTCCGCCAGTGCTCGACGCGCGGGTACGGCCACGCGCTCGGCACCAGCACGCACTCGACGCCGGCCTCGACCATGTCGCGGAACTGCTCCGGGAACCGGAGGTCGTAACACGTCGTGACGCCGACGCGGACGCCCTCTAAGTCGACGACCGGGACCCGTTCGCCGGGGACCATTCGATCGGTCTCCTCGGAGCCGTACCCGAACAGGTGGTGCTTCCGGTAGACGGGCCGGCGCTCCCCGTCGCGGTCGAAGAGCACGGCCGCGTTCGCGAGCCCCTCCGCCGCCTGGACGTCGACCCCGTCGGCCGCGGAGGCGGCCAGGTCCTCGACGACGGTCCCGGCGAGGACGTTGACGTCGGCGTCGGTCGCGACGGCCGCGAACCGGGACAGCCGGCCGCGCGGACTCGCTCGACCGCGTTCTCGACGTTGGCCGCGACGGCGCCGCCCTCGACGCCGAGCTGGACGCAGGCGATCCTCATTCGTTAGGGCCCATCGAGGCCCGCAGCGCGTCTTCGAGGTTGTCGAGCTCCGCGTCGAAGTTGCGCTCGAAGAACGACTCGACCCCCGGTAGTCGACCGTCGACGACGAACTCGTTCGCCAGCCGACAGCCGCCGTCGGTCTCGGTGATCGTGTGCTCGCCGGTCACGCGGAACGCCTTCGACTTGCCGACGAACTTCACTCGGTTCGGGGGGTCGCGCACGACTTCCTCGGTCTCGACGGAGATCGTCGACCGGATCATCGGGATCGGGAGCGCGACGTGCCACGTCGCGCGTCTCTCGTCGTGGACGTCGAAGGTGTCGACCACGCTGATCGCGCCGGCGCGCTTCTCGGCGTCCGAGATGAACGCCCACACGTCGTCCGCGGGCGCGTCGAACTCGAACGTCCGGGAGACTCGGACGGTCATACATTCCCGTTGGTGCTACGGGGGTTAAAAACACGCGAGTCCGGCAGCGGGGCCGAAGAGATTCGCCCCGGCCGCGACTGCGGAGGGGTCGATCAGATTCGCACCGGCCTCGATGGCGGAGGGACTCGTCGGACGCCCGAACCGCCCTCACCCTTGCGGCGTCACGCGCCACGTCGTCGACCGGGCCCGGCCCCACTTCTCGATGTCGACATCGTCGGATTTCTCGGCCAGTCGGGGGAGTCGCGAGCCGACCTGTTTGGCCGTGAGGCCGATGGCGTCGCCGATCGTCTTCGAGCGGACGTACCGCTCGCCACGGGTGACGCTGTCCGTGAGGTACGCGAGGATCCGCTGCTCTTCCTCGGTGTACTCGCTCATGGCGTGAACGTAGGCGTCAGACGTCCTTAACGGTTTCTCGTCGATCGGTCGCTCAGTCGAACAGCTGCACGGCGGCGACCGAACAGAGGGCGAAGACGAACGCCGCCGCGAACCCCCACGCGCGGCCCAGCTGCGACGGGTATCCGAACATCAGCGCCGTGCCAACGAGCGCGATGGCCCCCAACGCGAGCGCCACGCCGATCTCCATGTCAGACTCGATAGATCCCTCGCTCATACCCGTCGCTTCGCGGGCGGCTACTTAGTTCATACGAAGGGCGCGACGCCGGGCCACGTCGCGGGCGCGGCACTGGGCCACGTCGCGGGCCGACGGGGGTCGAAACCGGCGACTCGGACGACGCCTCAGATGATCTCGACGTGTTCCGACTCCTCGTTGAGCGCGAGGTTCGCGGCGATCTCCGCGTTTCGCATCGCGTACTCGGCGGTGTGCTGGAGGCTGACGAGCACTTCGCGGGTCATCAGAAGCGTGTCGTTGTCGAGGTCGCTCGGCAGCTCGCCGAGGATCTCCTGCTCGCGGTCCTCCAGCCGAGCGAACATGTCGCGGCACTCGACGGTGAGGTCGTAGTCGCGCTCGACGACGGCCCTGACCGCGAGCGCCGTCAGGTCGTCCACTTGATCGGTGAACTCGCGGATCTGCCGCATCGTGGCGCTGTCGACGTCGAGCGTGTGACCCTCGGCCTCCATCACGATGTCGGCGATGTCCTCCGCGTTGTCGGCGGTGAGCTCCAGGTTCTTCGCCACGGAGCGGTAGCCGATGAGGGGGAACCCCTCCTCCAATCCGACCGCGCGGGCGAGGTTCGGGTTCTGGTACGCCGTGAAGATGAGCCGGAGCAGCAGGACGAAGATCTTGTTCGCCTGCCGCTCGCGGTTGAGCGCGCGCTGCGCGAGGTCGGGGTTGCCGTGGGCGAGCGCCTTCACGGCCTCGCCGCGCATCGTCGACCCGGTGTTCTCCAGCCGTTCGAGCAGGTTGTCGAGGGTGAAGTCCTCGGGGTCGACCGAACAGCGGATGGAGATGTCCTCCGGCGTCTCCTCGATGACGCCGAGCCCCATCAGCTGCGTCTCGGCCTTGTAGACGGCGTTGATGTGTTCGCTGTCGAGGGTGCCCTCGCTCCGGACGTGGATCACGCGTCGCCCGAGCACGTACTGCGCGACGATGGCCCGCTCCAGCGACCGCGCGTCGAGCCCGTCGGCGTTGATGACGGCCTCCGACTCCTCCGAGCTCACCGACTCCGGGAGAACGGTGAGCGTTCCCTTTCCGCCCATCCGGAGCGACACCTCGTCGCCCTTGTTGACGCCGTGTTCCTGTGCCCACTCGGCGGGGAGGGTCATCGCCAGCGTCGACGGACCCAGCCGTTGGACCTTCCGCGTTTCCATGCGGTAAAGTACCGCGGGATACACCTTAACGTTGTTCCTATGTTCATTATACGCTTCGACGAATATACAAGGTGTTGTTGCGCGGAGCGGACGCACCGTCCGAGGTCGGGCGCCGGGCGATCCGCGCGCTTATGCCGTTCAATTGCCGATTACTCGCCATGACCGAGCGGGTACTCGTCGTCGACGACTCCTCGTTCCAGCGGACCGTGGTCCGGGACGCGCTGGAGGGGTCGTTCGACGTCGTCGGCGAGGCGGAGAACGGCGCTGAGGCCGTGGAGCTGTTCGAGGCGCACGAGCCCGACGCCGTGTCGATGGACGTCGTCATGCCGGAGATGACCGGGATCGAGTCGACGCGGGCGATCAAGGACCGCTGGCCGGACGCCGTGGTCGTGATGTGCACGAGCGTCGACCAGCAGGAGAAGATGATGGAGGCGGTGAAGGCCGGCGCCGACGGCTACGTCACCAAGCCGGTCGATCCCGATGAGCTGGTCCCGGAGCTGAAGAGCCACCTCGGCTGAGCGACCGGGATCCGGGTCGGTCCGTTTCCCCGGACCGAGTCGCCACCGTCACGCCGGGCCGAACGATCGGAGGATCGCCGAGAGCGCGCTGGCGAGCTCCTCGAACCGGTCCATCTGCATCGAATCCGTCGTCACCCAGACGCCGTGTTCCCCGGCGATAACCCTCGTGAGATACCCGTTTTCGAACACGCGGACGGTGAACTGGTAGTCGCCGAGCTGCGTGTTGGCGTACAGCGACTGCGAGTGGAACCCCTGGCGTTCGTTCTCCGCGAACCCGACGAGGTCCGCGGTGCGGCTCAGGTCGCTGCGGAGGTACAGCTGGGTGACCTCGTCCGCGGTGAAGTAGGTGAGGCTCCGGAGTTCGTCGCCGATCGCCGTCCGCGCCGCGCTGAGCAGTTCGTCGACGTGGGGATCGGGTGGATGCGACATGCTCACACGATCTGTCGTCGGACACATGAGCGTATGGGTGGCCGCAGGACCGTCGGCGCGGCTCGGCGATCGGAGCGTTCAGCTCCCGGGGATCGTCGCGTCGGAAGGGCAGAGTTTAGGGACTCGCCCGCCGTCGACCCGACATGAGCGACTACGACGACGTCTGCGTCCTGCTGCCCACGATGGACGAGGTCGAGACGGTCGCGCGCGTCGTCGAGGCCTTCCGCGACGCCGGGATCGGGAACGTCCTCGTCGTCGACGGCGGCTCCACCGACGGGACGCGGGGGGCCGCCGAGGAGGCCGGTGCGCGCGTCGTCGAACAGTCGGGCCGCGGGAAGGGGCAGGCCGTCCGCGAGGCGGTGCGCGACCACGTCGACGCGCCGTACGTCGTGATGGCCGACGCCGACGCGACGTACGACGCCGACGACGTCGACGCGATGCTCGACCCGCTGTTGGCCGGCGAGGTCGACCACGTCATCGGGAACCGGTTCGCCGACATGCGACCGGGGGCGATGACCCGCTTGAACCGGATCGGAAACCGGATCATCAACCTCGCGTTCCGCGCGATCCACGGCGAGGGATACCGGGACATCCTCTCCGGCTACCGGGCGTTCACCAGGGAGTCGTTCCTCCGGCTCCACCTCACCGCCGACGGGTTCGGGATCGAGACCGAAATGGCGGTCGAGTGCGTGAAGAACCAGGTGCCGGTCGCGGTCGTCCCGATCACCTACCGCGAACGCCCCGGGGGATCCGCGACCAACCTCCACCCGATCCGCGACGGCGGCGTGATATTCCTCGAACTGTACCGCAAGGCGAAGACGAACAACCCCCTGTTCTACTTCGGGAGCGTCGGCGCGGTCTCGACTGCCGCGGGGGCGCTCATGACCGCGTACGTCCTCTACGAGTGGCTCGCGTTCCGCGTGAGCCACGAGGTGATCGCCATCGGCGCCGTCGGCGCGACGGTCCTCGGTATCCAGCTGCTGATCTTCGGCGTGTTGGCTGATATGATCCTGTCGCTGCACCGCGAACAGGCGGCGCGGTTCGAGCAGGCGATGGAAGACCGTGGGATCGACCCGCGGAGCGACGGGGACGCCGGCGGTCGGTCGGTCGACGAGGATGTCGGCGGTCGGTCGACCGAGGGGGACGCCGGCGGCCGGTCGGTCGACCTCGACGACGACGGCCGGTCGGTCGACCTCGACGACGACTGACGGTCGACGGTCCGGTTCGAAGGCGTATATTTTATGTCGGCACACCGAGACGAGCGGCCATGGACCAGAAGCGGTTCGTCATCGCCCTCTTCGGTATCGCGGTCGCGCTCGTCGTGGGGTTCATCGGGTACCGGTTCGTCGCTCCGCTCACGGTCGCCGTGTTCCTGTACTACTCGACGCGGCGGCTCTTCCACAGGCTCGAACAGTTCCACCTCCCCGCGCGCGTCCGGGCCGCCGTCTCCCTGTCGCTCATCGGGGTTCCGCTGATCGGGCTCATCGGCTACACCGTGCTCTTGGTGCTGATCGAGGCGCGCCGGTTCATCGGGCGTTACCCGGTCGCCGAGACGGTCGGCGCGGAGAACTCCTGGGTCGGGGACCTGGCGGAGCTCTCGAACCCGACTCTCGACGGAATGGTCGCCGCGTACCGCTCCGGTCAGCTCGATCCGCTGATCGAGTTCGTCTCCGAGCAGGCGCCGCTGCTGGCGAGCACGCTCGGGGGGCTCGCGCTCAACCTCCTCATCGTCGTCGTCGTCACGTACTACCTCCTGCTCGACGGGTCGAAGTTCCACGAGTGGCTGCTCACGTTCGACGACGACGCGGTCGTCCGAGAGTACCTCGAGACGGCCGACGCCGAGCTGGAGGCGGTGCTGTACGGGAACCTGCTCAACGTCATCGCGATCTCGATCATCGCCGTCGTGACCTACACCGCCTACAACGTGGTCGCGCCGCCGCCGGTCGAGGTACCGTATCCGGCGCTCGCGGGCGCGCTCACCGGGATCGCGAGCCTGATCCCCGTGATCGGGATGAAGATCGTGTACGTCCCGCTGGCGGCGGTGACCTCGGTACCGACGCTCCTGGGCGGCGACGACCTCGCGCTGCTCGCCTACGTGGCCGTCTTCCTCGCCGTCGCGGCGGTCATCGTCGACACGATCCCCGACGTCGTGCTCCGGCCGTACTTCAGCGGGAAGACGACCCACGTCGGACTGCTCATGCTCGCGTACATCTTCGGTCCCGTCGTCTTCGGCTTCCACGGGCTGTTCCTCGCGCCGATCGTGCTGGTGCTGGCGCTCACCTTCGCGGACACGGCGCTGATCCGGTTGCTCGGCGGCAGCCCGGACGAGACCGACACCGACGGGCGCCCGGCGGCGGTCCCCCGCGGACAGCGGCGACTGGACGAGTTCTGACCGCCCGCACCGCGGCCGCGCGGGCTTCCGCTCGCCGCCGAGCCGAAGAGATAAGCCCCCGCTCGCCGACCGGAGTGACGTATGCGTCTTCACGTCATCGGTCTCGGCGGCGCCGGTGGCCGGATCGCCGACCGGCTCGCGGCCGATCACGGCGACGACCGGTTCCTGCACGGGTGTAACGCGTTCGACACGGACGCGGCGGCGCTCGACGCCCTGCGCTCGCTCGACGAGTCGCGGCGCTACCGCTTCGGCGACGCGGCCGACGGGAGCGGGCTCGACGGCGACCTCCACGCCGGCAGGCGGCTCGGTGACGCCCACGCGAGTGAGCTCGGCCGCGTCATGGACGACGAGAACCCCTCGGCCGCGGAGGCGTTCGTGATCGTCGTCGGCCTCGGCGGCGGCGCGGGGGCCGGGGCGGCGCCGGCGCTCGCCGAGGAGCTGTCGCGCTTCTACGACGTCTCGGTGTACGCCGTCGGGGCGCTCCCGACGCCGGCGGAGTCGGCGGCGAGCGAGGTCGATCCCGTCCGCGGGAGCGCGACCGAACCCGCGGAGCGCGAGCCGCGTCGCCCCCTCGCGGAGAAGAACGCGGCCCGGACGCTCGACGCGCTCTCCGACCGCTGTGCGGCCGTTTTTCCCTTCGACAACGACGCGTGGCTCCGCCCCGGCGAGACGCTCGTCGACGCCCGGGACCGGCTGAACGGCGTCGTCGCGGACCGGATCGCGGCGCTGTTCGGCGCCGGCGAGTCGAGCGACCGGGAGTCGACCCCGCAGCAGGTGCTCGACGCGAGCGACGTCGCCCGCGCGGTCGGCGACGACGGGGAGATCGCCGCGGTCGGCCACGCCACGCAGGCGGTCGAACCGCCTGAGTCGGGGTCGCGGTTCGGCCTCGGGCTGTTCGGCTCGGACGAACCCGCCGAGGTCGACACCGGCGAAGCGGTGTCGGCCATCGAGACCACGATCCGGAAGGCGGCCCGCGGCAAGTCGACGGTCGAGGTCCCCGACGGCCGCGCGGACCGGACGCTCCTCGTCGTCGGCGGCCCGCCGGCGTGGCTCAACCGACAGGCGATCGCCGACGGTCGGCGGTGGCTCGCCGAGGAGACCGGCTCGGACGCGATCCTGAGCGGCGACGCGCCGGAGCCGGACGGCGAGGGGGTGTTCGCCGTGGTGTTGCGCTCGGGGATCGACGAGCCGGCGCGAGTCCGAGAGATCCGGGAATCGATCGCGTGACCGGCGGCCGCGGGTCGGCTCTCCCTCCCCCGACCCGAACCGATTAACCCCTTGTGGCGCCCAGACCGATCGTGACCACGCACGCCGACCTCGGGCTCGACCTCGACGTGAGCGACACGGACGCGGTCGCCGACCGGCGCGACGAGATCGTCGCTGCGGTCCGCGATCACGCCGGAACGATCGCCTACCAGCTCGCCAAGCTCCAGGGGGGCGACTACGGTCGACGGGAGCTGTCGACGCAGGGCGGGGCGTGGACCGTCAAGCACGAGGCCGGGGAGCTGGAGTTCCTGCTGTTCTCGCCGAAGTCGGGCTCGGACGTGTACGTCATCTCGACGAAACAGCCGCCGGACCCGACCGACCTCGCGGCCGCCCTCGACGACTACGCGAACCTCGTCGCCGCGTGGAACGAGTACGTCGCGTCGCTGTCGGGCGTCCTCGACGGGGTGAGCGCCGAGTTCCCGGAGCCCGCCTCGACGGACGGAGTCGTCGCCGAGCGCGACCGCGTGCTGGGCGCGATCCGTCAGACCTGCACCCTCATCGCCGGCGAGATCCACCGCTACGAGGGCGACGATTACGGGACGTACACCGCCCGCGTCGACGGCGACCGCTGGGAGCTGAAGTGGGACGAAGGGACCGTCTCGTACCTCCGCGTCGGGGGTTCCGGCGGGCTCTACCTCCTCTCGCAGTATGAGGCGCCCTCCGCGGCCGACGTCCGCGAGTACGCCGACTCGTTCCGCGGATTCGTCGAGGCGTACAACGAGTTCGTCGACGACTTGGAGAGCGACCTGGCGACTGCCGAGCTCTGAGGGCGTCGCCGACGTGTCGGACGGGTGCGGCCACCGGACTCCGACCGCGTTCGCTCGGCGCTCCGGTCACTGGTCTCTCGCTCCGCAGGGCCTCATGTTCCGCTGAAAGGTCTCACGATCCGCTGAAGGCGCCGAACGTGTACTCCAGACCGAACATGACGAGCGCCATCGTGAGGGCCCGAACGAGGAGGACGTCCCCGCTCAACGCGCCTCCGACGGCGAGCACGCCGACGCCAGCCGACGCTCCCAACAGGGCCGCGTACCGCCCTCGGGAGAGGCCGCGCGCCCACTCGTCGACCCGCTCGTAGAGTCCCCGTATCGCGGTCACACCTGCGAGGAGCAATCCCGAACGGAAAACGGTTGCGTGGGCCCAGCCCCGCTCGAAAGTGCCCATATTCGTGCGTGTTTCTCGCTCCGATGTGGGAATATTTATGCAGTAACGTCGGGTACGCGGCCGTATATGTCGATCACTCTGCCGGGACCGACGCTCGGCGTCGTCGGCGGCGGACAGCTCGGTCGGATGATGGGCGAGGCGGTCGCACGGCTCGGCGTCGAGGTCGTCGTGCTCGACCCGACGCCGGAGTGCCCGGCCGCTCCCGTCGTCAGCGACCAGATCGTCGGCGACTTCGACGACCCCGACGCGGTCCACGAACTCGCGAGCCGGGTCGACGCGCTCACCTTCGAGATCGAACTCGCCGATCCGGACCTGCTGGCCGAGGCGAGCGCGGAGCACGACGTGCCCGTCCAGCCCGATCCCGCCACCCTCCGGACGATCCAGGACAAGCTGGTCCAGAAGGAGGCGCTCGCGGACGCCGGCATCCCCGTCCCGGAGTTCGTCGCGGTCGCGACCGCGGAGGGGCTCGAACGCGTCGTCGAGGAGTTCGACGGCGTCATGCTGAAGGCCCGCGAGGGCGGCTACGACGGCCGCGGGAACGTCCCCGTCGAGGACCCCGCGGACGCGGCCGACGCGCTCGACGAGGTCGGCGGGGACGCGATGGCGGAAGAGCTCCTCGACTTCGAGCGCGAGATCGCCGTGATGGGGCTGAAAGGCGCCGACGGGGAGACGCGTACCTACCCCGTGACGGAGACCATCCACCGGGAGGAGATCCTCCGCGAGAGCGTCGCGCCCGCCCGCGCCGACGACGCTGTCGTCGCCGAGGCCGAGTCGGTCGCCGGCGACGTGCTGGAGTTCCTCGACGGACGCGGCGTCTACGGGATCGAGCTGTTCGAGACCGGCGAGGGCGACGTGCTCGTCAACGAGATCGCGCCGCGCCCCCACAACTCCGGCCACTGGACCATCGAGGGCGCGCGGACCTCGCAGTTCGAGAACCACGTCCGGGCCGTCCTCGGATGGCCGCTCGGTCCGACCGACCTCGCCGCGCCCGCGGTCACGGCGAACGCCCTCGGTGACGTCGAGGAGACGGGACCGGCGACCCTCCGCGGCGCCGAATCGGTCCTCGCGGCGCCCGACGCCGACCTCCACTGGTACGGGAAGGAGGACGCGCGCCCGCTCCGGAAGATGGGACACCTGACGGTGACCGGAGACGGCGAAAGCGACCGCGACGCCCTCCTCTCGCGGGCGAGAGAACTCCGCGACGCGACGACGTTCCGGGGCGACTAGTCCTCCGGGCGTCTGATCCCCCGGGGCGACTGACGCCTCGCAGCACCCGGCGGCTGCGCCGCATCCGAGGGTTCCTTGTAGCCCTCCGCCGAACCCTCGTCCATGCCAACGGTGCAGGACCTCATCCGGCGGCTCGAAGCGGAAGCGGAGTCCGACGCCGATCCCGAAACGACTCCCGACGTGGGGATCATCATGGGCTCGGACTCGGACCTCCCGACGATGGAAGGCGCGTTCGACGCGCTCGACGAGCTCGGCTTCGCGGAGCAGACCGACTTCGACGAGGCGCCGGACGCCCGGTTCACCTACGAGAGCTACGTCGTCTCCGCCCATCGAACCCCCGAGTTGATGTACGCCTACGGGGAGACCGCCGGAGACCGCGGCCTCGACGTGGTGATCGCCGGGGCGGGCGGGAAGTCCGCTGACCTCCCGAACATGACCGCGTCGCTCGCGTACCCGATCCCGGTCATCGGGGTGCCGGTACAGGAGAAGTCGGTGGACTCCGTGATCGGGATGCCCACCGGGGCGCCGATCGTCGCCGTCGACGCCGGGAAGTCGTTCAACGCCGGTCTGTCGGCCGCACAGGTGCTCGCACGCGAGCACGACGCCATCGAAGAGCGGCTGATCGCGTACCACGAGGACCTCAAAGGCGGCGTCGCCGACGTCTCGGCCGACCTCCACGACCTCGGTATCGACGGGTTCCGCGCGCGAGACGAGGAGTAGCCTCGGACGGGTCTGCTGGAGTAGCCCCCGACGGATCGTCTCGGACGCGTCCGGACGACCGGGTCGACCGCGGAACCGAGCACGGACGGATCGGGTGTTGAGCGGTCTCGCGGTCGTCTGCGGCCTCCTTGCGGCGATGCCCTGAAGACTCAACGCTTATGAGGGGGCGGTCCAAACCTCAGCACGTTACGGAGACCTATATGAGCGATTGGATAGCGATCGGCGCCTTGGCGGCCGTCGGCCTGCTCATCCCGATAGGGATGATGACAGTGTCGGCGTTGCTCCGTCCGAGCGTGCCTGAGACCGGCAAAAGCACCACCTACGAGTCCGGCGAGACCCCGACTGGCGGGACGAAGATCCGGTTCAACATCCAGTACTACATGGTCGCGCTGTTGTTCGTCGTGTTCGACATCGAGACCGTGTTACTGTTCCCGTGGGCCGTCATCTACCGCCCGGCCATCCAGGCCGGCGTGCCGATGACTGCTCTGCTGTGGCCGATGTTGGCGTTCGTCGGGATCCTCGCGATCGGGCTCGTCTGGGCGTGGCGGTCGGGGGCGATCAGCTGGGCTCGGAGTCCCCGCGCGACCAGCAGAAAAACGGAGCGTGACCTCAACTAATGAGCAGCGATCAACCATTCATCACCGACGAATCGCAAGTCGTAACGGAGACCCGAGACGCCCGGATGACCGGGCAGGGAGACCGGTTTAACTCCCGCCTCCGTGAGGCGTTCGGCTCCTCGCCGTTCATCCTCACCAAGTTCGACAAGTTCCTGAACTGGTGTCGCGGCTCCTCCATGTTCATGCTGCAGTTCGGCATCGCCTGCTGCAGCATCGAGATGATGCACACCTACGCCGTGAAACACGACCTCGACCGGTTCGGGAGCGGGGTCCCCCGCGCGTCGCCGCGACAGGCGGACGTGATGATCGTCCCCGGGACGATCGTCTCGAAGTTCGCGCCGCGGATGAAGCGCGTCTACGACCAGATGCCCGAGCCGAAGTTCGTCGTCGGCATGGGCTCGTGTACCATCTCCGGCGGCCCGTTCCAGGAGGGGTACAACGTGATCAAGGGCGCCGAGGAGGTCATCCCGATCGACATCCACGTCCCCGGCTGCCCGCCCCGTCCCGAGGCGCTCGTCTACGGCGTCGTGAAGCTGCAGGAGCGCGTCGCCAACGGCGAGGCCGCGCCCGTGACGGTCAAGCCGTACGAACTGGAGGAGTTCTCCGACCTCGAACGGGACGAGCTCGTCGACAAGCTCGCCGACCAGATCGACGAGGACGAACTCGTCATGCGGTACAACTTCGCTGATTCGCCATGAGCCTCGAACGACCGGACACCACCGACGACGCGGCGCTCGAGCGCACTCCGGACGAACTGGAGGAGCTCCTCGGCGACCTCGTCGTCAAACGCGACGACCACCTGAACGCCCCCGGCTTCGTCATCCGACCGGACACCGTTCAGGAGACGCTCTCGACCCTGAAAGAGCAGGCGGGATACGACCACCTCTCGGTGGTCTCCGCGCAGGAGTACGAGAACCGCTACGAGTCGATCTACCACCTGAAGAAGTTCGACGACCCGACCCAGGAGGTCAGCGTCGTCGTCCCGGCCGACAAGGACGACCCGGTCTCTGAGTCGGCCGAGCCCGTCTTCCGCACCGCCGACTGGCACGAGCGGGAGGCGTACGACCTGATCGGCGTCGAGTACGACGACCACCCTGACCTGCGCCGGATCCTCCTGCCCGAGACGTGGCAGGGACACCCCCTGTCGATGGACTACGACAAGGACCGGCCGCAGATCGCCACGCTGCCGGAGCACGCGAACCCGCTGCAGGAGCACCACAAGGACTCCGAGTCCGACACGATGTTCCTGAACATCGGGCCGCACCACCCGGCGACGCACGGCGTCCTCCACCTGAAGACGACGCTCGACGGCGAACAGGTCGTCGACGTCGAGCCCGACATCGGCTACCTCCACCGCTGTGAGGAGCAGATGGCACAAGCCGGCACGTACCGCCACCAGATCATGCCGTACCCCGACCGCTGGGACTACATCTCGGCGGGGCTGCTCAACGAGTGGGCGTACGCCCGCGCGGCCGAGGACCTCGCCGAGATCGAGGTGCCGGAGTACGCGCAGGTCATCCGGACGATGGGCGCCGAGATGTGCCGGATCGCCGCGCACATGCTCGCGCTCGCCACGTTCGCGCTCGACGTGAACGGCGACTTCACCGCGACGTTCATGTACGCGATCAACGACCGCGAGCGCGTGCAGGACCTGCTGGAGGACCTGACGGGCCAGCGGCTGATGTTCAACTACTTCCGGCTCGGCGGCGTCGTCTGGGACCTCCCGGAGCCGCGCGAGGAGTTCTTCTCGAAGACTCGGGACTTCCTCGATCAACTGCCGGAGTCCGTCGAGGAGTACCACAACCTCGTCACCTCCAACGAGATCTTCCAGATGCGGACGATCGACACCGGGATCCTCCCGCCGGAGGTCGCGAAGAACTACGGTGCGACCGGTCCCGTCGCCCGCGGATCGGGAGTCGACTACGACCTGCGCCGCGACGACCCGTACGGCTACTACGACGAACTCGACTGGGACGTCGTCACGGAGGACGGCTGCGACAACTTCAGCCGCCTGCTCGTCCGGATGCGCGAGGTCGAGGAGTCCGCGAAGATCATCGAGCAGTGCGTCGACCTGCTCGAGGACTGGCCCGAGGAGGAGCGCAACATCCAGGCGAACGTCCCCCGCACGCTGCGGCCGGACGACGACGCCGAGATCTATCGGGCGGTCGAGGCCGCGAAGGGCGAGCTCGGCATCTACATCCGCTCTGACGGCACCGACAAGCCGGCCCGGTTCAAGATCCGGTCGCCGTGCTTCTCGAACCTCCAGACGCTGCCGGAGATGGCCAACGGCGAGTACATCCCCGACGTCATCGCGGCGCTCGGGAGCCTCGACATCGTGCTCGGGGAGGTGGACCGCTGATGGGGACGGCACCCGCACAGCTGTTCCCCGAGTTCCTCGCCGAGACGTTCGGGTTGCCGGGCGTGCTCGGCGAGGTCGTCGCGGCGCTGATCGCGGCGGCCGTCGTCGGGAACATCGTCCTCGCGTTTACCGGCGTCGCCGGCCCGTGGGCGAAACGGAAGATCACGGCGGCGTTCACCGACCGCATCGCGGTCAACCGGGTCGGGCCGTTCGGCCTCCTGATCATCCCGGCGTCCGCGGTCCAGCTGCTGGCGAAGGAGCTCATCGTTCCCGAGGGCGTCGACCGTCCCTCCTGGGACATCGCTCCGGTCATCCTGCCCGCGTCGGCGCTGCTCGGCTTCTCGGTGATCCCGATGGGTCGTCTCGGCCCGATCAACTTCCACCTCGCCGACCCCGAAGTCGGCTTCGCGCTGGTGTTCGCGTTCGCCTCCATCGCCTCGATATCCCTGGTTATGGCGGGCTACGCGTCGAACAACAAGTATTCGCTGCTCGGCGGGCTCCGCGCGGTGGCGCAGAACCTCGCGTACGAGATCCCGCTCATCGTCACGGCGATGTCCGTCGTGCTATTCGCGGGCACGCTCCAGATGAGCGGTATCGTCGGCGCGCAGACGACGACGCTGGTGACGATCGCCGGGATCGACATCCCGGCGTGGTACGCCTTCGTGAACCCGTTCGCGTTCGTGCTGTTCCTCACCGCGAACATGGCCGAGATCGGCCGGAACCCGTTCGACATCCCGGAGGCGCCGACGGAGATCGTCGCCGGCTACCAGACAGAGTACTCCTCCGCGTACTTCGTCCTCTTCTACCTCGGCGAGTTCGTGCACATCTTCCTCGGCGGCGCGATCCTCGCCGTGACGTTCCTCGGCGGCGCCTCCGGGCCGGGCCCGGAGAGCATCGGCTTCATCTGGTTCGTGGTGAAGATCTGGGGCTTCTTCCTGTTCACGCAGTGGGCCCGCTCCGCGCTGCCGCGCGTCCGTATCGACCAGCTGATCGAGATCGGCTGGAAGGGAATGCTGGTGCTGTCGTTCGCGAACCTGGTGCTCACGGCCGTAATCGTGGGGGTGATCGCGTAACATGATCGGACTCATGAAATCCATGGCGACGACGATGAAACACGCGCTGGACGGGACGACGTTCACGGTGGAATACCCGGAGGACGCGCCCGAGGTGAGCCCGCGATTCCGCGGGGTCCACAAGTTCAGCCAGGAGCGGTGCATCTGGTGCCGCCAGTGCGAGAACGTCTGCCCGAACGACACGATTCAGATCGTGCAGGACGACCAGCGTAACGGGGAGCAGTACAACCTCCACATCGGGCAGTGCATCTACTGCCGGCTCTGCGAGGAGGTCTGCCCCGTCGACGCGATCCTGCTGACGCAGAACTTCGAGTTCACCGCGGACACGAAGGACGACTTCGTGTTCAACAAAGAACAGCTCAAGAACGTCCCGTGGTACAAGGGAATCGACCCGCTGGAGTCCCGGAACCCCGATCGCGGCGCGTGGATCGGGGAGGGCGACGGCGAGGTCGACTACCAGTAGCGGGCGCGTCTCGAAATCTTCAAAGGGGTTCTCATAGGAGACAAACACAATGGTTTATCCTACCATCGCGTTCGGGCTGTTCGCCGCGGTCACGCTGGCGTTCGGCCTCGGGGTCGTCCTAGCGCGCGACGTGTTCCACGCCGCGCTGCTGCTGGGCGGTGCCCTGACGAGCGTCGCGGTCCACTACGTGATGCTGCAGGCGGAGTTCATCGCCGCCATGCAGATCCTCGTCTACGTGGGCGGGGTCCTGATCTTAGTCACGTTCGGCGTGATGCTCACGCGATCGGAGACGGAAACGGAGGTGAATAGCGCATGAGCGACGACGACTCGGGCCGCGGGGGACGCCTCGTCCCCGCCGCGGTGGTCGGGCTCCTCTTCGTCACGATGGCCCTGACGGCGCTCTCGGCGGACTTCACCGCAGGGGGTGCCGGCTTCCCGGCCGACGCGTCCGTCGTCCACAACATCGGGTACGCCCTGTTCAACCTCGGCGAGTACGACATCGCGACGATCCCCTCCGAGGGGTTCCTCGCCGCGTTCCTGATCGCCGCGGTCGCCCTCGACGTCGCCGTCGACGGCGCGGTGTACCTGGCGAAACGTGAGGAGGGCGGCTCGATCATCGCCGCCGTGGGACAGGCGTTTACCGACGGCGGCCGCGACGGAGGTGAGCGCTGATGACCGCCGTCGCCTCCTCGATTCCGCCGGAGTGGTACCTGCTGCTCGCGGCCGCCGTCTTCTGTATCGGCCTGTTCGGCGTGCTCACGCGGCGCGACGCGCTGTACTTCCTGATGAGCGTCGAGCTCATGATGAACGCGGCGAACATCAACTTCGTCGCGTTCGCGCTGTACTACGGCGACCTCACGGGACAGGTGTTCGCGCTGTTCGTCATCGCGCTCGCCGCCGCGGAGGTCGCAATCGGTATCGGCATCATCCTCGTGCTGTACCGCAACTTCGGGGTCACTGACGTGACCGTCCCAACGGAGATGAGGTGGTAACATGATAGACGTGTTCTCATACGTTCCGGCGATCGTACTCCTCCCGTTCTTCTCGTTCCTGATCGCGCTCGGTGCCGGCAAATACCTCCCCAAGGGGGGCGCGTTCGGCGGCATCGCGGCGACGGCGGGCTCGTTCCTGCTCTCGCTGTGGGTGCTCGCGACGGTCGCGGGGGGCGAGGCGGCGAATCGAACCATCTACACGTGGGCGAGCGCCGGCGGGGTCGGCCCGACGGACGTCGAGCTTTCCTTCGGCATCCTCGTCGACCCGCTGTCGGCGCTCATGCTCGTCATCGTGACGCTCGTCGCGCTGCTCGTGCACGTGTTCTCGCTCGGGTACATGAACGACGAGGGCGAGACGGGGCTCCCCCGATACTACGCCGGTCTCGGCCTGTTCACGGCGTCGATGCTCGGCTTCGTCGTCGCCGACAACCTGCTGATGGCGTTCATGTTCTTCGAGCTGGTCGGGCTCTGCTCGTACCTGCTCATCGGGTTCCACTTCCGGCAGCCCGGCCCGCCGTCGGCGGCGAAGAAGGCGTTCCTCGTCACCCGCTTCGGGGACTACTTCTTCCTCGTCGGCGTCGTCGCCGTGATCGGAACGTTCGGTACGGCGCAGTTCGCCGGGCCGGAGTCGTTCCCGCACCTCGCCGAGGCGGCGCTCGCCGGCGAGGGCTCGGTCGCGTGGACTCCCGGCGGACTCGACCTGCAGACGTGGCTCACCGCCGTCGGCCTGCTCGTCCTGGGCGGCGTCGTCGGGAAGTCGGCGCAGTTCCCGCTGCACACGTGGCTCCCCGACGCGATGGAGGGCCCGACGCCCGTCTCCGCGCTGATCCACGCCGCGACGATGGTCGCGGCCGGCGTCTACCTCGTCGCGCGGATGTACGGCTTCTACGCGCTGACGCCGACGACGCTCGCGGTCATCGCCTTCATCGGCGGCTTCACCGCGCTGTTCGCGGCGACGATGGGCGTCGTCAAAGACGAGCTGAAGCAGGTCCTCGCGTACTCCACCATCTCGCAGTACGGCTACATGATGCTCGCGCTCGGCGCGGGCGGCTACGTGGCCGCGGTCTTCCACCTGACCACCCACGCGTTCTTCAAGGCCCTGCTGTTCCTCGGCGCGGGCGCGGTGATCATCGCGATGCACCACAACGAAGACATGTGGGACATGGGAGGGCTGAAGGACAAGATGCCCGTCACCTACTACACCTTCCTGGCCGGGTCGCTGGCGCTCGCGGGCATCTTCCCGTTCGCCGGCTTCTGGTCGAAAGACGAGATCCTCTACGAGGCGCTCGTCCACGCGCCGGGCGAGCCGCTGCTGTTCGGCGGCTACCTGATGGGGCTGCTCGCGGTCCCCGTCACCGCCTTCTACACGTTCCGGATGGTCTTCCTGACCTTCCACGGCGAGCCCCGCACCGACACCGCGCGCGACCCCGAACCCGTCCGATGGAACGTGAAGGGGCCGCTGACGGTCCTCGGCTCGCTCGCGGTCGTCACCGGCCTCATTAACATGGTGCCGGTCCAGAAGGTCCTCGGACTGGAGGGGATCGACCTGCTCCACCGCTGGCTCGACAACGACTGGGGCGGAATTGAGGGGCTCTCCTCGCACCACTACGGCGACATCGGACCGTACAGTAGCGAGTACATCGTCGGCGGCGAGGTCGCCACGGTGCTCGTCGGTGCGGCCGTCTCGCTCGGACTGGCGCTGACCGGTCTGCTGGTTGCGTGGCGGCTCTACAACGTTCCGTCGCCGACGGAGCACACGGCGAAACTCGGCGGGATCAAAGACGTGCTGTACAACAACTACTACCTCGACGAACTGCAGGTATGGCTCGCGTATCGCACCGAGGACGTCGCCGGCGGCGCCGACACCTTCGACCAAGGTATCGTCGACGGCGTCGTCAACGGCGTCTCCTCGGTGAGTCTCATCGGCGGTGACCGGATCCGGCAGGTGCAGAACGGCGTCGTCTCGCAGTACGCCGCGCTGCTCACGCTGGGGCTGGTCGCGCTGATTCTCGTGCTCGGCGTCACCGGGGGGTGGTTCCTGTGATACTCGAAGCGCTCATCGCGGTCGTCTTCGTGAGCGCGCTCGTCGTCCTCCTCTCGCCGAACGAGTGGGCGGGCCGGCTCGCGTTCGCGCTGAGCCTGATCCCGTTCGCGGGATCGCTGTACCTCTGGTCCGGGTTCAACGGCTCCGGAAACGCTCTCACGGGCGGCGACATCGCCTACCAGACCCAGATCGAGTGGCTCGAAGTCGGCGGCCGCTCGGTCTCGTGGTTCGTCGGGCTGGACGGCATCAGCCTCCCGCTCGTCGTGTTGACGACGTTCCTCGTCCCGCTGGCGATAGTCAGCGCGTGGACGCCGATCGACTCGCGCCAGAGCCAGTTCTACGGGCTCATGCTGTTCATGGAGGCGAACCTCCTCGGCGTCTTCACGGCGCTGGACTTCTTCCTCTGGTTCGTCTTCTGGGAGGCCGTCCTCGTCCCGATGTACTTCCTCATCGGCGTCTGGGGCGGCCCGCGCCGGAAGTACGCCGCGATCAAGTTCTTCGTCTACACGAACGCGGCGTCGCTGCTGATGTTCATCGGGTTCATGTCGCTGACGTTCGCGCTCGGCGACTCCGTGACCTCGTTCGCGCTCCCGGAGATCACCGGCGCGATCGCCGACGGCGGACTCGGAACCTGGTTCGGCATCTCGCCGGACCGGATCGCGATGGTCGCGTTCCTCGCGATGTTCGCCGGCTTCGCGGTGAAGGTCCCGATCGTTCCGGTACACACGTGGCTGCCGGACGCCCACGTCGAGGCGCCGACCCCTGTGTCGGTGCTCCTGGCGGGCGTCCTCCTGAAGATGGGGACGTACGCGCTGCTCCGGTTCAACTTCACGATGCTCCCGGAGCAGGCGTCCGCGCTCGCGGTCCCGATCGCCGCGATCGCCGTCATCAGCGTCATCTACGGTGCGATGCTGGCGCTCGCACAGAAGGACCTCAAGCGCATCGTCGCCTACTCCTCCGTCTCGTCGATGGGGTACGTCATCCTCGGGCTCGTCGTGTTCACCGAGTACGGCGTCGGCGGCGCGACGTTCCAGATGGTCGCGCACGGCCTCATCTCGGGGCTGATGTTCATGGCGGTCGGCGTCGTCTACAACGCGACCCACACGCGGATGGTCGGCGACATGGCGGGGATGGCCGACCGGATGCCGGTCACGGTCGGCATCCTCGTCGCCGGCGCGTTCGGCTACATGGGACTGCCTCTGATGGCCGGCTTCGCCGGTGAGTTCTTCATCTTCGTGGGGTCGTTCTCCGCGCCGGCGCTCCCGTACGCGCCGCTGTTCACGGCGCTCGCGATGTTCGGCATCGTCATCGTCGCCGGCTACCTGTTGTCGGCGATGCAGAGCACGCTATTCGGGCCGTTCGAGCTCTCAACCGACTACGAGGTCGGTCCCGCGCCGTTCCACGACGTCGCCCCGCTTGCGGTCCTGCTGGTGGCGATCATCGTGCTGGGCGTCGCCCCCGACATCTTCTTCGAGATGATCCGTGACGCCGCCGTTCCCGTGGTCGAGGGGGTGAGCATCGATGGTTAACTCGCTCCCGCAGGTGACGGCGTTGCTGCCGGTGCTGCTGCTCGGGTTCACCGGACTCGCGCTGCTGCTCGTCGACACGCTCCGTCCCGACACGCGGTCGAACACTTCGATGGCGGTCGTGAGCGCGCTCGGCGCGCTGGCATCGCTGGCCGCGACGGTCTGGTTCGTCGCCTCCGGGACCGGGAGCGGCGACACCGGCGGCGCGATCCTGCTGTTCGCCGACGCGGTCAAGGTGGACACGCTTGGGCTGTTCTTCACGGCCATCTTCGCGTCCGTGACGTCGCTCGTCGTCGTCGCGGCCCACGACTACTTCCACGACCACCCGAACCCGGCGACGTTCTACTCGCTGACGCTGTTCGCGGCGACGGGCATGTCGCTACTCGCGGTCGCGAACTCGCTCGCGGTCGTGTTCGTCGCCTTGGAGATGGTGTCGCTGCCGTCGTACGTGCTCGTCGCGTTCCTGAAGCAGAACCGCGGGAGCGTCGAGGCGGGGCTGAAGTACTTCCTCGTCGGAGCGCTCTCCTCGGCGATCTTCCTGTTCGGCATCTCGCTGGTGTACGCGGCGACGGGGTCGCTGATGCTCGGCGAGGTCGCCGGCGTCCTCGGCGATATCGCCTCCGACGCCGACGGGATCGGCAGCCGAAGCGGGATCGCCGGCCTCGGGATCGTGATGATCCTCGGCGGCGTCGCGTTCAAGACCGCTTCCGTCCCGTTCCACTTCTGGGCGCCGGAAGCGTACGAGGGCGCGCCAGCACCCGTGAGCGCGTTCCTCTCGTCGGCGTCGAAGGCGGCCGGCTTCGTGGTCGCGTTCCGCGTGTTCACCGAGGCGTTCCCGGTCGGCGCGTCGCTGGCGGCCGACATCAACTGGGTGCTCGCCTTCGGGATCCTGGCGGCTGTGACGATGACGCTGGGGAACTTCGCGGCGGCCGTCCAAGAGGAAGTCAAGCGGATGCTCGCGTACTCCTCGATCGGCCACGCCGGCTACGCGCTCATCGGCGTCGCGGCGCTCTCCGCGGACGGGAGCGGTAACGGCGCCGTGATGGGCGCGGCGATGGCGCACCTGCTCGTCTACGGCTTCATGAACACCGGCGCGTTCCTCTTCGTCGCGATGGCGGAGCGGTGGGGCGTCGGCCGGACCTTCGAGGACTACGCCGGGCTGGCCAAACGCGCGCCCGTCGCCTCGACGGCGATGGCCGTGTTCATGTTCTCGCTGGCCGGGCTCCCGCCGTTCGCCGGGTTCTTCTCGAAGTACTTCCTGTTCATGGGAGCCATCGACAACGGCTTCCTGTGGCTAGCGGCGATCGGCGCCGTCAACAGCGTGATCTCGCTGTACTACTACAGCCGGGTCGTGAAGGCGCTGTTCATCGACGATCCCGCGTCGCCGACCGCGCTGGACACGATCGACGTGCGGCCGACGGCGCTGTACGCCGCGGTCGTCTTCGCGGCGGTCGCGACGGTGCTGCTGTTACCCGGCTTCGGCCCGGTCATCGAGACCGCCGAGGCCGCCGCGTCGGCGCTGTTCTAGCGGCGTCGCGGTTCGCGCCCGCTTTTCGTTTTTTCCGATCGATCAGCCGTCCGGTAACCGCAGGTATTCCCGCGTCCAGTGTTAATATCCAGTATGAGTAGGAATCGGACGTACCGCTGTCTGAACTGTCTGGATCACACCGTGAGCCGGGAGTTCGACACGTCGCACCTCTCGGTGACGTGTCCGAACTGCGGCTCGTTCGAGCGGTTCGTCAACGACGCGGTGTTTCAGCAGTTCCGCGCGTTCGAGGAGTCGCCGCCCGCGGAGCTCGACTGGGCGCGGCTGGACCGCACGGAGAAGTTGATCGTCTCGGAGCGGCTCGTCCGCTCGACGAAGACACTGGCCGACTTCGACGTCGTGGAGGGGGAAGCGACGGTCGGCGAGGACGAGGCAGCGGCCGGAGACGGGGAGGCTGTAGCCGAGGACGGGGAGGCAGCGGCCGGAGATTGAGTCAGCGCGCGTACAGCTTCCCGCCGACGAGCGCCGCGAGCCCGTCGCCGTCGTTCGGGGTGACGGCCACGTACGGCCGGTCGACTGGGCCGAAAACGTCGACGACGCGGCCGACCGTCGAGAGCGACTCGTCGACGACGGCCGAGCCGATCCGCGGCGGCTCCTCGCCGCGGTCGCCGCGGGCGATCGCGAGCCCCCCGGCGGTGCGGACCACGGTACCGACTCGCCGCATCGTCACTCGCGGATGACCCCGAGGTAGGCGGCGACCGCCTGCACGAGGTCGTTCTTCGCGGTGTCTTCGGTGCCGCGCACGACGACCGCGCCCCGCGGCTCGAACTCGCGTGAGTACGTCTTGTCGCGCTCGATCACAGCGTCGTAGCCGACTTGCTGGACCGCCTTAGCGATCTCGTCGACGGTGGGCTCGGAGATCGCGAGGTCCGCCGGCACGCGGCGGCCCTCCGAGCGCGACCGCTCGGCGTCGAAGTACGCGGGATAGACGACGTTCTCGACCATACCGGAGAGGCGAGCGCGCGGCCTAAGGTCGTTTCGGACCCGCGCGGCCGCAGACGCCGGGCGACCCGCGTCGCGGCCGCGGTCCCGCACCGGCGTCGTGGCACCCGGTTACGACGTTCTGAACTCGAATCTTGCGCCGCCGGACTCGCCGGTCACCGCGCGCGCCTCCCACCCGTGAGCCTCGGCGATACGTTCGCTGATCGCGAGCCCGAGGCCGGTCCCGTCCTCGTCCGTCGTGAAGCCGGTGTCGAACACGCGCTCCGTCTCCTCGGGGAGTCCGCAGCCGTCGTCCTCGACGAAGAACCCGGTCCCTCCGTCGCCGTCCGATCGGGGCGAGGCCTCGCCCACGCGGACGGTGAGGTCCTCCGCAGCGCACCCGTCGTCGACGGTGGTCGGTCGGCCGCCGGCGGACCCGAGTTCGACGCTCTCGCCGGGCTCCGCCCGGCCGTCAGTCGGGCCGTGCTCGACGCTGTTCCGGAACACGTTCTCGAAGAGCTCGCGCGTTCTGGCGGGGTCAGCGTCGAGGGTCACGTCCCCTTCCACGACCAGCTCGGCCCCGCCGGTGTCGACGCTCGCCCAGGCGTCTCTCGCGAGCGCCGCGATCGAGGCGCGCTCCGTCTCGCCGACCGACCGGCCCTGTCTGGCCAGCGAGAGCAGGTCGTCGACGAGCTCGCCCATCCGCTCCAGCGCCTCGCCCGCCTTGGGGAGGTGAGCCGTGTCGCCGGTGTCGCTCGCGAGCTCGACGTACCCCTGCGCGACGCCGAGCGGGTTCCGGAGGTCGTGCGAGACGATGCTCGCGAACTCGTCGAGCCGCTCGTTCTGCTCCCGGAGGGTGGCCTCGCGCTCGCGCCGGTCCGTGACGTCCGTGTAAATCGCGTACCCGGAGGCGTTCTCCGCGTCGAGCCGGATCGGGATGACGTGCAGGATGAAGTGGCGGAGTCCGTCCGCCGTCTTCCGGGTCACCTCTCGCCGGACGTTCTCGCCGCGTTGGAGCCGCTCGTTGAGGTCGATTGCCTCCTCGACCGCGCCGTCCTCAACCGGGACGATGTAGTCGTCGAGGGACTCGCCCCCGACTGCCTCCGCGTCGTAGCCGAACGTCTCCTCGAAGGCGTCGTTGACCCGGTGGACGACCGGTTCGCCGTCGACGTAATCGTACGCGACCGCGGGGTCCGGGACGTTCGAGAACAGCGCGAGCAGGCGGTCGCGCTCGCTCCGGAGCGCCTCGTCGGCCCGGATCCGATCGAGGGTCTCCTCGACGTGAGAAGCGAGCAGTCCGGCGAGGCGTCGATCGGCCTCGCTGAACCCGTCCGGGTCGTCCGTCACCAGTTGGAAGACCGTGTCGTCGCCGACGGGAAGGGTGAGAACCGTGTCGTACGGGCTCTCGGCGTTCGGATTCGGTTCCACGACCGGTTCGCCGGTCACCGCGACGGTCCCGGCGGCCCCGCTCCCGACTCGGACGCGGTTGCAGTCCTCGATCGGAACCTCGGCCGAGGCCGCGATCGGCTCGATCCACTTCCCGTCGCGCACGCCGACGAGGCAGTGGTGCGGCGGGAACACCTCGTCCGCGACGGCGATCGCGGCCCGGTGCGTTTCCTCCACGGACCGGACCGACGCGAGTCGCGTCGCCCCGGCGTTGAGTCGCTCGACCCGCGAGGGCGGTCGGGACGGATCGGACCGGACTGACCCGTCGCGCGCGAGGAGCCACCGGACGGTCGCCGCCACGTCGGCGGTCGTCGTCGACACGGCGTCGACGGTCGGGGCCGTCGCCACGTCACCGGCCGGGTCGTCTACGAGGGCGACGACCGGGAGGGACTCGCGGCCGTCGCGGACGCGAGCGAGCCCGGCGGCGTCGCTGACGACCGCGAGGTCGACGTCGCGCAGGCTCTCCTCGTCGACCTCGTTCGGCTCTGCGGATCGCGCTGTCGCGTCGTCGGGGAGATCGGCTGAGATGTGAGCATCGGTAGCGAGGACCAGTACCACCGGTCTTTCGCTCGGCGCGGCGTTCACTGTGCTCCGGTAACGGGTCGACGCGATGATAAGTATTCCCTTCGTCGGGGGAGCTCGAGACGCCCCGACTCGCGGGCCGCCGACCCGGCGCGACCCACCCCGGAACCCTTTTGCACGAACACGGGTCACGTTCCTGTAATGAGCGATCTCGAAGCGGAGTACCGTCTCGACTACTTCGAGGAGGAAGGGTTCGTCCGGAAGGAGTGCACCTCCTGCGGCGCGCACTTCTGGACCCGAGACGGCGACCGCGAACTCTGCGGGGAGCCGCCCTGCGAGGACTACAGCTTCATCGACGACCCCGGCTTCCCGGAGCCGCGGTCGCTGTCCGAGATGCGGGAGGCGTTCCTCTCATTCTTCGAGGAACACGGCCACGAGCGGATCGACCCGTACCCGGTCGCGGCGAACCGCTGGCGCGACGACGTCCTCCTGACGCAGGCGTCGATCTACGACTTCCAGCCGCTCGTCACCTCGGGGCAGACCCCGCCGCCGGCGAACCCCCTCACCATCTCGCAGCCGTGCATCCGGATGCAGGACATCGACAACGTCGGCAAGACCGGCCGGCACACGATGGCGTTCGAGATGATGGCCCACCACGCGTTCAACACGCGCGAGGAGGTCGACGAGGGCGAGTACGCCTACCACGGCGAGGTGTACTGGAAGGACGAGACGGTCGCGTACTGCGACGAGCTGTTCGAGAGCCTCGGCGCCGATCTGGACGAGATCACCTATATCGAGGACCCGTGGGTCGGCGGCGGCAACGCCGGGCCGGCGATCGAGGTCATCTACAAGGGCGCCGAGCTGGCGACGCTCGTCTTCATGTGCATGGAGCGGGACCCGGACGGCGACTACGAAATGAAGGACGGGAACACGTACTCGTTCATGGACACGTACATCGTCGACACCGGGTACGGGCTCGAGCGGTGGACGTGGATGAGCCAGGGGACGGCGACCGTGTACGAGGCCGTCTACCCCGACGCGATCGACTTCCTGAAGGAGAACGCGGGGATCGAGCACACGGAGGAAGAGCAGGCGCTCGTCCACCGCGCCGCGAAGCTCTCCGGTCGGCTCGACATCGACGACGTCGACGACGTGGAAGACGCGCGCGGCGAGATCGCCGACCGGCTCGACGTCGACGTCGACCGGCTCCGCGAGCTCGTCGAGCCCCTCGAATCCATCTACGCGATCGCCGACCACTCGCGGACGCTCGCGTACATGTTCGGCGACGGGATCGTCCCCTCGAACGTCGGCACTGGCTACCTCGCCCGGATGGTGCTCCGGCGGACGAAGCGGCTCGTCGACGAGGTCGACGTCGACGCCCCGCTCGACGAGCTCGTCGACATGCAGGCCGAGCGCCTCGGCTACGAGAACCGCGACACGATCCGCGAGATCGTCCGCACCGAGGAGCGGAAGTACCGCGAGACGCTCGAACGCGGCTCCCGCAAGGTGGAGTCGCTCGCCGACGAGTACGCCGGCACCGGCGAACCGATCCCGACCGAGACGCTCCTCGAGCTGTACGACTCCCACGGGATCCAGCCGGACATGGTCGCCGACATCGCGGCCGAGCGGGGCGCGACGGTCGACGTGCCGGACGACTTCTACGGGCTCGTCGCCGACCGCCACGAGGAGGCGGACGCCGACGAGGCGGAAGACGCGGCCGACGAGCGGCTCGGCGACCTCCCGGAGACGGAGAAGCTGTTCTACGACGACCAGGGCCGAACCGAGTTCGAGGCCGTCGTCCTCGACGTCTTCGAGCGCGAGGACGGCTACGACGTCGTCTTGGACCAGACGATGTTCTACCCCGAGGGCGGCGGCCAGCCCGCCGATCGCGGGCAGCTCACCGCCGGCGAGACGACGGTCGACGTCGTCGACGTGCAGGAGGAAGGTGGCGTCGTGCTCCATCGAACCGACGCCGACCCCGGCAAGGGGGAGTTCGTCAAGGGCCAGGTAGACGGCGACCGCCGCGACCGACTCCGCGCGCACCACACGGCGACGCACCTGATCGGCCACGCCGCCCGCGAGGTGCTCGGCGAACACGTCCGGCAGGCCGGCGCGCAGAAGGGGATCGACTCCTCGCGGCTCGACGTCCGCCACTACGAGCGGATCACCCGCGAGGACGTCAAGCGGATCGAGCGCGTCGCCAACGAGCTCGTCCGCGACGACGTGCCCGTGCGCCAGGAGTGGCCCGACCGCAACGAGGCCGAGGCCGAACACGGCTTCGACCTCTATCAGGGGGGTGTCCCGCCGGGAACGAACGTCCGGCTGATCCACGTCGGCGACGCTGACGTGCAGGCGTGCGCGGGCACTCACGTCGACCGGACGGGCGAGATCGGCGCCGTCAAAGTGCTGAAGACGGAACCCGTCCAGGACGGCGTCGAGCGGATCGTATTCGCCGCGGGCGGCGCGGCGATCGAGGCGACCCAGCGCACGGAGGACGCGCTGTACGACGCCGCGAGCGTGCTCGACGTCGACCCGCTCGACATCCCCGAGACGGCCGAGCGGTTCTTCGAGGAGTGGAAGGCGCGCGGCAAGGAGATCGAGTCGCTGAAAGAGGAGCTCGCCGCCGCGCGGGCCTCCGGCGGCGCCGACGCCGAGGAGGTCGACGTGGGCGGTGCCGCGGCCGTGATCCAGCGGCTCGACGGCGACGCCGACGAACTGCGCGCGACCGCGAACGCGCACGTCGACGACGGGAAGGTCGCGGTCGTCGGGAGCGGGGCGGACGGCTCCGCGAGCTTCGTCGTCGGCGTCCCCGACGGCGTCGACGTCAACGCTGGACAGGTCGTCGCCGACCTCGCCGGCCGCGTGGGCGGCGGCGGCGGCGGACCCCCGGACTTCGCGCAGGGCGGGGGCCCCGACGTCGACGCCCTCGACGACGCGCTCGCGGCGGCGCCGGACGTGCTTCGGAGCCTCCAAGAGGCCTAACCCACCCGCGAGTTCACCATGCCACACGCGAACAACGGCGGCGTCTCGGTCCGCTACGAGGTCGACGCGCCGGACGCGGGCGATCCCGACGAGGCGGTCGTGTTCTGCGGCGACGTCGGGCTCGGCGCCTGGCAGTTCGGCTGGCAGCACGCCGCGCTGGCGGGGCCGCACACGGTGATAACGCCCGAGACGCGCGGGGTCGGCCGGTCCGACGCGCCGCCCGGCCCGTACGCGGTCGAAGACCTCGCCGCCGATGTCGACGCGGTATGCGCCGCGGAGGGGATCCGGAACGCCCACCTCGTCGGATACGGCCTCGGCGGGATGGTCGCGCTCACGGCCGCGCTCGCCTCCTCGCGCCCGGCGAGCCTGACGGTCGTCGGCACGCCGCCCGCGGGCGACGCTTACAACCCCGACGGCGTGTGGGCCGATCCCACCGACCCGGCGGCGGTGGAGGGATCCCTCCACGGCCTGCTCTCCGTCGACTTCCGCGAGGCGCACCCCGACGCGCTCCCGCGGATCGCCGAGTGGCGGCTCGCCGAGGACGCCGACCGCGAGACGTTCGAGGCGCACCGCGCGGCCGTCGAATCGTTCGACGTCGCCGACCGGCTCTACGAGGTCACGACGCCGACGCTCGTCGTCCACGGGACCGACGACGCCGTCTGTCCGGTGTCGGCGGCGAAGACGCTCGCGGAGGGGCTCCCCCGCGGCAAGCTCCACGTGGTCGAGGGCGCGCGGCACTTCGTCGGCGTCGAGGCGTCGGCCGCGGTCAACGACGCGCTGGCCGGGTGGCTCGCGGAGCACGGCGCCGACCCGCTCTCCGGGTGACCCGTTCGGTCCCCTCGGATCGACCCCTCCCGGACGCCGGTAGCGCTTCCCGCCGCCGCAACCGTTTTGCGTCCGTCCCGCCTCGGTGCGGGCAATGACACGGCTTCGGTTCGCCCTGCTGAACGCGGCCCACGACGGCGCCGACACCCGGCGGAACTTCCGACGGGAGCTCGACGCCGACCTCGTCGAGTTCGACGCGGTCGACGGACACCTTCCCGACCACACCGACTTCGACGGCGTGGTGGTCACCGGCTCGCGGTCGTCGGTCTACTGGGACGAGGCGTGGATCCCCGCGCTCGTGGACTACGTCGCGGACGCCGCCGAGGCCGGCGTCCCGGTGCTCGGCGTCTGTTACGGTCACCAGGTGCTCGCGGAGGCGCTCGGCGGGCGCGTGGCGGGGATGGACGGCTTCGAGATCGGGTACAACGCCGTGCGTCGGCGCGGCGACGACGAGCTGTTCGACGGGATCGACGAGGAGTTCACGGCGTTCACCACCCACGGCGACGCGGTGATCGACCTCCCGCCGAGCGCGACGCTGCTCGCCGAGAACGACCACGGCGTCCACGCCTTCCGCGACGGCCACTGCTGGGGCGTGCAGTTCCACCCGGAGTACGACGTCGACACCGCCCGCGAGGTCACCGAGGGGAAACGCGAGCGGCTCGGCGACGCCCGGGTCGACGCCGTTCTCGACGGCATCACCCCGTCGGCGCACGAGGCCGCCTGCGAGGTGAAGGGCCTGTTCGACAACTTCACCGAGTACGCCCGGCGGCTGCGATCGGAGCGCGAGTCGCGGGCGGCGGCCGACGACTGAGCGGTCGCGCCCCGGCGGCCGCGGCGCTGGTTCGGCCCTGCAAAGCGGGACGCCGCGCGGGTCGAACACGCTTATACCGCTCCCGCCCGGAACCACGGTATGAACGTAGTACCGGACACCAGTGCGGTCGTCGACGGCCGCGTGTCCGAACGCGTCGCGGACGGAACCTACGAGGGGGCGACGGTCCTCGTCCCCGAGGCCGTCGTCGGAGAGCTGGAGTCGCAGGCGAACGACGGGCTGGAGTCGGGGTGGGACGGCCTGAGCGAGCTCAAGCGCCTCGCCGACCTCGCCGACGAGGGGACGATCGAGCTCCGGTACGTCGGCGAGCGCGCCGACGGGGACGCCCGATCGCACGCCCACGAGGGCGACGTCGACGCCCTGATCCGCGACATCGCGGCCGACCACGACGCGACGCTCCTCTCGAGCGACATCGTCCAGGCGGAGGTCGCCCGCGCGAAGGGGATCGACGTCGAGTACGTCGAGCCGGTCGCCCGCGGCGTCGTCGACGAGCTTCCGATTCAGGAGTTCTTCACCGACGAGACGATGTCGGTCCACCTCAAGACGGGGACGAAGCCGAAGGCGAAGCGCGGTGCCCTCGGCGAGATGCGGTACGAGATCATCGACGAGGAGCCGACGAGCGAGGCGCAGATGGACGAGTGGGCGACCGCCATCGTCGACTTGGCCCGCCAGTCCAACGAGGGGTTCATCGAGCTCTCCGACGACGGCATGGACATCGTCCAGTTCAGGAACTACCGGATCGCGGTCGCGCGACCGCCGTTCGCGGACGGGATCGAGGTCACGGCGGTCCGCCCGATCGCGAAGACGACGCTCGACGACTACGAGTTCGCCGACGAGCTCCGCGAGCGGTTCAAAGAGCGGAAGCGCGGCGTCCTGATCTCCGGGTCGCCCGGCGCCGGGAAGTCGACGTTCGCGCAGGCGGTCGCGGAGTTCCTCAACGACAGCGATTACGCCGTGAAGACGATGGAGAAGCCGCGCGACCTCCAGGTCGGCCCGGAGATCACCCAGTACGGCGCCCTCGGCGGCGAGATGGAGAACACGGCTGACTCGCTCCTCTTAGTCCGCCCCGACTACACCATCTACGACGAGGTGCGGAAGACGAACGACTTCGAGGTGTTCTCCGACATGCGGATGGCAGGCGTCGGGATGGTCGGCGTCGTCCACGCCTCCCGCGCCATCGACGCGCTCCAGCGGCTCGTCGGCCGCGTCGAGCTGGGGATGATCCCCCAGATCGTCGACACCGTGGTGTACATCGAGGCCGGCGAGGTCCACACGGTCTACGACGTGACGACCGAGGTGAAGGTGCCCGCCGGACTCACCGCCGAGGACCTCGCCCGCCCGGTCATCCAGGTGTCGAACTTCGAGACCGGCCGTCCGGAGTACGAGATCTACACGTTCAACCGACAGGTCGTCACGGTCCCGCTGAACGACGAGGACGGCGAAGGCGAGAGCGAGACCGGCGTCGGTCGCATCGCCAAACAGGAGATCGAACGCGAGATCCGCTCGGTCGCGCACGGCCACGTCGACGTCGAGCTCAGGGGGAACGACGAGGCGGTCGTGTACGTCTCCGAGGGCGACATCGGCACCGTCATCGGCAAGGGGGGCGGCCGCATCAGCGACATCGAGAACCGGCTCGGCATCGAGATCGACGTCCGCACCCACGACGAGAAGCCGGAGGATTCGCGCGGCACCGGTGCCGGCAGCCGCGGCGCGGCCGGAGGGGGAGACGGCCGAGGCGGACAGGTCGGCGAGGAGCGCGGCACCGTCGTCCAGCCGGAGATCACGTCCCGGCACGTCGTCATCGACGTCGACGACGGCGTCGGCGAGACGGTGGAGGTGCGCGCGGACGGCGAGTACCTGTTCACCGCCACCGTGGGGCGCGGCGGCGAGGTGCAGGTGTCCCGCGGCTCGGCCATCGCCGAGGAGTTGGAGGACGCGATCGACCGCAAGCGAACCGTGACGGTCGTTCCGGCTCGCTGACGCGGCCGATACGCCGCGTCTCGCCCGCCGATATCGGCGTCGTTCGACTCCCCGAGGTTCGTCGATCGTCGAACTTTATCCCTCCTGAAAGATAACGCTTTTTTGGCGGTGGTCGGAACGTCACTGCATGTCAGACGAGTTAAAGCGCGGGCTCGAAGGCGTCCTCGTCGCGGAGTCGGAGCTGAGCCACGTCGACGGCGAGGTCGGCAAGCTCGTGTACCGTGGGTACGACATCGAGGACCTCGCTCGCGGCGCGAGCTACGAGGAGGTGCTGTACCTCCTCTGGCACGGTTCGCTGCCGACGCGCGAGGAGCTCGACGCGTTCGCCGCGAACCTGGCCGCGGAGCGGGCCGTCGACGACGACGTCCTCGAGACGGTCCGGACCCTCGCCGACGCCGGCGAGCGGCCGATGGCCGCCCTCCGGACGGCGACCTCCATGCTGTCGGCGTACGACCCCGACGCGGACACGGACGACGACGATGTCACGGAGACGGCCCGCCGGCAGGGCCGTCGGATCACGGCGAAGGTCCCCACCGTCCTCGCGGCCTTCGAACGCGCGCGTCAGGGCGAGGCGCCGCTCGCCCCGAACCCGGACCTCTCGTACGCCGGGAACTTCCTCTACATGCTCACCGGCACAGAGCCCGACGCCGTCAGCGAGGAGACGTTCGACATGGCCCTCACGCTCCACGCCGACCACGGGCTCAACGCTTCGACGTTCACGGCGATGGTGATCGGATCGACGCTGGCCGACGTCTACTCCGGCGTCACCGGGGGGATCGGCGCGCTCTCCGGCTCGCTCCACGGCGGCGCGAACCAAGACGTGATGGAAGTGCTCTACGAGATCGACGACTCCGCGAAGGACCCGGTCGCGTGGGTGAAAGACGCCCGCGAGAACGGTCGGCGCATCCCCGGCTTCGGCCACCGCGTGTACAAAGTGAAGGACCCGCGGGCGAAGATCCTCCAGGAGAAGCTGCGGGACCTCTCCGAGTCGTCAGGCGACACGAAGTGGCTCGACTACACCACCGCGATCGAGGAGTACCTCACCGACGAAGGACTGTTAGACAAAGGTATCGCGCCGAACGTCGACTTCTACTCCGGCTCCGTCTACGACTCGCTCGGTATCCCGGTCGACATGTACACGCCCATCTTCGCGATGAGCCGCGCCGGCGGTTGGATCGCCCACATGGTCGAGTACCAGGCCGACAACCGCCTCATCCGTCCGCGCGCCCGGTACACCGGCCCCGAGAGCGCCGAGATCGTTCCGATCGACGAGCGGTAGACGGAGCGGCAGCGGTCTCTCGCGACGCGGCCGACCTCTAAACCGAGCGACCTACGCGCCCCACCGCTCCCGGGCGAACTTCGTCAACAACGGGAGGTCGTCGAGGTGGAGCAGCTTCGCCATCGCGGCCTTGTTCCCCTGATTCGCCTGTTCAAGCGTGTTGTCGTCGGTCCGGCGGAGGTCCTCCATGAACCGGTCGTACCGCTCGTTCGGCGCGAGGTACAGCAGTCGGGTGAGCATCAGCCGGGCGCGCATCCGCGGGGCCACGTCCCGGTGCCAGAGCCGCTCGTAGACGGCGAGGCTCTCGGCGTCGAGGCGCCGCTCCGAGTCGGTGAGACACCGGTCGATGGTGGCGGCCGCGGCGCGGGCCGACTTCATCCCCTTGTGGATCCCCTCGCCCCACAGCGGGTCGATGGTGGGCACGGTATCGCCGATCGCGAGGAACCGGTCGGTGTGCATCTCGTCGGGCATCTGGATGTGCGCGGAGCCGCGGTGGATCGTGTCGTCGATCTGTTCGGCGTCCGCGAACCGGGGATCGCGCTCGATCCAGTCGTTGAGGTAGCCGTCGACGGTTTTCCCCTCTTCGGCGAACTCGCGGTGGCGGTCGTTCTGGATGTAACAGATGCCGACCTTCGCGGTGTCCTCACCGGTCGCGAAGATCCACGAGTAGCCGCCGGGGGCGATGTCGTGGTCGAGCCGGAGCATCATCGCCCGCCGCAGGTCGGCGTACTCGGGGTGGTTCATCTCGACGCCCTCCATCTCGTACTCGATGCCGATCGCCTGGTTCTCCCGTTCGAGGTCGACCACGTCGAGCGCGCTCGCGATCGGCGCGGCCGGGCCGGTGGCATCGACCACCACCTCGGCGTACACCTCCTCGTCGCCGTCGTACCGAACGCCCTCGACGACCCCGTCGTCGTCGAGGATCGGGCGGGAGACGCGCGAGTCGAACCGGTACTCCGCGCCGTTCTCGCGGCCGTCCTCGACGAGGAAGCGCTTGAAGTCGGCGAACTCCAAGACCGCGCCGGGCTGGTAGCTCTCGTAGTAGCTGTTCGGCGACTCCAGGACCACGTCGTCGGTGTACGACATCACGACGTCGTCGGGGATCCCGAAGGCCGACATCATCGACGGGAAGGTCCCCGCGGTCGACTTGTTGCTCTGGCGGGGGAACTCGGCCTCCGGCTCCGTTTCGAGAACGACGACGTCGTAGTCGCGTGTCGCCAGGTCGCGGGCGCACTGCGCCCCCGCTGGTCCGGCGCCCGCGATAACGACGTCGTAGCGATCAACCATATACAACGTAATTCGGACCCACGTAATTAGGCTTGCTGAAACCGGTCACGAACAGGGCGTGAGCCGGCTCCGTCGCCGGAATTTGGCTCTCGGCCGAGGTCGGAATGTCGGGCGCTTCGGCGGTCGCCGGTCGTCAAAAAATCGGTCGCGAAGACGGACGGCGGCGTCAGTAGAACTCGCGGACGAGGTCGGTCGCGCCCTCGGGCGCGCCGTCCGGGATGACCGACATGTCCTCGTCGACGCCGTGCTGTTCGTGGTACGGCACCGACTCTTCGTTCTGGTAGATGACGCCCTGGTGTTCCTTCTCGGAGTCGAGGATGACGTCTTTCGCGTCGCCGCGGTCGGTCGGGTCGTGGTCCGTCTCCTTCAGGTCGACCAGCGAGTCGCGGAAGTAGTCGTACGTGTCGACGTCGTTGAAAGTGACGCACGGCGAGTAGACGTTGACGAAGCCGAACCCGTCGTGCTCGACCGCCTTCTGGATGATCTCCTGGTGGCGGAGCGCGTCGGAGGAGAACGACTGCGCGATGAACGTCGCGCCCGACGCCAGCGCCAGCGCGTGCGGGTTGACCGGGGGCTGCTTCGGCCCGTCGGGGGTCGTTGACGTCTCGAAGTCCTCGCGCGAGGTGGGCGACGCCTGCCCCTTCGTCAGCCCGTAGATGCGGTTGTCCATCACGACGTACGTCATGTCGACGTTGCGCCGGACGGCGTGGACGAAGTGGCCCGCGCCGATGGAGTAGCCGTCGCCGTCGCCGCCGGCGACCATCACTTCGATGTCGGGGCGGGCCATCTTGACGCCGGTCCCGACCGGAAGCGCGCGTCCGTGAACGCCGTGGAGCGCGTAGCTGTGCATGTACGTGCCGATCTTGCCGGAACAGCCGATGCCGGCGACGACGAAGGTGTTGTCGGGGTCGTTGCCCGTCTCCGCGAGGGCCTTCATCATCCCGTTCATGGTGCCGAAGTCGCCGCATCCCGGGCACCACGTCGGCTGCTTGTCGGACTTGAAATCGGTGAATCGAATGTCTGAGCTCATTGGTTACGCCTCCGCCCCCTCCGCGAGGGTCGCTTTGATCTCCGCTGCGAGTTCGTCGGCCTTGAATCGCACGCCGTTGTACTTGTTCACGCGGTCGACGCGCGCGAGCACGTCGTGCTCGACCAGGTCCGCGAACTGCCCCTGTTCGTTGCACTCGACGACGACGACGTTCTCCGCGGCCTCGACGTCGTCGGTGAGGTCCGGCCGCGGGAAGACGTACGGCACCGAGAGCACCCGCACGTCGAGCCCCTCGTCGTCGAGCATCTCGACCGCCTCGGCGAGCGCGCCCTCGTTCGACCCCCACGTGATCACGAGCGTGTCGGCGTCCGCGTCGCCGAACTCGCGCGGGCTCCAGTCCTCGCGCTCGCGGGCCGTCTCGACTTTCTGGTTGCGCTTGTCGACCTGTGCGACGCGCATCTCGGTGTCCTCGGTCCGGCGGCCCTGCTCGTCGTGTTCGAGCCCGGTGGACATGTGCGCGCCGTCGGCGGTGCCGGGGAACGCCCGCGGCGACACCCCGTCGTCGGTGATCTCGTGGGGCTGGAAGCCGCCGGAGTCGCTCATGTGGCCGTCGATGTCGGCCTCGTCGACGACGAAGCCGCGGTCGACCTCGACCGCGTCCATGTCGAACGTGTCCGGGGAGAACGTCTGCTCGGTGACCGCCATCGAGAGGTCGGCGGTGAGGTAGACGGGGAGCTGGTACTTCTCGGCGAGGTTGAACGCCTCGACCGTCTTCCAGAAGCACTCGTCGATGGTCGTCGGCGCGAGCACGAACCGCGGCACCTCGCCGTGGCCGCCGTACAGCATCTGGTTCAAGTCGCCCTGCTCCTGTTTCGTCGGCATCCCGGTCGAGGGGCCGGAGCGCATCACGTTACAGATGACGAGCGGCGTCTCCGAGGTGGCGATGAGCCCGAACGTCTCCGTCATCAGGTCGATCCCGGGCCCGGAGGTCGCGGTCATCGACCGCGCGCCCCCGCGGGCCGCGCCGAGCGCCATGTTGATCGCCGAGAGCTCGTCTTCGGCCTGCACGACGTGGCCGCCGTAGCGCTCGATCCGGCCGGTGAGGTACGTCATCACGTCGGTCGCGGGCGTGATCGGGTAGCCGGCGTAGAAGCGGCAGCCGGCGGCGATGGCGCCCATGCCGATGGCCTCGTCGCCGTTGAGGAGGACGTAGTCCTCGTCGGTGGTCTCTAAGTCGTAGTCGAACTCGTGGTCGTACTCCTCGCCGACGTACGACCGCCCCGCGCGGGCGGCCTCCTTGTTGTTGTCGACGAGCTTCTGGCCCTTGTCCGCGAATCGCTTCTCCAGGGCGGAGTCGAGGTTCTCGATGGGGAACTCGGCGACCTCGCAGGCCGCGCCGAGCGCGACGACGTTCCGCATGATCGCCCCGCCGGCCTCCTCGGCGAGCCGCTTGAGCGGGACGTCGATCCCGGTCATCTCCCCGGGGATCTCGACGTCCTGCATCGTGGTCCGCTCGCCGTCGTAGATGATCACCGACCCCTCGTGGAGCTCGTCGAGGTTCTCCTCGATGGTCCGGGGGGTCAACGCGATGAGCACGTCGAGCCGGTCAACGACGCTCTGTACCTTGTCGACGGAGGTTCGCACCTTATAGGCGGTGTAACCGCCACGGATCCGCGAGGCGAAGTCCTTCGACGTGAACACGTGTCGACCCGCCCGAGAGAGCGCTTGCGCGAAGATCTTCCCGGTCGAGTCGATGCCGTCGCCGGCCTCCCCGCCGACGGCCCAGTTGAAGTCCGCAGCCATGCTATGTCGCAGGTTTCGCCGGACTCATCAAAAGACTTCTGGAAGGAGCTACCAGCGGCTTTTCAAACATTCGTCCATATTTAATCGTATATATGGATATACAACAAAAAATCCCCATCTAAACCCGCCTCAGATGGACGTTCGTTTTCCATTTTTCCTCACGATCGACCCTCTGCGTCGCAGTCGGTTTTCGACGTTCGTCGAATCCCGAGCGCCCGTCACCGGCCGGTCGTCTCAGACGCGGGCAACACCGACGCGGACGGGAACACGTTTGTGTCCGCCGACCGGATCTGTCGTATGGACACGACAGCGACGGTCAGCGCGGTCGAGGCGGTCGGCCGCGACACGTACGCCCTCCGGTTCGACGCGCCGGACGGGTTCGCCGCCGAACCCGGTCAGTTCGTCAGGCTCGGCACCGAGATCGACGGCGAGTCGGTCGCCCGCTTCTACACCCTCTCGTCGCCCACGGTCGGGGACAGCTTCGAGGTCACGGTCGGCATCGATCCCGAGGAGGGCGGCGAGTTCTCCGCGTTCCTCGCCGACGCGGAGGCGGGCACGGAGATGACGCTCTCGGGCCCGTTCGGCGACCAGCACTACGACGGCGAGCCGCGAGCGGTCGTGATCGCGGGCGGCCCGGGCGTCGGCCCGGCGGTCGCCATCGCGGAGCGCGCGCTCGACGACGGCGCGGAGGCCGCGGTCGTCTACCGCGACGACGACGTGTCGCACGCGGACCGCTTGGACCGGCTGAAGGAGCGCGGCGCCGCGATCCACCTCCTCGACGCCGACGAGGAACTCGACGACGCGGTCGCCGAGGCGCTGACGGGCGTCGACGGCGAGACCGTCTTCGTGTACGGCTTCGCCGATTTGGTGGCCGACGCCGAGGCCGCAATCGACGCCGCCGGCGGCGACGCGGACGCCGCGAAGGTCGAGAACTTCGGCTAGACGCAGTTCGGTACGTTTCGGTTGAACGTTACTGAATCGCTGGTCGGGGATCGACGGAGAACACCGCCAAAGCCCCAGGCGCGAGGCGGGCGCACGCTCGCTGCGCTCCTCAGTCGTTCGCTGCGCTCACTCCTTACGGTTCTTGTGTCGCCTCCGCCCGCCTCGCGCCTGCCCCTTTGAATCCCACCCGTCCGCACCGTCCCGCACCTCAACCTCCCCAGCCTCGTCAGTCGCCCTCCGCGTCGCTCCGGGCGACTGACTCCCTCGCGCGTGCTGCTCGGCCGCCAGGCGGCCTCGCAGGCACGCGCCGACCGCGATCCGCCGCGGATCAGTCTCCGAAGTAGTCCGCCAGCCGCTCCGCGGCCTCCACGGCGCGGGGGGTGACGAGGGCGAACCGGATCCACTCGTCGCGCGCGCTGCCGAACGCCTCGCCGGGCATCCCGGCGACGCCGGCCTCGTCGACTAACCGCTTCACGTTCGCCATCGTCCCGGGGAAGCCCTCGAAGCGCGCCAGCACGTAGAAGGCGCCCTCGGGGCGGCTGTACTCCGCGCCGGCCGCGTCGAGCGCGTCGGTGAACGCGTCCGCCCGGTCCGCCAGCAGCTCGCGGGCCTCCGCGTAGTACTCGGGCGGCGTCTCCGCGAGCGCGTGGTGGACCGCGTACTGCGACGGCCGGGGGCCCGCGACGTTCACGAGCATGTGCCGCGTCTTCGCGTCGCCGACGTGGCCCGCCGGGAGTATCCCGTACCCCACTCTGAAGCCCGTGATCGCCATCGACTTCGAGAAGCCGCTGGTGACGATCACGCGGTCGGAGTCCAGCGTCAGCGCCGACTCGAAGCGGCCGGTCTGGTCGAAGTGGTCGTACACCTCGTCGACGAGGACGAGGGCGTCTACCGCGTGCGCGATCTCGACGACCTCGCGAACCGCGTCGAGGTCGTACACGGCTCCCGTGGGGTTGTTCGGCGTGTTCAAAACGATCAGCGCGGTGTCCGCGCTCGCGGCCTCGCGGATCGCCGCGACGTCGAGGCCGCCGTCGCGCTCGGTCGGGACGAGCGCCGCCTCGCCGCCGAGCATGTCCACCTTCCCGGGGTAGTACGGGTAGACCGGATCGAGGAGGACGGCCTCGTCGCCGGCGTCCCGATCGAACGCGCGCGCCATCGCGAGGTAGTTCGCCTCGCCGGTCCCGTTCGTGACGACGACGCGGTCGACGTCGACGCTCCGCCGCTCGGCGATCGCCTCCCGGAGCTCCAGCAGGCCCTCGCTCGGCGGGTACTGGAAGGCGTCCGGGGGGAGGTCGGCGTACTCGCGGAGCGCCTCCCGCAGCGCGGCGGGCGGCTCCCAGTCGGGGTTGCCGCTCACCATGTCGATGACGTCGCGGTCGGCCGCGGCCGCGTACTGCATCACGTGGAAGAACTTCGGCTCCTCGTACTCCATACCGACCGCTGGGCGGCGTCCGCCGTGGCTCTTTCGACCGGCGGCGCGCCCGAGTCAAACGGACGGCGCGCTCGCGCGACCGGCTGGACCGCCCTCCGCCGGTCGCCGGAATCCGGAGGTTTCACCTACGGTCCCAGCCACCCGGTGATATGAACAAACGCGGCCACGTCCTCAACGCCCTGCTGCTCGCGCTCGGGCTCGGCTTCGTCATCGAGCCCGGGCTCGACATGGCCACGGCGCGGACCACCGCCCAGATCACCGTGCCGATCGTGCTGGGGGCGCTGTTCCCCGACGTCGACACCGCGTTCGGTCGCCACCGGAAGACCCTCCACAGCCTCCCGGTGCTCGCCGTCTTCGTCGCGTACCCGATCGTCTTCGGGAACCTCCAGTACGTCTGGATCGGCGTGTTGACCCACTACCTCCTCGACGTCGTCGGGAGCCGCCGGGGGATCGCGCTGTTCCACCCGCTGTCGGACACGGAGTACGGCCTCCCCTCCGGCGTGACGACGAGCAGCAAGTACGCCGACCTCGTCACCGTCGTCATCACGACGCTGGAGTTGGCGGCGTTCTGGGCGCTCCACACCTACGTCGTGACGCTCGACCTCGATCTCTCGGCGGCCGCCTCGGAGGCGGCGGCGGGGCTCGGCGTCTGAGGCGTCTCACTTCTCTGCGATCGCGGAACGGCGGCCGCGTCACTTCGGTCGGTAGTCCGAGAGCGTCCCGGAGTAGACGCTCACGTCGTTGAACCGACCCTCGTACACGACGTTCGTCGGCAGGGTCGGCTCGTCGCCGGAGAGGAACAGCCGGTCGAGCTTCTCCCAGGTGTTCTCGTAGCCGAGGTGCGCGAACTCGAGGAGCCCGCGGAGCTGGTGGCGGACCCCGCCGCGGTGGACCACTGTCCGGGGACGCTCTTGTCGGAAGGCGTCGACGACCGCGTCGGCGTCGTCGAAGTCGCCCTCGAATTCGGTCCACGCCTCGCCGACGGTGCCGGGGAGGTGCGCGTACGAGGAGCCGAACCCGGGCTGATCGGTCACCTCCGCGATCCGTCGCGTCCGGCCGTTCTGGTGCGGGAGGAGCTTGGTGTTGTACGTCTCCACCGCTGCGAGCCGCTCGGCGTGCGCCGCGATCTCCGGGCGAGTCAGCGAGATGGTGGCGAAGCCGGGGTGGGGGACGAGCACGACGGCGTCCTGTCGCTCGAACTCGGCCATGGCCGCCTCGAAGGTGATGTAGTCGGGAACCGGCTCCTCCAGCCCGAGAACGAGGAGGTGCCGGCGGTTCCCCCAGTCGCCGGTGAACACCTCGCGAGCCGGGACGATCGTCAGGTCGTCGTCGGCGTACCGACCCGCGCGCTCTTGGACCGTCCGGAGCCGGGTGAAGTGTGGCGCGTACACGAGCGCGTCGATCCCCCGCTCCTTCGCGAGGGCCACGACGTCGTCGTCGAGCACCTTCACGTGGGCGTCGACGCGCGTTCTCGATCGGGTCACGAATGCACGATATGCGTCCCCGAGCAAAGGGGTATCGTTCGACGGCGAGCGGATCCGGTTCCGGCGCGGGGTACAGCGAGCGCGTCCGACGCCGACGCTCCCGGGCGGCGCCGACGACCCGTCGCCGCCGGGGGAAACGGTTAATCCCCCGCGGGAGCGACGGGAACACATGCCCCGTTGGACGTGCGGAATCGACGGCTGTGACGCCGCCTTCGACGACGTTGAGTCGGCCATCGTCCACCAGACCGACGGCCACCAGCGCCACGAGTGCAAGGTGTGCGGCACGATCGTCCCGGACGGCTACTTCGCGATCCGACACGCGTTCGACGAGCACACCCGCGCCGAGTTCGTCCGCGCCTACGACGCCGACTCCGCGGCCGTCCGTCGCCGCGAGGAGATCAAACGGGAGATCGAGCGCGAGGCCGACCTCCAGCGCGTCGTCGACGAGCTGGACCGCGGGGTCTGACCGCCGCGGGTCACTCCTTACAACACCCGCTTCCCGAACGCGCTCGCCGCCAGCTCCGTCGCGAGCTCGGCCGTCTCGTTGTGCTGGTCCAGCGTCGGGTTCACCTCGACGAGCTCCATCGACCGGAGGCTGCCGGCCTCGTCGACGATCTCCATCGCGCTGTGGGCCTCACGGTAGGTCACCCCGCCGCGGACCGGCGTCCCGACCCCGGGCGCCTCGTTGGGATCGAGCCAGTCGAGGTCGAGGCTGACGTGGACGCCGTCGACGCCGTCGCCCGCGGTCGCCATCGCCTCCTCGGTGACGTCGGTGATCCCGCGCTCGTCGATGTCGGACATCGTGTACGCCGCGAAGCCGTGCTCGCGGATGACCTCGACCTCCGACTCGTCGACGGAGCGGAGCCCGACGAGCGCGACGTTCTCCGGGGTGAGCCCGGGCGCGTTCGCCCACTCCGACCCCGCGAACTCGTCGAAGCCGAGCGCGGCCGCGAGCGGCATCCCGTGGACGTTGCCCGAGGGGGTCGTCGAGGGCGTGTTGAGGTCGGCGTGAGCGTCGAACCACACGGCCCCGATGTCGGCGTCGCGCGCGGACCCCGCGAGCGACCCGATGGCGATCGAGTGGTCGCCGCCGAGCGCGAGCGGGACGGCGCCGTCGGCGAGCGTTCCGCCCACTTCGTCCGCGAGGCGCCGGCAGACGTCGGCCGTCTCCCCGAGGAACTTCGCTTTCCCCCCGCTCGGGGCGTCCGCGTCCGGGTCGCGCTCCTCCGCGCGCGGGACCGCGAGGTCGCCGGCGTCGACGGTCTCGACGCCCGCGCTCGCGAGTTGATCGGCGAGCCCGCCGTACCGGATGGCCGACGGTCCCATGTCCACGCCGCGTCGGTTCGCCCCGTAGTCGGTCGGCGCGCCGATGATCCTGACGGTGGTCATACCAGTGGACGCGGCGTCCCGGCGCTTGAATGGCGGGGGTCCAGCCGGACCGACCGCCGGACGCGATCGCACACGGTTTTGTCGCCGCGTCCCGATCGTCGGGTATGAGCGGCACCGACGGCGGTTCCGGCGCTGTCGACGAGGGCGACGGCAGTTCCGCCGCCGCCGACGAGGACGACGCCGGAAGCGACGCCGCCGACGAGCCACCTCCCGAGTTCGACCCCGCCGACGTCAGCGGCAGCGACATCGAACCGATCGGCGGCATGATCGCCGTGGCCTTCACCGGGGCGGTGATCGGCCTCGTCGGCGCCGGGATCGCCCTGTTCGTGAGCGACCTCGGACTGGCCCTGATCGGGGTCGGCGTCGTCGTCGCGCTCTCGAGCCCGCTCGCGTACGTCCGGCTGCGCAGACGGTACGGGTCGTAGCCGTCGACGTACGGATCGTAGCCGTCGACGTACGGATCGTAGCCGTCGACGGCGCGGATCGGCGGATCTCGCACGATCGTTTATAATGGGCTTCCATCGCATTTAAGCGGTGCCGCAATCTATTCGCGACCATGTCATCGATCGAGCTCACGTCGAGTCAGAAAAGCATCCTCACGGCCCTCATCAACCTGTACGGGGAACAGGAAGACGCCGTCAAGGGCGAGGCGATCGCCGAGGAAGTCGACCGCAACCCCGGCACGATCCGCAACCAGATGCAGAGCCTGAAAGCGCTCCAGCTGGTCGAGGGCGTCCCCGGTCCGAAGGGCGGCTACAAGCCAACCTCGAACGCGTACGAGGCGCTCGACATCCAGCGCATGGACGAGCCGGCCGACGTCCCGATCTTCCACGAGGGCGAGGAGGTAACGGGCGTCAACGTCGACGGGATCGACCTCTCCAGCGTTCACCACCCCGAGCTCTGCCGCGCCGAGATCCACGTCCAGGGCTCCGTCCGGAGCTTCCACGAGGGCGACTCAGTCACCGTCGGCCCCACGCCGCTCTCGAAGCTCGTCATCGACGGAACCGTCGACGGGAAAGACGACACCGCGAACATCCTCATCCTCCGCATCGACGACATGCGCGCCCCCGACGAGCCCGCCGAGCACTGACGACCGCCGAAATCAACGGTCTCGCCGGCGACACCTCTCTTCCGCTCTCACACTCGACCCGCCGACGGCCAGAGCGCCGCCGCTGTCGAAGTCGAAAGCCGGTGACCGCGAAAAGCCGCTTCGACCGGTGTCGTGACCGCCGAGCCTACATGTCGCCGAACGCGCTCACGCCGCGCCCGGGCGAGGAGACCTTCGAGATCCACCGCACCGCGATGGACTTCTTCAGCAGCTTCGCCGGGGTGCCGCCGAACGTCTTGATCGGCATCCCGACCACGTCGTGAGCGACCGCCTTCTCGCCGACGGAGATGACGGTCCCCTTGTCCGAGTGCTCCCACGACTGGAGGGGCGCGCCGCGGGCGGCCCGCGCGAGGTTCTCGCCGGCGACCTCGGCGGCCTGCCAGGCGGCCTGCGCGGTCGGCGGCGCCACGTCGTCGTCGCCCTGCTCGACGAGGGCGGTGTCGCCGATGGCGAACACGCGGTCGTCGCTGGTGGTGAAGTCGGAGGCGGCGTGGACCCGGTTGGAGCGCTCGTCCTTCTCGACCTCGACGTTCTCCAGCTCCGGCTGGCCCGTGATCCCGCCGGTCCAGACTAAGACGTCGTGGGCGAGCTCCTCGGCCTCCTCGTCCCCGCCGCCGCCGAGGTAGACCGCGTCCTCGTCGGCCTTCGAGATGAAGTCGCCGGTGAGGATCTCCACGTCGGCGTCCTCCAGCCGCTGGCGGAGCGCGCCCTGAAGCTGGGCGTCGTTTCCGGGGAAGACCTCGTCGAGCCCCTCGACGAGCGTGATGTTGATGGGGGCGCGGTGCTTGTCGCGGTACTCCGCGATCTCGCCCGCGGTCTGGATACCGGAGAGCCCGGCACCGCCGACGATGACCTCGACGGGGTCGGACCGGGTCGCCTCGGCCGCGGCCGACCGCACGTCCTCGTGGATCGCCTTCGCGTCGTCGAGGCTCTTGAGCTGGTGGGAGTGCTCTTTCAGGCCGTCGATGCCGAAGAAGGCGGTCGTGGAGCCGACGCCGAGCAGCAGGTAGTCGTAGTCGACGGTCGTCCCGTCGTCCGTCTCGACGACGCGCTCGTCGGTGTCGACGTTGACGACCCGCCCCTGCACGAACTCCGACTCGGGCGATTTGATCTCGTCGACCGGGATGGTGATCTTGTCCGCGACCGAGGGGTTGCGGATGGCCCGGTGGACCTCGTGGAGAACGAGATGGTAGTCGTGCTCCGAGACCCACGTGAGCTCCGCCTCGCCCTCGCCGACCTCGTCTTCGAACGCCTTCACCGCACCCGCCCCGGCGTAGCCGGAGCCGACGACGACGACCTGTGTACTCATGCCTATCGTTCCGCAGTGCGCGGGTAAAGTCGCTTTGGAACGTCCGTGAGGGCGACGAGACCGGGGGACTGCTTTCCGGTCTACAGCGAGAGCCCGGCGTGCCAGCGGTCGGCGCTCGCCTCCCGCTTGACCTCGTCCATACGCGCGAGGAGCTTCACGGCGAGGCTCGCGGTCTCGGCCGCTCGCGACTCGCCTTCCGTGCGGAACTCGCCGGTCACGCGGTTCGCGTACACCGAACAGACCGCGCCGGCGCGGAGCCCGTACACGTTCGCGATCGTGAGGATCGCCGACGCCTCCATCTCGATGTTCTTCACGTTCGCGTCCCGCAACTCGGCGACCAGCTCGTCTGAGCCGGCGGCCTCGAACCCCTCGAAGCCGGGACGGCCCTGGCCGGCGTAGAAGGAGTCGGCGCTCATCGTCACGCCGGTGTGGTAGTCGTGGCCCAGCCGCTCCGCGGCGGCGACGAGCGCCGAGACGACCTCCCCGTCGGCGGCGGCCGGGTAGTCCTCGCGGACGTACTCGTCGCTCGTCCCCTCCTGCCGGACCGCACCGGTCGTGATCACGAGGTCGCCGACGTCCATCCCGGGCTGGATCGCGCCGCAGGAGCCGACTCGAATGAACGTGTCCACGCCCACCCGGGCGAGCTCCTCGACGGCGATGGCGGCCGACGGCGAGCCGATCCCCGTCGACGTCACCGAGATCGGCGCGCCGTCGTAGCTGCCCGTCGCGGTGCGGTACTCGCGGTGGTGCGCGACCTCGTCGTGGTCGTCCCACAGCGTCGTGACCTTGTCGACGCGCTCGGGGTTGCCGGGGAGGAGCACGGCGTCGGCGACGTCGTCTGGCCCCACCTCGACGTGGTAGCCGGCCTCGTCGTTGGGGTCCTCGCTGTCGCCCGCGGCGCCGTCGCCGCCGGCGGCGCCGTCGGCGGAGGTCTCGCTTTCGTCGGTCATGTCTCCGCCCTTCGGCGAGCCGTTTAAAAGTAGTTCCGTCTCGCGATCCGCCGCCCGGCGGCTCGGCCTCCCCTCCGCCCTCAGACGTCCCTCGCGTCGTCGAGCGTTCCCTCCGAGATCGTGTTCGGGAGCAGCTCGCCGAGCGTGTACGCGCTCGTCTCGCCGTCGCCCTCGTCGCAGACGACGACGAGGTCGTCGGCCGCGAACTCCGCGAGCGTCTGCCGGCACATCCCGCAGGGGGTGACGCCGTCTCGCACCCCGGACGTGACGGCGATCCGGTCGAACTCGCGGTGGCCGTTCTTCACCGCCTCCGCGAGCGCGACCTCCTCGGCGTGGAGGCTGTTGGAGTAGTTCGCGTTCTCGATGTTACAGCCGGTGTAGACGGTCCCGTCGGCGGTTCGGAGCGCGGCGCCGACGCGGTACTCGGAGTACGGGACGTGCGCGTCGTCGAGCGCGTCGCGCGCGGCCTCGATCAGGTCCATATCCGGTCGTCGGCCGGCGGGGCGATAAGCGGTCGGGGTCGCGGCCGCGCTCCGGGTGCGCCCTCGACGCGGATCACCGCCCGGTGTCGTACTTATACGTCGCCGACTCGGGATCGATCCCGAAGTCCTCGGGGGACTCCGTCTCGTCGCCGTCGGCCGACTCCGCCGGCTCGGCCTCCTTGAACGCCTCGCGGAAGCGGTCCGGCATCTCGAACGCGTCGACCGGGAGCCGCAGGCCGACGACGCCGCCGCCGAGGAACTCTCGCTTCTCGTCGAGCCGGTCGGAGAGCGCCGGCGGGAGCTCGTCGGTGTCGACCTCCTCGAAGCCGAACTGGGTCAGGTAGGCGGGCTGATCGGTGAGGACGTACACCGTCTCGAACCCGTCCGCGGCCGCGGTGTCGACGAGGCGCTCGACCACGTGCGCGCCGACGCCGCGACCGCGCCACTCGGGGAGCACGCCGATCCCGGTGAGCTCGATCCGGTTCTCCTCGCCCTCGTCGCCGCGGTGGAGCCGGAGCCGACCGAACCCGGCCCGGTCGCCCGACTCCTGGTCGACCGCGATCACGTAGTCCCGCGAACGGAAGGCGACGTCGTCGAGCCCGAGCCGCTCGATCGCGTCCAGTAACCACGCCTCGTCACGGTTTTTGGCGTCGCGGACGTACATACTCTCACGTACGCGGGCCGACGTAAAAACGGTTCCCCGGCCGACGTCGGCGACCGCGGCGGCGCGTGGAGGCCAGCCGGCCGCGCTCGCCGCCCCCGCGCTCAGATACCCTGTCCCATCAGGTGGCTGCGCAGCACGTCAGGCGTCTTGAGCCCGGCGTCGCTGTTGACCAGCACGACCGTCTCGTCGCCGTCGAAGAACCCGTCCCCCTTGAGCGCCCAGGCGCCGGCGGGCGCGGCGCCGCCGGTAGCGCCCATCTCCATGACCTCATTCTGGGCGACGGCGACCGCGCTCGCGAGCACGTCCTCGTCCTCGACGCCGACCGCCGTCCCGCCGCTCTCCGTGACCGCCTCGACCGCGGCCGCGCCGCCCGCGGGGTCGGCGATCTCCAGCTCGCCGCAGATCGTGTCGGGCGTCTCCCACGGCTCCGGTTCGTCGAGGCCGCGCTCGACCGCCGCCGCGATCGGCGCGCAGCCCGCCGCCTGCGCGGCGACGAGTCGCGGGACCGCGTCGACCGCGCCGACCCGCTCCAGCTCGGTGAACCCCTTGTAGACGCCCGCGATCACCTCGCCGGAGCCGGTGGGGACGACGACGACGTCGGGCGCGTCGCCGAGATCGGCGACCAACTCGAACGCGAGCGTCTTGGCGCCGTCGTGGCGGTACGGCGTCGCGAACTCGCCGAGGTCGGTGTAGTCGGTCTCCAGCTGCTCGTCGACCGCCGCGGCCGCCGCGGGGAACCGGCCGCCGACCACGCGCATGTCGCCGCCGTGGACGTTCGTCATCGCCTTGTTCGAGAACGCGCACCGCGAGGGGACGAACGCGTACGAGCGCAGGTCGGCCCGGCCCGCGTACGCCGCCATCGACTGCCCGGCGTTGCCCGGGCTCGCGCACGCGAGCGGTTCGACGTCGGCGCCCTCGGCCGCCCGCGCCGCGACCGCGGTGAGCGCGACCGAGAGGCCGCGGTCGAGCACGGTCCCCGTGGGGTTCCGCCCCTCGTCTTTGACGTACACCGAATCGACGTCGAGCTCGTCGGCGAGCCGTTCGGTCGGGACGAGCGGCGTCGCGCCCTCGCCGGCCGAGATCGCCGTCTCGGCCGGGAACGGGAGCAGCGCGTCGAAGCGCCAGTGGCCGCGCCCTGCGCCCGCCGGGCCGTCCTCGGGCGACCCCAACAGCGCCTCCGGGTCGACCGCGTCGTAGTCGTAGGCGGGGTCGAGCCCGCGCGCCTGCTCCTCGGCCGACACCGCCGTCGGGTCCGCGGTCTCGTGAACGCGGCCAGACGCGCGACTCTTCAGCCCGCGGAACGCCGTCGTCGTCTCCGTCGACTCCATACGCACCCTTGCGGCGGCGGCGACTAATCGCTTCTCACTCGACGCGCGGACGGGCGCGACGTCGCCGATTCGGAGCCGGTCTCTGCGGTCCGTCGGTCGGATCCGATCCGTACCGATCCGTGACTGTTGCTGAGAGGAACATATAAACTATTGTATTAGAAACATGTTCTATGACCATCCTCGTCGACTTCGGCATCTCGGTCGACCGCTTCGAGCTCGGCGGCTTCGTCGCCGACCTCGCGCTGGAGGCCGAGCTCGAACGCATCGTTCCGACCGGCGACCGCGTGATACCGTACGTGTGGGTCACCGGGGAGTCGGCGACGTTGGACTCGCTCACCGAGTCGCTAGAGGCCAGCGACAAGACGCGTTCGGTCGCCGTGCTCGACGAGCTGCTGATCGACGGCGCCGAGGAACGCCAGCGCCTCTACCGCGTCGAGTGGGTGACCGACGAGCTCGACGTCGTCAAAGGCATCGTCGACGCCGACGGCGCGGTGCTCGAAGGCAAGAGCACGAACGACTTCTGGCGGCTGCGGCTCCGGTTTCCCGACCATCAGAACGTCGCCGAGTTCTACCAGTACCTCGCCGACAACGACATCACGGAGTTCAGGATCGACAGCATCTACGAGCTGGAACAACGGTCCGACCGGGGGTCGAAGCCCTGGACGCCGGAGCAGCGCGAAGCGCTCTCCGCCGCCGCGGAGCGGGGCTACTTCGACGTTCCGCGCGACGCGAGTTTAGAGGAGATCGGAGCGGCTCTCGGGATCACCCAACAGGCCGCCTCGGAGCGCGTCCGGCGCGGGGTGCGAAACGTCGTCCACGACGCGTTGGACCTCCCGGACGCGCGTCGGAATCGCGGCTAATTAAGTATATAAAAGCGGCTTGTACGTGAAAGCCACCGACAGGGTACGGTTTGATTCGACTCCGCGACAGATCAACGAGCACTGATGACTTGGCGGCCATCTGCTATATCGACCGCGACCGCGGGAGCCGCCGCGATCGCGAACGAGACGACGACTTCCGGGTCGGGACCGCGACGGAGGTCGATCACACGAGCTTCGATTACCGAAGGACCGCGACCGTCGAGCGAGAGGGCAGGCGGCCGCGCCCGGTGCTCATGAGCGGTCGAGACCCGTCGGGGTCGGAGCCGGGTCCCGACGCGCGGGCGGGGCGATGCACCCACTGCGGCGCTCCCGCCTTCGGCCGCGTTTCGCTCGTCTTCGAGGCGGACTCCGGCTCCAGAGAGCTCGACCTGCGGCTCTGTGACCGGTGCGTGGATTCGTTCACCGCGGAACCGGACGTCCGGCTGGCGGTGTGACCGACGCGCGGTGTGACCGACGCGGTCCGGAGCGCGCGACGGCCCGGTTCCCGCCCCGCCGGCGCGACTCGCCGGTCGGCACTCGCCGGGTCGCGTCCGACTCGCCGCCGCTTATAAGCTCTCGACCCGAATCGGGCGTATGGACGGAGACGCCACCGTCGTCGGCGGCGGGCTCGCCGGGCTCGTCGCGGCGACCCGGCTCGCCGAGGCGGGCGCGGACGTGACGCTGTACGAGCGACGGCCCGATGTCGGCGGACGCGTGCGGACCGAGACCGTCGACGGGTTCACTATCGACCGCGGCTTTCAGGTGCTGTTCACGAGCTACCCGGCGGTCGCGGCCGAGCTCGACGCCGACGCCCTCGACGTCCGGCGCTTCGCTCCCGGCGCGACGATCTGCCGGCCGGGATCGCGGTCGACCCTCTCGGACCCCCTCCGCGATCCCCGCGGGGCGATCCCCTCGCTCTTGAACGACGAGGTCTCGTTTTCGGACAAGCTCCGGACGCTCGCGCTCCGGTACGACCTCTCGAAGCGGGACGAGGGCGACTTCTTCGCCGGGCGGGACGACTCCATCCGCGAGTACCTCCGCGATTGGGGCTTCGCGGACGACTACGTGACCAACTTCGTCGAGCCCTTCTACGGCGGGATCACGCTCGACCGGAGCCTCTCCACCTCGAAGCAGGTGTTCGAGTACACGTTCCGCGCGATGGGCCGCGGCGCCATCGGCGTCCCCGCCGAGGGCATGACGGCGATCCCCGAGACGCTCGCCGCCCGCGCCCGCGAGGCGGGCGTGACGATCGAGACCGGCGAGGACGTCGAATCGGTCCGAACTGCGGGCCAGGGGCGGATCCCGTTCCGCACGGGACGCGCCGACGCCGAGGGGGCCACCGTCGAGCTCGCGGACGGCTCGACGCGGGAGACGGACGCGGTCGTCGTCGCCGCCACTCCGCCGGAGGCCCGGCGGCTGACCGGCGTCGAGTCGATCCCCACCGAGGCCGTTCCCAACGTCACCGGCTGGTACGCGCTCCCCGCGGGCGAGTCGTTCGAGACCGGGAAGCGGATCCTGCTCAACGCGGCCGACGAATCGCCCAACGCCGTGATACCGATGTCGGAGGTCGCCCCCGAGTACGCCCCCGACGACCGCGCGCTGCTCGCGGCGACGTTCCTCGGCGAGGCGTCGCTGGACCGCCCCGCCGACGCGCTCCGGGACGACGTCCGCGACGCCTTGGAAGCGTGGTACCCCGACCGCGGGTTCGACGGGCTAGAGACGCTCGACGTCCACCGGATCCGGTTCGCGCAGTTCGCGCAGCCGCCCGGCGTCCACGCCGACCTCCCCGACCCCGACGACCCCGAGG
>NZ_NHOY01000117.1 GCF_002252755.1 Halorubrum sp. Hd13 | reverse complement strand
GTCGAGCGAGAGGTAGCCGCGGAGGTCGCTCCCGTGGGTGAACAGGTCGACGTCCGCGGTCGGGTGCTCCTGCCGGTCGGCGGTGCTGTGGGCCAGTTCCATGTCCGAGTAGTACGGGCCGTCGGCGGCGAAGAACGCCCGCAGGCGGTCGGCGTCCTCGGCGANNGGCGTCCGCGATCGCGTCCGCGTCGAGCCCCGCCTCGCGGAGCGCTCGCTGCGTCCGTCGGTCGAAGTGCATACCGGCCCTTCGGGCGCCGCGGTTTCAACTCCATCGGCTCGGCGCGGGGCGGGTCCCGCCGGAGGACGACTCCCGATCGGCCGCGGTCCGGCCACGGCTTAAGTCATCCCGGGCCGAACCGGGGCGTATGCCATCCCGGTCGGACCCGGTCCAGTCGCGCGCCGACGACGACCGCGACCTCTACGACGTCGCCACGTGGGAGGAGCGCACCTCTCTCGACGGGCTCTCGGTCGCGCTGTACTGGCTCATCACCCGCTCCGCGAAGGCGCTCGTCGTGTTCGTCGCGCTTCTGGGGCTCCTCGCCATCCTCGGGTCGTTCGGCCTCGGGCTGGTCTTCGACCCCGCCGTCGCCATGCTCGTCGGGCTCTCGGCGATCCCGGCGTTCGGGCTCGCCGCGTACGTGTACGTCTCCGACGTCACGACCGCGGAGCCGCTCTCCCTGCTCGTGGCGACGTTCCTGCTGTCTATCCTGACGGCGACGTTCGCCGCGGTGCTCAACAGCTACGCGCAGCCGCTCTTCTCCCCGCTCGGCTTCCCCGGGATCGTCCTCTTCTTCTTCGTCATCGTCGGTCCCGTCGAGGAGACGGTGAAGCTGCTCGCCGTCCGGCTGTACGCGTACACTGACGACCGGTTCGACGCCGTCGTCGACGGCGCGGTGTACGGGGCGATCGCCGGCCTCGGCTTCGTCGTCATCGAGAACCTCGTGTACATCGCCCGGACGGTCGAGATGTCGGAGCTGACGCTCGGGCTCGCCGTCCTCGGCGCGGGCGACGGGATCACGGCGCTGCGAGCGCTCGCGGGGCCGGGCCACGTCGTCTACTCGGCGTTCGCGGGGTACTACCTCGGACTCGCGAAGTTCAACCCCGAGAACCGCGGTCCGATCGTGGTGAAGGGGCTCGTCATCGCGGCCGCGATCCACGGGCTGTACAACACCCTCGTCGGCCCGGTGACCTCGGTGATCCCCGCGCTCACTCCCATCCCGCGGCTCCCGGCGCTGTTCCTCTTCGTCCTCCTGTTCCAGGGCGCGTTCGGCTACGTCCTCCTCCGGAAGATCTGGCGGTACCGGGACGCGTACGTGGAGACGCGAGACGCGGTCGGCCCGGACGTCGAGCCGGAGCTCACGGAGTTCGAGGATTGACGACGGCCGTTTTTAAAAACCGATCACTCCGGCGGCGAGTCCACGCGCGACCGGTCGCCCGTGCCGCCGGTGAGCGCGCTCGCGAGCGCCCCCTTCACGACGACCTCGTCGCCGAGGTCGGTGAGCTTGACCTCCGGGACGTTGATGAACACCATGTCGGAGAGCTTCTCTCGGATCGGGTCGAGCACCCGGTCCGGGTTGTTGAGCGCGACCGCACCGCCCACGCTCACGACGAGCGGGGCGTACGCGTGGATCACGTTGGCGACGCCCATGGCGTTCCAGTGGGCCACCTGGTCGATCACGTGGTCGGCGAAGACGTCCTCGCCCGCCGCCTCGAACACGTCGACCGCGGAGAAGTCCGGGTCCTCGACGGGGAGCGACGTCTCGATCGGGTCCTCGGCGTGGAGTTCGCGGGCGTACTTCGGGATGTTGTTTCCGGAGCAGTACCCCTCCCAGTGCCCGTCGAGCCCGCACCCGCAGGTCATGAACCCGTGCGGGTCGACGGTCATGTGGCCCACCTCGCCGGCGTTCCCGTCCCACCCCGAGAGCACGTTGCCGTCGACGGCGACCCCGGCGCCGATCCCCGAGGAGATCGTGAGGTACACCATGTCGTCCGGGTTGCGCTCGGCGTGGAACCGCTCGCCGATGACGCCGGCGACGGTGTCGTTGTGGAGGTGGACCTCGTCGGTGCCGAGAAGCTGCGAGACGGGCCCGACGAGCGGGATGCGTTCGACCGTGTCCGGGAGGTTCGCCGGCCCCTGGACGACCCCGGCCGCCAGGTCGAGGGGGCCGATCGAGCCGATCCCGGCCGCGACGACCTCGGTCGGGTCGATCTCGGCGGCCGCGCACGCCCCCCGGACGACGCTCAGCACGGCCTCGGTCACGGCGATCCCGTTCGGACCGCGAGGGGTCCCCTGCGCGTCCGATCCGAGGACCGTCGCGGTGCCGTCGCCGACGACCGCCCGGACGTTCGTCGCCCCCAGGTCGACGCCCACGTAATACATCGGCTAGAACGGCGGACCGGTGTCACTTAAGCGGGACGCTTCCCGAGGCGGTTCGTCCCGTTCGGCGCGCGGTGAGGGCGGCGAGGTGTCGCCCTGACCGGCGCGCGGAGACGGGTCGGTCACTCAGGCGGCGACTTCCCGCACGAAGGTCACCGGGCACGGCGCCGAGAGGATGACCTCCTGAGCGACGCTGCCGAAGACGGCCTTCCCGGTCGGCGACCGGCGCCGCCCGCCGACCACCACGCGGTCGGCCTTGACGGCCGAGGCCGCCTCGACGACCTCGTCGGCGTGATCGCCGACCGCGCCGCGGATCGTGTACGAGACGCCGGCCTCGTCGAGCGCCTTCGCGAGCGCCCGCGTCGTGGTGTGCCGCTCCGCGACCGCGTTCGGCGTCGACCCCTCGCTCGTCGGGTTGACCCCGAGCTTCGACCGGATTCCGTCGAACTCCTCGTCCGAGAACACGTGGGTCAACACGATTTCCGCCCCCGCGGGCTCGGCGACCGCGATGGCCTCCTTCGCGAGCTGCTCTGTTTGTTCCTCGTCTTCGGTTCCGACCGCCAGTAGCACCGTTTCTATGCTCATACCTCCCTTTCGCCGCCCGCCCGGATAAAGCTGTCGAAGTTTTAACTCAGTTCTGAATTAATTTTCTTACGATCGATCCTTACGGTTCTCCCTTGCCTCCGCGTCGTCCTCAGCCGGCGTTCCGGCCGCGTCCGCCTCGGGCGGCTCCGGTTCGCCCGGCGGATCGACGAACAACGGTTCGCCGGTCGGGCGGCCGTAGTCGACGATCCAGTACCGACCGCGGTACGCGCCGACGTTCTCCGGCTTGAGCTCGTCGAAGTGAAACCGGTCGCGGTGCGGCGCCAGCGCCCTCCGAACGCGGTCGAGCGCCTCCTCGCGGACCGGCTCCTCTGGGGGGACCTCCGCCCGCGGCATGACGATCCAGTCGCCGTCGGGGTCGCCGTCGAGGACGGGCAGGAACGGGTGCGACTCGACCGCCGACCAGATCCGTCGCTCTCGTCGGTTCTGCGGGCGCCCGTCGCCCATCTCCGCCGAGGGACCGTACCGCGCCAGCTTCGCGACGAGCGGATCCCCGTGGGTCGGCTCCGGAGTTCCGTCGGTCGGCTTCGGAGTTCCGTCGGTCGGCTTCGGAGTTCCGTCGGTCGGCTTGGCATCCCCGTCGGACGTCCTCGGGTCCCCGCCGATCGATCCGGGAATCCCGACGGCGACGCGACCCGTGCCGACCCCGACGACGTCCGCCGTCGACGTCGCCCCCGACGCGGTCGCCTCCGCCGCCGCTCCCGCCTCGCGGAGCCGCTCCAGCTCCGCGGTCAGTTCGTCGAGGACCTCGCGCTCGCCCGGCGCGAGCTCGTGGAAGTACGTGCGCGCCTCCCCCGCCGGCCACGACCACGTCCGGCCCGCGTACTCCCACTCCGTCTCCTCGACGGCGACTCGCTCGAGCGCGTTCCGGCGGGCCGCTCGCAGGCGACGGGCCGCGGTCGACAGCCGGTCGGCGACCGCCGGCGGGATCGGGTCCTGTCGCATTCGGTCACAGTACCCGGTCCGCGGTCAATAGGTTGTCGTCCACGAGACTCCGCCGCGCATCGCCACGACCGCGCCGCCTCGGCGCCGCCTCGGCGCCGCATCGGCTGCCGAGCGTTTATGTATCGCCTCCGACTCCTTCGCCTATGCCCCGGTGTACCTTCGACGCCGACGAGGTCTCCGTCCCCGGCGACCTCGCCGACGACTGGCGCTGCCCGCGAACGGCCGTCGAGGGAGGCGATCACTGCGCGTTCCACGACCCCGACGCGCTCTCGAACGGGGACGCCGCCGGCGAGCTACTCGAATCCCTCTCTGCGACGCCCGAGGCCGACCTGTTCGCGATTGACCTCGGCGAGCGGCGCTTCGCCCGCGAGCGGAAGCGGTTCGTCGGAGCCCGCCTCTCGGCGCTCGACCTCTCCGACGAGCTGATCGAGCGCGGCGACACACACCCGCTCGACCTCCGCGGCGCTCGAATCGGTGCGCTCGACTGTCACGACGCGCGGATCGAGGCGGACTTCGACCTCGGTGGGTCGCGGATCGGGACCGTCGACGCGACCGACTGCGTCGTCGACGGCGACTGCTCGCTTCGCGAGTCCGCGCTCGGCCCGGCGACGCACCCCGACGCGCGGGTCGACCCGGACGCCGACGGCCTGTGGATCGGGGCCGTCGACGCGGCGGAGCGACCCGCCGACGGCGGCCCCCCGGTCGGTGACGCCGCCTCCACACCGGTGCGGTTCGACGACGCGCGCGTCGGCGGGCGCCTCGTGCTCACCGACGCGGTCGTGAACGGCGACGTCGAGGCGACGGAGTGCGTCGTCGACGGCCGGTTCGAGTTCAAGCGCGGCGCGGTCGAGGGGCGGCTCTACTGCCCGGGACTCACGCTCCGGGGCGAGCGCCACCACGCGAACACCTCCGAGCTCACGCTCCGACTCACCGAGGTGCGCTCGCACGTCGTGCTCGAACACCTCCGGAGCCGGGGGGCGCTCCTGCTGAACGACCTCCACGTCGGGGGCGACCTCCGGCTCGACGCCGTCGACCTCGACGACTCGCTCTGGCTCGGCGCCGTCGACGACGAGTCGACGACGCTCGGCCCCGCGATCGTCGCCGGGAACCTCTCGGTCCGGAACGGCCGGATCGGCGGCGACGCCGACCTCGCGGAGGCGCGGACGGGCACCCTTCCCGGTCCGGTCGTCGACGGCTGCCTCGACCTCTCGGGCACGACCGTCGCGGGCGCGTTGACCTGCACGCCGCGGCTCGCCGACACGACGTTCCCGGTTGCGCGGCTGCGCGGTGTGACCGTCGGCGCCGGCTCGCTCTCGCAGCCGACAGCGAGCGGTCCCGTCGGGTACGACCTCCGGAACGCCACGCTCGGCGACGTCCGACTCGGGACGAACGGCGGGTCCACCGACCGCCTCCACCTCGTCGAGACGACGTTCGACGGCTTCGTCTTCGGACGGAACCGCGACGCCTTCGAGGCGGCCGACTGGCGGATCCACGAGGTCCCGGAGACCGTCGACGGCGACGGCACCGGCTACCGCGGGCTCGCGACGGCCACCGTCGCCGCCGACGCGATGGCGCTCGCGGACGACCTCCTCGCGGCGGCCGCGACGTTCGAGGGGTTCCGGGACGCCCTCTCAGCCGCCGATCCGGTCGACGCGGTCGCGACCCTCGTCGGGGCCCGTGTCGACTTCGCCGCGATCGCCGGAGAGGCCGAGTCGTCCCGCGAATCCGCCCTCCCGGAACCGTTCGACGACCGAGAGAGCGACCGGGTGGGCCTCGTTCGCGGCCTCGCGGCGGTCGCCTCGGACGGCGGGGACGCGGTGAGCCCCGCGCCGACCGCCGTCGTCGCCCTCCGCGACCCCGACGTCCGCGCCGCGCTCGCCCGGGTCGACCCCGACGCATACCCCGCGCACGACCCGGGGAAGGCGGCCGCGCGCGGCGAGTTACAGAGCGCGATCGCCCCGGTGATCGCCGACGTCGACGCGGAGGTCCCCGACGCCGAGACGCTGGTCACCACCTACGTGCTCGCGCGCAACGGCGCGAACCGCGTCGGCGACACGAACGCGGCCTCTCGGTTCTTCCGGAACGAGATGCTCCAGCGTCGACGGGTCCACCGGAAAGAGGCCCGCGCCCGCGGGCCGCCACGGAAGCGCCTCGCCGCCGCGTCCGATTACGTCTCGAACGCGCTGTTCGACCTCAGCTCCGGCTACGGCGAACGCCCCGGCCGAGTGCTCACCTTCTCCGGGAGCGTCGTGTTCGTCTTCGCGGGGGCGTTCGCCGTGCTGCTCCCCGAACCTCCGTACGGGGGCGTCCTCGGGTACGGGCTGTTGAGCTTGGAGTCGTTCGTCGCGCTGATCCTCGGCGGCGGCACGGAGCAGTCCGACTTGGCCGTCCGGCTCGCCGCCACCCTGGAGGGGTTCGTCGGCGCGTTCCTCATCGCGCTGTTCGTCTTCGCGCTGACGCGGTCGCTCGAACGCTGACTGGGACGCGGCTCCGACGACGAAAGGCCCTTGATACGAGACGCCGAGAGTGAACCGTGAGCACGCTGTTCGTCAGACACGGGACGACCGAGTGGAACGAGGCGGGTCGGATCCAGGGGTGGGCGCCCGTCGGGCTCTCCGACGCCGGACGCGAGGAGGCCGCGGCGGTCGCCGACGCCCTCGTTGAGCGCCACGCGGTCGACGCGGTCGTCGCCTCGGACCTCGCGCGGACCGTGGCGACCGCCGAGCCGATCGCCGCGGCGGCCGGGGTCGAACTCGAGACCGACCCGCGGCTCCGCGAGCGCGACTTCGGCGTGTTTCAAGGCCTCTCTTCCGGCTCCTTCTTCGAGCGCTTCCCCGCGTTCGACCTGCTGGAGAACGGACGGGCCGCGGCCGAGCGCGAGCCGGAGAGCGGCGAGAGCTGGCTCTCCGTCCGCGACCGCGTTCTCGACGCGGTCGCGGATCTGCGCGCCCGCGAGGGGACCGTCGTCGCCGTCACGCACGTGAACCCGATCCGGCTCGTCGTCGGCGAGCGCAGAGACCTCTCGGTGGTGCGGTCGCTCACGGAGCTGTCGGCCGACAACTGCTCGGTCACCGAGATCGACGACGCGGGCGCGCTCGTCGGCACGAACGACCGATCGTATAAATAGCGGCGGGGGCCCGGGCTCGACTCAGTAGTCGGGCGCGTCGTCCTCGACCTCGCGCTTCAGCGAGTCGCGGCGGGACTTCGCGTCGCGGCCAGTCGCCTCCAGCAGGAACTCGTTTTTCGCGTCGACCGCGTCGGCGGCGGCGTCGGCGTTCCCCTCGGCGATGACGTCCTCGGCGGGCCGCTCCTCGAAGTGGACCGCGAGCTTGTCCTTCTTTCCACCGTACTCGGCGGCACCGGCCACGATTCGTTCGAAAACGGGATTGTCGGGGTCTTCGACCACGTACAGCTCGTGGCCCTGCCACTCCTCTGTGTCGGAGACCTCGCCGAAGTAGTCCTCGATGGAGCCCTTCAGGTCGGGCATGCGATCGTCCAGATGCTCGCCGCGGCGCATCTTGTACTCCTTCATGCCGCGACCGTTCGACAGGGGGGCGTAAACCAGTTTCGTCACGGGGTGTTCAGGCCGTTACGAGACCCCTCCGGCGCCGATCAGATCGGCCGCTCGGTGACGTAGCCGCGCTTGCACTCGGGGCAGATGTCGCCCGCGCGCATGGAGTTGCCGTCGGCGTCCCGGGTCATCCCGCACTCGGGGCAGTGGTACTCCGTCGTCGTCTCCGAGGTCGACGTCGAGAGGTCCGGGGTCTCCGCGCGGGTGATCCCCGTTCCGGCGTCGACCGGCTCCGCCTCCTCGCCCCGCGGTTCGATCGTGCCGCCGACCTCGTCCGCGTCGCGCTCCGGCGCCTCGACGTACTCCGCGTCTCCGTCTCCGTCCGCCGACTCGGCCGCCTCGGGGGTGAGACCGCCCCCGAACTCCACGCCGCCGGCGTCGCCGTCGCCGACCTCCGCGCTGAACCCCTCGTCCTCCCCGCGCTGTTCGGGCCACGCCGTCGTCGACGGCTCCGGCTCGTCCGCCTCGTCGACCTCCGGCCACGCCCCGCGCTCGCGGTCGGCCGCCGGCTCGTCCGCCTCGTCGAGGATCACGCCGTCGTCGGTCGCCGCGTCCCGCTCGTCGCCCTCCGTCGACTCCGCGGTCTCGACCTCGGGGTACTCCGCGTACTCGTCGCCGCCCCCCAGCGAGCCCGCCTCGTCGTCCGGGCCCGATTCGAGGAGCTCCGCGTCCTCGTCCTCCGCGGGCGCGTCTCCCTCGTCGTCCGCGTCCGCGGCACCGTCTTCGGGTCTGTCGTCGGCCGCCGCGGCCGGTCCGTCGTCGATGATCACGGCGTCGTCGACGTCGTCGGTCGCGTCGACCGTTGGGCCCGCCTCGCCCGCCCCGTCGTCCGTCGCCGCGGCGTCCATCGAGACGGCGTCCGTTCCGACGACGTCCGCCCCGACGCCGCCCGTCGCGCCGCGGTCGTCGTCGACGCCCGGGGTCGCCCCGGCCCCCGCCGTTTCGGCGCCCGCGACGGCCTCGTCGGTCAGTTGCTCCATCGTCGTGACCTCGGTGTTCTCGCTCACGACCTGCGTCTCACCGCAGCGAGCGCAGGTCTTCACCTCGGTGACGGTCGTGACGACCTCGTTCCCGTCCTCCTCGCGCTCGCGCCGTAGTTCGGGCTCGTCGAAGTCGTGCCCGAGCAGACACCTGAGTCCCATTATGTCCGTCCTGCGGTGCCGAGGGTAAAAAACGCCCCGTCCGGCGTCTGACGCCCGGCGTACGCCCGTCTCGTCGGGCGGCCGTTTCGAACCGCGGTCCCGCGCGGGACGCTATCCCCGACCGCAGTACATAGACTCTTTGTGGATCGGTCGCGTACCTTCGGACATGCCGACCGTATCCTATCAGGGAGAGGAGATCGAGTGCGAGAAAGGCGCCGTGTTACGCGACGTGCTGAAGGAGGCCGGACTCTCCGTGTACAACGGCAAGATGAAACAGCTCAACTGCCGGGGTGCGGGGTCGTGCGGGTCCTGTGCGGTCCAGGTCGACGGCGAGGTGAGCGAACCCGGCAAGAAGGAGAAGGCCCGCCTCTGGTTCCCGCCGCACCACCCGAGCCACGACGTCCGACTCGCCTGTCAGACGAAGGTCGAGGGAGACGTTGAGGTGACGAAGGGCCGCGGGCTCTTCGGGCAGCACATCTGAGTCGTCCGTCTCCGGCCGTTGTACGCCGATACTTCGACGCCACCGCTCGCCGTCACCGGCCGAACCGATCGGCGGCGGCGACGCTCGGTGTCGTGATAAGTACCCGCGTCGGACGTGAGTCCGGAGCGGGCAAAAGTCTCGTTGTCGCGTGTCAGAGCCGTGTTCGGCGTCAGCCGGACCGACCCGCCTTATCGGATCGGCTTACTGCCGAACGACGTTGGACGCGCGCGGCCCCTTGGGCGAGGACTCGATGTCGAACTCGAGCTCCTGGCCCTCTTCGAGGTCCGGCCCTTCGACGTCTTCCATGTGGAAGAACACGTCGTCGTCAGCGTCGTCAGTCTCAATAAATCCGTAGCCGCCAGTGTCGTTGAAGAAATCAACCTTTCCGGTCGCCATTGCATCCTAGCGGACGCCCCGTTCGGGCATAAGGATTGCGAGTGTACAGTTACCACGGGTGAAGCCGAACGATTGTTGTCGTTGTGGGCTATTTTTGAGGCGATCGGTGCCCGCGCTCTGGGACTTATCGCGTCACACCGACCGATCCGTCGGTTCTCCGGATCCGGCCGCCGGCGGAGGGACGTTTATGTTCGCCCGCCGCGATCGGCGTGTCGTGTTTCGATCGCTCAGGGAGAACGGACCGGCGTTGCTCGTCCCCGCCGCTTGGACCGTCGTCGCCGCGACGGCGCTCGACGTCGTCTCGACGCGCGCCCTGTTCGTCGCCCACGTCGTCATGAGCGTCCTGCTCGTCGCGTTCGTGATCGCCTCGTGGCGCGACATGGCGAGCGGCGTGCTCCGGGCGTGGAAGCTCGTGATCCTCGCCGGCACGCCCGCGACGCTCGCTGGCCTCGCGGGATTCCTCGCGCTCGGCGACACCGGGACCTCCCCGACCGCCCTGTTGGCCGTCTCGCTGTACGGCTGGGCGCTCCTCCCCGCGGCCGGGTTCGCGTACACCGGACGCCGCGTCGAGGCGGGCGCGCGGATCTACGACGCCGGCGTCGCCTGCTGCGTCGCCGGCGCGGTCGCGATCCCGGCCGCACCCTCGCCGACGTGGACCGCGGTCGGGATCGCGGTCGTCGGACTCGGACAGACCGCCGGCATCCTCGACGCCACGCTTCGGTACTGACCCGCCGCGGCCGCAGTGGACCTTGGTCCGTGCGATCACCCCACAATATCTATGCCTCCGGCCCGTAGGAACCGCGTGATCGACCTCGGCCCGGTGTACCTCGCGGTCGTGGGGACGCTGCTGCTCGTCGCGTTAGGGCTCGGGTTCCGCGTGCTCCGCGGGATCGTCCGCGAGGGGCGCGACCGCCGGACCCGTCGGCAGGCCGGCGAGATGGAGAAGTACACGGAAGACGAGGAGTACGGTGGGCGGCCGTCGGCCGGTTCGGAGGGCGACCGCGCGGCGGTCGAGGAGCGCGACGACTCGAACGGACCGGCCGCGACCTGTCCGAACTGCGGCGCGGCCAACGAGTCGGGATTCGACTACTGCCGTCGCTGTACGACGCCGCTTCGACCCGGGCCCTAGCCCGTCGGCTCCGTCGCCCCTCCCGCCTCGACCTCTGCGTCGCCCTCGGGCTCCGACTCCGGGAGCGCGTGCCACCACGCCCACAGCACTAGCACGGCCTGAAACGGAAGTCTCGCCCACGCGGCCGCCCGCGAGACCCCGGCGAACCGGTCGGGAACGAGATCGGCCGCGACGTCGTCGGTCGCCATGTAGACGTTCGCCGGGAAGACGGCGACCAGCAGCGCGACGATCCCCCACGCCGACGCCCGCCGCGTCCGGTCGAACTGCAGTCCGATCCCGAGGGCGAGCTCCGCGATCCCGGAGCAGTAGACGAGCGCTCGCGGTCGCGGGAACTCGGGCGGGACGGCCCGGGCGAACGAGTCCGGCGCGAGGAAGTGGGTCATACCCGCGACGGCGTATATCGTTCCCATCACGCGGCGGAGGCGGCGCTTCCGTCTCGCGAGCGGGCCGGTGCGGTCGTCGGTGCCGTCGGCGTCGACGTCGTCTCTCACCCGAGCGGATACCGACGGGCGACTAATGAGCGTTCCCCCGGCTTCGACCGATCCGTTTTCCCGACGGTTCGCCCTCCTCACGGGTTTGGAACATGCCGCCTCCCCGATTTGAACACCGGAAGACATCGCTCCGCTCGTCTTCCGAGCCCCCGCTCGCTGCGCTCGCGGGGACGGAGGACAGCTCGATCTTTAGTCGGCGCTTCCGAACTTAGTTCCCACAAAAACAATGCCGCCTCCCCGATTTGAACTCGCCGAGACGCTCGCCCTCGCCCCGCTCGGGCTCGCGACTCGTCTGCTCAAATCGGGTCGGGAACATTTTCACTGCTCACGGTTCAGTCGCTTCGCTCCCTCACGAGTTCGCAGGAAAATGCCGCCTCCCCGATTTGAACGGGGGACAGCTCGATCTTCAGTCGAGTGCTCTCCCAGTCTGAGCTAAGGCGGCTCGCACTCGGACCAACGCCGATTCGAGACAAAAGGATTTCGAAAGGCGGCGGTCCGATCGCCCCGCCGCCTCGGAGCGCGCGACTCGGCCCGCTCCAGAGCGCGCCGACATCGAGCCGAGGCTCCTCGCGCCGACCGCGAACGCCTCCTTCAATCCTCTCGCGGTTGCGTTCGCTTACTTCAAACCACCGTCCGTTGACGCGATAAAACCGAGGTAATCAACTTTAATTCGGGCCTAATATTCTCGGTTTTTACACCCGCCCCGGACCAACGCCGAACTGCGATGAGCCGACACACTCGACGTTCGGTCGTGAAGCTCGCAGGCGCATCGATCGCGGCCGCCGCCGTCCCCGCCGTCGCGTCGGCCGAGGAGACCTCGTCCTCCGACTGGACCGTCGCCGAGACGCCGGTCGACGGGACCCTCCACGACGTCCGGTACACGGCGACGAACCCGCACGCGGTCGGCGCGGGCGGCGTCCTGATCGAGCGGACGGCGGCCGGCTGGGAGACGGTGTTCCGCGGCGGGCCCACGGGCAACGGCAACGGGCTGTACGGCGCCGCCGTCACCGACGACGGCGAGCGGCTCTGGTTCGTCGGCAACAGCGGCGCCGTCGGCGAGTACGACGTGACGACCGGGAACCTGATCGACCGGTCCAAGCCGACGGGCGCCTCCAACCAGTTCAACTCCGTCGCCGTCACGGGTCCCGCGGGCGACGCGGACGTGTACGTCGTCGACGACTCCGGGCTGGTGTACTACAGCTTCGACAACGGCGAGGAGGGTACCTGGAACCACCTCACGCCCGGTTCCGGCTCCGGGATCCCCGCCGTCGAGTTCTACGGCGCCCGCGCGGGAACCCTGATCGACACGAACGGCACGGTGTTCGGCACCGACGACGGCCCGACGTGGGAGGCGTTCGGCATAGAGAACGCCGACACGACCTTCGCCGGCCTCGACGCCGACGCCCCCGACGACGCGACCGTGGTCGGCGGCGGCGGATCCCTCTACGTCTACGACGGCGTCGAGTGGCGGTCGGACCGGATCGCAGAGGCCGGTCTCAAAGACGTGGTCACGAGCGACGCCGGCGGCGTCGCGGTCGGCGGAAGCGGCACCGTCGTCGAGCGCGATGACGGCGCCTGGGGCGTCGTCGACACGCCCTCCGGACAGAACCTCCGCGCCGTCGCGGCGTTCGACGGCGCCCGCGACTACGCCGTCGGCGCCAGCGGGACGGTGTTAGAGCGGTAAGGTTTCCACTCGGTGACTCGACTCTCAGAAGGGTCACCGAATCATGTGTCTGTCTATACTGGCCACATCTTTTCTAACAGGTAATCCTCTGCAAAATTGATCCGACTATCCTCTTTTTCGGGCGGATCTATTCGCAGAGAGACAGAATCCCCGAACGAATCATCTGACACGAGATACCACTCTTCTTTTTCAGGATTCTTGAGCGAATAATAATCGGCATTATCGCCGCTCGCGTTGAACCGGAGTAGCCCGTTCTCGATCCACGCTGTTTCGACGCAGATTCGGAAGTCCAACTGCTTACTGTGGACCTCTGCCGTCTTTTTATCGCTGCACTCCACGCGGCTGTACGACACTTGCCCCTCTCGCAGTCTACTGATGAACTGGGACAGCTCCGGCGTCGGATCCGTCTGCGAAGTCCCGACGACTACTGGTGGCCAGTTGTTCCCGAACTCGTACTCATCTACTGGATTCGATCTGGTCCCTCGCGTATTCTCGCTGTCTACCCGGAAAGAGATTGATTCATTAAACTCATCAGTATGTACAGACAGCAAATCGTCCAAGCCATCGCAGTATACGAGATGGTACTCTGCGGAATTACTCGGCGTGAACCGGACCCGGCCATTCACGATCCATCCGGTTTCGACTCCGATCCGATGTGTTTCACCGTCTGTGTCCACGAACAACAGATTCCGGCTGTCCTCTCTGATCGGATCAATATACACCGAACCCTCTACGCTCTCAAGCGCATCGATAGCTGCAGAGACCGCTGAGTCACCCTCGTTGTGGCCGTCGGGTGGCCACTGGTGATCGAGCCGATAGTCATCAGCCCAATTGATCTGACTGGTCTTTCGAGTAGGCGTGTCGATGCGCAAGTGCATCGAGGTACCAACTTCCTCTGAATCGATAAAATAGGTCTCCTCTGTTTCGTCGCAGTATACGAGAAAGCAGTCGACATCGTCGCCGTACTCCTTGTACACATGCCCGGACGAATTCGTGTGTTGACTTACTCCTTTGAATCGAATTACCCCGTCTTTCAATCGCCCCGTTTTGATCTGTCCGCGCAGCAGACCGCCGTCTGGTTTTTCCAAGATAACGTCGTATCTTTCGTTGTCGCCTACCGGCGTTGATACGCTAATATTGCGCTTCTTCAGTTCCGTAATGACGATTTGTTCGGTGAGATCGCCTTGCCTGTGTGATTCCATATCTGCCGTGATTCGTTATCCCGTTTGAAAGTCATGGCACTTACATTTGTGTATTTGCAAACTATGCCGATCGAACAGCGCCAAACAATTACCAGATTGGTGCGTAAACTGAGTGTGGCCCGAACACGCGCTCTCCTCACCGAAACCGAACGCGAACATCTCAGATCAGAGACGGCCAGCTCGAACCAGTATCAAGCTGTGTCTCGAATTCGGAACCGAATACACGAAGAACTCCAGACCGATCTAGCGGTTCTCGAAAAACACCATCCAGAGCTGTATAAGGAGCTTGCGCAGATCGTCTGTGACGGCGAAGAGTAGTAGATGGGGCCGCTGAGAGTCGAACTCAGGTCCACTGCACCCAAGGCAGCGAGGATACCACTACCCCACGGCCCCGTACCTGCACATACCCGCATCGGCCGGTAAAGCGTTTCGTTGCGCGGTCAAGGCTGTTCTCAACCGCGGCCGCCCCGCGACGGCCTGCCGCTTCACTCCTCGTCGTCGCGCAGTTCGAGATCGGCGACGATCTGGTACGGGTCCGTTCCCGTCCGGATCGCGTCGAGGATGAAGAACGCCTCGTCGGGCGCGAGGAAGTGCCGCGTGACGCCGCGGCCGAGCGGCGTCGGATCGAAGCCGTCGATGAACTCCCACTCCAGCAGCTTCCCGATCGCGTGTTTCGTCGGCACCTCGCCGATCATCCGGTCGTTGAGCCGCTTGGCCTTCTTGCCGGCGACGACGACGTTCGCCAGCGTCTCCTCGACGGCGGCGGCCTCGTCGTAGTGGGTCGCCACGTCCTCCATCTCCCCTTTCAGCAGGGTGAACGCGACCTCGTCTTCGGTGCGGTCCATGGAGTTGTGATAGACGCCGTCGGGCTCGACGAGGAGGTAGACGCGCCCGCGGTCGTGGTAGTCCGGCCGTCCGGCGCGCCCGAGCATCTGGGAGAACTCCTGGACGGAGAGCCACTCGATCCCCATCGCCAGCGAGTCGAAGATCACCTGCGAGGCGGGGAAGTCGACGCCGGCGGCCAGCGCCGCGGTGGTGACGACCGCGGAGAGGTCCTGGTTCCCGAACTGGCGTTCGACCTGCTTCCGGCGTTTGTAGTCGAGGCCGGCGTGGTACGGCGCGGAGTCGTATCGGAGCTTCCGGCTGATCTCGTGGCAGCGCCGCCGGGAGTTCGTGAAGACGATCGTCTGTCCGCGGTACCCCTTCGACGACTTCGTGTCGAACTCCCGCTTCACGAGCTTGTCGGCGATCTGCGCCTTCTCACGGCTGTCCGCGAAGGTGACGTGCCGCTCGATGGGAACGGGGCGCTCCTCGTACTCGATGAGGGTCGCCCGGAGCTTCTCGGCGAGCCACTCCGGGTTCCCGACCGTCGCGGAGAGGTAGACGAACTGCGTGCCGCCGTATCCCGAGTGCGTCTCCATCCGATTCTCGCTGTAGTACTTCAGCCGGGAGATGAGGCCGTCGAGCCGGTGGCCGCGCTCGCCCTCCTTCAGCGTGTGGACCTCGTCGATGACGACGGTGCCGACGTCGCCGAGGTCCTTCCCCGTCCGGAGCGCGTGGTCGATCCCCTCGTAGGTGCCGACGATCACGTCGGCGTTCGGGTCGAAGCGGTTGCCGTCGTCGTTCACGCGCGAGGAGCCGACGCGGATCGAGACGTTGAGCCGGTCGCCGTAGCGGTCTTTGAAGTCCTCGTGCTTCTGGTTGGCGAGCGCGACGAGCGGGACCAGAAAGAGGAGCTTCCCCTCCCCCTTCAGCGCCCGGTCGATCCCGGTCAGCTCCCCGACCAGCGTCTTCCCCGTCGCGGTCGCGCTCACGACGAGCTGGTCGTCCCCCTCGAGGAGGCCGTTTCGCACGGAGAGGCTCTGGACCGGGAGCAGCTCCTCGAAGCGCCCCTGGAGGTGCGCGGAGAGGTCCGAGTGGAGATCGAGGTCCTCGGTGCGCACGGGGCTCACGTCGTCGACGTTGGCGGAGACCTCGTCGTACTTGGTGAGGTCGGGGTCGAGCCCGCCCTGCAGGAGGTTGACGATCCGATCGAGGTCGCCGGACTCGTAGAGTAGCTCCTCCAACCGCTCCTCGGCGGCGCCCGTGAACTCGCCTTTATACGAGAGCTCCCGTTCGAGCTCTCTGCGGGCGCAGTCCCGGCAGATCAGCTCGTCGTTGTGTTCGACCGCGGTCTCGCTCGTGATCGGCCCGTATCGCCCGTCGTTCGCGCAGCGACGGCAAGTCCGGACGGCCATCGCCTCCAGCTGGTAGCCGTCGAGCATCGCCTCCAGCCGCTTCCGGTTCTCCGGCGACGTCTGCTCGGAGATGCGGATCCGGTCGGCCGCGCGGGCGAGGTCGACGAACTCGTCCGGACGGCGGGGGTGGTCCTCGCCGTCGCGGATCACGCGGAACTTCCCCGGGCGCGGGCCCGCGGAGGTCTCCTTGAGTTCGAGCCGCCCGCGGAGCACCCTGTTCCCGTCCCGGTTCGCGACGACGGTGTAGTCGCTCCGCGCCTCGTGGAGGAACAGCGTCTCGACCTCGGCCAACTGCTGTGACACTGGCCGTTGATACGCGAGGAAGGTATTTCAGGAGTTCGGCTCGCCGTGCGGCGGCTCTCGCGTCACCGCGTCCGGCCGCACCGCTCGGGGCGTGAGAACCGCGCCTCGAAAAAGACCGGCGGGGTTACGAGACGAGGAGCTTCTCGCCGCGGTCGACCGTGATCCGGCACGGGGGCGAGAGCTTGTTGTACGCGCGCCGGAACGCCTCCTTCACGACGGACGCCTGCTCGACGTCGCAGTAGGCGGTGAAGACGATGTCGTCCGCGTTCAGGCGGGCGGCCGTCCCGACCGGCTTGCCGAACGCCTGCCGCATCCCGTCGGAGACGCGGTCCGCGCCGGCGCCGGTCGCCTGCTTGTTCTCCCGGATGACTTGGTGGGGAAACTTGCGGAGGGTCATCTTGTAGTTACCCTCGCCGAGCTCCTTGATCAGGTGACGGTTCGCCGAGAGGCGCGCGCTCTCGAGCGAGCCGTGGCGGATCTGGAGCTCCTCCTCGACGCGGAGGCTGATCTGGACGGGGTAGTCGTCCGGCTCGGCGGAGAGGTCGCCCATGTTGTGCTGGGCGATCTTCGAGCCGGGGATCCCGGTGATGTACTCGCGGCGGGTGAACGACGGCTTGTCGATCGTCCGATACATAGAGGCGGGTTTGTCAGACATGGCTACTTGCCCGATGTAGCCCGCGCTGCGGCGATAAACCCTTCGATACCGCGGCGTCGTCGGTCCGTTTCACGGCGCTCGCCGCCTCACTCCTCGGGCGTCGGTTCGAGCGCGACGTGATCGAACCCCTGGTCCGCCAGCCGCTCGGCGGCCCGGTCCGTGACCGAGGGCGCGACGAGGACTCCGCGGACGATGGTCCCGCCGTCGCCGTCGCCGAGCGCGTCGCCGTCGCCGAGCGCGTCGCCGTCGGCGTCGGCGTCCGCCGGCCCCAACTCCTCGCGGAGCGCCCGCACGTACCGCGCGAGCTGGCCGACAGCGTCCGGGCCGACCCGCCGGCGCTTCAGCTCGACGACGACCGGGTTGCCGTCGCCGTCGACGCCGAACACGTCCATCGGGCCGGCGCTGGAGGGGCGCTCGGTCGCCTTCGGCTCGAACCCCGGTTCGACGAGTTCGGGGCGCTCCAGGATCCGGGTCCGGAGGTCCTCCTCGCTGCCGTGGAGCGCGAGGTCGCGCCCGCCGGTGACCGCCATCGCGGAGAGCTGGTGGACCCGGTCGAAGCGGACCGTGAGCGTCTCGTCGGGGTTGGTGCGCGTCGAACGCACCCGGAGCCGCCCCTCGCGGACCGCGGCGTGGTGCTCGGATCCCGGGGGCTGCCAGTTCACGGGCTGGTGTCCCTCGTCGGTGTGCACGAGGGCGGCCCCGTCGGGCTTCAACACGAGCAGGCGGTCGCCGGCGCCGAGGTCGGACGCGGCGCGGCCCTCGTAACTGACCGTGCAGCGCCCGAAGACGCTGATCAGGTCGCCGCGCTCGAAGGCGTCCTCCAGCTCCCAGAGGGCCTCGCGGTGGCTCGGGTCGTGGACGCTCGTGACTGTCACTACTACTCGTACGTGGTTGTCGCTCAAAAAGGAAGCGCGGTCGACTGTTTATAAATGATCGGGGATGGATCGGCGGAGAACGCCTCCAAAGCCCCAGCCGCGAAGGCGGGCGCACGCTCGCTGCGCGCCTCACTCGGTCGTTCGCTTCGCTCACTCCCTCGCTACGGTGCTTACGTCGCCTGCGCCCGCCTTCGCGGCTGCCCCTTTGAGTCCCACCCGACCACACCGCGACCGCACCACACGCCTCCCCAGCCTCGCGGCTCCCTCCGGTCGCCGCGTCCCTCGCACGCGCTCCTCGTGGCCTGTCGGCCACTCGGAGGCGCGCGCCACCGCACAAATCTGATTATAAACGCCGCCGCCGCGTTAGGTCCCGTGCTCCCAGCTGTCCATGTACTCGCGCTGCTCGTCGGTGAGGTCGTCGTGTTCGACGCCCTCCGCGGCGAGCTTGATCTCGGCGACCTCGCGGTCGAGCTCGTCGGGCACGTCGTGGACGCCGGGCTCGTAGCTCCCGCCGTTCGCGGCCAGCTCGCGGACGACGACCGCCTGGACGCCGAAGCTCTGGTCCATCACCTCGACCGGGTGGCCGAGCGAGATGGGCGCGGCGAGGTTGACGAGCCGCCCCTCGGCGAGCACGTTGAGGACGCGGCCGTCGTCCAGCTCGAACCCCTCGACGCCGTCGCGGACCTCGTAGCGGTCCACGGCGAGGTCGTCGAGGTCGTCGAGGTTCACCTCGACGTCGAAGTGGCCGGCGTTGGCGAGGAGGACGCCGTCGTCCATCTCCTCGAAGTGCTCGCGGGTGATCACGTCGCGGTTGCCGGTCGTCGTGATGAACACGTCGCCCTTCTTCGCCGCCTCCCGCATCGGCAGCACCTCGTAGCCCTCCATGTGCGCCTCCAGCGCCTTGCGGGGGTCGACCTCGCAGACGATGACGTTCGCGTTCTGGCCCGCGGCCTTCTTCGCGACGCCCTTCCCGCACTGGCCGTAGCCGCCGACGACGACGTTCTTGCCGGCCCACGAGAGGTTCGTCGTCATCGCGATGGTCGCGAGCGACGACTCGCCGGTCCCGTGGACGTTGTCGAACAGCTGTTTCATCGGCGTGTCGTTCACGGCGAAGACGGGGTACTTGAGCTCGCCGTCGGCGTCCATCGCGCGCAGGCGCTGGACGCCCGTGGTCGTCTCTTCGGCGCCGCCGACGATGGAGTCGATCAGCTCGGGGTACTCCTCGTGGACGAGCTTCACCATGTCCATCCCGTCGTCGACGGTGACGGTCGGGTCGTGGGCGATGCAGGCGTGCATCGCGTCGTAGTACTCCTCGTCGTCGACGCCGCGGACCGCGTAGGAGGTGATCGACTCGTGGGTGTCGAGCGCGGCCGACACGTCGTCGTGGGTCGAGAGCGGGTTGCACCCGGTGATCGCCACTTCGGCGCCGCCGTCGGCGAGCAGTTCGACGAGGTTCGCCGTCTTCGCCTCGACGTGCATCGCCATCGCGATCGTCTCGCCCGCGAGCGGTTGCTCGTCGACGAACTCCTCGCGGAGCGCATTCAGGATCGGCATGTGCTGGAGCGCCCAGTCCATCTTCCGGCGCCCCTCCTCCCGGGCCGTCTCGAGGTCCGAGAGGTGCTTCGCCACCGGCGGATACGCGGTTTCGCTCATGCCTCTCGGTTCGCTCACGGCGCACTAAACCCTGCCGACACCGGGTCGCGTTGAAAACGCTGAAAAGGGATCCGCGTCGGTCGCGTCTCGGTTACCGCGTCGCTCGCGCGTCAGTTACGGCGGGCCGTTGCCGTTCCCGTTACCCGGGCCGCCAGCGCCGTCGTCGTCATCGTCTTCGTCGTCGTCCGCTTCCTCGTCGTCATCCTCCGCGTCGCTCTCTTCTTCCGCGTCGTCGTCCGCGTCGTCCGCGTCGTCCGCGTCGTCGCCCTCGTCGTCGCCGTTACCGGCGTGCTCCGGGGGACCCTGTTCGCCGTCGTTGCCCTGCCCCGCGTGGTCGGGCGCGTTGCCGTTGCCGTTACCGGGCGCGTCGCTCTCGTTCTCGGCGGTGTCATTCTCGGCGTCGTCCGGGCCGCCGGGGCCGCCCGCGTGGTCCGGCGCGTTACCCGGGTTGTTCTCCGTCACGAAGTCCGAGACGGCGTCGCCGATGCCGCCCTCGCGGTCGCCGATCTGCTCGACGAACTCGCGGACGAGCTGTCCGAACGGCCGGTCCTCCGCGGCCCCCTCGCCGGTCGTCAGGTCGACCGTCGTCGAGACGGTGCCGTTCCCGAACTCGGCGGTCACGTCGACCGTGACGTTCTCCTCGGCGGCGGGGAGCGTGACCGTGCCGTTCGCGTCGGTCTCGTAGTCGCCCTCGCCGACGTAGGTGACGTTCTGACCGTCGGCGGTGGTGACGTTCACGGAGGCGTTCTCGGCGGCCTCGCCGTCGTCGGTGACCGTGACGACGGGCTCGCCGTCGGTGTTCTCGACGTCGACTTCGAGGCCCTCGGGCGCCTCGAGGTCGACCGTCGTCGAGACGGAGTCGTTCTCGTGCTCGGCGGTCACGTCGATCGTGACGTCCTCCTCGGCGGCGGGGAGCGTGACCGTGCCGTTCTCGTCGGTCGCGTAGTCGCCCGTGCCGGCGTAGCTGGCGTTCTCGTCGGCGGTCGTGACGTTCACCGAGGCGTTCTCGACCGCGGTGTCGTTGTCGGTGACCGTGACGACGGGCTCGCCGTCGGTGTTCTCGACGTCGACTTCGAGGCCGTCGGGCGCCTCCAGATCGGCCGTCGCGGAGACGGAGTCGTTCTCGGCGGTGGCGGTCACCTCGACCGTCACGTCCTGCTCGGGGACGGGGAGGTCGACGGTGCCGTTCGCGTCCGTCTCGTACTCGCCCGCTCCCGCGTACGACTCGTTCTCCGCGTCGACCACGCTCACGTTGACCGTGGCGTTCTCGACCGCGGTGCCGTTCTCGTCTGTCACCGTAACCGTCGGCTGCTCGCCGTCGTCGTCGACGGCCACTTGGAGGTGGCCGTCGGCGGCGGCGACGCCGGTCATCGCGCCGAGCGCGACGACCGCGACCAGTAGGATGGCTGTCGTGCGTTCTCTCATGTCCACCTGAGGCCACTGGCCCTCTACATATAAATAGAGAGTTCAGTTAAGCCGGTTTAAACCGGATTTTATCCGACTTAGCGGCTCTGTGTCGGTAGTTTTGTGTTTTACCGGCACTTCGGCGGTAATCGGTCCATATTGCCTCCGATCCGAGCGCCGATGACGCCGGTCCGCGGCTCGGACGCGGCTCGGACGCGGTGCGACCGCGCTCGCTATTCGCTGGTGTGCTCGCTTCGTCGCGGCGCTCCCGTTCGTCGACGCGATCGCTATTGGTCGACGCGGTCGACGAGGTCGGCGGCGGCCTCGGCCGCGCGCTCCTGAACCGCATCGGCGTCGAGCGTCAGCACCTCTCGGTCGCGCATCAACACCTCGCCGGCGCAGACGGTGTGCCGCACGTCGCTCCCGCGCGCCGCGTACGCGAGGTGCGAGACGGGGTCGTGGACGGGCGTGAGGTGCGGGGCGTCGAGGT
>NZ_NHOY01000113.1 GCF_002252755.1 Halorubrum sp. Hd13 | reverse complement strand
CTCGGTCGGGGACGTTGTCCTGTTCGGCGACGTACAGCCCGGCGTCGCGGAACGCCTCGCGGTACTCCTCGCGGCTCCACAGGGTCATCTCCACCGCGATGTTGTCCTGCCACGCGTGGGTCGATTCGCTCTCCGCGAAGTAGTTGACGGCGCAGTAGAAGGTGCCCCCGGGCTTCAGCACGCGTCGGATCTCCCGGAGCGTGTTGCGCGGCATCGGCCGCGGCTTCGGGCTCGACGGCGCACCGGAAATGGTCCGCAACGCCCGGAGCTACACCGACGACGACGCCGTGGGCTTCCTCGTCGGCGACTTCGACGCGCTGCCGTTCGCCGACGACTCGCTCGATCACGTCTTCTCGATGGAGGCGTTCTACTACGCGGCCGACCCGCGCAACACGCTCCGGGAGATCCGACGCGTGCTGAAGCCCGGGGGCACCTTCTACTGCGCCGTCAACTACTTCGCGGAGAGCGAATCGACCCACGCGTGGCAGGACAACATCGCGGTGGAGATGACCCTGTGGAGCCGCGAGGAGTACCGCGAGGCGTTCCGCGACGCCGGGCTGTACGTCGCCGAACAGGACAACGTCCCCGACCGAGAGATCGAGATCCCGGACGCGACCGAGTTCCCCACCGACGACTGGGACTCCCGCGAGACGATGGTCGACCGCTACCGGACGTGGGGGACGCTGTTGACGGTCGGCGTCGCGCCCTGAATCGGTCGTCTTTTTATAAACGGTCGATCGCGGATCGCGGGCGAACGCCTCCAAAGCCCCGGCCGCTCGGTTATACGCAGTTGCTGACGGATCGGAGGCGAACACCTTCAAAGCCCCAGCCGCTCGGTTATACGCAGTTGCTGACGGATCGGAGGCGAACACCTCCAAAGCCCCAGCCGCGAGGCGGGCGCACGCTCGCTGCGGTCCTCGTCACTCGCTTCGCTCGCTCCTGTGGTCCTTACTTCGCCTGCGCCCGCCTCGCGGCTGCCCCTTTGAGTCCCGCCCCGCACCACATCCGCACCACAGGCCTCCCCAGCCTCGTCGGTCGCCCGTCGTTTCGCTCCGGGCGACCGACTCCAGCGAGGGACCTTCGGTCCCTCTGGCAGCCGGCGCTCCGCGCCGGCGACCTCGCGCGGCGCCGGTTCGCGGCCTGAGGGCCGCTCACGGGCGCGCGCCGACGGCCGTCCGTTTATAAACGCCCGCCCGAACCCGCCGATCCCTTTTAACTGTGCGAACCGTTGGCACGGACGATCTCCGATGGAACTCCGCTGCGAGGGCTGCGCCGGCTGCTGCGTCGACTGGCGGCCGCTCGATCGCGACGCGGCCGGCTCCGACCGCGCTGGCGACCGCGACCCGCTCGACGACACGTACGACCTCGTCCCGCTCACCCGCGACGAGGTCGCCGCCTTCCTCGACGACGGCCTCGGCGACGTCCTCGTCCCCCGGCTCTTCGAACCCGCCGAGCGCGACGCGAGCGTCTCGATCGACGGCGTCGAGGTGGCCGCCGCCCGGGACCGGCCAGTCTTCGTGGTCGGTCTCCGGAAGCCGCCGAAGCCGGTCGCACCGATCGGCACCGACGAGCCGCGCTGGCTCGACGCCTGCGTCTTCCTCGACCCCACGACGCTCCAGTGCCGGATCCACGACGACGACCGCTACCCCCGGACCTGCGCGACGTACCCGGGACACAACCTCGATCTCGGCGCCGAGACGGAGTGCGAGCGCGTCGAGGCCGCGGGCGGCGGCGACCGCCTCCTCGACGGCGAACCGCCGGACGACCTCCCCGCGCCCGCGTTCGGCCCGCAGGCCCTCGGGTCGGTCGTCTTCGGCTACCCCGACCCGGACGACCTCGACGGGGTGATCGACCGGCTCCGGACCGGTTCGCTCACCGCCGACGACCGCGCCCAGTTCGTCGGGGCCGCCGTCGGCTCGCGGCCGGGAGCGCTGTCGGTCGACCGCGACCGCATGGCCGAGGCTCGGGCCCGGGCGCGCGACGCCGACTCGTGGGCCGGCGGCGCGATCCGCGAGTGGACCGAACGCGCCGGCGCCGACGGCGACCGCGCCTCCCTCGACGCCGATTCCCGCGACCGACTGGTCCGCGAACTGGAGGACGACGCGGGCGCTCCCGGGACTCCCGGTTGGGACTGACGGGGACCGCCGAACCTCAGTCACGGAGAAGAGGAACGGGCGGCGCCGGAGGAGGGGAACGGGCGGCGCGTATCGCTTGCTCGCGCGCACACGCGCGAGGGTCTTATGCCGTTCGAAACCCTACCTATGACGTGAACGAACGACGACCCACGGAACCCGACGAACCGGTCGAGTACGACCGCGTGGACGTCTCCGTCCTCGTCGTCGGCGCCGGCGCGGCGGGGGCGAGGACCGCTATCGAACTGGCAGAGCGCGGGGTCGACGACGTCCTGGTACTCGGCAAGCGGGGCCACGGAGACGCCCACACGACGTGGGCGCGCGGCGGGATTAACGGCGCGCTCGGCACCCGGGACCCCGAGGACTCGCCGGCGATCCACGCCGCCGACACCCTCAACGAGGGCCACTTCGTCAACGACCCGGCGAAGGTCGAGACCGTGACCGAGCAGATGCCGGAGCGCCTCCGCGAGCTCGACGAGTGGGGGATGGAGTACTCGCGCACCGAGGACGGCGAGATCGACCAGCGGTTCTTCGGCGCCCAGTCGTTCCGCCGGACGGCGTTCGCCGGCGACCACACCGGCGAGTCGATGCTGAACGCGCTCGTCGACCGGGCGCAGGAGCTGTCGGTCCCCTACCGCGAGAACGTGATGATCACGAAGCTCGTCTCGGACGGTGACGCGGTGTACGGCGCCGTCGGCTTCGACATGGACACCGGCGAGTTCGTCCTGTTCAACGCGGGCACCGTCGTCCTCGCGGCCGGCGGCCACGCGGCGATCTACAACCGACACACCTCCCGGGACGACGAGAACAACGGCGACGGGGCGGCGCTGGCGTCCGACGCCGGCGCGTCGCTGATGGACATGGAGTTCATGCAGTTCCACCCGACCGGGATGGCCGTCGACGAGAGCGACCCCGAGTGGGCGCCGTGGAGCGGGCGACTCGTGACCGAGGCGGTCCGCGGCGAGGGAGGACGCCTGTTCAACGCCGAGGGCGAGCGCTTCATGGAGCGGTACTCGCCCGACCAGATGGAGCTGGACGCCCGCGACGTCGTCGCCCGGGCGATCGCCCGAGAGGTCGCCGAGGGACGCGGTACCGAGAACGGCGGCGTCTACCTCGACATCTCCCACCGCGACGCCGACTTCATCCGAGAGCGACTCCCGCGGATGTACGAGCGGTTCCACGACCTCGGCGTGGACATGGCGGCCGAGCCGGTCGAGGTGGCGCCGACCTCCCACTACGGGATGGGCGGCGTCGCCGTCGACGACGACGGCGAGACCGACATCGACGGGCTGTTCGCCATCGGCGAGACGATGGCGGGAGTCCACGGCGCGAACCGACTCGGCGGAAACTCGCTGGCCGAGACCGTCGCGTACGGCGTCGTCGCCGGCGAGCGGGTCGCCGACCGCGTCGACGGGCCGGGCGAGGTGCCCGACGACCTCCGCGAGGGACTCGTCGAGCCGCACCTCAGCGACCTGAGCGCACTGGCCTCCCGCGACGGGGAGCACGACGTGGACGCGGTGCTCGCCGACCTGCGGGAGATGATGTGGAACCACGCCGGGATCCTGCGCGACGAGCCGTCGCTCCGCGAGGGGCTCGACCGACTCGAAGCCCTCCGCGAACGGGCCGCCGACATGCGCGTCGGCCCGGTCACGAGCGAGTCGTTCGAACTCGCCGTCGACGTCGGGTTCACTCTCGTCGCCGCCGAGGCGGTGCTCCGCGGCGCGCTCGAACGCGAGGAGTCCCGCGGCGCCCACTACCGCACCGACCACCCCGACGTCGACCCCGACTGGCGGCGGAACGTCTACTTCGACGCCGCCGACGTCGGCGGGATGACGCTCCGGACCGAACCGGTCGACGAGCCGAGCGAGGCCGTACAGGCCGCGCTCGACGAGGGCCACGAGCTGGACTACCACCAGCTGGAGTGAGGTCGGCCCCGTTTCCGCGCTACCCGCCCCGCTTCCGATACCACACGCGCTCGCCGACCGGCGACTCGCCGTCCTCGACGGGAAGCCGCCCCACGAAGAGGTCCCTGACCGCGAACGTGATCACGAGTTCGACGGACGCGTCGTCGCGCTCCGTTCCGCCCCCGTCGCGCTCCGTTCCGCCCCCGTCGCGGCTCTCCTCACTCTCCGCCGACGCCACCGGATGGACCGTCACGACGGCGTGCCCGTCGCGCTCGTCGATCGACTCGATCACTCCGACCGACCACCGGCCGACGTGGTGCGACGGCTCTCGGGCGTGGACGCGGTCGTGGTTCACTGCGCTCCCCCCTCGACGCGCCGCACCGCGAGCGCCGCCTCGCAGGTGCACTCGACCTCGCACTTCGGGCACTCGGCGGCGGGCCGGTCGATCGGCTCGCGGTGGACCGCCTCGTAGCCGTGGCGGTCGAACAGCTTCTCCGGGGAGTCGGCGCCGCCGTGGTACCACGAGTCCGCGACGAGCACGTCGACTCCGCGCTCGGCGCCGATCCCGTGCAGGCGTCCGAGGAGCCGACTCCCGATCCCGCGTCCGGTGGCCCCGTCCCGGACGTACCCCATCTCGAGGTGACCGTACCGGTCGGCGGCGGGGATCAGGTCGGGGTCGTCGAAGAAGTACATCTCGTCGGCGACGGCGCCCGGATCCGCGAACTCGCGGAGCGCCATCACCCCGAGGATCGGTCCGTCGGCGTCGCCGCCGTCGTCCGGTCCCGCGTCGTCGTCCGGTCCCGCGTCGTCGTCCGGTCCCGCGTCGTCGTCCGGTCCCGCGTCGTCGTCCGGTCCCGCCCCGCCCTCCACCGCGACCAGCACGTGGTACGTCGGGTCGCCGATCCCGAGGTCGACGCCGTAGGAGTTCCCCTCGCTGAAGTGCTCGGTGATGAGCGCCTCCACCTCGTCGGCGTCGCCCGGCCGCGGGTCTCGGATCGCGATCTCGTCCATTCCCCGAGGGTACGCTCTCGGCCGACAAGAGCGGCGCGGTGGGCCGACCCCGGCGAGCCGAACGCCGGGCCTATCCGACCGCTCCCGGCCGCCAGACGCCCTGCCGCCGGTCGAGCCACGCGACGACGACCACGTGCGGGAGCGTCATGGCCGCGATGGCGACGAGCGACACGGCGAGCAGGCCGCCCGGAGCGGCGACGCCGGCGGGGACCGAGAGCCCGACCGCGGCGACCACGAGGAACCCGCCGAGGGTGAGCGGCGCGGCGTCGCGCCCGAACCGCCCGAGGGCGCCGGGGAGATCGCCGTCGCCGAGCGCGGTCGCCGCCCGCTCGTCAACGAGGATCAGCCGGCCGACGTGGCGGAGGCCGTGCCAGAGCGCGAAGTACACGCCGATCGCGAACACGGGCGCGGCGAGCAGGAACCACGCCCACAGCGCCGCCACCTCTCCGGCGTCGCGGAGCCACCCCCGTCGCGAGGCGCCCGCCCGGACCCGCCGGTAGCCCAGTCCGATCGACAGGACCGTCGTCGCGATCATGAACGCGCCGACGGCCAGCCGGGTCGCCGGAACGAACACGGGCTCGACCGCGGCGGCGGCCGCGCTCGCGTCGACGACGAACAGCCCGACGATCCACTCGGCGACCAGCCGGTACTCGCCCGGATGCGCGAGCAGCGGGACGCCCATCGGGAGCCCGCCGCGGACGACGAGGGCCAGCCAGCGCTCGGCCGACGTCGGCAGGTGGTCGACGCCCGCGACGACGAGCGCCGCGACGTCGCCCTGCCCCCAGTGGAGCCACGTGAGCGCGATGAACCCGACGAAGGCGGCCACGGGAGCGAGGAAGAACGCCGCGACGACCGCCCCGCCGAGGACCGCGTACGCGACGGAGACGACCGCGACCGACCGCCGGGGCGAGATGTCCGTCGCCGCGCGCAGCGGAACGAGGTGGTCGACCGCGCCGTGGGCCATCCCGACGGCGAGCGTCCCCAGCGCGAACGTCGCGACGCCCACCTCCACCGGAAACAGGGGGGTCACGGCGCCGACCGGGAGCAGCGCCGCGAGCGCTAGCGCGGGGTACAGCGCGAACCACCGATCGACCGCCGACCGGGCGTCCTCGTCGCTCTCGACCGCCGTCGCCTCGCGGCGCGCCGCCGCGCCCGCCGCGGTCTCAGTCATTGACGGGGTCGGGGGACTCCGGGTCCGGTTCGGGCGGTTCGGGCGTCGGGTCGAACGCGTCCGCCGCCGACTCGGTCGGCCGGCCGCGCCGGTCGTTCCAGTCGAGCACCCACTCGAACAGCACGAGCCCGTTCACCGTCATCACGCCGGCCGAGGCGAAGAAGAGCATCTCCTCGATCGGGAGTCCGAGGACCGCGACCCCGGTCGTCAGCTCGGCGGAGAGCTGCCACGTCCCCATCGCGATCGCGATCCGGTCGGCGATCCAGAAGTACGCCGCGGGGATCAGCGTCGCCGCGAGCCACATCCGCGGCGTCCGGATCAGGTACCCGCCCCCTACGGCCCACTGCAGCGCGAAGACGGGGCCGACCCACGCGATCAGCCCGCCGAGGTAGAGGTACGAGGGGTCGAGCGACACGAGCCAGAGCCCGCCGGCGACCATCGCGACGCCGGCGACGACGCCGGCGATCCGCGGGCCCCGATCGAAGTCGCCCTCGCGGAACGTCGGGTCGAACCCGATCAGGTGGAGCGCGAACGCGGTGACGACGGTCTGGATGGCGAAGAACAGGTACTCGCCGAGCGGGATCGACAGCGCCCGGACGAGCACCGCCCCGTCGGCGTACCACCACGCCCCCCGTCGGATCATGTAGCTGATCCACGGCGTCGTGTACACGTACGCGATGGCGACGAGGATCGCGATCCCGGCGGTCGCGCGTCGCCGGCGGACGACGTCGTACCGCGGCGCGAGGTACCACAGCGCCGCGACGACGGGAAGGCTGAAGACGAGATGGAACTGGAGGTACGTCAGCGTCGGAAGCATCCGATCACCCCACCGGCGCCGTTCATGCGATCACGTTCGCTCCGTCGCTTATTAAGGCTCAGTCCAAACAGTGTGGTCGCCCCCGACGGTCGTCGAGAGTGAGATCGGCGGTCGTCGGGATTTCGTCCGGCGATCATCGTGATCTCGTCCGGCGATCGTCGGGATTTCGTCCGGCGATCATCGGGATTTCGTCCGGCGGTCGTCGGGATTTCGTCCGGCGGTCGTCGGCGCTAGGCCTCGGCCGACAGCACGCCGTGCCCCTCCAACACCTTCCCGAGCCGGAACATGGAGGCAACGACGGCGTCGCAGACGGGGCGCACCGCGTCCTTCGGCACGAATCCGACCGCGAGCCCGGCGACCTCCAGCATCGGGAGGTCGTTCGCGCCGTCGCCGACCGCGACCGTCTCCGCCATCGCGAAGCCGAGGTCGTCGGCCAACTCGGCCAGCGCGTCGTCCTTCGTCCCCTCGATGAGCGGTCCCTCGGCCTCGCCGGTGAGCTTCCCGCCGGCCGTCGGGAGGCGGTTGGCGACGATCGTGTCGGCCTCGACCCCCGCCTTCGCGAGCGCGCGCTCGACGCCGCGCTCGAACCCGCCCGTGAGCACCGCGACGTGGTGCCCCTCGGCCTGCAGCCGCTCGATCAGCTCCCCGGCGCCCGGCCGGAGCGTCACCTCGTCGAACGCGGCCGCGACCGCCTCGCCGTCGAGCCCGCCGAGCAGCTCCGCCCGTCGGTAGAGGCTCTCGGCGTAGCTGAGCTCGTCGTTCATCGCTCGCTCGGTTATCTCGGTCACCTCGTCGGCGACGCCCGCGCGCTCGGCGAGCAGGACCGTCATCTCGGAGTCGGAGAGCGTGCCGTCGAAGTCGAACGCGATGAGGCTCATGGACTCCGTTCGGCGCGGAGGGGTTTTGAAGCACCTGATCGCGCAACGGACCCCGCACGGCGGGGCCGTCTCGCCCCGCCGCGCCCTCGGTGGCCTTTTTGCCGGTCGGGGTCGTCCCCACCGTCATGGATCGAACCGACGCTGACCGCGCCGACGTCGACGTCGACGACCTCTTGAAGGTGATCTTGGGACTTGCTATCGTATGGCTTCTCCTGGAGATCCTCGGCGCCGTGCTGGAGATCACGTTCGTCCTCCTCGACGCGCTCCCGACGCTGATCGTCCTCGCCATCGTCGTCCTGATCGCCTTACGGCTCACCGACCGGATCTGAGTCGTGTTCAGCCTGAACGTCCCGCTCCCGCCCGCGGTCGGCGATCTCGCGGCCGATCTCCACCCGAAACTGTCGGGGTTCGACCGCGTGCGCGACCGGCACACCCTCGTCTGCAAGCGACTCGGGGTCGACGACGTCCCGGACCGCGTCGCGAGCGCGGCCCGCCCCGGACCCCAGGACGTCGGTTCCGCCGCCGAACCGAGCCCCCCGAAGCCCGACGCGCTCGAGGCGCTCCGGGAGGACCTCCGACCCCTGCTGTCGGGAACCGACCCGTTCGAGGTGGCCGCGACCGGGATCGACGTCTTCGACGCGCCGGCGTCCGGCTCGCGGCCGGTGGTGTACCTCGCCGTCGAGAGCGAGGTCCTCGTGCGGCTTCATCAGCGACTCTGCGCCGCCTACGGCGCGATCGAGGGGATCGAAGGCGACGACTTCGTCCCGCACGTCACCCTGGCGCGCGGCGGAAACCCCGCTCCGGGCGTCGTGGCCGACCTCGTGGGCGCGGCGGTCGACCCGATCCGGTGGCGCGTCCACGCGCTCGACCTGTACGACCCCGAGTTCCGCGAGGTCGCCGCGACTATCGATTTATAAATGGGTGGCCGGGACTCGGCGGTGAACCGTTTCGAATTTCCGGCCGCTCGGCGAGACGCTGTCGCCTGCGCTTCGTCGGTGATCACGTCCAAAGCCCCAGCCACCACGTCCAAAGCCCCAGCCACCACGTCCAAAGCCCCAGCCACCACGTCCAAAGCCCCAGCCGTGAGGCGGGCACACGCTCGCTGTGCTCCTCACTCGGTCGCTGACGCTCCCTCGTTGCGGTGCTTCCGTCGCCTGTGCCCGCCTCACGGCTGCCCCTTTGAGCCCCGCCCCGCACGGCGACCGCACCTCACGCCTCCCCAGCCTCGTCGCTCACTTCGTTCGCGACTCCCTCGCGCGTGCACCTCGCGCCCGTCGGGCGCTCGGCGGCACGCGCCGCCGCTATCGGTTTATAAATAGCACGTCGCCGTCGGCGGTCACTCTCGCCGCCCGCTCTGCTTATCGCCCCCGTCGCGCTCGCCCGGCTCGTCGACCGCGTGGTGCGGTCCGACGGGACCGTGCGTCGGGCAGACGCCGGCGATGGGAGTCGCGTTGAGACAGCAGGCGCGCTGCTGACTCGCGATGACGCCCTGCGAGAGGGACTCACCGCAGCGCCGGCAGTACGACGCGGTCCCGTCGTCGGCCATCTCTACCGCTCGCGAATGCGCATCGGCACCGGGTGGTTCGGGTGCATCGTCAGCGAGCCGCGCAGCGAGAGTTCGGGCCCCTCGTACTCCAGGTCGTACTGCGAGCAGACCTCCGCGAGGATCAGCTTCGCCTCCAGCAGCGAGAACGCCTTCCCGATGCAGTGGCGCGGGCCGCCGCCGAACGGGAAGTACGCGAACCGGGGGCGTTGGCTCCGGCGCTCGGGGGCCCATCGACTCGGGTCGAACGTCTCGGGGTCGTCGTACCAGCGCGGCGACCGGTGGATCACCCACTGCGACAGCATGAGCGCCGAGCCCTCCGGGATCCGGTACCCACCGATCTTCACGTCGAGCTTCGGCTCGCGGAACAGGGTGTAGACGGGCGGGTACAGCCGCATCGATTCGTTGAGCACGCGCTCGGTGTACTTCATGTCGCGGGCGTCGGCGGCGGTCGGGGCGCCGTCGGCGGTCGCCGCCCGGGCCTCGCCGGCCACGCGCTCGCGGGCCTCGGGGTGATTCGAGAGCAGGTAGAACGTGTACGTCAGCGCGAGCGCCGTCGTGTCGTGACCGGCGAGCAGCATCGTCACCAGCTCGTCGCGGAGGTTCTTGTCGGTCTGCTCGCCGCGGTCCCGGGCGCGCAACAGGACGGAGAGCAGGTCCATCGGCAGGTCGCCGTCGCCGTCGCCGGCGGGGCCGCGCACCGCGACGCCCTCGGGACCGGCCGGGTCGACGCTCGGGTCGCGCTCGGTCCCGCGCCGGCGCTCCACGATCCCGTCGATCACGGATTCGAGGGTGCCGATGGCGTCGTCGAACTCGCGGTTCTCGCGGGTCGGCACCCAGTTCGGGATCAGGAAGCGGCGCGGGTCGGGCTCGAACCGCGCGCCGAGCGGCTCCAGCTTCTCTTGGACGGTCTTCACCTCCTCGTCGGTGATGTCGGCGCCGAACATCGCCGAGACGATTATCTTGACGGTGAGGCGGGCGACCTCGAGCTGGATGTCGACCACGTCGCCGTCGTTCCAGTCCGCGAGTTGCGACTCGGTGTGGCCGACCATCGTCCCCGCGAGCGCCCCGATCCGCCGGTTGTGGAACGAGGGGTTCGCCAGCTTCCGCTGGCGCTGCCACGCCTCGCCCTCGCTCATGAGGAGACCGTCCCCGAGCAGGGTGTCCATGGCGTCGTCGCCGAACTGCGGCTTCCGGTAGCGCTCGGCCTCGGAGACGAGGACGCGCTCGATGTCGGCGGGGTTCGTCAGGAGGTAGGTCTCGCGCGGGCCGAGGTCGAAGCGAACGACGTCGCCGTAGCTGTCGGCGCAGGCGCGCATGAACGAGAACGGGTCGTCGGCGTACTGGCGACCGTTGCCGAAGACGGGGTCGCCGATGGGTCCGGGCGGCGTGACGGACATACGAGAAATAGGGTCTCTGCGAGGTTAAACGTTCGGCGGCGGGGCGGCGGCGGCGACGCCGCGGGGGGACGGACGCGGCGCCACGTGGGAATTTGTCGGGCGCTACGAGCGGGTCCGGCAGGCGCTACTCGGACCGCTCTCGATCCCGCTCCTCTCGCCTCTCATGCCTCGCGTCCAGGCGCTCGACGCGGGCGATCAGCTCGTCGACGGCGACCTCCTGGTCGTCGGTCGCCTCGACGATGCGCTCGGTCGCGTCCTCGGTCCGGTCGGAGCGCTCGCGGACCGCCTCCAGCGACGACGTGAGCTCCTCGACGGTCGCGGCCTGGTCGTCCGTCGTCCGGGCGACCTCGGCGACGCCCGCGGCCGCCTCGTCGACCGCGTCGGCGATCTCCTCCAGCGAGTCGAGCACGGTCTCGATCTCGGTGCCGGCGTCCTCGATGCGGTCGTGCGAGCGCTCGACGGCGGTGCTCGTCTCGTCGGACTGCGCCTGGAGCTCCGCGAGGCTCTCCGTGATCTCCTCGGTGTAGCCGCGCGTCTCGTCGGCGAGCTTCTTGACCTCCTCGGCGACGACCGCGAAGCCGTCGCCGCCCTCGCCGGCGCGGGCGGCCTCGATGTTGGCGTTGAGCGCCAGCAGGTTCGTCTGCTCGGCGACGTCGGAGATGACCTCGATGACCTCCTCGATGTCGTCCATGCGCTCCGAGAGCGCGCCGACGCTCTCGACGAGCTCGTCGCCGATCTCGACGACGTCCTGAGTCGCCTCGCGGGCGTCCTCGCTGGCGTCGAGCCCCTCGTCCGCGGCCTCGCTGGCGGCGATCGCGGCGGAGTCGACCTGATCGGCGGTGGCGGCGACCTCCTCCATGCCGGCGGAGAACGACTGCATCTCGGAGACGCTCTCCTCTAGCAGCTCGTTCTGCTCGTCGACGTTCTCGGCGATGTCGCCGGCGGCCCCGCTCGCCTCCTGGACCGTCTCGTCGATCTGTCGCGCCTGCTCGTGGACGCTCTCGGAGAGGCTCTGGAGGTTCTCGGCCATCCCGTTGACGACGCCGATGACGGCCAGCAGCTCCTCGCTCAGGATCTCGCACTCCTCGTGTCGGACGGCGCGGGCGTCGAGGTTCCCCTCGCCGATCGCCTCCGCCGTCTCGCGAACCTCCTTCACCAGCGTTTCGGTCGCGTTCCGCTGGTTGACGTTCTCCGTCCGATCGATGACGACTTCGGTGACGCCGACGACTTCCTCGCCCTCGTACAGCGGCGTCGCCGTGAACTCGATGTGCTTCTCGTCGCCGTGGCGGTCGACCATCGTGCTGGTGTCGCGGTAGCGGGTCTGCGCCGAGTCGCACCGCTCGACGCCGTACGCCTCGTCGGCGGTCTCCGGCGCGTCGAGCACTTTGTCGGCCAGCGTGTCGGCCCGCCGCCCGTCGGGATAGAACAGCTCCGAGACGTGGCCGTGACCGATCGCGTCCTCGCGCGCTTTCCCGGTGAGCGACGCGATGGACTCGTTCCACTCGGCGACGTTGCCGTCGGCGTCGAGGATGAACGTCGGCACGCCGGTGGCGTTGAACACCTGCTCGAAGCCGGCCCTGGACAGCGTCTCGGCGCGGTCGGTGCCCGCTTCGTCCACGATCCCTGGAGCCGTGCCGTCGGCTCCGCTCGGTCTCCCGTCGTCGGCCCCGTCGTCGACGACGACCCCGCCGTCCGGGACCGACCGCGAGTCCCGGTCCCGCCCGAACACCCGTCGGAGTAGCCCGCTGACTCCCGTCATATCTATGTCGCCCTCTCCCAAGCGCCCGCATAAACGGTTCCCCCCGTTATTCACGTGTGATAATCATCTGGTCCTCTAGATGAAAGGAGCGCCGTCGGCCTTCTCTTTCGCTCCCCCGACACGATCGCTCCCTCTGCTGCAATCGCTCCCCTCCCCGCCCGTAGCGTTCAAACGCGTCCGGCGGCTACCCGGATCCGATGGACGCCGACGCCGTGCGCGAGCGGGCCGCGGACTTCCCGACCGAGCCCGGCGTCTACCAGTTCCGGGCGGGGGAGACGACGCTGTACGTCGGCAAGGCGGTCGACCTCCGGGACCGAGTGCGGTCGTACGCCGACCCGCGCTCGGGGCGTATCAGGGGGATGGTCGCGCGCGCCGACCGGATCGAGTTCGCGGTCACCGACACCGAGACGCAGGCGCTGCTGCTGGAGGCCAACCTCATCAAACGGCTCCAGCCGCGGTTCAACGTCCGGCTGAAAGACGACAAGTCGTACCCGCTGATCGCGCTCACCGACCACCCCGTCCCCCGGATCGAAGTCACCCGCGACCCGGAGGAAGGCGCGGTCGCGTACGGCCCGTTCACGGACAAGGGCCGCGTCGAGACCGTGGTGAAGGCGGTCCGCGACGAGTACCGGCTCCGCGGCTGCTCGGATCACAAGTACGCGAACCGCGACCGCCCCTGCCTCGACTACGAGATGGGGATCTGCTCGGCCCCCTGCACCGGCGAGATCGACCCCGCGAGCTACGCCGAGGACGTGGCCGCGGTCCACCGCTTTCTGGAGGGCGAGACCGGCGCCCTCGCCGACCCCCTGCGCCGGCGGATGGAGAGCGCCGCCGAGCACGCCGAGTTCGAGCGCGCCGCCAACCTCCGCGACCGGCTCGAAGCGGTCGAGGCGTTCCACGGCGAGGGCGGCGAGGCCGT
>NZ_NHOY01000120.1 GCF_002252755.1 Halorubrum sp. Hd13 | reverse complement strand
GGATCGACGGCAGCATACAGCCAATATTGCTCATCGTTGAGTCGGATCACAGTCTCGTCAACCGCAACGTGATCCGGACACCGACCACCTTCGGGCTGTAAATCGGCTTTGTGAACCCCCATTATGAACGGTTGACCGAGCACGTTTGACACCGAATATCCCAAGAATAGAAACTGTATTTGAAATTGATAGGCCAGCAAGATAGAGCTGAATACCGAGTTTCATGAGCAATCTCGGTGTCGCTTCGCGTTCCACAAAACCTAATTCGATCTGGTCGATACTACCGGTGAGGCGTGTGTTTTCGGGCATGAACCACTCAGAAAACACACCGCCTCACTATTCATCTTTATCTGAACACCACCCCGAAATAGGGGATAGTCGTGATGTCGACCGCACGGTAACCGGCCGACGGAACGATGCTTCGGATTCGATGACCGCGAGCAGCCGATCGGCCACTGTATCGAATCCATCGATCAGCTCCCCTTGCGTGAACTGTTTGATCGTTCTAAGATGCGTATCGCCGTGTGGACTGCTGTCCGAACCGTGTCGATACTGAAACCGAGCCGCTCCTTGCGGTGTCCCGCAGTTGACCATTCACATGAACGTCTGTGATTCGAAGAACTGCGTGTCTTCGTAGGTCGTGTTCGCAGCGCGACCGGAATCAAACTCATCGAAGCCGTGATCACGAGTGAGTCGAGTCGTCCGGTAGATTTGCTTGTCGGAGAATTCACAGCCAGCCGTCTCATCATCAGTGGAGAGGTCCACTTCGTCGACGATCTCTGCTTTCGACCGGACAGCGGGAGCTGAAAACTCGCGGTCGTGAGATTGTTTGATGACGAAGTGCGCAGCAACCTGGACGAACTCCCGAACGCCGTCGTCGAAGCGTTTCCGCCACGTACGGGACAACACGGATTCATCGGGGATGTGTTCCAAATCGAGTGGTTCGGCAAGTTCTTGATACCGAGCCAGCGCTCGATAGCTCTCACCTGTTGCCTCTCGGTAGATGGGGAGCCGAACCATTCCGAGAAAGGAGTGTGGAGCAGGGTGCCACTCTGGATAGCTATCGCTGAGGTATTCCGTCTGGATTGAACTATCTACAACGCTCAATAGCAGGGAGTCACCGTCTCGCAGCCGTTCAGTGATTTCGATTCCTGTGTTTTAGGCGTCGGTCATCCGGCAGGCACGGTCCGAGAGCGGGTCCAGCGTCTCCGACATTGATGCGCGCTTGTGTCGGCAGCATAGAGGTGGTCGCAGTCTCGCCTGCACCAGCACCTTTCCTCAATAGAGACGCTCAGTATAGGCTTCGCAGGGCAGCGCAGAACCACCGGATTGAAGCGATTGGTCGTGAAAGCCAGTAACATATCCGAACAGATCAATGAGTGACCCAGATCAGCCGCCACCGCCTGACCGCCTGACTACTCTTCTCGAGGAACAAGATCATAAAGGGACAGTGGGGTGTCTCGACCGACTCGGCGCAGCTGATACTGAGACCCGTAAGCGTGCGTTGAGAGCGGTTCGGGACGCCGCTGAAGACCTGCCACTCTCCTTTGAAGAGCTCACTAACCCGCTTTCCACCTTCCTGACCGATGATGATCGAGCAGTCAGATTGACGACCGCGAAGCTGTTCGTCACGCTCGCGCAGTCCGAACCGGCAGCCGTCCTGCCTGCCGTCGACGCACTCGCCGAGCGGTTGGCCGACGACGAGGAGTTCTACTATGTCCGTGCTAGGAGTGCCGAAGCACTCGGCTACGTCGCAGTCGAGTCACTCGAGGAAGTCACTGATCCAGAGACGCTGGCCGACCTCCGCATCGGACTGGAGTTCGACGAACCCGAGGTCAAAGAGAAACTCGCGAAGGCGCTGGCGTACGTCGCGCTCGGCGATCCGGCTCGACTCCGCCACCAGGTCGACTCGCTGGCCGAGCACCTCGGCGATGAAAACGAACTCGTCCGGTATCACCTCTGTACGGCATTGGTGGTCGTCGGGTGTGAGTATCCAGAAAAGCTTGCCGAGGCGGCGGAACCGCTCCAAGGGCGACTCGGTGATGAGGACCCGTACGTGCAGGGGCGGGCGGCCGAAGCGCTTGGACTACTCGCAGCGTCAGAGCCCGGAGTCGAGTCGGGGCCTGACCTCGATGATGTCGAGGCCAAGCACGAGGACCCACCGACCTTCCTGACCGACCGGCTAGAGTTCTGTCGGCGGCAGTTAGCCACCGAAAGATCTGGCGGGACTCCCGATGGAGTCGGCACGGTTGAGTCGATTCGAGACGGGACGGACGAAGTAGTCGAAGAAATGAACGCCCTTGACGGCGACGCATGTCCGCACTGCGGACTCGATCTGCCGAAGAGTGGGCCGCCGATGTGTCCGCGGTGCGGTACTCCTCGCTGACATTTTTTCGCCGGCCTAAAATTCGGAACGTTTTTCAATGTTTAGGTGGGCCTAAAAAATATGACAGACGATTCCAGCGGTCACGAGGCACCGACACGGCGTGACTACATGAAGTACGGCGGCGCAGTCATTGGCGGCGGACTACTCGCCGGGTGTGCGGGCCAGTCCGATTCCGACTCGACGCCGAACGAGACGAGCGCGGACGATCAGTCGACGACGGAGACATCGACAGAGACAGACAGCTCATATACTGTCGAGATGGCTCCGGTCGGGGAGGTGCAGTTCGAGGAGCCCCCAGAGCGGGTCACACACTACTTCCCTGACTACGCCGACATGGCCGTCGCGCTCGGCCACGGCGATTCGATCCTCTCGATGGGACTGCCATCGCGGTTCCACACCAGTCATTACGACGAACTCGACGGTGTGAGCGTCGACGCGGAGTCGCTGACGCGACTGAGCGACAGCGGCGTCGACAAGGAGCTCTTCTACGAGCTGGACGGCGATATCCATCTCATCGATCCGCAGTGGCTCATCAACAACGGCTCGTTCAAGCTTGAGGAGTCCGACGTCGAGGAAGTCAGTAGCAACGTCGCGCCGTTCGTCGGCAACACGATATTCCGCCGAACCGACGAGTGGCACGACTATCGGTACTACACGCTGTACGAGGCCTTCGAAAAAACCGCCCATATCTACCAAGAAGAAGAGAAGTTCACCCGGATTAAACAGCTCCACGACGAATTCATCGCTCGGGTACAAGCCGATCTTCCTCCAGCAGACGATCGACCGAACGCGCTATTGACGTTCGCTGCGGGCAACGAGCCGGAGGCGTTCTACCCCTACCGGCTGAGCGACCAAGGGGCGAACAAGAAGCATTTCCGCGATCTCGGCCTTAGCGACGCCCTCGCAGACACGGGAGTCGAGGGGCTCTCGACGACCGATCGGGGTCAGATCGACTACGAGACGATGCTCGAAGTCGACCCAGACTCCATTCTCGTCCGGGGACACGAAAACAAGAGCCACGGGGAGTTCGAAGACACTGTCTTGGCGTTCATGAAAGACCACGAGGCGGCTTCGGAACTCGCTGCTGTCCAGAACGACATGGTGTTCCGTGGTGGGCCGATTTACTCCGGGCCGTTACATAACCTGTTCCTGACTGAGCGCTACGCGAGGCTGTACTTCCCCGAGGTCTACACGGGCGAACTGTTCGACCGTCAGCGGGTCGCGGACATCATCAACGGCGACGTCTGACCAATGAGCACGACCAGCCCACCTGAAGTCGTCGTCATCGGCGGCGGTGTTGCCGGCCTGTCGACAGCCGTCTTCACCGCCCGACACGGGCTGGATACGCTCGTCGTTGCCGCCGGCGAGTCGATCCTCCGACGGAACGCCCACCTCGAGAACTCCCCCGGCTTCCCCGCCGGCGTCAACGGCCGCCAGCTACTCGATCTCCTCGAAAAACAAGTGGCCGGAGCAGGCTGCGAGCAGGTGACCGCGACCGTCGCAAGTGTCGAAGATACCGACGAGGGATTCGCCGTCGAGACCGACGCCGTCGACCGCTACCGTACGGAGTACGTCGTCGCGGCGACGAAGAACGCGGTCGGCTATCTGGCCGACGTCGACGGCGTCGGCATCAGCGACCGCGGGAAAGCGTTCCTCGACACGGACGAGCGCGGGCGCACCGGCGTCGACGGCCTCTACTCGGCCGGTCGGCTCGCCGAGAAGCCACACCAAGCAGCGGTCTGTGCCGGCCACGGCGCCGAGGTCGGCGTGACGATCCTCGAAGACGACGAGCGGCCGTTCTACCACGACTGGGTCGCGCCCGAGGGCTACTTTACAGACCGTGGGCGGGACTTGCCGCCCGGTTGTGAGGAGATCGACGAGGCGGAGCGGGCGGACCGCGAAGCGCGCTCGCTCGACGTAATGGGTGAGCGTTTTGCCGAGCCCCACCCGGACGAACAAGAAACGCACCCGCGTCTCGAAAACGAGGGGAACCATTCGGACGGAGGGTAGAGGCGACGCGAAGGGTCTCTCAGTAGAGCCCCATCGATAGTTTTTTTAATTTTTAGGCTGGCCTAAAACGTATGCCTGCTCACGACAGCAGTGATACCGGATCGACACGTAGAGGCTATCTGAAGTACGGGAGTACGCTACTGGGTACGAGTTTCTTGGCTGGCTGTACGGGGGGTGACGGTAGCGGGGCCACAGAGGAGCCAACGACCACCGGCGAGAGTGGGACCGATTCCGAAACCGGCGAGACCGAGACGGAGTCGACCGAGACCGATACCGGATACACCGCTTCCATCGTCCCCGCGGGAGAGGTCCACTTCGATGCCGTTCCCGAGACGTGGACGGTCTACAACGGCGGCTGGGCCGACATGGCGTTCGCGCTGGGGCAGCGAGAGGGGTTCCTCACCGCGGGCAATATGATTCCGGGGTTCTTTTTCGATCCGTTCGACATCGACGTCCCGGACCGGGACGCGCTCCCCTCGATGTGGTCCGAGGGCGGTTGGGACAAGGAGAGTTTCTACGAACTCGACCCGGACGTGTTCCTGATGGATCCGAACTACCTCCACGGGACCGGCTGGGACGACTCCTGGAGCAAGGACGACACGCAGGAGATCATCGAGAACGTCGCGCCGTTCTTCGGGAACAACTGCCGCCGCCGACGCGAGTTCCACGATTACAAACTGTACAGTCTCTACGGCGCGTTCGAGCAGCTCTCTCACGCCTTCCAAGAACAGGAGCGATACGAAGCGTTCGCCACGCTACACGACGAGGTGCAGTCAGAGATCGCTTCTCGTACGCCCGACGAACAGCCGACGATCGGCCTCGTCAACGGCGGCTCGGAACCCTCGAAGGGGAAATTCTTCCCGTTGAATACACAGGACGATGGGTACGAGATGAAGCCGTATCGGGATCTGAACGTCGCGAGTGCGTTCCCCCAGGAGATGGAAGACGGCGGGCAGATCGATTACGAAACGCTTCTCGAGGTGGACCCGGAGATTATCGTCGTCCACTGGGGTATCGGTACCACCGGCGACACGGATAGCTTCTCCGCCGAGGCATTTCGGGAGCAGTACGTCACTCCGATGGAGGAAGACTCCGTGGGACAGGAACTGACGGCCGTTCAGCAAGGCCGCGTGTTTCCGGGCCAGTACGGCGAGCAGGGCCCCATCGTGAACCTCCTGCAAACCGAGATGGTCGCACAGCAGCTCTATCCCGACGAGTTCGGTGCGTTCGACCCGGAGTCATTCCCGGAGGTCCCTGAGGAGAATCAGCTCTTCGACCGCGGGCGCGTCAAGGACATTATCGCGGGCGACATCTGAGGCATGGCACGCACAGACACTATCGGACCGACGGGAGCCGACTCCCCGGACTCCACACTCGATCACGACGTACTGGTCGTCGGGGGCGGAGCGGCCGGGCTGTCCGCAGCGACGTTTCTCGCACGCTACGGACTGAACACGCTCGTCCTCGCTCGTGGGAAGTCAGCCATCCAGCAATGTGCCGTCCTCGAGAATTTCCTTGGATTTCCGGTCGGTATCACGCCCGACCGATTTCTCGAACTGGGGCGAACACAAGTCGAGTACGAGGGTGGGACCGTCCGTGAGGAGACTGTCGAGCGCGTCGAGCGGGTCGACATCGAGGAGCCACCGACAGATGCAGGCGGTGAGCCGCTGGATTCGAATGGGTTCGAGATAGAGAGTGACGACGGCGACTATCGCGTCCGGTACGTCCTCGCCGCGACCGCGTACGACGGGGAGATGTTCGAGCCGTTCATCGAGGAGATAGAGACCGACGAGGCGTTCGGGATGGTCGACAGCGAGAACGGGCGCACGCCGGTCGACGGGCTGTACGCGGCCGGATGGATGACGACCGAAACGGTACATCAAGCCATCGTCAGTGCGGGCCACGGTGCGCACGCAGCGCTCTCGCTGATCCGGGACGATATCGCCGCCCGCTACTGGCCTGCCGTTGCGGACCACTACGTCGACTGGGTCGTCCACGACGGGCGATACGCCGGCGATGAAGCGTGGGACGACCACACCCGCGAGTGGTTCGAAAACGAGATTCTCGTTGACGACGTGGACTCCGGTTTGGCAGATGCGGCCCTCGAACATCTAAAATCCGAGTTCCTGGACCGACAGATCGGCACCGACGAGCGGGCGCGTCGGGATCGTGACGGACAGCGGGCACTGCTCGAGACGATGGACGACGATGTCGTCTCCGAATACGCTGCGAGCCTCGACACCACCGATGACAGAAACTGAGCGCCATCTCGTGGCTGTGACCGCTGGATTCGGGAGTCGCCACGCTGACTCTCCCCCACTCGATCAACACAGCGCGTAAGACACCAAACCACCATGGTCGGCCCAACACTCATCGACATCAGGGAACACATCGAAGCCCTCGCGACCGAGGACGGTCAGTACTACCTCCGTTGTGGGCGGATGGGCGACCGGCCAGTCCCAGCGGCCGGTACCCGGTTCCCGGATCGGGTCACCGCGCGAGCTGCCGCTCGCGCCACCGAGCAGTACCGCTCGGCACTACGACGCTACGACCCGCAAGTCCCATTCTACGACCTAATCGTCTGTGAGGAGACGGCCCAAGACACGACAGTAGCGCACGAACGTAACTCAGAGACAGACAGCCCACCAGACAGGCTCTCCGAGCCCGATCTCACCGACAGCGCCACGCCCGAGCGGCACGACCTCGTCGAGTTCTGTCACCGCGTCGCCGGCGCGGTCTTCGAGACGCTCTCCGAAGCGGGATACGACAGTGTCGAGGGCGCCGTCATGGACACGTACTTCGAGCTCGCCGAGACCGTCGGTGATCCCGACGAACTCTGTCTGTGTCTCCTCGGGAGCATGGCCAGCGAACTCGACGAGCGCCTGTTTCCTGCTGACCAGGCCGAAGTTCTCGCCGACGCTGCGACACGACTAGAGTCACCCAGCGAAGACGGTGATTCACTCGAGCGGAGCCTGACCGCGCTCCAGCAACGAGGTGTCATCGAGAGCTACACGCGCTCGCCGTACTCCGTTGACCTCGATGGGGGTTCAGGAGCCGTTGTCGTACAGATCTCTGGCTACGCGCTTTCAGCGCAGGACGGCCGACTCCCTGTGCTACCGTTGACGCTTGAACTCTGTCGACATCACGCGGAGCAGTCCCCACAGTCTGTTCAGGTGACCGCCGTGGACGGCGACTGGCAACTCACGTTCGGCCTCGCGGACACGGGAGAGCAGAACGGCCTCGTGAGTGCTCCAATCGAGGGAGAGGTGTGAGATGACCGTCGACACCTACATCGAGCAAGCGCGAACGCGCGCTCGATCCGAGCGGGAGCCCATCGACGAGATGCTGGACGCCTACGACACGTTCATCCGTCGGGTACAGAAGATACAGCCCGAGCAGACACCATCATCGGTCGCCAGCCTCTCGACAGCCGGTGGGGTCACCCACCTCTCCGCAGACGCGTCCAGTACCGATGGCTGTCGGCCTGTCCGAACGGTGTTCACCGAGACGATTCGCCCTCACAGCGTTGCCGACATCGACGAGACTGAGTCTTTGCTGAAAACGATCCGCGAGGAATTCACTGACGCAATCGCAGTCGCACTCGCTCCGACGACAGAGGCCTCATTCACCCCCGACCTCAAACGGATGGTTCTCGCCGAAGCACAATCTCGGCGGGCGGAAGCGACGGCGCTACAGAAAGCGCTCGAACGCGAGGAAGCGCACCTCGACGAGGCGGATGCAGCGGTCGACGACATCATCGCCTGGATCGTCGACGCGAACGAGACGCCGTTGACTGACCTCGGCTTCGATGCGCTACAACAACGTCACGAGACGTTGGCCAGCCATCGTGACTACTGTGAGGAGGTGGCTCGCGACCGGCAGGAATTCCTCCAGAAGACGACGAACAACGGTGTTGACGCCGGCATCCGTCACAGAAGCCTCATCCCGTACCTGTATCAGGATTTTTCGGTCGACCATCCGGTGCTCGCAACGGTCGCGACGCTCGATGAGACGTGTGAAGATTGCCAACGAACCGTGCGAGACCACTTGGTCCGGAGGGCATGACCGATGGGTGAGGGACCTCGTCGACAGCGTGCAAAGGCGTGGGCGTGGGTGTACGCTGCACTGTTCGGCCCCGATGACTGTTCTGATGCTGACACAGAAGACTGTGGCGAGGATTCGGCGAACAGCACTCTCTCACGAGACCAGCCGGACGAACGATGAGTAGAGCCGCACAGCATCTACTGGCCGTGTATATCCTCGGTCATCAGGACGATCCACCGATCCCGACGAATGCGGTGGCCGAGACGCTGGACCGCTCGCCGGCGACCGTCACTGAAACGTTCCAGCGACTCGAGGAAGATGGGCTCGTTGAGTACGAGGCGTACAACGGAGTGACTCTAACAGACGCAGGGCGCGAGCGTGCTGGAGAACTACACGAAACCTACGTGACCATCTCGTGGTTCTTCCGGAGCCTCTTGGAGTTAGACGACTACGAGAAGGAGGCGATGGAACTGGCCGGACTCGTGAGTCCGACCGTTGCCGAGCGCCTGGCGAACACATTGCCCATTGAGACGGACGCCCCATCACATTCCGACGGAGCAAACTCGTCGGCAGCGACCGATTACGAGAGTTCTTGACTACAACCGATATCGATGGGCGATGCTTCCTGACCCCGATATCGGTCAGCACAAGCAAGCGGTAGTGGGCGCCGTACGGTAGCGTGAGACCAAGTCGTATGACCAGCAGTGGTCCAGTCCCAAGTTCAGGCGATGCGAAAAATTGATACATTTCATTAATGATGCACCCATAGTCTCGGAATTTTGGCTACAAAGGCGCTGTAAGAGATATTTTTAGTCCCACGTAATACTAAGATTTATGATACTATGGTTCCAGCGTGAGAGTGTAATGAGCGCAGAAGGCTCCGGGCTCGACTCGTTGAGCGTGTTGACGATCTCCGTCGGGAGGTTCGCCGGTGGGGTCGGGGGTTCGTAGGACATCGGCTACTCTCGTGTTAACCAACACGACCCACGAGTCCATAGTTTTGTTGGTTAAGACAATGGGGACGGTTCTCGCGTTGCTGGCTGTAACACTACTCGAAACTTCTTTATACATAAGTTTCGTACTATGTTACACCGTGCTCCGGCGCATCGAACTCGAGGTCCTCGCCACGGTTGACCGCGGCGACACGATCTCCGAGCTCGCGACGAAGCTCGACCACAGCGAGAGTTACCTCTCTCGTGCCGTCGCCGAACTCGTCGAGAAGGGGCTCGTCTACGCGGAACGCGATGGCCGGCGAAAACGAGTCGTACCGTCGGATGCTCGCGCCGTCCAACTCTTTCGGAACCTCGTCCGCCAGCACTCCCACACCGACCTCCCCGAACTGCTGACCGGGAAGGCACTCGAAGTGCTGTACTACCTCGACCAGCCGCGAACCGTCTCCGAGATCGCCGACCGGAGCGACAACTACCGCAACACGGTCAACCGTGTCCTCAAGCGGTTTCGTGACCGTGGTCTCGTCGGGACGGCCGACGGACGCTACGAGTTCAACGCCGACTTCGACCGCCTACACGCGTTCGCCCGTGAACTCGCACACCATCTACATCGCCAACGTCTCGAGGCCGTCGCCCCGAAGGGCACGATTCTCTGGGAGGACTACGACGAATTCCTCGCACAGGCCGAAACGGAGATCGACGCGGAGGCGTTCCACGAAACCGGTCTCGCTCGATTCGCGGCCTTCGACCTCCAATTCCTGCTCACCGGCCACCGCTACTTCCTCTACTCCGAGGACCTCGACGCAGTCTCGCCGACGGAGCTCTGCTGTCACACGCTGCTAATCGACGACGGCAGCCGCCACCGCTCGTACTGTCTCCTCCTGCTCAGCCACGTCGACGTCGACGAGGAGGATCTCCGAAAGCAGGCGGCGAAGTATGGCCTCGAAGACGAAATCGACGCCTTGCTGCGCTACCTCGAGACGCACGGCGAGGTCGACGACGACCGGCTCCCGGAGTGGGACGAGTTCCAGGAGTTGGCGGCTGACTACGAGGTGCCACTCCCACAATGAGACCAACATTCGGCCGCGAGTACATCGAGAACGAATTCCAGCGAATCGGGGACGGGCTATCTGAACCGCTCACGGTCTACCTGATCGGTGGTGGCGTGATGTCGCTGCGCGACCTCAAGGGGGCGACGAAAGATATCGACCTGGTCGTCCCAGATGGCGACGTGTACGGCCAGCTGTGGGCCGTTCTGATGGGCCTCGGGTATACGGAGGTTCAATCGCTGGATCCAGATTACCGGGCGCTGGGGGCGACGAGCTGCGTCGAGAACGACGATGGGTGTCGCCTCGATATCTTCAACCAGCAGGTCGCGAACAAGCTCGTGCTCACCGACGGTATGCAAGAGCGCAGTGAGCGGTTCCTCAACCTGGATCGACTGACGGTCCGGCTGGTTAGCAACGAGGATATCTTCCTGTTCAAGGCGATCGCAGGCCGCGACGACGACATCGAGGACATGAATATGCTCGTGCAGGCCGGCCTCGATTACGACGTCGTCCGGCATGAACTCGAAGCCCAGATCGAACGCCTGGGGGACGATCAGTTCGCCACGTTCGCGAACGAGGCTCTAGTTGAACTTGAGGAGCGGTACGGGGTGACCACGCCGATTGAGGCCCGCGTCTAGGAGCTCACGAATAGGTACTACCGGGGGCTCGAAGTCCTCCAGGCACTCGATGAGCCGATGACCGTCGACGAACTGGCCGCCGAACTGGAGCGGGATACTGACGAGGTTCACGACCGGCTCGCGTATCTCTCAACGTTCGACCGGGTCCGTCGGATTGGCGACACAGTCCGTCCCATGGAGTAGTCCGGTCACGACTACGGGGAGGGAAGGCACCCATCAGGTCGTGGGACCCGCCCCTGCTTGATTTCGTAATCGACTCGTCGGAGGTGTTTACAGCCGGCCCCGGGCGCTCGCTGCTGCCAATCCGGACAAGTACACGACTCGCTGATCACGTCGACTTCGTACCAGTTATCGGACGCCGATCGGACCTCATAGCGGCCACCCTTTTCGAGCAGCGAGACGGCCACCGATTTGTCGACGGCATTCCGATTTCCATGTGTGACATGTTGGAATCGTAGCCCGTGGCGATGGCAGGCCGCTTGTAACCATGGAGCACCGTCGACCAGAAAGATCGCGTTGTCAACCTGATGTTTCTCACGCAGTTCTGAGAGAAACATCGAGGAGATCGCGTTCGTTCTCGTTGGATAGAGCCGAACGTGGAGCAGGCGGTTCGTGTCGGGGTCGACAGCAGCGTACAGCCAATATCGTTCAGAATTGAGCTGAATCACGGTTTCATCGACCGCAACGTGATTCGGATCGGCACCGTCTGTCGGCTGTAGATCGGCTTTTTGTACCCACCGATGGACAGTAGTTCGATGGCGATCGACACCCAACCTCTCAAGAATCGAGACGGTATCCGAAAGTGATAGACCAGCCAAATGGAGTCGGATACCGAGCTTCATCGCCGACTCGGGTGTCGCCTCTCGCTTCAGAAAATCTAACTCGATACAACCGCTATCGCCGCTGAGGCGGTCGAAACTGAGCATAGACCGCTCGACTTTTTGACCGCCTTATCTTTCGATCTTATATAAACACCGCCATGAGATACATTATTGCTGTTATAAACAGAACTCCGGCTAATAATACAATATACTCTGTTTTTAAATATGAATAGAACGCACAATTTGACATATATCAGGAATTGATGTCTTTATAACGTTTGTTAACCCGTTCTCTATGATTGTCATATAAATAATATTAGTATGATAATAATCTTATGATAATTTAATTTTTCGACTGTATGATCTCAGTTTTATCGCATCGGCTGGTATCACTATTCCCCAGAGGAGACCGTGAGGATACTCGATTGAACAGCACCGCTATTATATATGTTGCCACCGCTATTTGGGAATATGCCGGAAGAAACCAGTGGACAATCAAGAAAGTCGAATAAGGTTGCGAGACTGATCGCTGAATATCATCTCGCTGAATCTCTCGGCGATAAACTTGAACGGCTCTGGACTGCCGAGGACCAACAACGTAAGAGTCTCCGAGATCTTGCAGATCTCTTCAATCAGCGATTGCTCGAAAGTGCGATGGCCTCTGCAGGAATTTCTACAGTAGACGGAGAAATCTCCAATCTTTATCGTCTCCTCACCGCTGATGACGTGAGTAGTGGTATGCGAACCGAGGCTCGAAATCGTCTTGAACGGGATGGCGTCGATGTCAAGCAACTCGAACGCGATTTCGTCTCGTATCAGGCAATTCGGTCGTACCTCACTAAATATCGGAATGCTTCCTACGAATCCCCCTCCGACAGCGAGCAAGTGGAGAGCGTTCTTGATTCCATCCGACGTCTCCAGTCCCGCCTACGGTCACTCATCGAGGGCAGCTTGGATCGACTCCGATCAACAGAGCGAATCACGCTCGGCGAGTTTCGCTTGTTTATCGATGTTGACGTTCTCTGCGAGGACTGTGGCGAACAGTACAGCGTTATTGACCTGCTGGAACGTGGCGGTTGTGATTGCGAGGACGGAACATAGCCGCTTCTGGCCGGGTCCTATATTTCAGTGATGAGGGTATAATCGTCGTCGAGAGCCTGTGCGTCTTCGGGGAGCAGAGCGACAACCAGGAACTCCGGATAGTCGGCCATATAATTGATCAGCGATGCGATTCGCTGTGAATCGATGGCCTCCAAGGAGTCCAGAATCATGAACGGAACCCGTTCGTACACCTCGTGAACGAGATAGCCCGCAAGAGCAAACACCAGTCCAGTGACTTCTCGTTCGCTTTCGCTGAGATGATCGACGGTGTCCTCGTACGCCGCTCCGGTGTCGGTACTCCGGACGACGTGTAGTTCGAACTGAGTTTTTTCCACCTTTCTTCGTCCGTCTCGTACCTCGCGCTCGACTCTTTCGATCCAGATGCGCTCGATGTTCTCATAGCCGAGAGTCTCGAGGACTGCATCCATATGCTCGTTGAATTGCTCGACAGCGTTCTCTTCGATCTGATCGATTCGCGTCCGGAGATCCGTCAGTTCAGTACTGATCTCTTCTCGCTGCGAATTCAACCGTGTCTCCTCAGCAAGGCGCTCTTCGATAGAGCCGATCTGTTCCGTCACATCCTCCAGCTCAGATTCAAGCCGTTCGAGATCGAATTCCAACTGATTTGCCTCCTTGTGAAGATCCAGAATTTCACTGAAGTCTGCAGATTCTAACGTTTCGATCTCCGATTCAAGATCCTCGACTCCCTCGTTGAGATGTTCTCGCTCGTCTCGCAAGTCATCCAATCGCTCTTCGCGTTCCACGATTTCACTCTCGATGCCAGTGAGTTTTCTCTCAATCGACTCTCTTCGCTGCTGTTGTTCCCGATATTCCTGCTGTTTGCCTTTCAGCTGAGACAATTCCGATTCGAGGTCCCGGACCGTTTCCAGTTTCTCTTGACGGATATCCCGAAGTTGATCAAGCGTCTGTGTGATATTCTCCTCTTCGACTTCGGATCCACAGGTCCAACAGACAACCATGTCGTCGACAAGTGCATCCGTCACTGTGCTGTCAGTCTCTTGAGCGCTCAGAACGGAGGTGACAGTTCCTTCGCTCTCTTCCAGCCGTTCTTCATTGAACTGAATCACGTTCTGGAGGTTGCTCACCTCGCTTTCGAGACTCTCTTTCCGGTCTCGAAGTCTGGAAATTTCGTTTTTGAGCTCGTCATGCTCCCCCATCGGTGTGTCGGGAAGCTCATCGAGCTCCGACTCGAGGTCTCTCCGTTCGGTTGTCAGTGCTTCAATGCTCTCTTGTTCGACTTCGATGTCGGATCGAACCCGATCTAATTCGGCGCGTTTCTCGCGGAGTTCGTCGAGGCAGGCCTCGAGTTCTTGTTTCTCTTCCCGCGTTTCGTCGACGTCGGCATCGAGGGTCTCAATCTCTTCTTCCTTTGCTACTAGTTCCTCTTTTTTCGCTTCGATCTCGTCTTTGAGCTGGCTCCGGTCCTCTTCCAACTTTGGCATTTCACCCTTCAGCTCGTTGAGTTCATCGAGTTCATCGTCGATCTGCGACCGTTCCCGTTCGAGCTGTTGGATTTCTGATTGGATCGATTCGGTATCGACTGGTCGCATGATGAGCTCGTGAAGATCGGCACCGCTGATGACGGATCGACGGGCTTCGTTGGTTTCCAAGAGAAATGCGAACAGGTCGGCAAGCTCTGGCTCATCAAGATAGGGGTTGCCTCCAGTCGTGACGGAGCCATTTGTGCGAGTGAACGTTCGCACATAGGTTTCCTCATCAACGTCGAGCGCAACTCGTCCTTCATCCGCGTCTGCTTTCAGGGACGCATTATCGCTTCCCATAACTGCCATGATAGACCGGAGTAGCGACGTTCGATTCGTCGCGTTTCTCCCCTCCAATACCGTGATCCCGGGAGAAAAGTCTACAGATGCTTTGTCGATACCCCCCATATTTTCTACCTCAAGTTTGGCGGCTTGATCGAGTATATTTGCCCGGTTCATATCCTTGTATAGAATCTTTATAATAAAAGAGTTGTGGCATTGACTCACTTCCACCTTCAGGATCGAGCATCTCAAAACCTCATAACAAAATTAGTATTGTTATTCTAATGCGATGTAGATAAGGCACTATGACTATTATTCCAAAGTGATTAATTTATTATTTTGAATTTATTTCAGATATCAGGGCAGAATATATTTTTTTATTGAATAGTTGTACTGTCCCATCCATATATAATGGAATAATTCCTTCGTATATTCAGATAGAGAAATTCGGCTAGTGTCTATCCGTTTGATATAGCCAAACGATTAAGTAAATTCGAATGGTTTGTGAGAACATGACTGTCGATCCAAACCAATCGGAGTCGCCGCGGACACTAAAAACAGTAGAGCGTACAGCTCAGATCATCGAGGCGCTCGAAACACTGGACGGTGCGGGAGTGACCGAGTTGGCGACTCATCTCAGAATTTCAAAAAGCTCCGCGTATCATTACTTGGCGACTCTCCGTCAGGAAGACCTAGTCGTCAAGAATGGTGAGCAGTACGAACTCAGTTTGCAGTTCCTCCTCGCTGGCGAGTACGTCAGGAATCGAAATCGACTGTACAGATACGGAAAAGACGAGGTCGAGGACCTCGCGGAGTCGACCGGTGAGTACGCGAATCTCTTCACCGAGGAACATGGGATGGGCATCAATCTGTACAAAGTGAGCGGCAGTGACGCTGTCGGAAGCGGGTATCAGACCGACAAGCTTCAGCGCCCGGACTATCTCCACTGTACGGCAACAGGAAAAGCAATCCTAGCATATCTTCCCCGCGAGCGCGTCGACAAAATCCTCGACCAACACGGGCTTCCGAAACAGACCGCCAACACGATCACCGATCGCGACGAACTCTTCGCCGAACTCGATACTGTTCGTCAGCAAGGATATGCACACAACGACGAGGAAGAAGTTGAGGGTCTGCGTGCCGTCGGTGCACCCGTCATCGACCGTAATGAGAACGTCTTGGGTTCGTTGAGTGTCGCCGGACCGACGAGCCGTCTGAAAGGGGAGCAATTCAAAGACCAACTTCCAGAGAAGGTCCAGAGCGCGGCGAACGTGGTCGAAGTGAACCTGAACATGGCGACTCACGAGAATGAGTCGTTGGAGTGATAGACTTCGTCTTCGGCGGAAACTCCGCTGAACCGGTTTCTGTATCGCAAGGGGCCTCCACGTGGCACGTATCTTGTTACGTTGACTGCGTTTGTATTATACGAACCACGATAAGATAGTGATTGCCGCAGTAGAAGCCCGTCTCAACCGTATTTTCCCCCGATAGTGCCGATAACTACGTTATCCTCATTTGTGATATAGTAACGATAGTCGAAGATCGATACTTCACGGGCGGAGCAGGTCGAGTGTTTTGGGGCTTGTCTCGAGACGAAGATCTCCCGTTTCACCGTGTGACAGACGTTTATCGTCGTTATTGACGTCGAGGCGCAGTACGACGACACTGACGACTCGAGTTCTGGTTTGTCGGCGGATGCTCCGCAACGCGCCTCCTCAGTATGGTGGTCGGCGTCTTGGTCAGCCTCCCGATCTTCGATCTATCGTGGGTGATTAGGCTGCCGACTGCGTTCGTCGCGTACTCTGTGCTCTCGAAGGTGAACTTCAACCGCCACGTTATCCGAACGACCAGCTCGCGGAGCACTCAACCCACCAAAAGAGACTGACACCACCGGCGTACGTCGATTGAGAGACTCGCCGTGCTCAAGGTGGACGCAGCTTTTTCATTCTTCATTGGGTCACCGTCGGACCCGTGACGCAGATAGAGTCCGACATCGATGTCCAAGTGTTTATCTCCGATCTACTCGAATATGAAGCCCTCGCTCGGTCGAGGTACTCTAAGAGTTCCTGCCGCTCGTATCGGAACTCATGCTTCCGGAGATTCCTCGCGAGAACCACACAGTCTATCCCGCGCGTGGCGACACCCTCCACTATCCGATCTATCGGAACGAAAGAGGTACTTATCACCTACGGCCCGATCTGCTTCGAGAGCCCGCAGGTAAAATAGCCGGCTACCGGGTCGCAAGCCTCAACTCGAGCACGTGAGACTCGTACTCAAACTCCACATAGAACAGTGTGAACACTAGCGCGGCCGTCGGTGTCGTCTCGACGAATACGTGGACCATCCGATGTGCAGTCGGGATTGAGAGAGAGAGGCAAACCACTCGGGATGAATGTAACCGCCGAACTGGGATACAGTCAATACACCGATCGGGTTCGTCCGAATTGGAACGTGTGATCGTGGGAGGCCTCAATCAACGAGAATAAAGCTAGTCCAGCGGGTATGTTGGCGCCACCAGTCGTACCGGTGGATGAGCTGTTATTCGAGATCAGGACGGGATAACGCGGTCTCTTTGGACGTAAGGAACTCCAGTAGCACCGGTGTCCCTTCTTTATTTTTCTGGACGCCACGTCGAATCGCGTCTGCAATATTGTCGGGGTCTTCGATCCGTTCACCGTACCCGCCCATCGATTCCGCAAAGTCAGCATAATGGCCCGAGAAAGGCGTATCGTAGCTCGCCATCTCAAAGTTGTTTAAGACGATCTCGAGAACCGGAATGTCCTCTCGAACGGCCGTCTCAAAGTCCATTCCGGTCATACCGATGGCACCGTCGCCCATCACGTGAACGCATGTCTTGTCTGGCCGTGCGAGCTTCGCACCCATCATCAGCCCGAGACCGTACCCTAACTGAGTCGTCTTACCCCATCCGACGTACGATAGTGGTTCGGTCACCTCAAAGAAGGGCGCCATAAAGTCGCGAGCATTCCCGGCGTCGGCTGTGGCGATGATTTCGTCTTTATCGAGGACCCGATCGAGCTCGTACACGACCCGGTAGGGATTGATCGGCACTTCGTCTGATGTCAACGTGGCTTCCCAATCCTCACGCCATTCTGCTTCGACCTCGGCGATCTCGTTGGCAACGGTATCGAATCGGCCACGCGAGTCGCCGTTGAGCCGGTCTTGAACCTCGTCAACAAGAGCTTCGAGCGTCAGCTTCGCGTCACCGACAAGACCGTAGTCAGATTCGACATCTTTGTCGATGTCACCCGCATCAAGGGTTGAGTGGATCAGCGTCTTGCCATCGGGCACGGTAATTCCGTACGCTGTCTTCGTGAAGCTGCAGCCAATTCCGAAGATGACGTCCGACTTCTCGAGGAAGTGATTCAGTGCCCGTGGTTCACTTTTACTCCCGGCACCGAGGGAAAGCGGGTGATCTTCAGGGAAGGCGCTTTTCCCGTTCAACGTGGTCGCAACGGGCGCTTCGAGCAGCTCAGCGAGTTCCTGCAGCGGGTCCCACGCCTCCGCATAGTGGACACCCTGGCCGGCGTTGATGACGGGATTATCGGCCTCTAGGAGTACGTCGACGATCTCCGGGATTGCCTCCGGATCAGGAGCAGATCGAGTTGACGAGGTTGATGCATACTCGACGTCGCCAATCTCTTCACTGAATACGTCTTTGGGGACCTCGACGAGTGCCGGTCGTTGACGGCCGTTCCGCGCCGATTGGAACGCGCGACGGAACATCTCACTGACGGAGTCCGGATCGGTCAACTGCTCGGCGGTTTTGGTAACGTGCTGGTAGTTTATGAGCGAGCTGAACTTGGGATCGGTATTCGTCTTGGCCCGCGAGTACCCCGCGGGGATCGCGACGATCGGAGCTGACTCCGCGTACGCCTGTGCGATGCCACCGACCGAGTTCTCGGTCCCAGGACCGTGCTGGCAAGCGAACGCTCCCACCTGATTGCCGGATGTGATGCGGGCGATACCATCCAGCATGTGCGCGCCTGTGCGCTCTTGACGGACCACAATCGGACGAATTCCGGCTTCCTCCGCAGCGTTATCGTCAAACAGTGGATTACTAGGGAATCCGATCAGGTGCTTGACCTCCTCTTGGGCTAATATATCGGCTATTGCCTCTGTTACATTCATACCGTCTATTACTCAACGATTCTCATGTGTCATAAAAGTACGGAATCATTTAAAAATAATCATAATGATCGTATATTCTGATTGAGGCGGATTCGCCGCTCCTCTGGAGGTCAAATATTTCTCATGACACCAAGGTTTATTATCGGCATCGTTCGATAACTTAGTATGCCGGAGTCTACAGACTTGGATCGGCTGTGTGTACACGAATCGGTCGAAAACGTGATTCCCAAGGAAGCGTTCGTGGCGGCGCTCGAAGATGGACCACTCGACGTCGAGCTTATAGGAGATCAGGAACCTATCACAGAAATGGATGCGGTCGCGACCTACGTACCACACGATGAGTTTCTGGATGCTGGGTGGGTTCACTGTATCCGCGCCGGATACGACGAATTCGATACAGAGCGATATCGGTCTACTGGCGTACCGCTCACGAATAGTACTGGGATCCACGAGACAACCGTGAGCGAAGTCGCCTTGGGATTCATGCTGTCGTTGGCTAGAAACCTTCACGTGTACCGCGATCATCAAGCGGCAAACGAGTGGTACGAGCCCGACTATCACCGGCCGTTTACGCTGGAGAACGAACGGATCTGCGTCGTCGGACTGGGAACGATTGGGAGGGGTATCGCGAAGCGTGCCGACGCGCTGGGGATGGATGTGATCGGAATACGTCGCTCGACCGATCCCGTTCCGGGGGTCTCGAAGGTATTCCAGCCCGATGAGTTGAATGATGCGATAGCGGACGCACGGTTCGTCGCGCTTACGGTGCCACACACGCCGTCTACTGAGCACATGATTGACGAGTCGGCACTCGCGCAGATGCGAGATGACGCGTACTTGATCAACGTCGCTCGCGGTCCCCTTGTGGATGAGGCCGCACTCGTCGACGCACTCGAACGTGGCGAGATCTCGGGAGCCGGACTGGATGTTTTTGAAACTGAACCGCTTCCAGAAGAATCCCCTCTGTGGGACTTCGACGAGGTGATGATCTCACCGCACAAGGGGTCGGCGACGAACCGGTATCACGTCGATATTGCGAATCTGGTGAAAGAAAATATCGATTACTACCTGGCGGACGAAGACCTGCGGAATCGGGTAGCGTAGTCACGACGGGGTCGTTGCTCAGGCAACGGATACGAACTATCGTCTTTGTCGGCGACGGGTTTTGTCGATATTGCCGGTCCAATATCAGGTAGTCGGCACTAGTAGAAGAAACAATCTGTTAACAGGAAACGACGACGGAAGTCCAAAAAATACTCATCGCTAGCTCCAACGGTAGGTCGTGTACCCGCCGGGAGAGAAGAGGAGCGGAACGTGGTGGTGCTCCTCGGGATCGGAGGTCTTGAACCGCACAGGAACCGTATCAAGAAAGCTTGTGTCGGTGGACTCTGCTCTCTCGTAGTAGCTACTGACATCGAACAGCAGCTGATAGGTCCCTTCTTCCATTTCTTCGTCGGTCAGGAGAGGCTCATCCAGTCGACCATCGTCGTTTGTTATCCCCTGACTGATTGTTTCTGGTTCATCCGCACCCCGAACATCCTGACCGGTGTCGGAGTGCGCTCGTTCTCCCAAACGTCTTCACAATCCACGTCTAACGTCTGTTTGAGCAGGTCTGCGAGTGTCATGAGCACCACTCACTACGATCTGCTTACTTCTGAAACCACTTCAACTAGACAGTACCCGTCAAACTCATATTACCGTCAAATTACTGTACGCTAAGGTTGACACCCCTGGTGGAACAATTGTTTATGGTTATCTATGTAGCACCCTCTAAAACACTCAAGTAAATTACAAGATACGAGAGAGCAAATCTTCAGTGACGTCAACTGTTGACGATTCTCCGCCCAGATCCGGTGTATGTGGGGCAGTTTCGTCGGCGATTTGTGCTTGTACCTCCTTGCGTAATGTTTCGGCAGCCGCTATCTCACCGTCACCCAAGTATTCGAACATCATCGCGCCCGTGAGTATAGCTGCAAGTGGGTTTGCGATGCCTTGCCCTACGATATCTGGTGCGCTTCCGTGGACAGGCTCGAACATATCTGGATACTCGTTGTTCGGATTGATGTTGCCAGACGGGGCAAGTCCAAGGCTTCCAGTCGTGATCGCCGCGATGTCTGTCGAAATATCTCCGAAGAGATTCGACGCGACGACAACATCGAACTCTTCAGGTCGGCGAACAAGATCCATCGACGCTCGATCCACGAGGATACTCTCCACGTCAACTTCGGGATACTCTGTACTCACTTCATCGACAATATCATCCCAGAACACCATTGAGTACGCCTGTGCGTTGGACTTTGTGATGCTCGTTAGGTGTCCGTTCCGCTCGGTCGCCGCCTCAAACGCACTTCGGACGATCCGTTCGGTTCCCTTGCGCGTGAATACACCCGATTGAACAGCAATTTCGTTACTGAAGCCTTGATGTTCCCGTCCACCGACGTCCGCGTACTCCCCTTCTGTATTTTCACGATACACGACGAGGTCGATCTCACCTGCTTCGTATCCTTTTAGAGGACTATCGATCCCCTCGAAAAGCGTGTTTGGCCGTTTACAGATGTACTGGTCAAACCCTTTCCGGATCGGCAGTAAAAGACCGTTCAACGTGATATGATCGGGAACATCTGGATGACCCACAGCTCCGAGAAAAATAGAGTCTGCAGACTCTATTTGATCGAGCCCGTCGTTTGGCATCATCGAACCCGTCTCGAGGTACCGTTCAGTGCTCCAATCGTACTCTGTTTGATTGAGTTCGAATCCGTACTTTTCGGCCGTTGCGTTGAGAACATCTAACGCTGCATCAGTCACTGCAGGACCGATACCATCCCCTGGGATCACTGCAATATCGTACGTGCCCATAAAATAACATTTCAACAGGGCTGTTTAAATATTTCCTTTGATAAGAAATATTATATAAATGTTTATTGATTAATGGACTACTCAGTAGCCAACGACCCCAAGACTGGTCTCGACATGTTCGACATTTAGTCCACTTACTCAATATTTCTTGGTGTTGATTATGAGTCAGTTGTAGATGTCCGTCTCTGAATTCGATGGATAATAGATCTATCTTCTGTCGCTCCTCAGCTAGTAGATACCCAAGCGATGGGGGTAGATGAAAGAGTGTGAATCAGCAATTAGCGGTGCAGTCCTTGCGGCGGGATTAACTGCCTCAATTTCTAGAGTATTTGAGGATAAATGGACAGTGGGGCTCGTTATCTGGATAATTCCCTGCATTATAGGTCTCCTCACATGGGTTAACGTGGGTATGCTTATTTTGGATCGGGTATTGCAATGATTCGCAAGTCGTTGACGTTAGTTCCTGTTTGTCCGGTGTAAACTAGCGCATCTCGTCTCGAGAAATACGGATACGTGTCGTTCTGGTCTAGGGACTGCCTCGCGATATCCTTATTGGATACAATCGTCGAGGTGCCAAGCGCACCTGCCGCATCTGTCGCACCGTCTTCTCCGTCTGTATCCACGCTGGCAACGACCATCTCTTCTGAACTTGCTTGAAGTAGACTCTCAAGAACAAACTCTTGATTTGGCCCGCCGAGTCCACCGCCTCGGACCGTCACTGTTGCTTCACCACCGGATATTAAGACAGCGGGCGGCTCGATCGGTCGACCGGACCGAATTATCTCGTTTCCGATTGCACTGTGAACCTTCCCGATCTCACAGGCTTCGCCTTCGATGCTTGTAGAGAGCACGAACGGTGTGAACGGTGTATGTGTGATTTCATCGATTGCAGCGTCGATTGCAGTCGACGCGTCTGCGAGAATGTGTGTCGACACATTATCGAAGCAGTGATGATTTGACTGTGGTGTCTCTTCGAATTTTCTATCGGCACCATGCCTGAGATGGGTCTTAATTGTATTCGGTGGTTCGATATCGTATGACTCCAACACCGATATTGCATCTTGGTATGTAGTGTTATCTCCCACGATTGGGCCGCTTGCAATCGTACCTAAATTGTTCCCAGCTACGTCACTGAGAACGAGCCCGATCACTGTTGCCGGAGCCGCCGCCATGGCGAATTGTCCCCCTTTGATCTGGGATATATGTTTTCTAACCGTATTTATCTCGGTGATAGTCGCACCGCTGGTCAAAAGTTTCTCAGTCACCTGCTGCAGGTCAGTTAGCATCACATCCGAAACCGGGAGCGGAAGCAGAGAGCTACCGCCACCCGAGAGTGGGAATAAAATGAGCGTGCCTTCATCGGCCTTTTGCGCTCTCGATAATATCGCCTTTGCACCCGCCTTGCCACTTTCGTTGGGAACCGGATGAGATCCCTCAATCACATCGACTTGTTTGGTTTCTCGTGGGTCGTTTGTGACGACTACGCCTCCCGATATCGTGTTTTCGAGGATCGTTTCTAATGCCTTTGCCGACTGTGCGGCCGCTTTGCCGCCGCCGAGGACGACAACTTGCTCGAACTGAGTGAGATCAACTGTGGTGTCGCCGACGATAAGATTAGAGTCTTCCTTGGAGACCGTGTTTGCGACGGCGTTCTTCGGTTGGCTTGCTTCGATCCCGGCTGCAAGACAGTCTAGGACTACCTTGTGAGCAGGCGTTACTGCGAGTTGTTTTCTGTTCTGGATCACATTCGGAGTCCCTTGTGTGTCTGTAAAATACTATCCCTCGGTGTAGACTGGCTGGAAGTGATGGTAACTTGACGGTGACAAATAGACGCATGTAAACATTCCTATGGATGTGTTCGTGGCGGCGATCGAAAATTCACCAAGCAATAAACGAGTGGTACGAGCCCGACTATCACCGGCCGTTTACGCTGGAGAACGAACGTAGTCACGACGGGTTCGTCGTTCAGGTAACGGATTCGAACTAATGTATTCTTGATAATTCTCTGCCCTCATCTGATGTATTATGGGAAGTTTCATCTGTAATTTGTACTCGTACCTCCTCGCGTTCTGCTTCGGCAGCTACTGTCTCACCGTCACCCTTTCAAAAACTCTGCTCGTTCGTAATATGCGAAAATAGAGAACGGGATCAAATATAGAAGACGTTACTAGATAACAAACCTAGTCTTGTTATATACACATGTGTTCTATGTTCAACAACCGATCAAGCACCTGTTGAACGCAGAGATAATCCAGTACCCTGGGCCAATCAAGGGGTATAGCGAGAAACAGCACGAATATTCGATAAATACGAACAGAAATTTAGGTACGAGCTGGTGAACTTTCTGAATTATACGTATATCCCGTTCTGCCGAAAGCCCACCATATGAAAATCCTGAGCAGGGAGGGGATCATCATAACGTCTTCTCATCGAATCAGTACGATCTGATGCTGTTGAGCGAGATTGCTGTTATTTGCGCATCGTCCGGGTCATCGTCTCCGATATATTCAAACTAAAGCCCGTTTAATAGGGGGATGGGTTATGAGTAAAGCGAAAGGAGCGCATCAGCGCGTCAGCGAAGACCGACTCCGAGACGATATCACGGAAACCGGGAAATTCGGAGAGGTTGTAACTGACCAAGGACACGGTCGAACTGTACTCACGGGAACGGAAGCAAACAGAAAGGCGCGGGAGTATTTCATCGACCGCCTGGAGGCGGCAGGGCTTGACGTCCGCGTTGACGCAAGTGGGCAATATCGTCGGCCGCTGGGTGCCCGAGAGCGCCGATCCAACAGCACCAGCAGTCGCCTGTGGGAGCCATATCGACTCCGTTCCCGAAGGGGGTATCTTCGATGGGGTGCTCGGCGTCTACAGCGGGCTCGAAGCCGTACGGGCGCTTCAGGAGTCCGGCATCGAATTTGACCGGCCGATCTAGGTTGTCTGTTTCACCGCAGAAGAGGGAGCGAGATTCTCGAACGGCGTGCTCGGATCCTCCGTCGTAAGCAACATTGGACTGTTGAAGCGGCACTCACACTCGAAGATGTCGAAGGAGTCACGCTCGAATCCCCGCTCGAGGACATTGGATTTCGAGGCAGTGAGTGACTGGATGCGAGTAAGTTGGACTCCTGGCTCGAACTGCATGTTATCTCTGTTATTTTTCTTCGCGTATGGGTTTCATTTGTTTCCATATCAAAAACGCCCCGACGTATCGATCTCAGGCGGTAGAGATAATAATTAGACAAGCATACATTATTCCACCAAAACTTGAGTTTTCGAGTGATCTTTCTTCCAATAACCCGCTGATACACAGAATCTACTACAGTCTACGTTTGGAGTATGTGAACGATTAAGTGGTAGAATGTACTGTGTCAGAACATGACGATAGAATCGAAGAAAAAAAAATCACCGCGTACGTTGAAAACGGTTGAGCGAACCGCTCAAATAATCAAAGCACTCGAAACACTCGACGGTGCGGGTGTCACCGAACTGGCTGCTCACGTCGGGATGTCGAAGAGTTCGACATACCACTACTTGGCGACGCTTCGGGAGAAAGACTGGATCGTCAAGAACGACGATCAGTACGAAATCGGTCTGCAATTCCTTCTGTCCGGCGAGTACGTCCGAAACCGCAACACCTTGTGTCGCTACGGCAAGGAGGAAGTTGATGAGCTCGCCGAGATGACCGGCGAGTATGCGAACCTCTTCACCGAACAGCACGGCAAAGGGATCAACTTGTACAAGGTCTGCGGGAGCGACGCCGTCGGGAGCGGCTACCAGACGGACAAACTCCACCAACCAGACCAACTCCACTGTATGGCGACGGGAGAGGCAATTCTAGCCTTTCTTCCCGAAGACCCCGTGACGAGATCCTCGAACAGCACGGGCTCCAGGAACGGACGGCAAACACCATCACCGACCTGGAGGCACTACACGACGAACTGGCGACGATCCGCGAACGGGGCCACGCGTACAACGATGAAGAGGAGGTGGAGGGTCTTCGTGCTGTCGGAGCGCCGGTTATTGACCACGAGGAAACCGTCCTTGGCTCGTCGAGCATCGCTGGCCCGACCAGTCGACTGAAAGGAACGCCGTTCAACGGGGATCTACCCGAGCAGGTCCAACGCGCGGCCAACGTCATTGAGGTGAACATCAATATGGCGACCCACGGCACCGGTTCGAAGCCCTAACTGCCTGAATATTTACTGGCTACGTTCGTTTTCATAGGTCAAACACCGTCGTCGCTGACTATCGAATCTCATTAGCGCGCCAGCTCCCCCAATCCGGCCGTCAACACCCTCGTAGCCGTCGCACAACTGCTCCAGTCCGTCCATTCGCGGGGGCTATGCGAGAACCCGCCGCGGGACGGTGCGAACAGCAGTCCCGTGTCCGTGACACTCGCGATGTGCATCGTGTCGTGGCCTGCACCGGAGTGCATGCACAGGGAATCCGCATCAGCTACAGCCGCCGCGTCTCGAAGCGCGGCCGTACACCGCTCGCTCATCGTGCTCGGCGCGATGTCGTATGGTCGTTCGAGCATCGTCTCGACGCTGCGGTCGCTTTCGAGCGTCGAGAGATGGTTTTGGACGCGTTTGATGATTCGTTCCATATTCTCGTACTCGACGTCGCGGACATCGATTCCCAGTTCCGCGCGCCCCGGGACGACGTTGATGGCGTTGGGCCAGACGTCGAGACTCCCGACCGTCCCGACGACGGTGTCACCCTCCTCGGCGGCGACGTCGTTCGTCACATGTTCCACCTCAAGGACGAGTTCGCTCGCGGCGGTCAGCGCGTCCGTCCGTTCGGCCATCGCCGTCGATCCGGAGTGGTTCGCCTCACCTTCGATTTCGACTTCACATCGGATGGTGCCCGTTATCACCGAGACGATGCCGACGGCCGCGTCCGCTTCTTGAAGACGCTCCCCCTGTTCAACGTGGAGTTCGAGCCACGAATCCCACGTGCTCGCGTCAATGCGGCCGGTGCCTCGGAAGCCGATGTCGGAAAGCGCCGCTTCGAGACTCACGCCTGCGTCGTCTTCGAGTGCAAGGGCCTCTTCGACGCTCCGCTTCCCGCTCGCGACCGACGAGCCGAGGACGCCGTTGGAGAACCGCGCACCCTCTTCCTCGGTGAAACAGACGATTTCGATCGGTCGGTTGATCTCAACGTCGGCTGCCTGCAGTGCTCGCACGGCCTCCAATCCGCTGTAGACGCCGAGAACTCCATCGAAGATGCCCCCTTCGGGCACGGAATCGAGGTGACTCCCACACGCCACCGACCGAGCCGCCGGATCGGCCTCTTCGGGTACCCACCGACCGGTGATATTACCGACGGCGTCGACACGAACGTCGAGACCGGCGTCGTCGAATCGATCGACCAGATACTCCCGTGCCTGCCGGTTCGCGTCCGTGCCGGTTAGGACGGTTCGTCCCTGCCCCAACTCTGTCTGAATGGCACCAAACTCCGCGTTGGCTGTGATATCCTCGCGGAGACGCTCCTCGCTTACACAGTGTTGTTCCGATTTCATGCTGCCCATGCTCTATCACCTCTTAAGAATGCTCTAAGCTTAATATACCAGTATATCAGTGCTTCTGCAGGCCGATACGCGCCGCTCTCGGCGTCTGGACCATAGCGAATCTGAGCGGCCATCGGCCTATCGCTCTCTGACGACGATGTCCTTCGCGCCGGTCTGTAGCGTCTCTTCTTCGATCTCACGGAGTTCCTCTCGGGATGCGTCAAGGCATGCGATGTGGTTGCCGGCGAGCTCTCCTGCGGGGCTCTTGAAACACGTCGGGCCACAGGGAATGAGAATTTCCTGTTCGTTCCGGTACCCTGGATAAAGCAGGATATCGCCCCGAGACGGGTAGACTGTGTGATTCTCGCGTGGAATCTCCGGGAGTTCGATTTCGTCGATATTGATCCACGTCGCGTGTCCGCTCCAGCGGACGTGCATCAGTTCCGATTCGAGCGGGAGGAATTCCCGGAGTGCTTCGACCGATCGAGGTGCCTCATCCTCGAGCAAGTCGGCTGTGAACACACGGCCATCGACATCGAATTCTAGTTGTGTCACGTCGACTTCAACGACAGTACGCGAAATAAAAGTTCCGTCGCCACTTACCCCCAGTCCGGCACCTCACGCCGCAAGAAGGTCCCGTGGCCGGGGTTCGCGACGATATCGCCGTCGTCGGCGACGAGCGTCCCTCGCACGAAGCTCTGTTTCACTCGACCTGTCACCGTCCGGCCTTCGTACACAGAGTAGTCCGCATTCGAGTGGTTCCGCTCCGCCGTGATGGTGTACGTCTCATCCGGATCGAAGATGACGATATCGGCGTCGGCACCGGGTTCGATCCGCCCCTTCCGCGGTAAGCCGAACGTCTGTGCCGGATTGCGGCACATGAGTCGGACAAGATTCGGATACGAGAGGCCACGTTCGTTGACGGCCACGTCGTGGAACACGGGGAGGCTCGTCTGGAGACTGTTGATCCCGAAGGCGCTTTCCCACCACGGCCCGCCCTCTTTCCGTTCGCGAGGCAGCGGAACGTGGTCGGTCGAGACGACCGAAAGTGTCCCGTCGCCGAGTCGGTCGAAAATGGTATCCACATCCTGAGACGACCGGAGGGGAGGAGACATGATCGCCCGGTTCCCGAGTCGTTCGTACGTTTCCTCCGTGAGCGTGGTATAGTGCGTACACGTCTCCGCCCTGACGTTCGAACCGTCAGTCTGCACCTCCGCGATCGCGTCCGCCGCCGCCGCCGACGTGGTGTGGACGCCGTAATACTTTGCGTCGGCCGCGACAGCGAGTCGGGCGACGGAGCCGGCCGACATCGCTTCCGCGTAGTCCGGGCGGGACCGCGGATACGCCGATGGTGATTCACCGCCGGGTTCGCTTTTCACCGCGTCCGTCCGATGCTCGCAGACGGAGTACTCTTCGGTGTGAACCATCCCGACGGCACCGATGTCGGCGAGCCGCCGGAACACCTCTCCGATGAATCCGTTCGACAGTCGGATGTCGTCTGTGGTGAAGAGTTTGAACGACGTGATGCCGTCGTCGACGAGCGTCGCCAGTTCCTCGAACACCGCGAGAGATTCTTGTGTGATGACCGGATGGACCCCACAGTCGATGAGTGGTGCCGCGCCATCGCGATGCCGTTCGACGGCTCCGGTCAGCGTCCCCCGGTCGTCCCATTCTCCGTCGTCCCATCCCTGCCAGGCGAAGGTCAGAAGACTGGTGACGCCGCCGACTGCAGCGGCCGCCGTTCCGGTCTCGTAGGAGTCGATTGAGTTGTAGCCTGCGAGATGGGTATGTGGGTCGACCACGCCTGGAAGGACGAGGTTCCCGTCCGCGTCGATCCGGTCTTCCGCGTCCGGAAACGCATCTTCGTCGCCTACGCCTACGATCGTACCGTCGTCGATGGCGACCGCCCCCTCGAACATCGCCTCGGCGGTAACGACGGTCCCGCCGGTGACGACGGTGTCAATACTCACCACCGGTGTCCACCCTGACTTTGGACATCGACCGCGTTCCATCCACAACATTCGAGAGTCACCGCGAAGTTGTATCGTCTCGCTCCGTTCACCGTGCTAACCATACCCTGGAATACTCGATACCTGTTCTTAAGGGTTGTTCCGTTGTCGCCGCCTCAGCTCCGGGCCGACTGTGAGTGCGAACGAGAATTTAAGTGACGGGCGGTCTGACCAGCGAGGACGATGAGCAAACGAACGATCACGGACGTGAACCGATCGGATAGAGAGAGGTTTGTCGACCTCTTGGGCGGCGTGTACGAACATTCCCCCTGGGTGGCCGAACGGGCTTGGTCCGACCGACCCTTCGAGTCGGTCGACGACCTTCACGAGACGATGAAGCGCGTCGTCGAGGCTGCCGATCGCGATCGGCAGCTCGAACTCCTGCGGGCACATCCGGACCTCGGCGAGCAGACCGAGATGACAGACGCCTCCGTCGAAGAGCAGGCCTCCGCCGGACTCGATCAGTTGACTCCGGAGCAGTATGAGGCCTTCCAGCGACTGAACGACCGGTATCAGGACAGCTTCGGCTTCCCGTTCATCATGGCCGTACGAGACGAATCGCCCGACGCGATCAGGGCCGCGATGGAAGAGCGGGTCGAACACGCACGACCCGAGGAGTTCCGGACCGCCATCGATGAGGTACACACCATTGCGCGCCTGCGACTCGACGAAATACTGGAACCGTAGCGGCGGGTGCCCTCCTGGTGAAAATGACAACGAGCGACCAAAAATGGTTTACCTATGCGTATGAACCTCGTTGGTAGACGGTGACAAGCGCACTACGTAAAGCCAGATTTTGTAGCCCGGAGCACAGCGATCGCTGCACGCAGCAGGGATGACCGACGACGATACCACTGACGGCCCATGATAAACACACCACAAGACACCGACGACCGAACGATGAACTACGGGAAAAAACATGTTAACGTCTACCGGACGTACGCAACCCCACTGACGGGGCTCCGCGAGATTCCCGAGTCGACATTCACTGGCAAGCCGAACACGCTCCTCGGGATGGAGGTGCGTGCGCAGGTCGAGGGCGAGGAGTTCCTCCCCTCGTTCCGAGACGGCGACAACACGAAGGTGGTGGCAACGGACACGATGAAGAACTTCATCTTGCACCACGCTGGCGAGTACGACGGTGCGACCGTCGAGGGCTTTCTCCATTACGTCGGCTCGGAGTTCCTCAACACCTACGATCAGATGGAGGGAGTCCGCATGTCTGCCGATGAACTCCAGTTCGACCAACGACCCGTTCCAGACGGCGAGGGCGGCTTCGAACCGAGCGAACTGGTCTTCCGCGTTTCCGACAACGAGTCGGCGTACGGCGAGTACTACCTCAAGCGGGAGGACGGCGACATCGTCATCGAGAATCAGCGAAGCGGTGTCACCGATATCGAACTCGTGAAGGTGAAAGACAACTCTTTCGTCGGCTACGTTCAGGACGAGTACACCACACTTCCGGAACGAGAGAATCGGACGCTGTATATCGGACTCGACATCTTCTGGACGTACGACGACCCCAAGGCGGCGCTTGGTGACGATCCAAAAGAGTACGTGCCTGCCGAGCAGGTGCGAGATATCGCACAGGTGGTCTTCGATGAGAAAGACGTCAACTCGATCCAAGACCTCGTCTATCAGATCGGACTCCGAATCCTCGAACGGTTCCCGCAGCTGGCCGAAGTGAATTTCGAATCCAGGAATCAGACGTGGCTAGGCGTGCGGAATGACGACCTAGAGGGTGACGCGAAAGTGCTTCGAGAACCGCCTCGGCCGACCGGATTCCAGCGGTTCTCGATGGATCACAGCGACCTCGACGAAGGGAGCAACGTATGAGCGCAGGACTGACCACGCACGTACTCGATACAAATCGCGAAGGACCGGCGGAGGGCGTGGAAGTGACGCTGTATCGACTCGAAGAGGGAGACCGCGAGCAGATCGTGTCAGCGGTGACGAACCACGATGGCCGAGTCGACGAGCCGTTACTCGACGCCGAGGAGATCGACGCCGGAACGTTCGAGCTCGTCTTCGACGTGGGGACGTATTACCGCGAGGGTCCCACGGAATCTACGTTTCTCGACGAGGTTCCGGTGCGGTTCCTGATCGACGATCCGAGCGAGCACTACCACGTGCCATTGCTCCTATCTCCTGGGAGTTACACGACGTACCGTGGGAGCTGAGCTACGAGTACAACCGTCGCCGTCCAGACGCCGGTCCCGTTGACACGACATCCCCCGCGGAGCGATTCGATGGCTGACCGTGTCCGTTCGGAGGTGACTGTTCCCGACCCGTTCTCGAACGGCGCTTCGTCGGAACCTCATACAGCGAACGCTATCCGCCCGATAGATGTGCGAACCAGAATATTCCGTGATATCTTGGATGAAATATAGTAGATCAATAGAAGATTTTAATTATTAGAAGTCTCATTGGTATGTCGGAACATGCCTAGAAACACAGACGAAGGAATCGATCTCGCATACGGTCTGGAAGAGAAGCCACCGTTGTCGAAATCGTTCCTGCTCGCGCTACAACACGTATCGGTCATGATTGTCCCGTCGACTGCAGTCGCGTTCATCGTCGCGGGAGCCGCGGGATTGAGCTCCGCAGACACGACGTTTTTGGTTCAGATGGTGATCCTCTTTGCGGGAGTGGCGACCGTCGTCCAAGCATACGCCGTGGGTCCAGTCGGCGCGAAACTTCCGATCGTGATGGGAACAAGTTTCGCCTTCGTCGGTGCGATGTCATCGATCGGCGCGAGTTCGGGCCTCGACGTCGTGTTCGGCTCGATCGTGGCCGCGGCAGTCGTCGTTCCGTTCCTGTTGGGCTGGCAGTTCAAACGACTCCAGTCGTTCTTCCCGCCGCTTGTCACGGGACTCATCGTCATCATCATCGGTCTGTACCTCGTTCCGGTCGGTATCCAGTACGCCGCTGGCGGGGTCGGTGCCGAAGACTTCGGCTCGATGCAGAACCTCGGGCTTGCAGGACTGGTCTTGACGATCGCGGTTCTCTTCAATCTGCTCTTGAAGGGAGTCTGGCGAATGTTGAGTGTCATCATCGGAATCAGCGCCGGCTACGTCGTCGCGATCATGTTCGGCGTCGTGGACTTCACGCCCTTCTACGAAGCGGCGTGGATCGCGGTCCCCACTCCCGGCCGGTTCGGATTCAGTTTCGAGTTGGTCCCGCTTTTGACCTTCGCGTTCCTGTTTCTCGTCTCGGGTATGGAAACAATCGGCGACATGTCCGGGATCACCGCCGCCGAGGGACGCAACCCCACCACAGAGGAATTCCGAGGCGGAATCTTCGCCGACGGGTTCATCAGTGCCCTCGGAGCGGTCTTCGGGTCCTTCCCGCAGACATCGTTCTCCCAGAACGTCGGCATCATCAACTTCACCGGCGTGATGAGCCGTCACATCGTCGGGATCGGCGGTGGGATTCTGATCGTGCTCGGACTCGTCCCGAAGATCGGAGCCATCGTGACGACCATCCCCTCCGCCGTCTTCGGCGGTGCCGTGCTCATTATGGTCGGCATGGTGGCCGCCAGCGGCATGCGGCTGTTGTTCCTGAACATCGAGATGAATCGTCGAAACATGGTCATCATCGCTACGGCGCTCGGACTCGGGCTCGGCGTCGCGACGGTGCCGAATGCGCTCTCGGGACTGCCATCGGGTACACAAACGTTCTTCGGCGAACCGGTCATCGTCACCGGCCTGGTGGCGCTCGCGCTGAACACGTTCGTCCCCGGCGAATCCAGTCCGCTGTTCGATCGGGCCGACACGGTCCCGCCGATCTCCGAACCAGTCGACGACGATTGAGGTCCGACGGAGGTCGAGCAAGTATTTTTCCCTGTGCCGAGTTCCGCTCGTCTCCACCGCGCTGGAAGGCCTCGTCGAGTGATCCGTGAGCACCGACACGAGTGAACCGCGCCGGTCCGTGGCAGGTCACCCGGGGTACCACTCCGCCCGCACCGCCCGCAGGGGAAATTTTTTGTCCTGCGACTGATTACGGTATATGTATGTTATTGACCGGAACAGTGGTCGCAGACACGAACACGGTACTCCAAGACGGAGCGGTTGTCGTCTCGGGGTCACGGATCGAGGCGGTGGGCGAACGATCCGAGATCGTGCCACAATATGCCGACCACGAACACCAATCCTACGACGTCCTGCTACCGGGACTCGTCGGCGGACACATCCACTCCGTTCAGAGCCTTGGGCGGGGAATTGCCGACGATACCGAACTACTGGACTGGCTGTTCGACTACATCCTCCCTATGGAGGCCACACTTTCGGCCAGAGAGATGGAGATCGCGGCAAAACTGGGATATCTAGAGATGATCGAAAGCGGGACGACAACCTGTGTGGATCACCTCTCGGTCGCCCACGCGGAGGAGGCTTTCGATGCTGCAGGTGAGATCGGTATCCGTGGCGTCCTCGGCAAGGTGATGATGGATCAGCGCTCGCCCGACGATCTCCTTGAGGATACACAGGAGGCCCTTGACGAATCCGAGCGGCTCATTCAGGAGTACCACGGCTCGTTCGATGACCGCATTCGGTACGCCGTGACACCTCGATTCGCGGTTTCCTGTACCGAAGAGTGCCTCCGCGGCGCTCGCGAACTGGCCGACGCGTACGACGGGGTCCGTATCCACACCCACGCCAGTGAGAACCGAAACGAAATCGAGACCGTGAAAAATGATACCGGGATGCGAAACATCCACTGGCTCGACGAGGTCGGGCTCACCGGCGAGGATGTCGTGTTGGCCCACTGTGTGTGGACTGACGAAAGCGAGCGCGAGGTACTCGCCGAAACGGGGACGCACGTCACGCACTGTCCGTCTTCGAATATGAAACTCGCCAGCGGCATCGCTCCGATATGGGACTATCTCGACCGCGGCATCAACGTCGCCCTCGGCAACGACGGTCCTCCGTGTAACAACACGCTCGACGCGTTCACGGAGATGCGTCAGGCCAGCCTCCTCCAGAAGGTTGATCGGCTGGATCCGACCTCGACCCCGGCGAGCGAGATATTCGAGATGGCGACGATCAACGGTGCGAAAGCCGCCGGGTTCGATGAACTTGGCGCGATTCGGGAGGGATGGCGAGCTGATATCATTGGTCTCAGTACGGATCTCACGCGGGCGACGCCACTGCACGATGTGCTCTCGCATCTGGTGTTCGCCGCTCACGGCGACGACGTTCAGTTCACGATGGTAGACGGTACTGTCCTGCAGGATGACGGAGTAGTGACCGCCATCGACGCCGAGTCAGTCCGTCGGGAAGCATCGGAGATCGGCCTCGATATGGACCTAGAGGAGGCGCGTGAGTCCGCTCGGAAACAGAAACCCTGAGTCAGCGCGCATGGCGCGCGCCCTCCATCACCTCAGGGACGAACACGCAGTTCATATGTCCCTACAGCCCTGTTTCAGAGTGATCTGGGCCGCTGGCAGTAATCATGTGGCCCCACATTTATTTAAGTCCGGTAGATAACGGGTTCATGGATGACAGACACTAGCAAGAACCGGTCACGCCTAGCGTCGTTCTTCGAGTTCGAAAAACATGACACCGATGTGAAAACGGAACTCGTCGCCGGGGTCACGACGTTCCTGACGATGTCGTACATCATCGTCGTGAACCCCGCCATCCTGTCTGCGGCGATCTCCATCGAGGGGTATTCCGACGGCCAAGTGTTCCAGATGCTCGCTATCACGACGATTCTGGCCGCCGCCGTCGGTACCACCGTAATGGCGCTGTACGCGAACCTGCCGTTCGGGCTCGCACCCGGGATGGGGTTGAACGCGTACTTCGCATTCACCGTCGTAATCGCGCTCGGGATTCCGTGGCAGACCGCACTGGCCGCGGTGTTCGTCGAGGGTCTCATCTTCATCGCGATGTCGTCGGTCGGTGCGAGACGATACATCATTGAATTCTTCCCCGAACCAGTGAAGTTCGCTATCGGTGCCGGTATCGGCCTGTTCCTGCTATTGCTGGGCCTTATCGAGACCAACATCGCCGTTGCGGACGACGCAACGCTCGTTTCGCTCGGCAACGTCGCGTCCGACCCGGTCGCCCTACTCGCACTCGCCGGGATCGGGTTCACAGTTTTCTTCTACGCCAAGGGGGTCACCGGCTCGATAATCCTCGGCATCCTGACGACGGCGGCCGCCGGATGGGGACTGACCTTCGCCGGTGTTGTCGACGGTGGTATCCTCACGCCAGAAAGCGTTCCTCCGATCCAGTACGACATCACGCCGCTGGTCGGGGCGTTCCTCGACGGCTTCCAGAACATCGAGCCGATCTCCTTCGTCATAGTCGTGTTCACGTTCTTTTTCGTCGATTTCTTCGACACCGCCGGCACGCTGATCGGGGTCTCGCAGTTCGGCGACTTTCTCGACGAGGACGGGAATCTCCCCAACATGGAACGGCCGTTGATGGCTGATGCCATCGCAACCACCTTCGGTGCGATCATCGGTACGACAACGGTGACAACCTACGTCGAGAGCTCTACCGGCGTCGAAGAGGGCGGTCGGACCGGGCTCACTGCCCTCGTGGTCGCGCTGTTGTTCGTCGTGTCACTCGTCGCCGTCCCGGTGGTCGCCGCGATCCCAACGTACGCGTCATATATCGGGCTCATCCTCGTCGGCCTCATTATGCTTCAGGGGGTCACCGACATCCAGTGGGACACGGTTGATTGGCTCATCCCGGCCGGTCTAACCATCATCATGATGCCGTTGACGGCCTCGATCGCGAACGGGATCGCCGCGGGGATCATCAGCTATCCCATCGTCAAGACTGCACGGGGCGACTACCGTTCTATCCACGTGGGGCAATGGATACTGGCGGCGGCGTTTGTCCTCTACTTCTACGTCACCACCGGCGGTGTAATGAGCTGACACGCGGCCTCCGCCCAGCGTTTGATCGTCGACATCTCGGAATTACAGACCGCTTTTTCCGGTTGAGTACACATCTTTGGCTCTCGATGCGCTGTACTGGGAAACTCCGTCGGATGTCTCCCATCTCTGATGAGGGGATTTTTTGGTCACGGCGCTGCATCTCCGATACGAGTTCGAATGTCTTCAGAGGAGCGTATCGAAATCCCTTGGTCGTCTGCCGCCTTCCAGACGGTGATCGCCTGTTCGCTCATCGGCGTCATGGGAGTCCCGCTCATCAGTCCCATCCTGCCCGAACTCCGTGGGGTGTTCGGCATCTCCGACACGCAGGCCGGGCTCATTATTACGGCTTACACCCTCCCGGGCGTACTTCTCACGCCGTTTATCGGATTTCTCTCGGATCACTTCGGCCGGCGACCCGTCGTCTTACCGCTCCTGTTCCTTTTCGGCCTGACCGGCGCAGCCATCGGCTTCGCTCCGCCTTTCGAGATCGTGTTACTCCTCCGACTTCTACAGGGAGTCGGCGCGAGTGGGCTGATGGTTCTCGCGATCACCCTTATCGGTGATTTCTACGACGACGAACAGCGTCACGCGGTCATCGGCGTCAACGGCAGCGCGATCGGCATCGGCGCAGCGACGTATCCGCTGATCGGTGGTGCACTCGCGTCGATCGGATGGAACGTCCCGTTCGCGTTCTTCGGCGTCAGCCTCGTCGTTGGCGTCGTCGCGCTGTTTTCGCTGACGGAGCCGTCGATCGATTCGCCGCCGTCGTTTCGCACGTACGCCGATCGGCTCACCGCTGCAGCACTCATGCCACAGGCCCTCGGGCTCTGGGTCGCCGCCTTTTTCACATTTTTTCTCTTCTACGGGGGCGTTCTCACGACCGTCTCCTTGCTGTTTAGCGACGTGTACGGCCTCGCTGCCGGGGAGATCGGGGTACTGTTCAGTATGGTCTCGATAGCCAACGCCACGATGGCATCACAGTACGGACGGGTGTCACAGCTCCTCCCGGCAAAACAACTGGTTGCACTCGGATTCGTCGGCTTCGGGGTCAGCCTGCTCGGCGTCTGGGCCGCCGGGACACCGATCGCAATCGGCGCGATGCTCGTCTGTTTCGGTCTCGGATTCGGGGTCGTGATGCCGTCGCTCGACACCACGACCGCCGGACTCGTCTCGGGCCAGCTTCGGGCGAGCATGCTTGGCGTGTTGACGAGCATGCTCTGGCTGGGACAGACCGTGGGTCCCATCGTGTTCACCAGTGTCGCCCAGAACGCGTTTGGTGATGCCGTCGCAGGCTACCGATTCCTGTTGGTATTCTGGGGAGCAAGCGCGGTCGTCGGCGGTTTGAGCGTGTTCGCCTACTTGACGCTCACGGCTAGAGCGGCGACTCACCACGCCGAGACGTCGTGAGGGGGCACCCGCGGCCAGCGAGTCGCGTGTGGGTGTTCGTGTTCCGGTCCGTCTCGGCTAAGCCGAACCACTTTTTGTCCGTGGTGACAGTCACTCAGTATGCGTTACGTTAGCACGGTATTCGAACGGAGCGCTGTCACGTGTGCTGAACGGTGTCCGAGTCGTGGGGCCGATGACTGACGCGGTCGACACCCTCGTCCGCGGCACAGTGGTAAATGTCAACACAGGATCGCTTGAAGACGGTGCCGTCGCCATCGACGACGGTGAAATCGTCGCGCTCGCGGAGCGTCCGGCCGAGCGCACTCTCGACGCCGGCTACGTCGCCCCCGGACTCATCGACGCCCACATGCACGTCGAGTCGAGCATGGTGACGCTGCCGGAGTACGGCAACGCGGTCCTGCCCCGGGGCGTGACAACCGTCATTCACGATCCGCACGAGATAGCGAACGTGCTGGGAGAGCCCGGCGTTCGCGCTGTCGTCGAGGACGCGGCGTACACGCCGCTGAAGGCCCGGTTTACCGTCCCTTCGAGCGTTCCGGCCTCTTCGCTGCAAGACGCCGGTGCGACGCTCTCCGCGGCGGCCGTGGACTCGCTGCTCGACCTCAATCCCGTCGTCGCCCTGGGCGAGGTGATGGATATCCCGGGACTGCTCGCGGGCGACGAGGAGGTACACGCGAAAATAGCGTCGGCACGGGAGCGCGGCCTCACGGTCGACGGTCACATGCCCGGCGTCGACGGCGCGGCTCTCCACGAAGCCGCCCGGTATCTCGACACAGACCACGAGAGCATCACGCTCAGCGAAGCGCGAACGCGAGCGGACCTCGGGATCCGGGTCTATCTGCGCGAGGGCTCTTCGAGCAAAAACCTCGCCGATCTCCTCCCGCTGACTGACGCGGTCGACGCTCGGCGGCTCTCGCTCTGTACCGACGACAGGGAAGTCGTCGACATCGTCGACCACGGTGGCGTCGACTTCGCGGTCCGAAAGGCGATTGACAAGGGTGCAGACCCCGTCGAGGTCGTCCAGATGGCGACGCTCAACACCGCCGAGAGCTACGACCTGCCGTTCGGACGGATCGCGCCCGGAGCGCCCGCCGACCTCGTGTTGCTCGACGATCTGGAGTCGTGGGACGTTTCCCACGTGATGGTCGACGGCGAACTGGACCCCGCAGCGTCGGGGCGGACCGGGGTCACGAATCTGGCGACGGACACCGTCCAGTTCGACCCTGTCGCGGGGACGGACCTCGCTATCGAGGCCCCCGCCGACGCCGCGGAGACGGCCTCCGTCCGCGTCATCGACGCTGTCGGCGGGCTACAGACCGAACCCATGGACGCCACCGTTCCAATCGACTCGGGCGTGCTGGTCCCCCCCGAGGACGAGGGCATCGCTTCGCTTGCCGTCATCGAGCGTCACGGTCGCGGCGGCGGTATCGGACGGGGATTCGTCCACGGTCTCGGCCTGCACCGCGGCGCTATCGGCTCCACCGTCGCCCACGACGCCCACAACTGCGTGGTCGCCGGCGCGGACCCCGACGCGATGGCCATTGTGGCAAACCACCTCCGTGATATTGACGGCGGTATCGCTGCTTTCGACCCGGCTACTGACCAGACTGTCTCGCTCGCGCTACCGGTCGCGGGGCTTATGTCCGACGCCCCGATCGAAACGGTGTACGAGGAGTACGAGCGGGTCGAGGCGTTCGCGACCGACCTCGGCCTCGTCGACAGCGGTCTCATGGAGCTGTCCTTCCTCGCGCTGGAGGTCATTCCGACCTACCGCCTGACGAACAACGGGTTGGTCGACGTACCGTCGGGCGAATACGTCGACGTGCTCCGGTCCTGATTAAGATCTCGATGGCGATCCGTTTGGGGCCGTCGGTGCTTTCGTGTCACTGTCGCCCTGTCCGCTCTCCGACGAGGCCGTGCGTGTACCGGCAGCGCCCTCGGCGTCGACGATGTATACAGAGCTCCGAGAGCGGCGAACCGCCTCAGTCGTCGTCCAGTGCGGCCGCGATCTTCTCCGGGGTGATCGGCATGTCGCCGATCCTGACTCCAACGGCGCGACGGACGGCGTTGCTTAGCGCCGGCGGGACCCCGTTGACCGGAATCTCGGCGACCGACTTCGCGCCGAAGGGGCCAGTCGGCTCGTGGGTTTCGACGATGAGGGAGGTCAGCGGAGGCTGATCGGCCGTGGTTGGCATGTCGTAGTCGCGGAACCCAAGCGTCTGCGGCTGGCCGTCCTCGTCGAATGTGATACCGTCTCCGGTCGCCAGCTCATAGCTCATGTGCATCGCGCCCTCGATCTGCCCTTCGACGAGGGCAGGGTTGAGCGCCACGCCGCAGTCGACGGCGTACACCATATCGTGGATCTCGAACTCCCCGGTCTCCTCGTTTACCGTCACGTCGACGAACTGCGCGCCGAACGGTGGCGGCGATTCTTCGGTGCAGTGGCTCGCGTCACCCATAACTTGGGCGCGCACCTCGTCACCGTACATCGACTCGTACCCGATCTCTTCGATCGAGACCGACTCGCCGGTGATCTCCGAGATGACAGCGCCGTCGTCGACGGTGAACGCCGACTCGGGTTCGCCAAGCATCCGCGAGGCGAACTCAAACAGCATTCCGCGAGCCTCCTCGGCGGCTTTCTTGACCGCCTGCCCGGTGATGTACGTCGTCGACGAGGCGTAAGCCCCGTGGTCGAATGGAGAGATATCCGTGTCCGACGGCTGTACGAGCACGTCTTCCGGGGGTACGCTCAGCACCTCCGCCGCGATTTGCGCCATCACGGTATCGGCTCCCGGTCCGATGTCGACGGCACCGGTCTGGAGGATGAACGAGGCGTCCTCGTTCATTTTGATATGCGCTGCGCCTAGTTCCTCGCCGGGGACGCCGCTGCCTTGGATTGTCAACGCCATGCCGCAGGCCCGGTGGAGATGGTCCGCTTCGGGTTGGTCGACATCGTCCCAGCCGATCGCCGCGCGCCCCTCAGCGATACACTCGTCCAGCCCACACGAGCGGATGCGTCGGCCGTACTCCTTGTCTTTGAGGATGCCGGAGGCCACCTCTAGGTCGCCCTCCGAGATCACGTTCCGCGAACGGAGATCGATTGGGTCGATATCGAGTTCGCGGGCGATCTCGTCCATGTGACCCTCGACGGCGAGGTGACCTTGCGGGGCACCGTAGCCACGGAAAGCACCTGCGATAGGCAGATTCGTGTGGACGGCAGTCATCTCGTAGCGGATGTTCGGTGTGTGCGTGTACAGGGGTAACGGCTTTTTGCCGACGGCGCTGGCAACGGTCATTCCGTGGGGACCGTACGCGCCAGAGTTCGTGACGGCTTCCATATCTATGGCTTCGAGTTCGCCGTCATCGGCCACGACGCTCCGTAGTTCGACGCGGGCAGGGCGGCGGTTGCGGAGTGCATGGAACTGTTCACGCCGCGTCGTCTCGACTTTTACCGGCCGGTCAGCGGCATCCGTGAGCGCCATCGTTAGCGGCTCGGTAATCATTCCTTGTTTCGAGCCAAATCCGGCCCCGATACGCGGCTTCGACACCTGAATATCTCGAATCGGCACGTCGAAGAGGTGGGAGAGCTGTCGGCGCGTATGGTACGGCACCTGCGTGCTGGAAATTAAGTGATACCGGTTGTCTTCGTCACGGTGGGCAATCGTGGTGTGGGGTTCGGGCACGCAGTGGGACTGGTACGGTGTCTCCCACTCAGTCTCGATCACCGTCAAATCCTCGCTCTCCTCTGCCTTTGAGAAGGCGGCGTCCACGTCACCGATTTCGCCCGACATCTGCGCCTCGATGTTCCGCTCGTAATCCGCGCCCGGCTGGAGGTTCTCCACGTCGTCGGCGCTGTGGAGTTGGGGCGCGTCAGGCTCCATCGCTTCGGCGGTATCAAAGACCGCGTCGTACTCGTCGTACGTGACGTCGAGTTTCCGTGCGGCCTTGCTTGCGGTGTCCTTGTCTTCGGCGACGACGGCGGCGATGGGGTCACCGACGAAGCGGACCGTCCGCCGGAGTACCCGGAGGTCCCACGGGGACGGCTCGGGATAGGACTGCCCGGCAGAGGTGTAGGGTTTCTCAGGAACTTCGGGGGAGTCAGGCGTGACGACGGCGTAGACGTCGTCCATCGCCTCCGCTGCACTCGTGTCGATGTCCGTCACGACGCCGTGTGCGATGTCCGATCGAACGACCTCGGCCTCAGCCAGGTCCGGGAACTCCCGGGCGTAGTCGGCAGTGTACTTCGCCTCACCGGTCACGATCTTTTTTGCGTCGTCCTTCTCCTCACTGTGTGAAACCGTTCGGCGCTCATTCGGTGCCTTCCGGTTATTCGGCGCCTCGTCCCAGTGGATCGGGTTGGATTCCGCTATTTTTTCAGTGTCGGTTGTCTTGTCTTCCGAATCTGGATCGTCAGTTCTGCTCATTTGTCGCTCCCTCCTTCGAGACAATCACAACCGTGACATGTGGCGTCGGTGGAAACACGGCCGCCGTCGGCCGCTACGTCTGCTTCGCCGGACATCCGGGTCGACGCGTCTTGGACCGCATCGATGATCTTTTCGTAGCCCGTACACCGACAGAGGTTCTCCGAGAGGGCGTCACGGATGTCAGCCTCGTCGGGATCTGGGTTCTCTTCCAGTAACGCCTTCGAACGCATGATCATGCCCGGAATACAGAACCCACACTGGAGTGCGGAGTTATCGACGAACGCCGACTGTACCGGTCCCAGATCGTCTTGCGTTCCCAGGTTCTCGATAGTCTCGACCTCTGTGCCGGCGAGTTGGCTCACCGGTCGGATACAGGACTTGACTGGATCGCCGTCGACGATCACCGTACAGAACCCGCAGTTTCCGGTGTCACAGCCCCGTTTCGCACCCGTATATCCGTTGTCTCGAAGGACATCGAGCAGTGTGTCAGAGCGTGCGATCTCAAACGTTACGTCGTCGCCGTTCAGTGTAATATCTATTTCCATATGGATCACTGTTGATCGTTATCCCGAGAGCAGTAAACATCCTCGGGCGAGATGCCGGGCTACAAACGCCCGTGATGGGGTGTCCGGGCGACGGGTCGAGTATTGATTCCCAATGCCCGGGATGCTAACTTGTCACAGGGAATAATACTTAAAATTTTTCATCGGGTACCTCGATTTCGGGTAGACGTGACCTATCCCCCTACGACGAGTACTTTTCTCGACAGGCCGTAGCCGACTCGATTCGAATTCGCCAGGGCTCTGCGGTCTCTTCGCACCGACCGTCATCACTCCGGTGGCTCCGATTCGAACTGCACGAGGGTCGGTACTGCAGGTGCGGCGTTAGACGCTTGGGGGTCGTGGACATTTATTACACGACGGATTCAATCCGCTACTCATGGGACTCGTACAACCACGCCGACGAAGTGACGGAATGCCGACGTGTAACAGTGACCCTGCTGACTGCTGGGCGAGTAAGGGTAGGCGAGGAGAATGACAGACGTACTGGTTACCAACGGAACGGTCGTCACGCAGAACGGGAGCCGTGAAATCATCGACAACGGTGCCGTCGCCGTTGAGGATGACAAGATATCAGCGGTCGGTCCGGCCGAGCGTCTCGAAGACGAGACGAGTCCGGACCGGATCATCGACGCCGAGGGCGGGGCGGTAATTCCCGGATTGGTAAACGCACATACCCACGTCTCCGATATCTTCCTCCGCGGAGCATTCGAAGGCGATCGAGGGTTGTACGATTGGCTGTTCAACGTGAAACAGCCTGCCCTCGCAGTGATGGACGCCGATGAGCACGCTCTCGCGGCGCGACTGTATTGCGTCGAAGCCATCCAGTCGGGAACGACCACGTTCGTCGAGAACGCAACGGCCCTCGACTGGACCGATCTCAAGCCGACACGACGGAAACTCGACGTCTACGAACAGCTCGGAATTCGAAACGTCTACGGCGCTGGACTCAGGGACCGCTCCCCGGACGAGGATTTCAGACGTCTGTTCGAGGAGATTACAGGCTCCGGGGGTGGATCCGTTCATCCGGGACCCGACGCACTCATTGTCGAAACCGAGGATGGGTTGGCGGATGTCGAATCACTCATTGAGGCGTATCACGAGCCTGAGGAGCGACAGTCGGTCTGGCCGGCCCCAGCGACGCTCGCGACTACAACGTCAGATATGCTCCGGGGAGCGTATCGGCTCGCCGAAGAATACGATGTGATGACGACAGCCCACGTCGCGGAGGCAGAAGCGGAGGTGAGAGAGCGAGGGGCGATATCGAGTATCGAATATCTTCGCAATGTCGGCTATTTAGGCGAGCGCGCACTGCTCGGCCACTGTGTCCAGACGAACGATCGAGACGTCCGCCTGCTCGCGAAGTCGAATACGCCGGTCGTGCACAATTATCGGGCGAACATGCAGCTTGCGACCGGTTTCGCGCCCATTGTCGATATGCTCGGCCGCGGCGTCACCGTCTGCCTCGGGACCGACAACACGATTCTGAACGACACGGTTAATCCCCTTTCCGACGCTCGAGCCGTTGCGACTGCACACAAGGGGTACCATCGCGATTCCGGAGTCGTCCCCGCAGGGACAGCGTTTGATATGGTGACGCGGGACGCTGCTCAGGCCATTGGACGCGGTGATGAACTCGGATCACTCGAACCCGGCACGCAGGCCGACCTTGTGGTGATCGACCTCGATCGACCGCATCTCACGCCAACTCCGGATCCAATACACACCCTCGTCTACGGCCTCCAAGGGGGAGAGGTCGAGACGGTCCTCTGTGCCGGCGAGGTTGTAATGGATAATCGAGAGCTGCTCACGCTGAAAGAACCTCTCTCCGAACTTCTTTCAACGGCCGAACGTACGGCCGCCGACATCGTTCGACGGGCTAACATCGAATGAACGACTTCGACCGATAGCCCCCGGAGTGGAGATTGACCCGCGGTTGTACGTGAGTTCGTGAGGAACTCTAGCTTCGATATCGCATTCGGCAGGCTTGGTGAGGTAAAGTCGACCGTCGCCGAGAACAGGCGAATTATGTTTAGAGTGCTCTGTTGAATCCACAGAAGACGGAGAGATAGCGTCGCTCTGAAGGTGGAAGCGAAGCGGAAGAGCCGAATGTGGCTAAACTACTCTTCCGCTTCGTTAAGCAAGCCGCGTCGCTGGCTCAAAAGCGCTGTGCCGCCAGTCCAACAGCGGTGAGTGATCCGACTGGCAACGGATTTCCCGGGTGGAAGCATGTCACGCTCCACTTTTTGCGGGTTCACATGGATGCGACGTACCGCGAAATCGTGGATTGGGCGAGTGAAATGGATCGGGTTCGTGGGCTGTTACAGCTCGCTCGAACGGCATTTCCCGTACCCTCAACGATGTACCGGTCGTTTGAGAGGGTGCCCATGTCCGTGTGGCGCGGCTTCCTTCGTGAGTCCGCGAACATCTGCGATCCGGGCTCGCACGGAGCCATCGATGCCACCTATTTCGATCGAGAAACGGCATCGAGACACTACCAACACCGCTCGGATCGCCACATACGCACGCTGAAAACGACGGCCATAGTCGATACGAACTCGTGTGCCATCCTCGATCTTCACTGCTCGGCACACTGGCCTCACGATACGCAAACTGGCCGTCGAGTCGCCCTGCGTAACACCGAGAAAATCGAGAGTCTCGCCGGCAACAAAGGCTATGACGACCAATCTCTCCGGGACGCCCTCCGTTCAGAGGGCGTCTGGCCCTTGCTGCGCCACCCGTTGTTCGCTGCGTACGATTACGCCCACAACGCACGGTTGGACAGCGAATTATACGGCCAGCGCTGGATGGCCGAGACCGCCTTTTCGGCCATCAAGCGTCGATTCGGCACCGCTGTCCACCCTCGCGCGTGGTACCGCGAGTTCCGCGAGTTCGTGGTGACCGCCACAGTCTACAACCTCGAACAGGCTCTCAAACAGTGATCCCCACGCCGTCCTCGGATTCAATAAAGCAGACTCTTCTATAGCCGATTCCCCCACCATAGCTCCTGGAGATCAGTAGATCGCTGGGTCAAAGCCTTCGCAGCTCTCCACAATGTCATCATCTAACCTTGACACTCTCGTGGGTATGATTAGGAATTCTGGATGGTAACAGAGACACGATCGTGGATTGGTCCCTCCTCGTCTCGCAAACGACCGCCCGACCGGCCATTGTGAATCGCGAGTGTCTCGCTCACGATGCTGAGGGCAATTTGGACTGGTTCACCGCCCCCAAGGTCAAGTCCAACCGGTGTCGATACCCGTTCGAGCTGGTCCTCTGTGAACGTCGCCCCATCCTTGGCGAGTTCGTCTTGAATCTGTTCAAAACGCTTTCGCGGCCCCATAAGTCCAATATAAGGGATTTCGGATGACTCCAGAAGCGCCTCAAGGGCAAGGCGGTCGTCGAGAAAGTTATGCGACATCAGGACTGCGTAGGTCGTCTCGTCGGCCAGTTTTGCGAGATCGGTGGGACGCGTCGCCACAACCTCATGGGCGTGGGGAAAGTCTTCGTCAGCCGCCATAGCGCCGCGGGCAGATGCGACCACAACTTCGAATCCAACCGTGCGACCGAGGCGAGAGACCGGTTGAACGTCGTTCTGGTTTCCAAACAGGAGCAGTTGAGGCGCCGGTTTGATGCTATCAACGAAGACCCTAACCTCGCCATTCCTTGATGAGACCTCGACCGTTGCGGACTTCCCCTCAGTACGGAATTTCTTGGTGACAGACACGATTTCGTCAACGACCACCTCTGGAAGCGATTCACGTTCACTGGAAGGTGTGGGGTTACCGTTCGCGTCGACGACCGTGCGATCTCCTATCGAGACCGCTGGGTCGGTGGATTCGACGGAGGTCAGGACTGTCATCGGTTCCCTATTTTCCAGCACCGAAAGCATGGGCTCCACCGAGTTGTCTACGGGTTCCAACAGGAGGTCGATGACCCCGTTACACCCCAACCCGAGCCCCCACTCATCGTCGTCCATCAGATCGAACGTCTCGATCTGAGGACGACCAGTATCTCTGATTGACACCGCCAAATCGACGACCGGCCCCTCAAGACAGCCAGCCGTCACCGCGCCGAGGCTTTCCTCGTCGGCAGGGACGAGCATTTTTGCGCCCGGGCGGCGATAGGCAGACCCCTCGACATCGGTAATGGTCACAAGTACTGCGGGTTTGTCGTTTCTCAAGCTACGTCGTAGCTCTCGGAAGAGTTCCGGTTCTGAGATGCTCCATGGATCTGGGTCACTGGGATTACTCATAGTCGCATATTCGTGTGCTTGTTTATTTACTTGCTCCTTGAACCGGTACAGGATGGACCGCCTTACTTTCGTTAAGCGCTCGGGATGAGGAGAGTTCGCACTATAGTAGCCGGTAGAGCTTTTTACTCAGAAAGTGACGTTGTCTATAATGGAACACCTCAATGAGATCTCTGTCGAAGAACTCCAAGAGGCGCTTGACAAAGTTGACGGAAACAAACCCACACAGCGGTTGTTAGCCGCGATCGCGTACAAAAATGATGTCGCGCAAACCGAACTTGCCGAGTGGTACGATACAGAACGAAAAACGATCTATAACTGGCTCAAGCGGCTCGATACGGACGACCCACTTGAACAGGCTGTTTCAGATGCTCACCGATCTGGACGAAAGCGAAAACTTTCAGAAAAACAGCAACAAGAGTTTGAGCAAACGGTCCACGAATCACCCCAAGAGATCGGCTTTGACGCGCCGGCGTGGACGCCGGCGCTCGTACAAGAATATCTTCAAGAAACGTACGGCGTTGAGTATTCAGTCCCGAGCTGTCGGCGGTTATTGAAAGAGGTTGGATTGAGTTATCAAAAACCACGTCGTTCAGCCGCTGAATCCGACGATGACGAGCAAGACGAGTTCTACGACGAGATTAAAAAAAGCGGCGGGAAATGGACGCCGCAGTAGTGTGTATCGATCAAACCAAGAAATCTGTCCAAGCTGAGCCGCGTGCCGCGTGGTTTCCGCGGGGCACGCGGCTTTCTGTTGAACTTTCAGGCCAATGAGACTGGACGTGTCTGCTGGGCGCGATCACCGAGGACGGTGATCGCTTCTTCTCTCGATTCACAGAGTACATCACCGCCGATCACGCGAAACATTTCATTTTGACACTATGTGAAGAATTTGAAGATGATCTAATCATCGTTCTCGATGGAGCACCATACTTTCAGGCGTCGGCCGTCACGGACCTCGCGGCCCGTGACGACCTCGCGTTTGTGACGCTCCCCTCGTACTCGTCGGAGTTGAACCCGGTCGAGGAATGCTGTAGACATCTTCAAACAACCCTTAGCAATCAGTTCTTCGACTCGCTCGACGAATTTACAGCAGCAATCGACACCGCTCTCCTTCAACTCTCGATACCAGACGTGAGTAATTACTTCTAGTATTTACTATAATGCTTCAGCGTAGCGTGCGATGTAGCGGAGCTGCTCAGGCGAGTACCCATTGAGGGTGTCGACCATCTCTGCCGAGAGGTCTGCCGGCGGGGTCGGTGACTCGTAGGACATCAGCGGTCGCCCCGTGTTAACCAACAGAGCGGGTATCGGCATAGATTTGTTGGTTAATCAGATATCGTCTCTTCACGGGTTGAAGAGTATGAATAGCAAACTATTCGGGAATAGAACGCCCCATTAGATGTCGTCGGGACGGGGCGCGTTCTCGTACTTGACCATCTTCTCGGATTTATCGCTGATGGTGTCGTAGATCTGTTGGAGTGTCTCTTCAGCGGCGAGCAGGTTGTGCGCCTCCAGGAACTCCTGACCCTCTTCGGTGAGACCGTAGAACTTCCAGGGGTAGCCCTGTCGGCGCTGGTCGTCGTCCAGGGCGACCTCCTTCACGATGCCCTCATCGGTCGGCTTCTGGATGTGCTTGTCGACGGTCGCATCGCTCACACTAAGAGTTCGTGAACACTGTCACCTCTGATTGTACGCTCAATTTCGAACTCTTTTGAGAGAACATCTCGGGGTCCATGAGAGAGCAACTTCTCCACCGGACCCATTCTGTATTCCGGCGATAATTTTCACCGTATCACCCTTATGTAGGTCTAATTCATACGTCTGATCTCGTTGTGTCGTGTCATCGACACGGACATCATCAGAGCCTCTTTTCAATGCCGAACAACTCCCCGGGGGCAGATGCTACAGTCACGCTTGTTGCAGACAGATATGCTCTCCCGTCCATGTATGCGGTTTGAACGGGAGAGCATAAAATAGATGTTTAGAAAATACGGATACTTTAGTTACTTACACAGATGCGTTCTGTTTCTGCATCTGTAGTGTATTGGAGTTGTGTTCGAATGGAGAGTTACAGTCCTCTACCTGTCTTGGTTAAGCGGTTCGCGGTGGAGTACCTCGCTCTCATTGAAGACGACAATGGCCATCTCAGGCTCCGAGTCGATCGTAACGCTAGTCTCGTCGCCGGCGGTCACCTCGTCGGCGTCGGAATCCCAAGAGCGCAATCCGTCGGTCGCGGGTTCCACGACCACGTCAACCTGGTCAGCGTCTAGCGCGTCACCGCCGGCGTGCGTGAACGTCACGACGCCCCCGTCGCCATCCTCAGCCGGTTCATACACGACCTCGAACGTCGCCTGCGGGGAGATCACGTGCTCGGTTACGGTTCGGGTCTCCTCGCCAGCAGTCCACTCGACAGTGATCGTTGTGCCGGCGGACAGATCACCAAGCGACAGCGTCTCCCCACCGGTCAGTCGGTCCGTCTCATCGGCGGGCTGGTCTGTTGTGGGCTCACCATCGATCAGAACCTGGAAGACATCGGCGTTGCGACGAACCTCGCCGACGTAGCGGAGCGTCGTCCCCGACGCTTCGTTGTCGCCCCCGTCTCCTTCGTCAACGACGAATCCGCGGCGGGGTGCCGCCGAGAAGTGAGCGACGGAGCTGGTCGCCGACCCGTTCTCAAACTCGGTGTGGACGCTGACGACAACGGTGTCGTCGAGCCCGACGTCGTCGACCGTGATCGTGTCTCCCGTCGTTAGTTTGTCGTGCTCGGACGCAAACGCCGACTCCTGATCGTCTTCTCGTCCCTGGAAGTCACCAGCACTGTTCACCGACACGCGCAGTCGTTCGGGGTCGGCAGGCTGTTCGCCGACGTACTCGATCGTCATCTCCTCGGAGTCAATATCGTAGGTCGCCGCGAGTGCGTCGCGTGCCGTGGTTGTGCCGCCAATATGGTGTTCGCGGTCGCCGCCGGTCCACACGAGTCGGACCCGCAGGAGTGGGGGTACTGGAGCAGTGAATGAGTCATCCGGACCAAACTCGTCGAGTTTGTCCGCGGGCTGGACATCGGCCGGGGTGCGACCGACCTGGAGCGCTAACTCTGACGCTGGAAGCGCCCGACCGCCTCGGTGTTGGACCGTAATCTCGCCGGCGTCCGGGTCGTATTCGATCGATGCGCGCGTGTTCGGAACGACCTCATGTTCGGCAATGACAACCGGTTCGTCTGGCTCCTGCCACTCGACTGCGACTGTACTTCTCAGGGGAAGTTCGCCGAGAATCATCTCCTCGTCGCCCGAGAGTGTATCGTGTTCGTCAGCAAACTGCGTGTCAGCTGTCTCTCCGTCGACCAGCGTCACGAACGCGTCAGCAGGGCGAGACTCCTCTCCGTCGTACCTGACTGTGGTCCCGTCCTCGGCATGTGAGTGGATCCAAACACGCGGGGGGCGGGCACGGTAATGGATGAGCGACCTGCCACCCATCGGTTTCTCAACGTCGAACTCTAGCTGTACACTGTCGCCAATCGACACGTCCGTGACGGTGACTGTATCGCCAGGTTCGAGGGTTCCGTCGGTGAATTCCTCGCCGACTGTTTGGACGCCTCCCTCGCCGCGGTGGACCAGCTGAAGGCTACTTGCGTCGGCGGGGCGCTCGGCCTCGTAGCTGAGTTTCAACGTTTCGGCATTCATCTCGTACTCGACGTCGAACGCCTCGCGGTCGACCTGTTCGCGAGCGTACGTGTCGTAGACATTCGCGTCCGGGTCGAACCACCGCAGCATCACGGTTGCGATCAGTCCAGTCTCGACAGCGATCTCATCGCCGGCCGTGAATTCCTCGCCGTCGAAGACCGTGTCGCTCACCTCATCGCCGTCGTGCCACACTTCCAGCTCGTCGGCCGGCACCGCCTCGCCTTCAACATGCTCGAACGTCACGGTGCCGGCAGCGCGGTCGTATTGCGACCGGATGTGGGCATCCGGTGACGCCTCACGGTCAAATTCCGGCGGGGCCTCGACAACGGTGTCGACGAGTACGAGTCCGTCGGTTCGGGTGATGTCCATCTCGACCGGGACGGCGGGGTCGACGGTACGCACGAGTCGCTCGATGGTCTCGTCGTCGAGCCCGTCGGCGTCATCAGCCGGGCGGATCACATACGCGTTCTCCGCCGTTCCGTCGAGGTCTCTGAGGTCGTCAGGATCGGTCTCGAAGCCGGCGGCGAACGCGTCTACGTCCTCGGGGACCGCGGGCGGAAACGGACCATCGGCAGCGTCCGGAATCAAAAGCACCGTCTCGAATCCACCAAGTCGAGGGAGGGCGGCCGCGCCCAGCGGCGATTCCGCAAGGCGATCGACATCGTCGGCGGCCGCACGGCCGGCGGCGCGAGCGACTTCGATCCGCCGATCGCTCCTGTCGTCTTCCGCCGAGTCCGAACGACTGCGAGGACTTGGCGAATCCCCACTGCCGGTCGCAGTGGCCGCCACGCCGTCACCGGTGAGGAACGCGGTCTCACCGTCATCGGCGAGTCGCCAGTCGGCAGGGAGTTCGTCCGTCGTCTCGGCCTCCGCGGGGACCTCGTCGTCCGACTCACCGCCGGTATCACCGCCTCCCTCGCCGACCGCAATCGTCTCACCGCGGTCGAGTCGGTCGAAGCCGCCAGCTGCCGTCACCAGCTGGAACCCACGTTCGGCCGAAGTGACCGCGACCGTCGCAGACAACTCGTCGGCGTCAATGTCGAGCCGCTCAGTCGCGGAACGGGCGCGGTGGCTCAGTTCCTCTGCCGCGTCGGCGTCGATGCGCTCCGCAATGACTATCGCGTACGTCGTCGACAGCGCGTCGCCCGCCGGAACAGGGAGGAAGGCGTCGGCGAATGGTGCCGAAATATCGATGTCAAGGGCGGTCGGTGTCCCGGCCGGTCGGCCAGAAACGTTCACGTCGGTTTCAGAGGCGAGAACACCTGTCAGCGCTGCGAGCGTCAGGGCGCTTCCTCCGAGGAAGCCCCGACGGGAGGGTCGTACCATACGCAGAGATACCGACACCGCACATAAAAACGGCCGATAATACAAATCGTTATTGTAGTCTTCAAGCATCGGCTGCTCCCGTTATGCCATCGCTGACCGCCAGCTTCGCTATTTGCGTGTGAGACTGATCGCTCAGTTCAGATAGTTCAACGAATAGCATTTTTATGCGGCGTTGTATCTGAAGTATAATAGCTCACCAGAGCTGAATAGTTGTAATGAGAGATGTTCGAATGACAGGAGATAGCAGTTCCAACCACGTTGCCAGTCAACCGGTTGTTGTTCAGGAGGTACCCATCAGAACGAGATACCAGACAATATCGACTCAGAGCTGTATTCGGCAGAATGCCACATCAACTCGTTCCACGAATTCAAAATTGTACCTGGAGGCGAGCTTGTTGAAGCACTCCGCAACAACGGCTACACGGTAGATTTCAGAGACCGATAATGACAATGAGCGTCAACTGAGCGGGCGTTCGGAGTAGTTCTCGCGCAGAGACGTTGGTGTACTCTCGCCGTCCGAGATACCCGATCATGAACTCGGCACCGTGTGCGAACACCAACGCGCCAATTCCGAGTAGAAGGTTGATAGACAGCACTATTGAGCGATCAACTGACAGCCAGTACAACGCGCTTGGTGGGACGACTGAGAGCGCCCATGTGCCAAGCATTGAGAGTCCAAACGGGACGTTTCGCGGATAGATCGGCGGCCATCCGGGTCGAGGACACCACCCGCCTCGTTTCTCGCGGAGTTCGTGTAACGGTTCGATCTGACCGACAACGTCGGGGGAGTCACGCTCATCAAAGAGTATTTTTCTGACTCCCAACAGCACCGTGCTGAACGCTTCAATCCAATATATAACGAGGAGTGCCCAGGGGTCCCATCCCAAAACAATAACCCCGATAAGCGGCACGAGATTTGCACCGATGAGGACGAGGCTTTCGAGCGAGCGGAGTGGCGAGGTGGAGGGCGATGCGTGCATACTTCGGTACGGGTATTGACCGATTGAGTCGACTCTTGAATATATAAGATGGTTCGTACATCACCGATGGCAAAGTTTCTGACGCGACAGCACCGAATTAGAGAAGAGAGTGTGTACACTGCGCTCTTGAGACAGCGAAACAGGGACGATTCCGTACCGATACCCCCTCAGAGTGAGAATATCGCTCTTATTTCGGGCATTTTATTGGAGGGGACTAAGAGATACTACTCGAATGGCCCTCCAACTCAGCCATGCGGTTAGCGACGGTATTCGGCGTACACTCACCCGAACTGGTGGAATCCTCTTCGTTGGGTTCCTCGTGATTCAGTTCGGGATTCAAACAGCTGTCAACAGTACTGTTCTCGGGTATCTCCCGCCCCAAGCCGCGGCGCAGTTTAGCCGCAACGCTGGGCTCGCGCTTCCGATGTCTGGAAATGTCGGACTTGCCTTGTTTGGTGTGCTCATCATTCTGAGCTCGGTGTACTTTGTGATTCTCTCTCGAACGTTTGCTCAACCACTGAGCGAGATGTCGACGTTTCCCGCGCCGGCGACGCAGCGACTCGGGCGAGCCACGGCAATCGCGCTGGTCGGTGGACTGATCGTGAGCATCACGGTGATGATTGGCTTCTTCCTCCTGTTCATCCCGGGGCTGTTCTTTGCGGCCTCGTTCCTGTTTTTCATCTTCGCCGTTGCCGTCGAAGATCGCGGCATCATCAGTAGTCTCAAACGGAGTTGGGGGCTGGCTCGCGGTTCCCGGCTTAAACTCGGCGTCCTTGTCGTTGTGTCCGCCCTGTTCGGCGGGGTTATCGGTGGTGTCGCACCGCTGTTGGATCTCGCTGGTGTGCCGGTCGCCGCTGATGTCGTAACGGTCGTTCTCACGACAGTATTTTTCCTGCCGTACTATGCGATCATCGCGTCGGCGTACCTCCAACTGCGTGACGACCGAGACGTTTCCAACCGGTCGACAACAGAGCCCATCGACGCGTCACAGGTACCTGAACTCTAGTCGGTTCGCTCACCCCTGCTGAAACCCTCGGTACGCAATATATCCCTGTGCGGGTACGGTCACCACAGTATCTTCACGTGATACCGGATAATTCGCTCAGCAGTCAAACGAGGACTTTCACGAAAATAACAGTTCACTCTCATTTCGCAACATGACCGCCAGCTGAGAGATATATTAAATCTCTCACTAATTTGTACGCACTGGAGGTTCAGAACTCGAAAGCTGTTCCACTGTGGGTAATGAAATCCGTACTGAACAGGGCCGTCCTGCTGATTTCCGGGGCTCTGCATTCAAATATGATAAATATATGCCAACTCGTTTCGATAAGATGCCCACAGTGGACAGAGACAAACGTCTCGAGGAAGTTCCCATGTCCGCCCGTCGATGGGGTGTAGACATCAACCACGAAGAATCTGTTTAGAGGATTGTATTTTTGCCCGGACATGTATTGTGCCCGCCGCCGCGCCCTCTAACTGCCCGGCGCTTCCGCAGTTCCGACCTCAACAGTGGTTGTTTGAGTCCACATAGCCTCGATGAGTACGCGCTTATTGCAGACGAACTGGACCTTTCGTCGGTCGGTCAGCCGTATCTAAAGCCCGACCTGGCGGAGATCGAAGCTGTGACGCGAGTCGATTTTTCCACCGAAATGAAAACGCGGGGGTTTCGTTACGCTGCTTCAAAGAATCCGTTTAATCCCCGTCTGTCGTTCGGTTGCAGATCGGATTCCGTCAGTCGTCGTCAGCGGTGTAGGCACCGCTTCGGTGTTCGATCCGATGGACCTCCAGCACCGACTCACCCCGGTCGAGAATGCAGGCGAGCCGATACTGACCGACGCGGAGTTTCGCGAACGGACCGCCGGTCAGCGGTTCGAGGTACTCGTCGGGGTCGCGCCACTCCGACTCGACCACCTCGTCGAGTTTCGAGACGATGCGGTCCTGCACGTGTGGGTCGAGTGAGTCGAACTGATCCGCAGCTCGCGGCGTGAATTTCCAGGTCCAGTCGTCCTCACTCGTCATTTTCGTCTCGATCCATCATCTCGACGACTTCATCACGAGAGACCAGCTCGGCGTCGCCCGAACGGAGATCGTGCTCGCTCGCCGCGATCTGTTTCCACCCCTCGCGGGAAAATTCTGGATGTTTCACCGCGTCTCGGGCAGCGTAACGGAGGAACTCGCTCCGGGAGTTGAACCCCTGTTCCTGCCACGTCGTATCGATGTCTTCGAGGAACGCTTTGCTGAGTCGGAGATTGATCTGGACCATCTCGGGCCCATCGTCACCATTTGCGGTATCCGCATCAGACATATACAGATGCTTTGCGTCCGTATATACTAAGTTGTATCGTCGCCGTGTGGATGTCGGCACGACTCGTAACGAATTCTGCCCGAATCCAGTATTGCTTCTGTTAGCGGACAATAGAGCCACTGAAACGTCTGAAAACGGCAGTTGAGATAGAAGTAGACTCGCGGGGGTTTCGTTGCACTGCTTCAAAGAATCCGTTTAGTCCCGGCGCTGTCCGTCGAATGGTCGGATCGGCGATTCTGGTGTATTCGTGCGTTTCACCACCGCGTGTGAACGATTCTCAAAAGCCTCTTTGTGGAATAGCTATCGATGTAATGATATTTTCACTGGTTACCGTATAAGACATACAGCGCATATCTCGCATGCCCTGTGATCAGGGCAAATCAGCAGACTCGTCAGGAAAGAGCGTCCACGGACCGCTAACCCTAGATGAATGTTAATTTGCTACGCTTGTCGGGCGGAATGGGATTGGTGTATGTAACGTCCTCACCATCGCACAGTTCCTCGAAATCATCGTCAGTCGTAATCAGGTAGTCAGCATCATATGCCCGTGCGAGCGCCAGGATAAACGAATCGTAGACATCGTGATTTTTCTCGGCGCTGATCTCGTATGCCTCCAGAAGCGTGGTCGCGGTCGCACCAACGATTCGTGCCGGACTCCGAACGAGCGATTGGATTGCGTTTCGAGCAGCAATTTCGTCAACTCCGAAATTATTCGTCATGAGATACTGTGTCCGGAGCGGATAGTAGTCGAAGACGAGCAAGACATTTGGCCCATCAAGAGCGTTCTGGATCCACGGATACACATCGTCATGCGCCGGATGATCGTCAGTCAGACCGATGGCAAGAATATTCACATCAGTGAGGACGGTTACCTCGGTCGGGAGTGAATCAGTCATCGGTTCTCCGATCACTGATCCATCGGCCCAAAGAGTGCGTCTCCCGCATCGGTTGGTGTCGTCTCATCCCAGTCATCCCGCCCGGCTGTTGCTAGCTCAAGCTTCGAACTCGGCTTCGGGTTGAGTTCAAGCACGGAGCCGACGAGTGTCGCCGGGAGCTCGTCGTTCGATTCGATTCCCAACCGATCTCTGACTTCTTTCGGGAGAGTGACTCGACCCCTATCGTCTACGGTGAGTGTCAGCTCTTCCTCGTGGTTTCCATCGATCGACGTCTTTCCCATTTTTCTTTACCTAATACCCACTACTATACTGATAGATAAAACTGTTGTGCCCCACAGAGTATCGATACGTCCGCATCCACAGTGAGCAGTTGGTTCAGATCGAGGTATCTGGAGCAAATGAAGGCGCTGTGCTGACTACACGCTCTGAGTCTTGCGCTACTCTACCTACGAAATTTCATACACACCACTATGTCACTGCCTTCGGGAAGAACCAAACACACCGTCACAGCGTCATCGACCGATCGATTATCTCTCGTGTCTTCGAGCCCCGGAGCACCAAACGAGGTCAAGACGGATTCCGACAGGACTCGTAACGAATTCTCGCCGAGTTCAGCAACCACATACTCAGAAGACAGTAGAGGGGTCGAATCGACTGAAAATGGCGGATAAGGTAGAAGTGGACTCGCCGGGAATCCGTTACGCTGCTTCAAAGAATCCGTTTAATCCCTGTGCTGTCCGTCGGTTTGCGCGATAGTTATAAGCACCACAGAGGTCACTAGCACCGTTGTATATTGAAACTGACACGGTCGGCGTGACCGATACAGAGGATGTAGTCAGCAATGGAACTGCTTATTTCTCCATCTAAATCCTGAACCACCTGATAGAATGCGCTTGCGAATCTTGCGCTCACGGTCTCGCATTCCGCAATTGATAAAACAACTCATCTATTTTAGATAGTATGCAAACTTTTTACACACTCTTAACCATCTCAGGGGACCCAAGTACGGGTCGCTGGGGGCTTTTTCTCATTTTCACCGGGATTGCGGTCAGTTGCTTCGTGGGTGCTGCGTACGGCTCACGGCTGCGGCGACGAGATACGCAGCTCGGGCTCAGAGCGGTCCTCCTTACCAACGGATTGTGGCTGGGGTTCCAAGCGCTTGGGCTGGTTACCACCAGCGAGTCGCTTAGCAACGCGCTCTACATTGGGGGACTCATCTGGGGGCTCACGGGCGTGGGTGCATGGATGTATTTTATCTCCGCGTACACCGGTCGGTCATACCATCGCGACCGACGTTACCGTGGACTCGCTGTCGGCACCTATCTCGGGCTCCTCATCGTTAAGCTCACGAACCCGCTGTACGGACTGTACGTCTCGACGGAACTACAGCAAAGCCCGTATCTACACCTCGTGGTTGAACCGCAGTTGTTCTACTGGGTCTCGTTCTCGCTCACGTACGCACTCGTGGCACTCAGTTTCTATTGGTTGCTCACGACGCTGCGTGAATCGGCGTTTCCAACTGGGAGTCTCGGGGCGCTCGGAGTCCTCGCGCTGTCACCGATCATACCGCGGTTGGCTGTCAGCACGCTACCGACCGAGCTACTACCGCCTATTATGCTGGGATTGAGCTTCGAACCGGTCGGTGTGACCGCGTTTCTCGCGGGAGTGTTAGTGTTCGTTGGGAAACCCTTCCGACAGATCGAGCAGTCTGCCCGCTCACGATTCTTCGAGGAAGCCGACGACGCGACGTTCGTGTACGATACTGACGGTGAACTCGTCGAAACGAACACGCAGGGACAGGAGTTACACTCAGCGACCGACAAAGACCTTACGACTATTGAGGCGTTCGAGCGGTCGTTCAGTCCGAATACCGAGCTTGAGGATACGGATCCTGTCCCTGTGGAAGTTTATGGCTCCACCCGATACTTCGAGGTAATAACGAACCGGATGGCTACCGGAGCTGAACTTGTCGGGACGGTCGCAACCGTTCGGGACATTACCGAGCGGCGAGCGCGAAAGCGCGAACTCGAGGAGCGGAAGAGAGAGCTCGAACTGAAAGAGCGAGCGATGGACGAGGCTATCGTCGGGATCACGATCAGCGATCCCGACCGCGAGGACAATCCGCTGATATACGCTAACGACGGGTTTGTCGAACAGACCGGCTACACCAGAGAGGAAACACTCGGACGGAACTGTCGATTTCTCCAAGAAGACGATAGAGATCAGGAGGCGCTTGACGAACTCCGTGAGGCGATTGCCGCCGAGGAACCGGTGACTGTCGACCTGCGGAACTACCGCAAAAACGGCGAGCAGTTCTGGAATCGGTTGTCGGTGACGCCGGTGTACGATGACGGCGAATTGGTCAACCACATCGGTGTCCAGCAAGACGTAACCGATGAAGTGCGCCGCAAACAGCGGTTGTATGAGGAACGCGAACAGTTCCGCCTGCTAACCGAGAGCGTCGACGAGTACGCCTTTCTCATCGTCGACGAGGACGGAACCGTTCAAACGTGGAACACCGGTGCTGAGGACCTCTTTGGGTACGACGGTGACGCGGCGGTCGGAATGTCGATGGCTGAACTCCATCCTGAGTCCGACCGCGAGTCCGGCCTCCCAGAGCGGTTGATACAACAGGCGCGTCTCGCCGGCGAGAGCGCCCACGAGGGCTGGCGAGTTCGCGCCGACGGGTCGGAGTTCTACGCCGACGTCCGGTACGCGCCGCTCGAATCCGACGATGGGGTGTTTCGCGGGTATGCGGTGATCGTCCGCGACATGACCGAACGCCGTCGCCAACGGCGCCGAACCGAGCGATTCGTCGAAGAGTCCGAGGACGTCGTTACAGTCCTCGATCCCGACGGGACAATCACCTACACCAGCGGGTCGGTGACGCGGGTGTTCGGCTACGACCCCGACGCCCTCGTTGGCGAGAACCTCTTCGATTACGTTCATCCAGACGGACGCGAGCACGCGATGGAGGCGTTCTTTAGCTCGGTTGAGGAAACCGAAAGCGTCACCGCAGAGTGTCGACTCAGATCTCCGGATGGCGGGTGGTTCAATATCGAAAGTCGATACCGGAACATGCTTGACGACGACGCCATCGACGGAGTGATCGTCTACCTCAGGGATGTGACCGAAGCCAAAGACCGTGCTCGGCGGTTCGAGAGCATTTTCAACCAGACGTTCCAGTTCACGGGCTTGTTGGACACCGACGGGACGGTCATCGAGGTCAACGACGCCGCCCTCGAGTTCGGCGGGTTCGAGCGCAGCGACGTCGTCGGGAACCCCTTTTATGAAGCCCAGTGGTGGACACACTCCGAGACAGTCTACGATCGGGTTCAGGACGCAATTGAGCGAGCCTCAGGCGGGGATTTCGTCCGCTACGAAACGGAAGTGCGGGGCGCTAACGGCTTCGCAACAATCGACTTCTCGATAAAACCCGTGACAGATGAAGACGACGAGATTACCCTACTCGTTGCTGAGGGGCGCGATATCACAGCCCAGCAGCGGTATGGTCGCCACTTGAACGTCATGCAGCGCGTGATGCGACACAACATGCGGAACGATTTGACAAAAGTCCGAGGCTGGACAGAGCTGATGAGCAGAGAGACGGACGCAGAAAAACGGGCGGAACAGTTCGAGACCGTCAAACCGATTCTTGACAAGTGGGGGCAGATGATAGAGAAAATGAAACAGATAAAACAAGTCCTCAATCCGGAAGGTGGTGGGGCAGCCACGACAGAGGCTGGCCCACTGATCGGAGAGGTCGTTAATGAAATCCGAGAGGAACACGAGGACGCAACGATCCTGACTGAGATATCTGGCGATGGGTCGGTGCAGCTACAGACGACGCTCGGAGAGGCTATCCGTGAGTTGGTAGAAAATGCCGTGAAGCTGAACGATAACGCTACAGTCGAGATCGAACTCGTCGAGTTGGAAAACGAGTGGATTGAGGTCCACGTGCGAGATGACGGCCCCGGAATGCCGGAAATGGAGGCGGATATCCTCGAAACGGGAGAAGAGACGCCGCTCAATCACGGCGGAGGGCTCGGTCTGTGGATGGTTCGAATGATCGTCACGCAAGCCGGCGGTGATGTGTCCGTAGCGACAACCGACGGGACGGAGGTTAATTTGCGGGTGCCGGCTATGAGAAGTTCATAAATTGTTGCTGTGAGCCAACAGCGTACGCCGTGAAGAGAACTCTGTGGCGGCGTAGTTATCGTCAGAGACAATCTGCGTCAAATTGAATGAGTGTTGGTTCATGCGAGAACACGGTTGAGAGTGAAACGGTGGCTGGGATATCTTATCGGGACGCTGCCGATGTTCAATTATTTGTGCTGATTGTAACCCACATATTTCACCAGATTTCTAATGGATATCAGATAGATCTTTATTCGTCGCGGTATATGTGTACCCTGTACTGACCGATCACTCTTTCTTTACAAACTGACCCCTGTTTGTGCCCGGTTCGCGCTCTCTATCTTGCATCTCTGAATCGATATATCAATATTACGTTAGATGGCGGATGACCGATACAGAGGCTCAAGTCAGCACGGGGGTAAGTTACTTTTTATCTGAATCCTGAATCAGCCGATAGAACACGCTTGCGTAGTTACCGACCGACCGTTCCGGATTGCCACCGAGAAATATCAGAGATATATCAGAACCGGGTGCCATCCCCTACGCTAATAGTAATTCAGGGACCGATGCAAGGACACCGAGGAAGACAACGAAGGTACCGACGGCTAGCATTCGAAGTGTTCCTGCTGAACGTCGTCGGTCCGGTGGCAGCGACTCGGCGACTCCGGAGAATCCAAGCCCGATAGCAAAAAAGATGAAAAAGTCAGAAGCGTTGAGCACGACACCAATGTATACCCAAATAAGGAGGCTGATGAACGATAAGAACAGCATGATGAGCCCCTTCCTTCGTCCATCTGGCTCACGGAACACCATCTGTGGAAGTAACTCCATATGTACCAGCAAGAGTTCGGCCGTGTAAAGCGTGCGGATAACTGAAAACCGGCCTGTACTCTCTCTTTCATTTGCGTCTTCCGGGGATCTATTTGCCAGCAGTGGAACACGGTTACTAAATTTATTATGCAGCCTCAGATAATGGAGAGTATGGCCCTCCAGACAGAGAATTCGAACAGGACACAGCAGGGTGGTGTTGTCGCAGGCAGTGCTGCAATTATGTTTGCTGCTGCAGGAACGACCGAAGGGCTGTTTTCAGGTGTGATGTTCGTCGCAGCGATGGTGACGATTCTCTCCGCGCTTGGGCTCTATGCAGCCGCGTACCGGGAGAGAAAGGACTGATCACGAAGCACATTGACATCCTCCCCGCGCTAAAGCGCGAGGATTCCCCGAAGGGGATATTCAGGTTGCGCGTTTCCTCGGGCCTCAAGTACGCTTTCGCGTGGACCGTCAACGGTCGCCACCGAGTTGTGACCAACGGTGTGCTTTTCAGCGCGTGTAGCCCTGTCAATGGGGCCTTCCTCCCCGCAATCTGCGGGCGTCGAAGACGGCCGGCTATTCAACCAGCGAGGTAGTACGG
>NZ_NHOY01000037.1 GCF_002252755.1 Halorubrum sp. Hd13 | reverse complement strand
CCCAGCCTCGTCGCTGGCGCCGACGACGCCAGCGACTCCCTCGCGGACTCCTCGCGGTCGCCGTCGGCGACCGCTCGGAGGCGCGCCACCGCTTCGGCTATTTATAAACTGACGGCGCCGGCGAGCCCGAGGACACCTCACCTCGGTTCCGCTCGCGACACACTTAGTTTCCCCCCGCGCATTTGACTCGACAGACCCGTCGTCTCCCGGACCCGTCGGGCCGGGGGCGACGCCGACCACCATGCAACAGTACCTCGATCTCGTCGACGACACCCTGTCGACGGGCACGTACAAGCCGAACCGGACCGGCGTCGACACGATCGCGTCGTTCAGCGGGCAGTACACCGTCGACCTCGCGGAGGGGTTCCCGCTGCTGACCACCAAGCAGATGGACGGCTACCGCTGGAACTCGCTCATCCACGAGGTGCTGTGGTACCTCTCCGGCGAGGAGCACGTCGAGAACCTCCGCGAGGAGACGAAGATCTGGGACGCGTGGGCCGACGACGAGGGACGGCTCGACACCGCCTACGGCCGGTTCTGGCGCCGCTATCCGGTCCCCGAGGACGACGCCGCGCTCCCCGGCGAGACGTGGCCCGAGGACGCCCACCGCTGGGTGACCGTCGAGGAGGGCCCCGACGGGAGCGAGCGCCGGACGTTCGACCAGATTCGGTACGTGCTCGACACGCTGGAGGAGAACCCCCGCTCCCGGCGGATGGTCGTCAACGCCTGGCACCCCGCCAACGCCGCGACCTCGACGCTCCCGCCGTGTCACTACACCTTCGTCGTGAACGTCCAAGACGGGCGCCTGAACCTCCACCTCACGCAGCGTTCGGGAGACATCGCGCTCGGCGTGCCGTTCAACATCGCCGCGTACGCGATCCTCGCGAACGCGCTCGCCCAGCGGACCGGGTTCGAGGTCGGCGAGTTCGGCCACACCGTCGTCGACGCGCACGTCTACTGCGGCCGCGGCGACCGCGGGAAGTGGTACGCGAACAACCTCCCGTACGTGCAGGAACGACTCGCGAACGTCGAGAGCAACGCGGACTACCTCGACGTGAAGAGTTGGGTCGAGCGGACCGCGCCCGACGAGGTCGACGGCGAGGAGGGGTACGACCACGTCCCCGGCCTGCTCGAACAGCTCTCGCGGGAGCCGCGCGATCGACCCCGGATCGAGATCGCCGACGTCCCCCTCGACGAGCTGACCTACGAGGACGTCGAACTCGTCGACTACGACTCCGCGGACGGGCTCTCGTTCGCGGTCGCGGAGTGATGTCCCGAGACGGGCCCGCGTCCGTCGGCGACGACGACCTACCCTCGGACTCCGACGTCGACCTCGTCCTCGTCGCCGCGGTCGCCGAGAACGGCGTCATCGGCGACGACGGCGGGATGCCGTGGCACTACCCGGCGGACCTGGCGCACTTCAAGCGGCTCACGACCGGTCACCCCGTGATCGTCGGCCGGAAGACGTACGAGAGCATCGCCGCCCGGATCGGCGGCCCGCTCCCCGATCGGACCAACGTCGTGCTGACGACGCGGGACCTCGACCTCCCGGCGGGCGCGGTCGTCGCGAACGACGTCACCGGGGCGGTCGTGCTCGCCGCCGCCGACGCCGCCGACCGCGGCGTCGACGAGGCGTACGTGATCGGCGGCGCCGCCGTCTACGAGCAGTTCCTCGACCGCGCCGACCGGATGGTGTTGACGGAGGTCCCCGACCGCCCCGACGGCGACACGCGCTTCCCCGACTGGGACGCCGACGCGTGGCGGGAAGTCGACCGCGAGGTCGTCTCGGACGCCGAGACCGACGGGGACCTCGCGTTCGTCACGTACGAGCGTACGGCCGACTGACGCTCGGACCGTTTCTTCCTCCGCGATTGAACGTTCAGGCGTTATCGTCGGTGAGTGGTGCGTAGAAACGATACCGCTCGCAAATTTCTCCACACGTAACAACACTTTTGAGCGTCTGGATTGGTATGTGTTATCATGCCATTATCGGAATCGACCATCGAACCGAAGCGGTGTCCGTTCTGCGAGGCGGAGCTGGCGTCCCCCGGCGCGGGATTCGTGCGGCACATCGACGAGAGCCCGGAGTGTCGTGACGCCTTCGACACGTGGCGCGACCGCGTGACCGACGACATGCGTGGGGGCTGGGCGGGGTGATGACCCCGCTCGCGCGCGCGGCCGTCGGGAGGTCGCGGCCGCTCAGCTCCGCAGCGCTTCCACCGGGCGCTCGTTCGCGGCCTTCCAGGCCGGGTAAGCGCCGCTGACGAGTCCCACGCCGACGCCGAAGCCGAGCGCGAGGAGGAGGTAGTAGCCGTTCGTCGGGTCGAGCGCGAGCGCGGCGTCGACCTCGGGCGTCGAGACGACCAGCCCCGCGACGAGCAGGACGGTGAGGGCGGTCCCCGCGGCGGCGCCGGCCGCGCCGATGAGGCCGGCCTCCGCGAGCAGCACGCGCAAGACGTCGCGGCGGGCCACGCCGACCGCGCGCATCACCCCGATCTCCTCCCGCCGCTCGACCGTGCTCATTAACATGACGTTGAGGATCGAGACGCCGGCGACGACGAGCGAGATGGCGCCGAGGCCGAGGAGGAACGTGCTGAGCAGTCCGAAGAACTCGTTTACCTCGTCGACGATCGCGGCGAGTTCGAAGAGGTCGACGCGCTCCTCGCGGGCGTTCACCTGCTCGCGGATGTCGTCGGCGGCGGTCCGCGCCGCCTCGCCCGACTCGGCGACGACGAGCACCTGGCCGTACCCGTCGGCCGAGAACGCGGACTCGGGGAGGAAGACGGCGTCGTCCGGGGCCACCGGGCTGAACGTCTGGCTCTCGACGAGCACCGCGACGACCCGGACCTGTCTCCCGGCGATCCCGACGGTGTCGCCCGCGCCGACGCCGAGGTCCTCCGCGACGCCGGCGCCGACGATCGCGCCCTGTCGGTGGCGCTCGGGGAGCCGCCCCTCCGCGGCCTCGAACGCGAGCGCGGGCTCCTCGACGCCGTAGACGGTCGCGAACTGCTGATCGTTCTGCGCGGAGACGACCGCGTTGTCCGAGTACAGCGGGACGACCGCCGGCGAGCCCACCGCGCGCCGGATGTCCGCCACGTCCGCGTCCGAGAGCGAGTCGACGCCGGCGTCGTTGTTCGGCGAGACCACGACCTGCGTGCCGATGTCGCCGATGGCGTCGGCGGCGCCGAGCGCCAACACGTTTCCGAAGATGCCGAGCGCCGCGACCGCGAGCACGCCGATGCAGACGCCGAGCACCGCGAGGGCGGTCCGCACTCGGTTCCGGCGCAGGTTCCGCGCGGCCATCGAGACCGCCGGGCGCCACCCCCGGAGCCAGCCGCCGAGCCCCGCCCGATCGGGTCCGTCCGCCCGGCTCATCGGTCCCCCGCGGCCGCCGCCTCGGCGCCGCGAGCCGTCTCTGGTGGGGTCTCGTCGCCCGCCGGAACGCCGCCGACGAGGACGCCGTCGGTGAGCTCCACGACTCTGTCCGCGTACTCCTTGACGAGCGGGTCGTGCGTCACGGCGACGACCGCCACGCCCTCCTCTTTCACCCGCTCGAACTCGGCGAGGATCGACTCGCCCGTCTCCGTGTCGAGGTTGCCCGTCGGCTCGTCGGCGAGCAGCACCGCCGGCTCGTTGATCAGCGAGCGGGCGATGGCGACCCGCTGCTTCTGTCCCCCGGACAGCTCCGAGGGCTCGTGGTCCAGCCTGTCGCCCAGCCCGAACCGGGTGAGCAGGTCGGCGGCCCGGTCGCTCGCGTCGCCGGGGTCGAACGCGGTCGGGAGCGCGACGTTCTCGACCGCCGTCAGCGTCGGCAGCAGGTGGAAGTCCTGGAAGACGAACCCGATCGACCGCTTCCGCGCCGCCGTGCGTTCGGCGACCGAGAGGTCGGTCACGTCGGTCCCGTCGAGGAGTCGCTGTCCCGCCGTCGGGTCGTCGAGCAGTCCGAGGACGTTGAGCAGCGTCGACTTCCCGGAGCCGCTCGGCCCGACGACCGCGACGAACTCGCCCGGCTCGACCGCGAAGCCGACGTCGTCGAGCGCGACCACCGGCTCCGCGCCCCCGCCGGGGTACCGCTTCGTCACGCCGCGCAGTTCGACGCTATACATCGCGGCGACGGACGACGACGCCCGCGACGGCGAGCCCGGCGACGCCGGCGAGGCCGACCGCCCCGAGCGCCCCCGCGGAGCCGAGCGTCCCGACCGGGCCGGAGCCGCCGTCGGCGTTCCCGTCCGCGTCGGGGAGCGCCACCGTGTCGGTCTCGACGTACCGCACGCCGCGCTCGGTGTACGCGATCCGGATCGGCACCTCGTCGGCGACCGACGCGTTCGCGGTCGTGCGCAGGTCGAAGGCGACGAAGTCGCCGGCGCCGACCGCGCCGACGAAGTACTCCCCGCCGGCGGGGGTCGGCGCGACGCCCGGCGCCTCGCCGACGGAGACGACGACGCCCTCCAGCTCGCCGCCGCCCGCGTTACCGAGGTTCGCGTCGATCACGACCGCGCCGTCCTCGGTCGTCTCGACCGCCGCGTCGGTGATCGTCGGCGCCCCGTCGTGCGCCGGGTATCGGAGCGTCGACGTCGCGGTCCGCTCCGCGCCGGCGCCGGCCTGCGCGTCGAGCTCCGACCGGAACGCCGCCGTGAACGTCACCGCCGAGCGCCGGTCGAGCGGTCCGAGGTCGACGACGACGCGCCGCTCCTCGCCGGGCGCGACGTCCTCGACGACGTACGGGCCGGCCTCGAAGCCCCCGCCGTCGGCCTCGCCGTCGCCGTCGACCGTGTCCTCGCCGCCGCCGTCGACCGTGTCCTCGCCGCCGCCGTCGCCGCCCGCGACCGGCTCGCCGACCGCGGTCAGGCTCACGCGGTCCGCGGTCGTGGTCCCCGTGTTAACCACGGTCACCGCGACCGGGGAATCGGCCGACTGCACGGCTTGTTCGGCGTCCTCGCCAGTGTCGAGCCCGCCGCCACCGCCGCCGAAGATGCCCTCGATGCCGCCGACGTCGATCCCGCCGGCGTTCTCGCTCTCGTCGTCGCTCTGGAGGTCCTCCGGAGCGAGGCCGCGAGTGCGGAGGTCGAGCGTCACCTCGGCCGGCTGGACGTCGACGACGACGTCGCGCGTCACCGTGACGGCGTCGCCCTCGTCCTCGTCGTCGGCCGCCTCGTCCTCCGCGACGACCTCGACGGTGAGGCGGCGCTCGCCGGGCTCGTCGAACCGCGTCCACAGCCTCACGTCGAGGGAGTCGCCGGGCGAGAGAGCGCCGACCGCGGTCGCCTCGTCCAGCGGCGCCGCGTCCTCATCGGCGTCCGCGTCGAGGAGTCTGACGCTCCGCACGTCGGCGGCCTCGGGGCTCCCGCCGGAGTTCGAGAGGGTGACGTTCAGGGTCGTGCGCTCGCCGACGACGGGCTCCGTCGAGCTCGCCTCGACGCCGTCGATCGCTATCCGGGCATCGGGCACCGCCGCGGCCCCGCCGACGGCCGCCGACAGCGCGAGGAGGGCCACTAGCACGGCTGTCGTTCGTGTGGGATTCAAGTCGACCCTGTTAGGGGGCCGATCGGCATATATCCGTCGTAGGCGGGGGTCGCGACCGGCGAGCGCGACGGAGGTCGGGGGCGGCGAACGCGCCGACGGGCCGCGGGCGTCGCGGCGGGCGACGGTCGGCCGCCCCCGTCGGCCGCCAACGCGTAAAGGGACCCGGGTCGCGGCCGGGACGTACCGGTTACGGATGCTTTTTCAACCGTCCGGCGTAATAACGGGTAATGAGCCAAGGCGACACCGCGAGAGCGGGTGATCGGCGATGATGGGCGGCAACGACCAGCAGGCGTACGACCGCGGCACGTCGCTGTTCTCGCCCGACGGGCGCATCTACCAGGTCGAGTACGCCCGCGAGGCCGTCTCGCGCGGCGCGCCGAGCGTCGGGATCCGCACCGCGGAGGGCGTCGTGTTCGTCGCGATGTCCCGGGCCTCCTCGACGCTGATGGAGGCCGAGAGCATCGAGAAGCTCCACAAGCTCGACGACCACCTCGGCACCGCGAGCGCGGGCCACGTCGCCGACGCCCGCCAGCTGATCGACCTCGCGCGTCGGCAGTCGCAGGGGAACCGCCTGCGCTACGGCGAGCCCGTCGGCGTCGAGACGCTGACGAAGTTCGTCACCGACCACATCCAGGAGAACACCCAGCGCGGCGGCACCCGGCCGTACGGCGCCGCGCTCCTCATCGGCGGGATCGAGAACGGCGAGCCGCGCCTCTTCGCCGCCGACCCCTCCGGCACCCCGAACGAGTGGAAGGCGACCGTCATCGGCGGCGGCCGACAGGACATCCAGGGCCACCTCGAGGAGGAGTGGACCGACGACCTCTCGCTCTCCGCCGGTATCGAACTGGGCCTCGCCGCGCTCGCGGCCCACGAGGACGAGTTCGAGCCGAGCGACGTCGCCGTCGCGACGATCACCGACGAGGAGGGCTACCGGACCGTCCCCGGCGACGAGGTCGCCGAGGCGTTCGAGGCGGCCGGAATCGGCGACGAAGAGACGGACGAGGCCGACGACGACGAGGCCGACGCGGACGACGAGGAGTAAGTCGCGTCCGTCGCTCGGCGGCTCACTCGCTATTTTTTGTCCCACGGCCCGCGCCGCTCAGGCGGCGATCAAGACGCCTAACCCGACGAGCGCCGCGGCCGCGATACCCGCGAGCCGGGACCGCCACGTGCCGCGTGCCGGCTCGGTCGCGACTCCCCGCGCCCGACGCACCTCGTAGCTCGTCCACGCGCCAGCGACGACGGCGAGAACCGACATCAGCGGGAGCGCGAACGCGACGATTCCCCAACCGATGAGGACGGCAAACGCGGCGAACCCCGCGACGACGCCGCCGATAGCGCCGGAGACCAGCGCCCCGATCGGGTGACCGCGACACGTCGCGAGCGCCGCGGTTCCGGCAGCCACGACGAGGAGCCACGCGGCGACGAGCGCGTCGCTCGCGGCGGTGCGGACGCCGGCGTCAAGGATCGATATCACGCGGAAGAGGCCGGCCGGAACGACCGCACCGAAGAGGGCCGCCTCCGCGGTCGGAAGCGACGGGAGGCTCGGGGACACGGCCGACGATCCCCCCGGACCCACGTATGCGTTCCGCCGATCGCTTTTGTGCGCCGCCGCCGAACCCGGGGCATGGCACGCATCGCGGACCTCGTCGCCTATCCGCTGAAATCGAACGACGGCGTCGCCCTCGACCGGGCCGAGCTCGGACCGGCGGGCGCGCTCCGCGGGGACCGCACGTACGCGCTCGTCGAGGCCGGCGTCGACCCCCACGAGGCCTCCGTGGGCGGGAACGGCGGGTACGTCAACGGAAAGAGCGAGCCCGCGGTCCACGGGCTCCGCGCGAGCTACGAACTCGCCGGCCCCGCTGACGCGACGCCGACGGCGGTGACCCTCTCGCGGCCGGCGCGCCCCGAGACGGGGGTCGACGCGGACGAGCGGACCTTCGCCCTCCCCGACGAGGGCGACGCGCTGGCGGCGTGGGTCGGCGACTACCTCGGCTACGCCGTCGACCTCGTGCGCGAGCCCGACGGCGGGTTCCCGGACGACCGCGCCGCGCGCGGCCCGACGGTCATCTCGCGCGCGACCCTCGAGACCGTCGCGGGCTGGTTCGACGGGGTCGCCGACGCGACGGAGATGCGCCGCCGGCTCCGTCCGAGCGTGGTCGTCGACGACTGCCCCGCCTTCTGGGAGGACCGGCTCTTCGCCGACCGGGGAGAGGCGGTCCGGTTCGCGGCCGGCGACGCCGAACTGCTCGGCGTCAACCCCTGCCAGCGCTGCGTCGTGCCGTCTCGGAACCCGGACACCGGCGAGGAGATCGACGGCTTCCGCGAGACGTTTATCCAGAACCGGCGAGCGACGCTCCCGGACTGGACCGAGAGCGACCGGCTCGACCACGACTTCCGGCTGATGGTGAACACCGTCGTTCCGGAGGAGCGGTGGGGATCGACCGTCGCGGTCGGCGACGAGGTGACGATCGAAGGGGTCGAGCCGCTCGACGAGGCGGCGTACTGAGCGCTTGGCGCGTCCGAACCGGTGCTGCCGTTTAAAAAGATTCGCGCGAAGTGGCCGTCGGCGACTACCGACCGCCGTCGGTCATCGCGACCGGTTCCTCATCGGCGTCGGCCGGGGCGTCGGCGGTCCCGCTCCCGCCGGCGGTCGGCTCCGTGACGCCAGCCGTGTCGGGCGTCGTCTCGCCGACGCCGAAGTGGTTCCAGAGGGTGACGCCGACGACCGCGTACGCGACGAGGTCGTAGTGGACGGCGCCCTCGAAGGCGGTGAACGCCGCGAGCGTGCTGTAGCCGAAGAGGGCCGTGACGCCCGCCACGAACACGCTCTCGTTCGTGAGCTCGCCCGCCGCCGCCGCGGCGAGGGACCGCTTGATGATCGGCCCGCAGGCCACGAGGAACGCGATCCCCGACAGCGAGCCGAGGTTGACGAAGAAGTGCGTCGCCATCTGCGAGTCGAGGATCGACTGGAGGTACTGGACCGTCACCGGGTCGTAGAACAGCCACTCGATACGGGTGGGGTAGAGGACGGCGATGTAGGGGGTCGCCACCATCAGCCCGAAGAGGACGGCGACGGCGACGCGGGCGGAGGCGAACTGCGCCGCGCGTCGCACCTCGAACGCCGCGTCGCCGGGCGCGACGACGAGCCCGCAGGCCTCCAGCGCGTCTCTGAGCTCCTCGCGGGAGACGTCGGGGTCGTGGTGGATCCCCACGGTCCCGTTCCGCCTCGTCGCCGAGGCGGCGCTGACGCCGTCGCGGTCGAGCAGGACGGCCTCCAACAGCCCCTCGCGTCGCTTCGTGTCGATTCCGTCGACAGAGAAGGTGTCGTGGACGTGCGGCTCCGGCACCCGCGCGGTCCGCGGCCCCGCGTCGTCGCGCGACGTCACACCGCGGCGGTCGCCCGCCGGCGCGTCGACGCCCCGTTCGCGGGCCACGGCGTCGAGGCGCGTCGGACGCCCGTGGCGGTCGTCTGGCATGTGAACTACCTTCGTCCGCACCAGCATGAAACTTCCCCCGGATCGCCGCCGAACGGGTTCCGGTCGGCCTCCTGCCGGCCGGCCCCCGGCCGCCTCACTTGGCGAAGTAGCTCGTCAGGTATCCCGAGAGGAACGAGGCGATCCCGACCGCGGCCAACAGCTCCCCCGTCGACCACTCGTCGCTCTCCTCGGAACGCGCGGCCGCGGCGGTCACGGCGAGGCTGACGAGAAGCGAGATGACACCGTTGCTGAAGTCGGTCTTAAATCCCATACCGGTCGTACGGGTCGCGGGCGCAAAATCGTTCGGTCGACCGGCGCTGTCGGCCCCGGATCCGCCGAGACGGCGCCGTTCAGGAGTTGACCGACTCCAGGTACGAGGTGACGATCATCTGCCCCTTCCGCGTGAGCGCCGCGCCCGACTCGCCGTCGACGACGAGCTCCTCGTCGCGGAGCGTGTCGAGGACCATCGACGTCTGCGTGACGTCGCCCGTGACGACGTCGGCGATGTTCGCCTCGCCGCCGGCCGAGTAGATCGACACGAGGATCTCCAGCTGCTCCTCCGTCGGGTCGAACGATTCGAGGTCCTCCATCGCCTCGTCGTACTCCAGTTTGATGTACCGGCCGAGGACGTTCAGCGTGCGCTCGTTCGGGACGGTCGCGATCGACGTGACCGTCTCGGAGTCGAGGGCGTGGCGGAACACGAGCGCGGGGCGCTGCGCGCCCGCGAGCGTCCGGTCGGTCCGCTCGTAGTCGATCACGGCTGAGAGGTCGACCTCGAACGGGTCGGGGCAGTCGACGAAGCGGATCGCTCCGGGCGTGAGGGCGACCGACGCCGTGTGGTCCGAGGCGTCCGTGACGCGCCCGCCCACCTTTGCGGGGTGCCGGACGGTGACGGTCACGTCGCGCAAGAGGGCCTTGAACAGCAGGCGGACGAACCGGTCCATATGCTCCGGCTTGCCCTCGACGAGGGCGGTGCGGCGCTCGCCTCGCCGCTCGTACGCGAGGGTGACGCTGTCGCTGAAGAACGACTGGAGGTCGCCGGGCACCGTCCCGACGACCACGTCGAACACCCCAGAGAGCGGGACGGTCGTCTTGCCGCCGTCCGTCGCGAGCACCAGCCGGCGCTCGCTCAGGAGCACGCGCCCCGTCACCGGCTCGTCGCTCTCGACATCCGGGGCGTGGACGCGACCGACGAAGTCGGCGACGACGGACTCTCCCATCGAATCACCGTAGACGCCGTTCGCTATTTACTGTTACCCACGGGGTATCAGTCGTAATAACGAGCTGTCAGGCTCGCCGCGGCGGTCGGGCGAACGTGTTCGGCCGTCGTTCGCCCCGAATCGCCCCTCGTTCGGCCTCGATCAGTCGGTCGATCGATCGGTGAGAGGCGTGGAACAGCAAAGCCTAATGAGGAGGGGATCCAACCATCAGGTGATGCCCACAGTAGAATACCTCAACTACGAAGTGCTCGACGACCACGGCTGGTCGATGGACGATGACAACCTCTTCGAGGAGGCCGCCGAGGCCGACCTCGACGCAGAGGACTACGGTACCCTCGACGTGAATCAGGGCGAGTACATCCTCGAATCCGCCGAGGCCCAGGGCTACGACTGGCCCTTCTCGTGCCGCGCCGGCGCCTGCGCGAACTGCGCGTCGATCGTGAAGGAAGGCGACATCGAGATGGACATGCAGCAGATCCTCTCCGACGAGGAGGTCGAAGACAAGGACGTCCGTCTCACCTGCATCGGGAGCCCGGCAACCGACGAGGTCAAGATCGTCTACAACGCGAAACACCTCGACTACCTGCAGAACCGCGTCATCTAACGCCGCACCGACCACGCCGCGGTCGTACTCACAGACGGTGTTCGATGTGGGTCACCCCCATCGGTGCCACCGTTTTTTCGGAGCGCCGGTTCCGTAGCGCCGCGGCCGCGGTGATCACTCGACCGTCCTCCAAGCCGATCACGCCGCCGTGCCATACCGGGCCGACCACGCCGTCGGCCCCTACCAGGCCGACCACGCCGTCAGACTCTCGTCGCGGCCGTACACGCGCTTGACGTCCTTCGCGTAGGCGAAGTCCCCGTCATGGTCCAGCTTCTCGTGGCGGTACTCGGGTGCGTCCTCGCGGATCTGGACGCCCTCGACGACGAACTCCTCGTCGCCGAACTCGACGGTCTCGGCGACGGTGAACTCGTAATCGCCGGGGACGTTCACCCGTACCGAGCGCGTCTCGTCGGCGTTCCCGTCCTTCGGGTGCAGCGTCACCGGGACGGTGACGTTGTCGACCGCGCGGGTCCACAGCGTCTCGACGGTCTCGATGTCGGCCTCCTCGACGCGCTGTTCCGGGCCGACCTCGATCCCGGTGACGCGGACCTGCATCAGCGCGTCGGGCGTGTCGACGACGAACTCCTCGCCGGTCCCGACGTAGGTGTCCGCGGGGACCTCCATCCGGGTGGTGAACGACTCGCCGTCCTGCGAGACGACGATGTCCAGTTCGACTGTCTCCTCTTCCGGAATTTCGGTCTTATAGGTGTGGTCGCAGTCGGTACAGCGGACGGTCGCCTGCCCGCCGGGGCGCAACACTTCGTGAACGGTCTCCTCGCCCGGCGAACACGACGGGCAGGCGAGACCGACTCGGTCTCCTGTTTCGGTCATTACGGCGTCGTATCCGCCGCTCGCGTAAATATCCGCCCCTGTGACCTCGGTGCGTCACACGCTCGCGTGGGGCTCGCGGCGGCGGTTCGGCGACCGCGGCTCTCGGCGTCCGGTCCCCGCCGGAGTAAGGAAACTGGTTTATCGGAGTCTGGGGAACGGACGCCCATGATCGTTCCCGGATCCAGCTCACAGCTGCTCGCGGCCGCGCTCGCGGAGGAGACGGGCCGGCCGCTGGCGACGCCGACGTACGACCGGTTCCCGGACGGCGAGACGCTCGCGGCGGTGCCCGACTTCGACGGCGAGGAGGCGGTCGTCGTCGCCGCGACCGACTCCGACGAGGCGTGGGTCGAACTGCTCCAGCTCCAGGACGCCGTCCGCGAGGCCGGCGCCGAGCGCGTGACGACCGTGGTCCCGTACATGGGATACGCGCGACAGGACCAGTCGTTCGGCGACGGCGAGCCCGTCTCCGCGCGGGCGATGGCGCGGGCGGTCTCCACCGGCACCGACCGCGTCGTCCTCGTCAACCCCCACGAGCCGGGCGTCGCCGACTTCTACGACGTCCCCGTGGAGACGGTCGACGCGGCGGGCGTCCTCGCGGGACCCCTGCCGGCGGACCTCACCGAACCGCTGTTCCTCGCGCCGGACGAGGGCGCGGTCGGCATCGCCGAGACGGTCCGGGACGCGTACGGCGCGGGCGAGACCGACTACTTCGAGAAACACCGCGACCGCGAGACCGGCGCCGTCGCGGTGTCGCCGTCGGACGCCGCCGTCTCGGCACGGGACGTGGTCGTCGTCGACGACATCGTCGCCACCGGGTCGACGATGAGCGAGTCGGTGGCCGTGCTGAACGACCGCGGCGCGGGCGCGGTGCTCGCCGCCTGCGTCCACCCGATGCTCGCCGCCAACGCCGTGACGAAGCTCCGCGGCGCCGGCGTCGACCGGATCGTCGGCAGCGACACCATCGAGGGCGGCTGCAGCGTCGTCAGCGTCGCCCCCGTCCTCGCCGACGCGCTGGCGTAGGGCTCTCGTCTCTGTTCTCCGCCGCCTTCACTCGATCTCCCGGATCGTTCGCGCCGGGTTCCCGCCGACCACGGTCCGAGCCGGCACGTCCTCCGTGACCACCGCGCCCGAGGCGATCACCGCGCCGTCGCCCACGGTCACGCCCGGGTTCAGCACGGCTCGCCCGCCGATCCAGACGTCGTCGCCGACCGTCACGGGCGCCGCGCGCTCGCGACCGGTCGCGCGCTCCTCGGGGTCGATAGGGTGCGTCGGCGTGTACACGTGGACGCCCGGGCCGAGCAGGCAGCGGTCGCCGAACGAGATCGGGTTCGTGTCGAGGAAGACGCAGCCGTAGTTCGCGAAGAAATCGTCGCCGACGGCGACGTTGTAGCCGTAGTCACAGCGGAGGGGCGGCTGGACGGTCGGCCCCTCCCCGACGGCGTCGAACAGCTCGCGGAGGAGCCGCTCGCGGCGGCCGCGTTCGGCCGGGGTCGTCGCGTTGTACCGCCGGGCGAGGTCGCGGGCGCGGGAGCGGTCCGCGACGAGCGCCGGATCGCTCGGGTCGTACGGCTCGCCGGCCAGCATCCGTTCGGTCTCGTTCGACACGGTCGAGGTGACGGGAGCCGATTTATAAGACCACGGTGGTTCGGCCGTCCGACCGAGCCTCACCCGTGCGTGTACCCGCGGTCGGGGAGGGAGTCGCCGTCGGCCGTCACTCCCTCCGCGGCGTCGACGACGGTCCCGACCCGGGTGAGTTCGGCCCGACAGGCATCTCGGGCCGCGTCGAGCTCGGCGTCGGGAACGGCGCAGACGAGCTCGAAGTCCTCCCCGAAGTGCGCCGCAAGCTCGAACCGGTCGCTCGGGCCCTCGGCGATGTCGTCGACCGCGGGATGGACCGGGAGCCGGTCCCGTTCGAGCGCGAACCCGACGCCGCTCGCCTCCGCGAGCTGGTGGAGCGACCGCGCGAGGCCGTCAGAGGAGTCCATCATCGCGGTCGCTCGCCCGACGAGCGCGGTCCCGTCGGCGACGCGGGGCGTGAACCGAAAGAGGTCGTTGGCGCGCTCGACCGACCCCTCGTCGTCGCGTTCGAACAGGCGGAGCGCGGCCGCCGACCGCCCCCACTCGCCGGTGACGCAGAGCGCCTCGCCCGAGGCGGCGCCCGAGCGCGTTACCGGTCCGTCTTCGGCGACCTCGCCGATGGCGGTCGAGGCCGTCGTGAACTCATCGTGGCTGTCGAGGTCGCCGCCGACGTACTCGGCGTCGACGGCCTCGCAGACGTCGACCGCGCCCGCGACGAAGCGGTCGAGTCGGTCGGGGTCGAAGGCGGCGTCGGCGTAGACGGCGACGGCGGCGGTCGCGCTCGCGCCCATCGCCGCCACGTCGGAGAGCGACGCGCCGACCGCGCGCCACCCCGCGGTGTACCGCGTCGTTCCCGGTGGGAAGTCGGTGCGCTCGTGGAGCATGTCGGTCGTGATGACGGTGTCGCCGACGACGGCGGCGTCGTCGCCCGCGTGCGGCAGGTCGGCGGCCAGCCGGCGAAGCGCGTCGCGCTCGTTCACGGCGGGTCCAACGCGCCGGAACCGGTTAGTATGGATCGGTCCGACGCTCTCGGCCCGCACGCGCGGTGCTCCGATCGGAGTCATGTTCCGTGGTACCACACATCATTTAAGGGAATAAGATAGGTTAACGAATATTATCATTATCAATCATTATGTTTATTACCATTCCTCCGAACGAACCGAGTGCAATGTCAGTATCCGTACGCGGACATGTGGCAACGCGACGCGCCGACCGACAGATCACCAGACGACCACCGCAACCACCCACACGACCCGATGACGACACCTAACGACGCCACGACGCCCGAGACGACTCGACCGACAGACCAGCAGACGACCGACGGCGACCGATCGACGACCCGGACCGACCGATCGACGACCCGGACCGACCGATCGACGACGGGGCGCCCGACGACCGATCGGACGCCGACCGACGACACTTCTCCCCGAGGGATTCCCGGCCGCACGCCGATCACCGAGGAAGCGGGCGCGCCGCTCGTCCCGACGACGACCGCCGAGCGATCCCCGACGACCGCCGACCCGACGCGCCGATCGGCTCGCGCCGCGACGCGCCCCCCGACCGACGCGGAGCGGGACGCGCCGCTGGTCCCGGACCTGCGTCCGACCGGCCGCACGCGGACCGACGGGGGATCGCGATGAGCGCCGTTCCGATGGCCGGAACCGGTGACGGACCGCGACCGGACCCGACGACGTTCACGCGGCGCGCGACCGACCGACACACCGACGGCGACACTGCGGAGTGACACCTATGCACCCGAACGAACTCGACGACGACGTCTTCACGAGAGATATCGACAACCCGGCCGGCAGGAAGCTCCGCGAGCTGTTCGCGGAGCAGGAGTACACCTTCGCGCCCGGGATCTACCACGCGCTCGACGCTCGCCTCGCGGAGATGGCCGGCGTCGACGCCGCCTACATGAGCGGCTACTCCACCGTGCTCGGTCAGTTCGGCTTCCCCGACCTGGAGATGGTCACGATGACCGAGATGGTCGAGAACGCCAAGCGGATGGTCGAGGCGACGAACCTCCCGGTCGTCGCCGACTGCGACACCGGCTACGGCGGCGTCCACAACGTCCGCCGCGCGGTCCGCGAGTACGAGAAGGCCGGCGTCGCCGCCGTCCACATCGAGGACCAGACCTCGCCGAAGCGGTGCGGCCACATCGCCGGCAAGCAGATCGCCTCCCGCGAGCAGGCGCGGTCGCGCTTCGAGGCGGCCGTCGACGCCAAGCAGAGCGAGGACACGGTCATCATCGCGCGGACCGACGCGTACGGCTCCGCGAACGGCGACTGGGAGGAGCACCTCGAACGCGGCCGGATCTACGCCGACGCCGGCGTCGACCTCGTCTGGCCGGAGATGCCCGACCCGTCCCGCGAGGACGCGGTCGAGTACGCGGAGACGATCCACGAGACCCATCCCGACCTCGACCTTGCGTTCAACTACTCCTCGTCGTTCGCGTGGAGCGAGCAGGAGGACCCGCTCACCTTCGAGGAGCTCGGCGACCTGGGCTACCAGTACATCTTCATCACCCTGTACGGGCTCCACTCGGGCGCCCACGCGGTGTACGAGGACATGCAGAACATCGCCGAGAACGACGAGCAGGCGCAGTTCGACCTGGAGGACCGCTACCTCGGTCACGAGACGGAGAGCCACCACGAGCTCTCCTTCGTCCCTCGGTATCAGGACATCGAGGCGCGGTTCGACCCCGAGGCGTCGGCCCGACAGGAGGCGTCGGCCGGCTTCAGCGAGGACGAGCGCGACCCGATCACGGCCGAGGACACCGAGGCCGAGGGAGAAACGGAGGAGCCACCGGCCCCCGAGAGCGACGACTGATCGGGAGCCGATCGCGGAACGAGACCGGAATCGCCCGGTCGTCTCGCTTTTCTTTATCGCCGGCGGTCGGTCGCGGTTCGGGGACCGGTGGTCGGACGCCGCGCTCGCGGATCAGGCCGGAAGCGTGTCGATGCCGTTGATCTCGACGTAGCCGTAGCCGCACTCGGGGCACCGCCACTTCGTCTTCTCGCCGAGGTGGAGGGTCATCGCCGCGGTCCGGTAGAACGACTGGGCCTCTCCGCACGAGGGACAGTCCACGTCCTTTTCGAGCGCCATGTGCCAGGTTCGGTCCGGCGCAGTTTTGAAGCTACTGATCCGGCGATCGGAGGGGATCGGTGATCGGGTCATCGCGCGCTCCGATGGCTCCGTCGATCGTGTATACGTCGGTCTCGAGGCCGGTAGAGCGGTGACAACCACCGAAGTTCGGCCGCTCAGGGATAACCGATCGACCGCGTTCGATACTGACCACTCCCGAAGCCAGCAGCCGTGGGGACGACGCGTTCGAACAGCGCCGCGACCTCGCGCCTCCCCAGCCTCGCCGCTCGCTTCGCTCGCGGCGTCCCTCGCGCGCTCCTCGCGGGCCGGCAGCCCGCTCGTCGGCGCGACACGGCGCCATAGCGTTCTTTGAAATCTGTGGCGAAAACGAGAACATTAGCCACACGATCTCAAACATCAGATTCAACAGATACCTCGGCATCATGCCAGTGTTTTCACTTTCGATGCTACGATACTCTTCATATGTGATGTATCCCAAGTTTTGTACTAACATATCACATATCTTCGTCTCAAGCGTCGGGACATGACTCGTGACAAGCCAGCCGAGACTTCGTCACCTAGTGAGCGAAGCACCGAGCGGGCGCTGACCATCACGGTTGACGACGAGGAGTACCGTTCGAAGAAGCGACACCTCAACGTCGACAACATCGTTGTTCTGTCCGTCTCCCGCGGTGCGCTCACCAGTAACGGTATCGTCGGCATCGTTGGGATCTCGGCGGCGGTCGGGTTCCTGCTCTCGACCTTCAGCACTCTCGTGGGTGTCGTCGGGTTCGTGATCGCCGCCATCGCCGTCTCGCTGTTGTTGTTCGTGGACGACACGGTCGAGATCGAAACGACCGCCGACACGTACTCCGTCGGGCTCTCGGACTGGGAGTCGATGGCGTCCGGGTACAGCGAGCTCGAACACGACCTCCAGCAGCTGACCGACGACGACACGGGGGCGATCCTGTTGCTTGCGGGCATGGCCGGCGCACTGGTTGGCATCGTCGATGTCGTGCTGGGTATCGCCATCGGCGTCCTCGGCGCGGCGGCGCTCTACGCGTACCTCCCGGACGAACCCGACTCCGACGAACCGTTCGGGGTGACATCGCTGACGGTCAAGGACAACCGGATTGAGAACGAGTTCCGTGAGATGGCACCGGACCCCATCATCGTTAAGCGGAACGAGGAGACACTACTCAGACGGTACAGCTACCGGTACTACTTCGTCCCAGAGAACATCGTGAGCATCGCCGAGGCGGAGGTCCTGCACCCGGCCCGGACGATACTCTGGACCGCGATGCTAATCTCAGGCCTGCTCGCCCTCTACTTCCTCATCCAGGCCGATGTCCTGTACACCCTGGTGTTCGTCGTCATCGTTGGGTTGGCGCTACTACTCGCGTCGCTGCTGGAAGACTTCGTCTTTGTCTCCGTCCGCAGCCACGGTGATACGGAGAAACACTTCGAGATGCTGCCCGAGGACGCCAAGACCCTCCTCCAACGGTTTAATCGGCGGCGCTCCACTACCGCCGCGGAGGAGTAAACAGGTATCTGGACGGCACGAACGGACTCCCCCAGAGCAGGACGGTGAAGGGAAGCAGAAACCACAGCGCTATCGCCACTACGCTCGCCTGTTTCAGACCGCTGATGACCAGAAGGTCCACGACGAGCATCACAACTGCGAAGACTGCACCGAGAACCCCGTATCGGAACCCGATGCCACCGTAGACGAGAGCTCCCAGCAGGATTGGGATGATCAGTGGCGTGTGCTTCAATACCGGGATCGCACCCAGCCTGACTGCCCAGCCTATTCCCTCGTAGGCCCCGATTAGCACGCCGAAGACCGTGGCCAGCACTCGCGCTCTGGAGATCACGGGTCCGGACCTCACCCCGCATGTATATTTCGACCAACTAATACTTTTGCCGGGTGGGCCAGCGATGATAAATAAACGGTATCGTCGTCGTCGCTCGCTACTCGTCACCGCTCACTTCTCGTCCACGTGCCGGACCTCGCTGGCGACGCCGCGCGTCGAGTCGACCATCTCCGGCCCGGACATCTCCGCGCGGCCGACCGCGAACGCCTTCGGCCCCTCGATGACGACCTCGTCGCCGACGCGGATGTCGTCGTCCGCGTCCACGACGCCGGGCGCCAAGACGGAGCCGTGCGGGACGAACGGGTCGATCTCGACGCGTTTGGTCGGGGCGGCGCTCTCGGCCCAGCGGCGCGCGCCGGCGAGGGTGAACGAGAGGGTGCCGTACTGGGGCACCATCGTCGCGAGCTGCTCGCCCGGCTCGCCCTCGCGGCCGGCGTCGGGGTCGTCGCCCCACACCTGGAGTTTGGGGTAGCGGCCGGTCGTGCGGATATCGGCCTCGCCCGGCCCGCCGAACAGGTCGTCGCCCGCGCCGTCGCCGAGCAGGTAATCGGCGAGCGCCCGGACCGTGTTGTGCTCGCGCTCGCGCTTGCTGTAGGCGGGCTCGCCCTGCAGAGTCGCGTTCAGCTCTCCGAGCGACTCGTCGCTCGTCGGGTGGCCGACGCACGTGTACTCGAACGGGACGTCGACCGCGGGGTCGCTCGCGACGCGCTCGCAGATCTCGCGGTAGCCGTCTTCGGGGACGTGCGCGATCACCCGCGAGTAGTCGTTCCGCTCCAGATAGCGCCGGAGAACCTCGGAGACGAACCCGATCTCGTCCTCGCTCCAGTCGCCGGTGACGACCGCGTCGTAGTGCTGGGCCGGGTACGTCGTCTCCAGCTCCTGAGGCACCACGCCGATCGGCGAGGTCATCGAGACGGTGTGGCCGCGCCACTGGATCGCGTCGTGGAACTGCCCGTGACTCTGCGAGTCGCTGTACGGCTTCGTCGCCGAGCAGGGCACCAACACGAGCGGCTGATCGGTGAACCGGTTCCGGTACCGGCTCGTCACGCGGTCTGCGAACCGCCGGATCTCGACGCGGTCCAGCGTCTCCGCGGTCGCCGCGGTCACCTCGGCGTCGCGCATCAGCGGCGTGCGCTCCTCGACGTACCCCCACTGGTCGTCGAACTCCCGGAACGCGGCCGTGAGCCACTGCTCGTGGCGGGCCTGCCCCTCGACGTAGTCGCGGAGGCGACCCGCGCGGATCCGCTCGCGGACGCGCCGAAGCTCCGCGCGGAGCGCGTTCACGTTGTGCACGGCGCAGTCGGCGCGGGTGAACTCGTCGCGGGGCGTCGCGCAGGCCGGACAGGCGCACGGCAGTTCGTCGAGGTCCTCCAGGAAGTGCTCGGCGTCGGCGGTGAGGTATCGCCCCTCCGTCCCCTTCGTCCGGGCGAGCGTCGCGTCCACGAGGTCGACGCCGGCGTACGCGAGGACCGCGACGTTCAGCGGCGTGGCGACGCCAGAGAGGAACAGCGCGGTGTCGGCCGGGAGCGCCTCCTTCGCCGACACGACCGCGTCGCGGAACGCCTCGCCGTGGCCGACGAACCCGGACGCGTCCGAGAGCAGATACGCGTCGGCGCCGACGTCGCGGGCGCCCGCGCTGTCGACGACGGCGGCGGAGGGGTAGTCGACATCGGGGTGATCGACCGCGAACGACTCGCGGACCTCCTCGCGGGTCCCCGCGGGGAACGAGCGGTGCGGCAGGACAGTGAGCGCGGCCTCGTCGCCGTCGGGGACCGCTCGGTCGCCGGCCCAGAGGCTGCCCGCGTCCTCGAGGAACGGGTCCGCGAGCGCCGGCGTCGTCACCGGATCGGCGAGCCGAAGCTCCCCGAGTCGGGCGGCGCCGTCGCGCTCGTGGACCTCGAAGTAGTCGGTCATACGTCCCCTCGCGCGGGGACGGTCAATTCTCTTGTGTTCCGCGCCGCAACCGTTACGCCGGACCCGACCGAATGGATCGCATGGAGCCGACCGGCCCGTGGGACCGCGACCGCGTCGACGAGTTCCTGACCGACACGCACGTGCCTGTCCGCCTCGGCTGTCACACCCCCGCAGACGACCCGTGGATCGTCTCGCTGTGGTTCTCGTGGGACGGCGCCGTCCACTGCGCGACGAGCGCCGACGCCGACCTCGTCGCCTTCCTCGCGCACGACGACCACGTCTCCTTCGAGGTGTCGACGAACGACCCGCCGTATAAAGGCGTCAGGGGACGAGGGCGCGCGACGGTGTCGCCGGACGAGGAGAAGGAGCTCCTGCGCGCCCTGCTGGACCGGTATCTCGGCGGCGTCGACAACCCGACCGGGGAGCGGCTCCTGAGCCCGGAGCGAGAGGAGGTCCGGATCCGCATCGAGCCGGAGCGACTCCACACGTGGGACTACTCGAAGCGGATGGGGTCGGGAGAGGGATAGTATCGCCCGGCCGTATTTCCGGTCCCCGTTGAAGCTCTCAGACCGTGAGGGGAAGTGGCTGCTGAATACAGAGGATGGATACACAAGAGACAGAAGTGGTGAGCCCAACCGAAATTCATCGCTCACCGGACAGCCGTCTCGGGTCAGCGGTTTCAGAAAGTTACCAGACGGCCATCGGAGAGATCCCCGACTCACTCATCAAGCGAGCGCTCGTATAGCGCTCCAGTAAGGACGCTGGCCGGCAACGCGATCCACGACGAAGCGAGGAACGCAACGACGATGATACCGATGCCACCGATGACGGTGTCGACGAGGGGGCTGCCGGTGGCTACGGCGTAAACCGAGGGAAGCCCAACTACCAACGCACCGGCGACGAGATAGGCCAGTGCCATCGCCAGCAGACCGCCGATCGCACCCCCATAGCGCTGTGACGGGGGGACGAGTCGCCACGCCGCGACCCCGGTGACGAACAACAGTGGGGCAACGACGGCGGAGAGACTGATAGCAGCCGACAGGAGTCCGACTACAAACGGGGGTCCTACTACAGCGTTGGTAACGAACGGAGCACCACCCGAACCCACCCCGATCAGTAGGATCCCAACCCCGACAACGAGATAGTAGAGAGTCGTGACCCCGACTGCCGTAATCGCCATCACGTATCCCGCACCAACGTCACGATCTCCGCCACGTGGGAGCCGATCGAGGTGCTTGAAGGGGGAAACAGCGAGTCGAGGGACGGGGACCATACAGGCACGTCAGGTCTGAATCAGTTAACGTTTGACTGCCTCGACGCGGGCCGTAACGTGGAACCCATACTATACACTTCACAAAACCGCGTGAGTGTGGAGTCTGAAGGATTCGCGCCTTGTATCTCGCACGGCTGTCGGAACATTTCTCTGAACTGGTAGACCCCTCGGTGGTCAATACGCAAGCGCGAAATTGCGGGTGATTCAGCCGCGTAGGCCCGGAAGTATCGACTGTAGATCGTTCAGTACAGGGAACTTACAGACCAGAGACGGTCTACTCCCTCCTCACTTCTGTTAGGAACGTAATGCGAGATACAGAGGCTGAATGTACTTCGGTGCTTGATACGAGGTACAGAGGAGCGAGTCGAGGTTGGTATCGCGTGGCGACTCTGCCGAAGGATGTCTCGCCTACTGGGCAGGTGTCTCGTGTCTCCAGAGCGTACTTCCGAAAATAAACACGCTGATCGTGACAGTAAGAAGAAATCCCGCAGCGATGCTCGGGGAGAGCCAGGGAGCGATAGGCGTCGAGACGAGAGGCGTTCCCAGCAGTGCCAATACCAACGTCACGGCGACCAGACCACCGTAGAGCACGCCGACGATACCGACGATACCAAGCGCCACACGAGTCGAGACACGACTCCAGCGAGTTGCGAGGTATCCCGTGAGCGGGAGGGCCTGTAACGCGTGAAGCCCGACAAGATGAGCAACACGAAGGTCGCCACCCGTCAAACTCCAGTTTAATAAGGTGAGTCCAGGCCCTCCACTGGCAGCTCCGACGGCATGGGATTGCCTGAACACCATGAGCCACCCTTGGAAGCTCATGAGAACAAATAGGAACATCCCGAGTACGAGTCCCCAGAGATAGGGAGGCGGGAGATCGGGAGGACTCCGGACGACTCGCCAGAGGACGTACGCGACGACAGAGGAACTGATAGTAATTGTCGCGCCCATGATCATGAAAATCGTCGTGTCGAGTGGCGCGCTCGTGTTGAAGTGTGATGCAACTCCTCTCGCGGCTTGGGTCGAGATCAGGGTGATTTCGATCGTCATCGCTCCACTGATCGTGTAGGTAGCTACCTTCTCCACTTGGTCAGTCAACGACAACGAAGGAAGAATCCACGCCATCGTTCCCGTAAAGATGGCAATCGAGATGGCGAACTTCCACGGCTTGGTCCAGACGTTCCGTCCGAGAAGCGTTCTACTGTCCAGTGCTATCAGGACAGTGAATAGAGCGGCGAGAGCGAGATGGGCGAGTGTAACGGTGTACAATAGTCGGTTACGGTTGCGAAGTTCTGTCAGCATTTCCTGCGCGGGTAAGGCCCTGTTCATCTATTCACCCCGCGAGGACGTAATCGCTGCTCCCTTCGACTGCCGTATTAGCAATAGCGAACTGTAGACGAGGCCAGTGACCAAGACGATCGTGAATCCCACGACCCACGCGAAGGCAAACCATCCAACCAGTGCATTCTCGTAGACTGTGATGATGTCTGCCGGTGGCTCGATGGCTGAGGGACCGAAATGCACGTACCCGATTAGTAGTGAACTCACGAAGAACAGGCCCGTCCAGTAGGGGATCCCAGCGCGGTCACGCCAGCCCAAGTACAATCCCAGTGTGATAAACGGGTACGATAGCAGACTGAACGTGAACGCGTTGATTTCCGGTGTCAGTGGCCATCCAACGTGGTTGCCGCGGATGATGTGGTCGATATGATGTCCGATTCCAAACAGGGAGATAATCACCAATAGCCCAACGAGTCGCTGTGGGATAGGGTGGTCACCTTTACGCAAGTCATGTATAACGGGACGGAGGTGAGATCCCTTCCACATGAACAGGCCGGAGATTACTAATGCTGGAAACAGAGCCAGTTTCACGAACAGTTCTGCCCTCGGAGTCGATCCCAGCGGTGAATAAATGAAGAGGCCGAGAACTGCTGCCACTGCGGCGTGAACGATTCGCTGAAGAGATCGAGATGGCCACCATTGCTGTGTTTTATCACTCATACGTTGTCTTCTAACCACCTCATTTGCTATTTGCTGGGATAATTAAAGCCGTTGGATAATAAACAATTTCATCCACGATCTATAATGTGGTTTTCAGGAATATTCACACAGAGCGTTCTGCTCTCACACGTCTTCAAAAGGATACAGGGAGCAACTACTATGACCAATATGCGCCCTCTATCGGCACGAGCGGTATCAACTCCCCAGTCGCTGTCAGTAGCTACATGACCGATAGGGAGAATACATTCAGCACTGAGACTGCGTTACTTTCTTCGTTTGATTCCCGGACCAACCGTTAGTAGGTGCCTACGGACGCATCTGTATGACTAGCTAAAGCATCTGTTTGTTTCTGGATATTCTATTTATACTCTACCGTCAAAACCACATGTGTGAACAGGAGAACGTATCTGTCTGTAACGAGTGTGACCGTGGCGTCTGTCCTCGGAGGCTGTTCGGCAGTGACGGGAGGTTCTGGTGATGTCCGCGTCGATGACACGACACAGCGAGAACAGACGTACGAATTAGACCTACAGAAGGGTGATACAGTGAAAATCATCGTTGGAACACAGAAAGGGTCTGGTGGAGAAGTTACTCTCTCTCATGACTCGCAAGACGTTCTCTCAGAGGCGTTCGAAACGGAGCAGACGTTTGAGCGTACAATCACGGTTACCGGTGTTCACGAACTCTCAGTGAAACCGTCCGAGTCTACTGTGATAAGTATCAAAGCTATCGTTAATCCGTAGCGGTGGATGACAGTCGATCCCCTGTACTGACCCATTTGGGCTACCGTTCTCTGGAGGGGGTTCCGTGTAAAATACGCGCGTTATATGTAGCAGTGACGTTTCGAACTACTCGGCGCTTGTCAGTGCTAGCGTGACCGATACAGAGGATCTAATCAGCACGGGGACTGCGTTATTTTCCCCATTTGAATTCTAAATTAGGCATAGATTGCGCTTGCGAACTGGTCAGTCGTTTACCAGTTCAGAAAAGTTATCACAAACACCACTCGAACTAGTTTTGATGCCCTCCGGAACAGATGAACTACTTACATCGATTCGGTATCTGCTCTTCATAATTGTATTTTTGCTCGGGCTTGGAGTCGCGGCACTTGGTGATCTCGCTGTTGCGGTACGTGGTTACACGACAGGGATATCGACTGCTGCTCGCTCGATCGGGGGCGTAGTCGTACTTACAGAACTTGGGCTTCTCTTTTATACAGTGCTTCGACCGAACGGGAGTCAAGACTCAGCGAACTAAGTTTATCGAGTGATTCGTGATTTCCCTGTACTGACCGATCCGGCCTGATCATACTGAGGGGGACTAGTACAAGACTCCCGCCCTGTATTCAGCACAGCCACAGAAATCAGTCACTGATCGGGGGTTCAACAAGCCCCGTTACCCGGACCGCCCGAGCGTCCGCAGGTCCTCCGTCTCGACGCAGTCGGGGACGGCGTCGAGCGCCGTCTCTGGCCAGCCGTCGTGACCGAGCGTGATCGCGGTCTCCGGGTTCGCCGACGCCAGGGCGGCGACGCCCTCGGCCGCGGCGACCTGCGCCGCGTCGTCGAGTCGCTCCGGGACCTCGGCAGTGAGCGGGTACGTCTCCGAGAGCGCCCGCGGGAAGGGACCGAACGGGGGTTTCACGCGCCACACGGCGTCGTAGTCGTGCGTGGAGGGCGCGTTCGACTCCGTGAGCAGCAGGCGGTCGGGGACCTCCAGCCTGGCGAGCCGGTCGCGGTGCCGGCGGATCTCGGGGCGCCGGGCCGATTCGTGGGAGGTGTAGAAGAACGCGTCCTTCGAGACCGGATCGGCGCGCTCCAGCTCGTCGGCGTGGTCCAGCAGCGCCCGGTAGCCGTCGAGCATCGCGGGGTGACCGCGGGCCCGGCGGTCGACCAGTTCGAGGAGGTTCCCCGACCGGATCGCCGCCTTCACGCGGCGGAGCTCCTCGAAGGTGACGTGGAGGTTGTGCTCGGCCAGCAGCTGCTCGGCGGACGCGTCGGCGTCGGTGTCGCCGTTTCCGCCCCCGGCGCTCCCGTCCATCTCCCGGAGCTCCGCGGGCGTGTGCTCGGCGCAGACCGGACACGAGCAGGGGAAGTACTCCATCTCCTCCAGGTGCTCGGTCCCGGAGACGGTCAGGTAGCGCCCGTCGCGCGCCATCAGCGCGTAGGCGGCCGAGTCGAACAGGTCGCAGCCGGCGGCGACCGCCAGCGCGAGCATCATCGGGTGGCCCGCGCCGAACAGGTGGACGGGCGCGTCCGGGTCGAGCCCGCGCTTCGCGGCGCGGACCGCCTCGACGACGTCGGCGTAGCGGTAGGCGTTGAGGAGCGGCACCATCGCGCCGACCGGGAACACGTCGAGGTCGGTGTCGGTCGCGCGCCGGCCCGCCGCCTCTCGGAGGTCCGGGAACGTCGACCCCTGTACGGGCGCGTTGACGAGCATCTCGCCCGTCTCCGCCGCCTCGGCGTCGGCGAGCGCCTCCTCGGTGGTCGCCAGCTCGCGCTCGGCGCGCTCGCGGTCGACGTCCGGCGGCGTCGGCACGTCGACGGGGGTCGCCACGTCGCTCCCGATCCGCCGCTGGAACTCGATTATCTCCTCGGTGGTCACGTCGATGTCGCCGTACTCGGCGAGCTGGAAGGAGCCGGAGTCGGTCATGATCGCGCCGTCGAACCCGAGGAAGTCGTGGAGCCCCTCGTCCAGCACGCGGTCGCGAATCCGGTCCGTGCTCCGGATGATGTAGGAGTTGGTGATCAGCATCTCCGCGCCGAACTCCTCGCGGAGTCGGGACGGCTCGACAGTGAGCACGTTGGGGTTGACGACCGGCAGCAGCGCCGGCGTCTCGACCGTGACCCCGGCGCGGGGGACCTCCAGCCGGCCGATCCGCCCGGCGGCGTCGTGGTCCCGGATCTCGAAGTGATCGCGCATACCCGGAGTGCGCGGACGCGGGCGGTAAGGGTTGCGTTCGGGAGGCGACGGGACGGAGCCCTCGCCCCTCCGGTCGGACTCCTCAGAGTCCCGTCGGGTGACTCACGTACTCGGTCCCCAGCCCCCACTCCGCCGACAGCGACCGGAGGGACCGCACCCCGAACGTCTCCGTCGCGTAGTGGCCCGCGAGGAACACCGTGACGCCGGCCTCTCGCGCCTCGTGGTACGCCTTCCCCTTCCCCTCGCCCGTGATCAGTGCGTCGGCGCCCGCCTCGACGGCCTCGTCGAGCCAGTCGACGCCGGACCCGGTGACGACGGCGACCCGGTCGATCTCGTCCGGGCCGAAATCGAGCACGCGCGTCGGCGACGCCTCGCCGTCGGGCTGGCCATCGAAGTCGTCAAGCGCCTCCCGGATCGACGCCGCGGACCGCGGCGCGTCGAGCTCGCCGACCGTCCCGATCGTGACCGGTCCGATCTCGCCGAACGGCTCCCGGTCCCCGACCCCGATCGCGCCCGCGACGCCGGCCGCGTTACCGAGGTCCTGATGGCCGTCCAGTGGGAGATGTGAGACGTACAGCGCGAGATCGTTCTCGACCAGCGCCGCGATCCGGTCGTACGCGGTCCCCGTGACGCGGTCGATGCCCCCCCACGAGATCCCGTGGTGGACGACGAGGACGTCGGCGCCCGCGTCGGCCGCGGCCTCGATCGTCGCCTCGGCGGCGTCGACCGCGAACGCGACGCGCTCCACCTCGGCGTCGTCCGGACCGACCTGTACCCCGTTCGCGCTGGCGTCGACGTCGGCGTACGCCGCCGTGTCGAGTTCGTCGTCGAGCCGTCGCGCGTACTCGGAGAGTTTCATGACGATCCGTGGATCGGCCGGGGAATAAAGAGCGACGGTCCGTCCGGGTCGGCTCCGATCGCAGCCGGACCGAGAACGTCTCTCAGGCATATAAACGTCTCATGCGGTGGCGCGCGCCTCCGAGCGCCCGGAGGGCGCGACGGAGCGCGCGCGAGGGAGTCGGACGTCCGGAGCGAAGCGGAGGGCGTCCGACGAGGCTGGGGAGGCGTGAGGCTGCGGTGCTGTGCGGGGCGGGATTCAAATGGGCAGCCGCGAGGACGAAGCACGACGACGCAAGCACTGCAGGGAGCGAACGAAGTGAGCGACCGAAGCGCGTGGTTCGAGACGCCCGAGGCGTCTCGTCATCGCCGGAAATCAGAGATTTTCGGCTAGCAGTCAGAACGCAGAGCGTTCTGACGACATCACGAAAGGCGCTCCGCGCCTTTCGAACGACAGCGAGTCGCGCGAGTAGCGAGGGCGACCGAAGGGAGCGCTAATCGTCCAGTTCCTCGGCGATCGACTCCGGCGGGCCGTCGATCTCCGGACCGCTCTCCTCCGCCGACGTCCCGCCCGGGACCTCGGGCGGGGCGTCGAACTCGGGATCGAACAGCCGGAGGGCGGTCCGGATCGTCTCCCAGTCGTCCTCGCCCGCGGCGTCGCGCAGCGAGCTGGTCGGGGCCGCGAGCAGCTGGCCGACCAGCGCGTCCGCCATGTCCGAGACGGTCTCGCGCTGCTCGTCGGTCAGATCGCCCTGCGCCTCCAGCTTCGAGAGCGCGCGGTCGACCTCGCGGGCCTTGACGCGGTCGGCGCCCGCGTACATCGCGGAGATGGCGTCGTCCGCGCGCTTGCGCTTGTACGCCCGCAGGATTCGGTCGAGCTCCTCGTCGATGATCGCCTCGACCTCGCGCGCCTCCGCCTCGCGGCTCTCGCGAGTCCGGCGCGTCACGTCCTCTAACGCGTCGATGTCGTACAGCGTGAGCTCGTCGCGGTCGGCGACCGCCGGGTCGACGTCGCGGGGCTGCGCGATGTCGATGCAGACGAGCCGCCCCGCGTCCGCGACGTGTTCCGGCTCGATCACCGGTTCCGGGCTCCCGGTCGCCGAGATCACGAGGTCGGCCCCGTGCACGACCGCCGGGAGGTCGGCGAGCGAGACGGCCTCCGAGGGCGTGTCGACCTCGCCGGCGACGAACTCCGCGTTCGGCACCGTCCGGTTCGCGACGACGATCTCCGAGACGGCCGTGTCGTCGAGCGTCCGGGCCGCGAGCGTCCCCATCTCGCCGGCGCCGACGATGACGGCCGAACCGTCGGTGAGGTCGATCTCGGTCGCGGCCAGCCGGACCGCGGCCGACCCGAGCGAGACGACCCCCTCGTTGATCGACGTCTCGTTCCGCGCGCGCTCCCCGACGTGGAGCGCCTTCGTCACCGCGTCCTTCAGGACGGGGCCGATGCCGCCCGCGGACTTCGACTCCTCGTACGCCTCCCGGAGCTGGCCGATGATCTGGTCCTCGCCGAGTACGAGCGACTCCAGCCCGGAGGCGACGCGCATCAGGTGTTCCAAGCTCTCCTCGTGGTCGAGTCGGCGGACCGCGCCGCCGCGGACCTCGGGGGCGAACGACGCCAGCGCGTCGGTCCCGTCGACGGTCCGGTCGGTGACGACGAACGCCTCCGAGCGGTTGCACGTCTGGAGGGCGAACGCCTCCTCGACGCCGTCGCGCGCGAGCAGGTCCGAGACGGTCGCACGGACGCCGTCGCCGCCGGCCGACTCGATCTCGTCGACCGTCGCGCGGGAGTGAGCGACGCTCACGCCGGCGATTGCTCCCGTCTCTTTCATTCCTTGAGTACCTCCTCGATCACGGAATACGCCTCTTGACGACCGTTGGATCTCCCCTTTTGTAAACCCTTCCAAACCCCCTCGGATCGCACGACGCGACGGATCGCCTCCCGGCGCGCCTCGGGCGCTATCTCCCGCTCTCTGAGCTCCGCGCGGAGCTCGCCGGAGAGCTCCGCCATCGCGCCGGCGCCGTCGATCTCGGCCTCGACGCGCTCGCGGAGCGCCTTCGCGAGCGCCGGGCTCGCGCCCCCGGTCGAGAGTGCGACCCGGACCGGCTCGTCCTCGACGGTCGCCGGGACCACCACGCTCCGGGCGTCGCGCGTGCCCGATCGGTCCGCGGCCGACACGTCCGTTCGGTTGACGAGCAGGCCGGCGTCGAGCGCGGCGGCCTCCGCCGCGGCGTTGACGGCGGCGACGTCCGTGGCGGCGACCACGAGCGCGGGGTCGACGCGCGCGACCCAACCGCGGACCGCGTCGGCGTCCGGGGCGGCGCGGACCAGCTCCACTCCCGCTCCGCTCGCTCCGCCTCCGTCCCGCGCCCGCTCGACGAGCCGCTCGTCGAACCCGGGGCTCACGACGACGACGCGGGCCTCGTCGGCGAACCGCGACGCCTTTCGCGCGCCGACGCTCCCCCCGCCGAACACGAGCACCGACTCCCCGGCGAAGTCGTGGTACAACGGGATCACGTCGGACGCCCCCGAACCGCGGTGCGACGGATCACGTCGTGTTGCTGTCGGCGCGGTCGGCGATGCGGATCCCCGTCTTCTTCAGAATTCGCGTCGAGAACAGCGTGTCCCAGTCGTCGGCGCCGACGTCCCAGTGCTCGTCCATCAGCTCTTTCACCTCCGCGATGCGGCGCTCGCTCTCCGCCTCCGTCCGCCCGTGCGTCATCGCGAAGAAGTTGTACTCCCAGACGCCGGCGTGCCGAGGGCGCTCGTAGCAGTGCGTGACGAAGTCGAGCGAGGCGACCGCGGGGCCGACCTCGTCGAGGACATCCTCGGGCACGTCCCAGACCGTCATTCCGTTCTCCGTGTACCCGAGCGCGTAGTGGTTCGGGATGACGCCGACGCGGCGCACCTTCCCCTCCGCCTCGAACTGTTTGATCGTCTCGATCACCCAGTCGACGTCGGCGTCGAGCGCGGCCGCCACGTCGGCGTACGGCGTCTCCGTGATCGGGAGCCCGCCCTGGATCTCGACGACGAGGTCGCGCTCGTCGGGCGTGAGCGCCCCCCGGTCGCTCGGCGTGACAGCCGGACCGAGGTCGGACAGGTCGACGTCGCCGTCGGGGACCGGACCGTCGACGAGGAACTTCGCGCCGACGTGGAACTCCCGGAGCTTCGGCAGGTTGTACGTCTCTTGGCCCGTCGCCGCCTCGATCTCGGCGAGCACCTCCTCGACCCGGTCGTTCCCGTCCTTGTCGGGGTCCGGGTGGTCGGCGACGCTCACCACGAACCACATGTTGAGGTGCGGGTGCTCGCGCTCGTAGTTGTGCGCCACTGCGGTGAACTCGTTGACCGTCTCCGCGATCTCCTCGTAGCGGTCCTCGGGCGCGTGCATCGCGACGAGCGACGCCGCCCCGCCGATCTCCTCGGCGTTGACGAGCGCGCCGAACCGCGAGAGGATGCCCTCCGCGTCGAGTTCGCGAACGCGCTCGCACAGTTCGGCCCCGGTCACGTCGACGCCGTGTTCGCGAAGCGCCGCCGCGGCCGGCTCGAAGGGCCGTTCCGTCGCCGGGAATCCGCCCTGAAAGGCGTTGATGATCCCGCGGTCGAGCGCCGTCAGATCCGCGTCGACCTCTCTCATGCCTCCAAATCGGGTCCGAGCGAGAATAAGCGATCCGACCCGCGGGCGAGGTCTGCGATCAGCGTCACCGTCCCGGTCCGCGCCACCGACGCCGCCTTCAGCCGTCGAGGTCGCGCGCGATGTCCGCGAGCGACGACGGCGGCCCGCGAGTCGCCTCGTACACGGTCCGCTCGCCGGGGACTCGGAGCCCGTACAGCTCCCCCGGCACGACGACGTCGAGGACGACGCTGTCCCCCGGCTCTCGGCCGTTCGCGGCGAGCCACGCGACCAGGCGGTTCTCCCCCTCCCCCGCCTCCCGCGCGAGCCGTCTGTTGTCGAACGCGCCGCGGATCAGCCGCCCGGCGCTGTCGGCGGTCACCGGGGCGTGGTACTCCTCGCGATCGATCGCGATCCGGATCACGTCGCCGGCGGCCATCGACAGCGACTCGCAGGTCCCCGACTCGACGCGGCCGGAGAGCTCGTCGTCTTCGGGGATCCGAACGCAGGGGCGGCGAGTGCCGCCGCTCCGGGCGAGCGAGACGCGAATCGAGGCGACGCCCTCGTCGTCGGAGGGAACGCGGGGCATCGGAAACGGGCCCTTACTCCTCGTCGGCGTCGTCGGCGTCGCCCTCGCCGAGCGCTGCGGCGACGTCGTCGCCCTCGACGACCGAGACGTTGATCTGCGCGACGTCGTCGTCGACCTCGCGGCCGCGGACGGTGATGCGCTTGCGCTCGCCTTCGCGGGACGGCTTGAAGCCCACGCCGCCCTCTAAGAGGAGCTCCTTCAGGCGAGTGCCCGAGACGTCCTCGCGCATCGGTCGACCGGTCTCGTCGGAGCCGCCGGTGATCTCGATCGTGTGCTCGGAGAGTCCGACGGCGTCGCCGCCGATCTCGTCGCCGATCTCGCGACCGAGGAACCGGTTGGCGTCCTGTCCGTCGACCTCTCGCTGGAACGTCTCGCCGCTCTCGGGGTCGGCGATGACGACTTTGAATTCGGCCATGGGCGAACGGAGACCCCCGCGAATAAAAAGCACGTCGAAACCGGGATCCGGCCCCGATCGGTCCGCGGATCCGGTTCGGCGGCGGGATTTCCCCGTCGGTCCCGGCCCGCCGCCCGGGATCCCTCCGCTCACCGCCCGGCGCCGATCCGCTCGACCCGCCGCGACCCGTCGCCCCACGGACCCTCGACGAACGCGTCCTCCAGCGCCCGAGCGACGCGCGCCGGTTCGCTCGGGCCGCCGGCCGCCGCGACGCTACCGACCGTCTCGGGATCGAACGGCACGCCGATGGCGTCGTAGACGGCGTCGCTGACGCCGGCGATCGCCCGGGCGTCGGCCGGCGTGACGACGACGCACCCGGCGACCAGCGCCGCGTCGGCGCGGACGCGCTGGGCGATTCCCGACACCTTCCCGCCGCCGGCCACGCGAACCGAGTGGTCGCCCGGGCAGAACGACGCCGGCGGCTCGCCGGCGACGACGTCGGCGCCCAGCTCTCGGAGCGCCCCGACCACCGCCTCGACCGTGCGGTCGTACCGCTCCGTGATCGAGCCGCGTGCCCCGCTTCCCGTCGGGTCGCCCTCGCCCAACGGGATCGCGTGGGCGAACGCCAGCGTGTCTCCGGCGTACGCAACGGCCCGACCGCCGACGTCGCGCTCCACCGGGCGGAATCCCCGTTCCGCGGCGATCCGTTCGGCCCTATCGAACGCCTCCGCGCGGGCGTCGCGGCGACCGAAGGCGATCTGTCGGGCCGGGGCCCACACGCGGAGCCCGGGCGTCCCGTCACCCGCGTCGGTGAGCAACGCCGCCGTCCGCTCACGGTCCGCGTCGGGGTCGTCGACAGCTCCCCTGAGCACGCGCATACCGGTCTGCAGGGCGGCGGCGGACAAGCCGGTTTCGGCCGGTCGCGGCCGCCGTCCGCGAACGGCGGCTCGCCGAGGGCGGGGCTCCGGCGTATGACACAAACGTTTTGCCGGCCCTCTTATTGGGTCACGTATCGATGAGCGACCTCGGCGCGCTGCCGGTACGAGCCTATCTCGCGGCCTGCCTGCTCGCCGCGATCATCGGGCTCTGGCTCGGCGGGGTCGCGTGGCGAGAGCGCGACCAACCGGGCGGGACCGAGGTCGCCCTCTACCTGCTGTGTGGCGGCGGGATATCGCTTCTGTACGCGGTCAGGGTCGCGAGCGCGAGCGAGCTGGTAATGGTCGTGACGCTCAACCTCGCGACGCCGCTCGTCGCCGCGATCCCCGGGATCTGGACGGCGTTCACGCTCGCGTTCGCCGGCCACGACCAGTGGCGGACGGAACACCGCATCGTCGCGCTGGCGACGCCCCCCTTCGTCTGGGTGCTGCTCGCGTGGTCGAGCGCCACGCACGGGCTCTCCCGTCGCTCGCTCGCCGCGGTCGCGGAGGGGCCGTTCACGCTGCTCTCGTTCGAGCTCGGCCTCGCCGACGTCGGCTTCGTTCTGTACGCGTACGCGCTCTGCGTCATCGGCGTCCTCGTCGTCACGGACCTCTACCAGCGGACCGGGAACCGGTACCGGCTCCAGACGTTCGTGATCCTGCTCGGGACGCTGTTCCCGTTCCTCGCCGGGATCGCCACCGTCGTCGACTTGGGTAGCTACGCGAACCTCGCGTGGTTCCCGTCGTCGCTCGTCGTCCACGGCGTCTTCCTGTACGGAACGGTGTTCTGGCTCGGGACGCTCGACGCCGCGGTCGTCGCCCGCGACACCGCCGTCGAGGTGATGCAGGACCCGGTGATCGTGGCCGGGTCCGACGGTCGGATCCGCGACCTCAACCCGGCCGCCGAGGAGCTGCTCCCGCCGGACGCGGTCGGGTCGTCGCTCTCGGCGGTGTTCCCGCGGCTGGAGATCGGCGTCGAACACCCGATCGCCATCGACGGGCGGCAGTTCGACATCCAGGAGGACCCGATAACGGACCCCCGCGGGACGGACCGCGGTCACGTGTTCCTGCTCCGTGACGTGACGGAGCGGGAGCGTCGCCAGACCGAACTGGAGCACCGCGAGGCGGAGCTGGAACGGCAGAACGAGCGCCTGGAGGACTTCGCCGGCGTCGTCTCCCACGACCTCCGGAACCCGCTCGCCGCGGCGACCGCGGCGGTCGAGCTCGCGCGCCACGACGGCGGAGAGAACGACGACGCGCTCGACCGGGCGGCGAACGCCCACGAGCGCATGGACGACCTGATCGAGGGGCTCCTCTCGCTGGCGACCGCGGGGCGCTCCGTCGACTCCGCCGATCGGGTGTCCCTCGACGCGACCGTCCGGCGGGTCTGGTCGCGGCTCGAGACCGCGGACGCGACGCTCTCCGTCGAGGGGCCGGACCCGACCGTCCTCGCCGACGGCGATCGGCTCGAGCAGCTGCTCTCGAACCTGTTCCGCAACGCGATAGAACACGCCGGAGCGAACGTCTCGGTGCGGGTCGAGATCGAGCGGCGACCGGGCGGCGTCGCGCTCGCCGTCGCCGACGACGGCCCGGGAGTCCCCCCGGAACAGCGCTCCCAAGTGACCGAACGGGGCGTCTCGCTGGACGGCGGAACCGGGCTCGGGCTCGCGATCGTCGTCGACATCGCGGAGGCGCACGGCTGGGAGCTCTCCGTCGAGGAGTCTGAATCCGGCGGCGCCCGCTTCGTGATCGCCAGGATCGAACCCGCTGACGGGTGAGACGACGGCGCGGACGGGCGGGTCGACTCCGCGGTGTCGACCTCCGGCCCGGGCTACCGGCGTCGACGGCCACTTGTCGGTCGAGCCCCGCCCTCCGAACGACGATGTCGGTCACGCTGCCGCCAGACTCGCTCGACGGCTACCGTCGGTTCTCGCGGTTCAACTCGCCGTACCCGGCACACGACGACGGGAGCGCAGTCGATCTGTACCCCGAGGACGGTCGGGGAGTATCGCCCGTCTCGGGCGTCGTTCGCGAGACGCGTACCGTCGGCTGTCCGGACCGATCCTACGCCGCGAGCGAGGACCATCTGATCGTCGTCGACCTCGACGACGAGTGGTGTCGGCGGGCCGGCGCCGCGCCCGGGACCGCCGCTCGGATCCTCCACGTTGTCCCCGAGGTGTCCCCCGGCGACCGCGTCGATGTCGGCGACGACCTCGGGCCGACGACGCGCTCCGGGTTCTTCGGGCAGTGGGTCGACGACCACGTCCACCTCGGGTTCCGAGCCCCCGGCGCGAGCGCGCTCAGGGCGAGCGGGTCGCTCCCGGTTGACGTCGACGTCGCGGTCGCCCCCATCCCGTGGGACGGGGAGGGCGTCGTGGTCGAACGCGGGCCGACGCACGTCATCCTCGACGCGCCGGTCCACCCCGATCCGGGCGAGTCGTTCGCGGCGCTCGCGAGCGACGAGCGGATCCCGCTGGACGGCGGACTGGCCCACTACGCCGGCGGCGGCGCGTTCGGCGCGGGCACGCCCGGCGGCGCGCTCGACGGTGGCACGCCCGGCGGCGACGCGGTCGAACACGGCGACCCGGCCGGACGCGGCGACGGGTTCGGCCGGTTCGAGGAGGGGGCGGCGGCGACGCTGTGGGGGACACGCGTCGGCGTCGCGGCGGGTCGCGGACTCGCGTGGGACGCCGTCGACGTGCTCGCGAACGGCGAGCGGGTCGTGGGGCTGTCGCTGTTCGCGGCGCGGGACGCGGGGTACGGCGCGAAGGTCGTCTGCCCGGACCGCGAGTTCGCGATCGGCGAGGCGGTGTCGCTCGACGTGGTCCCGATCGACGACCCGATCCGGCTCGGAGTGGGGTGAGGTCCCGTCAGCGCGAGGGGAACGACGGCTGGCGAACGGCCGGCGCGTTCGGCGGTTCCCGCGGCGGTGCGCCGGACTCCCGTCTCGGCCGCCGCGGGCGAAGCGTCAGGTCACGGGGCGGGTGGCTCGGCATCGGACAAGAGCGGTCGGGCGGGCTCGGAGCGATCGGTCAGACCGCTGACCGGGCGGACCTCGAAACACCGGTCCCCGACCGCCGCCGGCGCGCCAACCCCGGACCAGTTGTTTCCCGTTTCGGGGGCTACAAGCGGGACCCTCGTGAGTTGGAGGTATGAACCGGACAGACGTCGCGGACTTGGACCCCTTGCCGGCCGAAGCCGTCGCGCTCGTCGAACGGCGAATCGAGGAGGAGCACGGCTACCTCTCGTGGCTGAACACGTCGGTGGACGTCGTCGAGCGGGGGCGGGTCGTCCTCTCGATACCGTACGACGACAAGCTGACGAACAGCGACGGCGGCACCATCCACGGCGGCGTGGCGGCGACGCTCGTCGACACCGCCGGGGGAATCGTCCAGCGCACCGCCTTCGAGGACCCGCTCTCGGGCGGCGTCGCGACGGTGAACCTCAACGCGAACTACCTCCGCCCGGCGACCGGAGACCTCCGCGCCGAGGCGACGATCGTCAGGTCCGGCGGGTCGATCGGGGTCAGCGACATGACCGTCACCAGCGCGACCAACGGCGAGACCGACGAGGTCGTCGTCGGTCAGGGGTCGTTCCGACTGTTCCGCGAGTAGCCGGCGAGACCGTCGATGAGGTCCGCCGGGTCGTCGAGCGCGCCCGCGAGTTCGGTTACCGCGTCGCGCTCGGCCCGGTCGGGCGCCGCGCGGACGACGACCGACTGCTCGCCGAGCGACACGAACTCGCAGTCGAGCCGCTTCGCCGTCTCGCGCAGTCCGACCCCGACGTCGGCGTCGCCGGCGATCACCTTCCGAACCGGGCTCTCGAACGCCCGCACGGTGAGCTCGTAGCCCGCGACGGCCTCGATCAGCTCGCTCCGCGAGGTCGACCGCTCGTCGGCGAGCGCGTCCAGCGCGTCGTCGAAGCTCCGCCGGAGCCCGGAGTCGGTCGGGCGGTTGACGAACCGCAGGTCGCGGTCGACGACCGATTCGAGGCCAGTCACGTCGGCCGGGTTGCCCGCGGGGACGACGAGCCCCCACTCGCGGGTCCAGCCGCCGAGCTCGACCGACTCGACCTCGCGGTCGGTCGGTCCCGCGACGACCGCGACGTCCGGGACGCCGTCGCGCAGCCGCCGGAGCCCCTCGCGGGAGCCGACCGGGAGGTACCGCGGGTTCTCCAAGCGGTCCAGCAGGCGGTTGAGCGCCGGGTCGTCCTCGCCGACGCCGAGCAGGCTCGGTGGGCGCACCTCGGGCGAGAACAGCCGCACGGTGACGCGCTCGCCCCGGTCGAGGTACTCCGTGTCCGGGTCGACGGCGACGACGCCGTCCGCTTCGACGAGGCTCGTCGTCGCCCCGGAGCCCTTGTCGACCGGGTAGACGAGCGGGAGGTCGCCGTCGGCCAGGTCGAGGAGTCCGACGGGCATCAGCCGCATGCGTCCCTCCCCGTATCGCTCGCCGAGCCCCATCCGTCCCTCGACGGTCGCCGTCGCGGGCTCGGGCCGGCCGGCCGCCTCGCGGATCGCGGGCGCGACGAACGTCCGGAATATCGTGAGCGCGGAGACCGGGTACCCGGGGAGACCGATGTACGCCGAGGTCGCGGCCGACCCGCTCTCGTCGCCGCGGCGGTCGAGGCGGCCGACGAGCATCGGCTTGCCGGGCTTGACCGCGACGCCGTGGAGCAGCAGCTCGCCCCGCTCCTCGATCACCCGGTAGATGACGTCGACGGCGCTCGCCGAGGTCGACCCCGAGGAGAGCACGAGGTCGCACTCGTCGGCCGCGCGCCGGAGCAGCCGCTCCATCTCGTCGTAGTCGTCGCCCGCGTGCGGGTAGAGGACCGACTCGCCGCCCGCCTCCTCGACGCCCGCGGCGATCGTCGTCGAGTTCACGTCGTATATCTCGCCGCGCGAGGGGTCGAGCGACTCGCCCGGTCGGACCAGCTCGTCGCCGGTCGAGACGATCCCGACCCGCGGTTTCCCCTCGACGGGGACCTCGTCGACGCCGAGCGCGGAGAGGAGCCCGATCTCCCGTGGCGTGAGCCGCGTTCCCGGACCGAGCGCCCGGGCACCCGCGGCGATGTCCGCGCCGGCGCTCATCACGTGGTCGCCGGGCGCGACCGCGGTCCGGAACGCGATGCGGTCGGGCCGGTCTCCGTCCCCCGCTTCCCCCTCGCCGTCCAGTTCGTCGGTCCGCTCGACCATCACCACGGCGTCTGCGCCCTCGGGCATCACGGCGCCCGTCGAGACCTCGGCGCAGGTGCCCGGCGCCACCGTCACCTCTGGCGCGGCGCCGGCGTGGACCGCCCCGACGAGGTCGAGCTCCGCGGGGTCGGCCTCGTCCGCGCCGAACGTGTCGCGGGCGCGGACCGCGTACCCGTCCATCGACGCCCGGTCGAAGCCGGGGACGTCGATCGCGGCGTCGACGCGCTCCGCGAGGACGCGCCCGCGGGCCTCCGCCAGCGGGACCGTCTCCGACTCCGGCGCGAGGTCGAGCGAACCGATCGCCTCGCGGGCGGCCGCGGGCGTCGCGAGGTCCCGGAACTCCTTGCGGTCGCTCACGGCGTCACCTCCCAGAGCTCGACGTCGACGACCTCGCCGGCGTCGAGGCCCTCCCGCGGCTCGGGGACCACGACCCAGCCGTCGGCGAGCGCGACGCTCGACAGGATGCCGGAACCGCTCGCGCGCGTCGGGGTCGCGGCGGGGAGGTTCGCCGCTCCCCCGTCGCCGTCGTTCGCCCCGTCTCCCCCCTCGTCGCCGTCCGCTTCGTCGCCCTCGCGCTCGGAGAGCGCCACCCGCGCGAACGTCCGCGTCCCGGGCTCGCTCGGTACCTTCCGGTCGAGGACCGCGCGCCGCGTCGGGAAGGGGTCGGCGGTCGTCCCGCCGACGCGCTTCTGGAGCGGCCGGAGGAACTGCGCGGCGTTGACGATGCAGGCGACCGGGTAGCCGGGCAGGGAGACGACCGGCGTGCCGTCGGCGACGCCGAGGCAGACCGGGTGGCCCGGCTTCAGGGCGACGCCGTGGACGAGCACCTCGCCGAGCCCGTCGACGACCTCGGGGATCAGGTCGCGCTCGCCGACCGACGACCCGCCGGTGGTGACGACCACGTCGGCGTCGAGGTCGGCCTCCACCGCGGCCGCGAGGGCCTCCTCGTCGTCGGTGACGACGTCGCGGTAGCGCGCCTCGCCGCCCCACCGCTCGACTAACCGCGAGACGGTCAGCCCGTTCGTCTCGATCACCTCGCCCGGGTCGGGGTCGGACTGGACCAGCTCCTCGCCGGTCGGGAGCACGGCGACAGTCGGGGGGTCGTACACCGGGACCGCGTCGAGCCCCACCGACTTCAGGAGCCCGAGGTCGGAGGGGCGAAGGACGTGGCCCGCGTCGAAGAGGCGCTGGCCGTCGGCGACGTCCTCGCCGGCCTCGCCGACGTTCTCGCCGGTCGCGACGGCGTCGAACGCCTCGACCTCCTCGCCGACTTCCTCCACCTGTTCGATCATCACGACGGCGTCGGCGCCCTCGGGCACCGCGCTTCCGGTGTGGACCCGCGCGGCCTCGCCGGGCGCGACCGACTCGGCCTCCGTGCCCGCGGCGCGGAGCACCGCCGGCGAGCGGTCGGAGGCGCCGAACGTGTCCTCGGCGCGGACCGCGTACCCGTCCATCGCCGCCCGGTCGTAGCTCGGGACCGGCGCCGGCGCGTCGATCGGCTCGGCGACGACCCGCCCGTCGGCGTCGGCCGTCGGCAGCGACTCGGTCCGGCCGTGCGGCTCGGCGGCGTCCAGCAGCGTCGCCAGCGCGTCCGCGACGCGGGTCCGCCGCTTGAAGCCGGCCTCGCGTCTGTCGTGGCTCATGGGCGTTCGTTTCGGTCCCGCGTGCAAAAACCCCGCTCCCCTGGCGGTCGCCTCGCCGGGCTCCGACCGCGGGCTCACCGCCGTCGCGGTCGCCTCAGGTGATCCACGAGAGGACCCGTGCCGCGCGGTGGGTGCCCTGAATCGCCGCGACCCGGGCGGCCGAGAGCGTCTCGGCGGCCCCTCGCCGCGCCGCGGTCGCGCTCCGGACCGCGCTCGTTCGGGCGTAGTAGCCGGACTTACGCCCCGCGGCGCCCACGTAGTGCTTCGCGGCCATCCGGATCGGGGCGCGGCGACCGTCGACCGTGGTCGTCCCCTCCCGGATCGCGTCGAGGACGTCGTCGGCGGTGACGTCGGCGACCGATTCGCGCCCGTCGACCGCCACGTCGGTGAACGCTCGGCCGACGTACTCCAGGTGGTGCGCGTCGCTGGCGGCCACGCCCGGGTAGTCGTACTTCGCGGCGAAGCGCCGCGCGCGGCGGTTCCGGTAGCCGGTGAACAGCCACGCGTTGAACGTCTCGACGGCGTCGACCTCGTCGATCCCGTCGCCGTCGGCGACGAGGACCTCCTCGTCTCTCGTCTCCGGGACGGGGATGTTCCGCTGTCGGACGCCGTGACGCGAGCGCTGGAAGGGGTGCGGGACGATCGCGACTCCGCCGCGCTCGTGGATCCACGCGATCGTCTCGTCGTAGGGGCGCCGGCGCGGCGGCATCCGCTCGACGCCGACCGCCAGCAGGTGGCCGTGCGCGGTCGACACCTCGACGCCCGGGATGCCGATCAGGCCGTACTCCGGGGCCAGTTCGGCCGCCCGCTTCGACTCGCCGATCACGTCGTGGTCGGTGATCACGACCGCGTCGAGACCGATCTCCGCGGCGTGCTCTAAGATGAGCTCGATCGGCTCGTGGCCGTCGTAGCTCTCGTCAGAGTGAACGTGGGGGTCGATGCTGACCGTGACGCTGGACACACCCGGAGTAGGCGACGGGAGATACTTAAATGCGCGAAGGACGTCCGACGCTCAGTTATCACGAAACCCTGCCGCGGCGCGCGCCTCAGAGCGGTCGCCCGCGGCGACCGCGAGGAGCGCGTGCGAGGGAGTCAGTCGCCGGAGCGAAGCGGAGGCGACTGACGAGGCTGGGGAGGCGTGAGGCTGCGGTCGCGGTACGGGCTTTGGAGCTGTTCGTCAGCGGTCCGAACTCAACTATTTATAAACAGGCGGCTGGCGCTCTGGAAGAGCTCTGGAAGGGCTCTCGAAGCGCTCTGCGAGCCGTCCTCGATCGGTTCTCACTGAGCGCGCTCGACTCCGGAAGCGTATCCCCGCGACGGACGCAAGTTATAAAACGTTCAGTCGAACAGCCCTCTGATTCTGTCGACGACCGACCCCTCCTCGTCGCTCGCCTCGGACTCCTGGCGCTGTTGCTCCCGGAGCTCGCGGAGCTTCGCGGCCTGGTCGTCGGTCCCCGAGCCGCTCGCGGTCTTCTTCTCGCCGCCCTGGAGCCCCTTCAGCTCCGAGACCGCGTCGTTGACGGTCCCGGACTTCGTCCGGGTCTCCGTGGCGGATCCGGCCAGCTTCTCGCGGTCGACGTCGACGTCGTCCACCGCGCTCGTGTCCAGTTCCAGCCGGCGGGTCTCGGTGCGCTCGACGCCGCCCCACGTCAGCTCCGCGTCCTCCAGCTCGCGCTCGATGTCGGCTCGGACCTCGGCGTCGGTGACCGCGTCGCCGTCGCCGCCCGCGCCCCCGGCGGTCCCGTCGTCGCCGACGCCGCCCGCGGCGGACCCGGCTCCGGCCGCGTCGCCTCCGGCCGCACCGCCGGCGACGCCCGTCGCGCGCTCGACGCGGTGGGCGACCAGCGCGCCGCCGGTCGCGGCGATGACGGCGACGAGCCCGAGAGTGTACACCGCGACCACCTGCGCGCTGTAGTCGGTGTCGGGAACGTTCCAGTAGTACGGGTACGCCCAGGTGAACAGCCCGACGGCGACGAGGGTGATCGCGGTGCCGACGCCGGCGAGGTACACCATCCGCCGGTCGACGGGGAGCAGTACGACGACGCCGAGGAGGAGTGCGGGCAGCCCGACCGCGGCGGCGACGGCGGCGACCTCCCGGACCGCGTACGTCGACAGCGCCTCGGACGGGAGCGTCGCGCTGTAAAAGAAGATCGCGACGCCGACCAGTCCGAGCCCGATCCCGGCGAAGAAGAGCCCGAACCCCGCGTACACGTCGATCGCTCGGTCGGGGTCGCCGACGTAGCGCCGGTAGTACTCCAGCAGGCGGTTCTCCGCGTTCGATTCGCTCATACGGGAGGGTCGCCGCCGACTCTAATGATTGTTACCCCGCGAGCCCGCGGTCGCGCCGCGGGCGGCGCGAAGCCCGACCGCGTCACCCCCGGTCGCGTCGCTCCGCCCGCGTCACCCCGTGCGCTTTTGAGGGCACGGGTCCACCGTTCAGGCGATAGCCCGTGTCACTCGACTGCCCTCGCTGCGGAACGACGCTGTCGACGTTCGCGCTCGGCGGGGCGACGGCGGTCGCCTGCGACGACTGCGGCTACGCCGGCGTCGAGGCCGACCACTCGGGCGAGCCGCGACTCGCCGAGAGCTGGGAGGAGGCGTTCGCGCGCTTTCAGGAGCAACACGACTGACCATGCCGACCATCGAGATCACCGACGACGACCGCGACCGGATCGAGGCGCTCCGCGAGGAACTGACCGCGGCCCACGCCGGGCCGTACGCCTCGGTCGACACGGGGGACACGCTCGCGTACCTCCTGGACTTGGCCGACGCCGTCGACGACCCCGAACGCGAGGCGGACCCGGCCGCGCTCGGCGGCGATCGAACGGACGACGCGGCGCGTGCGGCCCCGGGAGACGAGACGGCGTTCGACCGGGATCGCACGCGCGAGCGGCTCGAGTCGCGCCCGCGCCGGCACGGCGACCCGGACGCCGCCGAGGAGGCGGACCTGTACGAGATCGCGGCCGCGTTCGACGTGACCGGCCGCAGCGACATGACGAAGGCGGAGCTGGTCGACGCGGTCCTCGACGCGGCCGAGTCGCTGTCGGCGGACCCGTTCTCGTGGGTCGACGTCGACCTCGGCGACGACGCGTCCGAACCGGCTCCCTCCGACGAGAGCGAGACGCCGGAGCCGGCGGACGACGAGGCGGAGACCGAGAGCGAGGGCGACGCCGGCGCCAGCCAGCTTAACGCGATGATGAGCCTCCTCGACACCCACGACGACAAGTGGCGGGAGGCGGACGGCGACGCGCGGTACGAGGTCGAACTGCCCGACGGCGACGTCGAGACGGCGCGCACCAAAGACGACGTGCGCGCGGTGCTGTTCAGGAACTACTGACGCGAACCGATGGGACTGCTGTCCAGACTGCGCGCGTGGATCGGCACGGTCTTCGGCGGCGACGAGCGCGGCGAGTCGCCGGCCGAGGAGTCCGGTGCCGACGAGAGCGGTGCGGATGAGAGCGACGCCGACGGGAGCGACGCGGGCGACGAGCCGACCGGTCTCGACCCGAGCGCCGCGACCGAGACCAGGACCGCGGCGACCGACGACGCCGTCGACGCGCTCCGGGACGTCAGGCGATCGCACGACGGCGCCCCGGCCGGCGGTGAGACGGAGGTCGACGCTGACGGGGTCGACGCTGACGAGGTCGACGCTGACGGGGTCGACGCCGACGGGGCCGGCGGCGACGACCGAGACGCGCCCTGATCGCTCCGTCGCCGTCCGCCGCACGAAACGTTAGGTGCCCCGGCCCGAACACGCCCGTATGACCGACCCCAACGAGGGCGACCGCGAGGCCGAGAGCGACGCCGACGGCGAGGGTGCGGCCGCCCGCGACCGCGCGTTCGTCGACCGGACGATCGAACTCGCCGAGGAGGCGGTGGAGCGCGGGAACACCCCGTTCGGGGCGCTCCTCGTCGTCGACGGCGAGGTCGTCGCCGAGGCGCGCAACGAGACGCGGACCGAGGACGACCTGGCCGCGCACCCGGAGCTGACGCTCGCGCGGCGCGCCGCCCGCGAGTTGGACCCCGACGAGCGGGCGCGCTGCACGATGTACGCCAGCACGGAGCCCTGTCCGATGTGCGCGACCGGGGTCCACTACGCGGGGATCGACCGGGTCGTCTTCGGCGTCTCGGGCGAGACGCTCGACGGGCTCACCGGCGGCGTCGTCACCGTCCCCTGCGAGGAGGTGATCCGCCGCGCCGGCGGCGAGACGACCGTTGAGGGGCCGATCGCGACCGAGGCCGCGATGGCGCTCCACGAGTCGTTCTACGGGGCCGGACCCGCGGGGGAGTCGTAGCGTGCGGGGTCGACACCCGCCGGCGCGATGACCGGCGACCCCGAGACCGTCGTGGTCGGCGCCGCGGCGATAGACGAGTGGTACGCCGTCAGCAACATCCCCGAGCCGGACGGCGGCGCGTTCGCGGGCGAGGTGACGAGCGTGTTCGGCGGCGTGGGCGCGAACGTCGCCGTCGCGCTCGACCGCCTCGGCCGCGACGTCGGCCTCGTCAGCCGCGTCGGCGACGACGAGTACGGCCGCCGGGCGCGCGAGTACCTCGCCGAGACCGGCGTGGACGCCTCGCGCGTGCGGGTCGGCGACGACCCGTCGACCCGGTCGCTCATCCTCAGCGCGCCCGACGGGGAGCGCGCGATCGTCACGACTGGCGAGAGCTTCCGCGAGCTCCGGCTCTCGACCGCCGACCGCGAGGCGATCGCCGCGGCCGACGTCGCCTTCCTCACCGGCTACACGCCCGACGCGGTCTCGCGGGACGTCCTCGGCCTCGTCGAGTCGGCCCGCGACCCGCCCGCGCTCGTCTTCGACCTCTCCGGCCCCGTCGAGGAGCTCGTCGGCCGCGGCACCGAGCCCGAGACGATTCACCGACTCCTCCACGCCGCCGACCTGTTCGTCGCCGGCGACGTCGCCGCCGCGGCCTACTTCGGAGACGAGGCGGCCGCGGTCGAACGGGGCGCGGCCGCGCAGCGGGCGCGAGTCGACGCGGGCGGCGCGGTTCCCGGCGGCGCCGAGGCGGACTGGCCGCGCGCCGTCCTCACGCACGGCGCCGACGGGATGACCGTGATCGCCGACGGAGCGGTCCGGCGGTTCGAGGCGTTCGACGTGGACGTGGCCGACGCGACGGGGGCCGGCGACGCGTTCGTCGCCGGGCTGATCGATCAGTGGGTCGCCGGCGGGCGCGACGGGGCCGGCGCCGACGACGGGGCCGGCGCCGACGCCGCGGGCTCCGAGAGCGTCGCGGACGGCGTCCGGTTCGCGGCCGCGGTCGCCGCGATCAACTGCACGGAGCGGTTCGCGCAGGGCGGGCTCCCGACCCGCGAAACGGTCGCGCGGTTCCTCGCCGAACGGGACTGACCCGGACCGAGGGCGACCTCAGCGCGCCTCGTCGGCCCGCGAGACAAGCTCGGCGACCCGGTCCGCGTCGACGGGCGCGGTGGTCTCGCCGCCCTCCTTGAGCGCCGTGCCGACGATGACGCCGTCGGCGACCGACAGCGTCCCGGCGACCGTCTCCGCGCTCACCCCGCTCCCGACGAGGACCGGCGTGTCGAGCCCGTGCGCGTCGCGCTCGGCGACGACCGCCTCCAGCGCCTCCGGGTCCGTCGCCTCGCCGGTTCCCCGTCCGGAGGCGATCACGGCGTCGGCGAGCCCGCGCTCGGCGGTGTCGGCGAACGACTCCGCGGTGTACCCCTCGGCCGACAGCGGGGCGGAGTGTTTCACGTCGGTGTCGGCGAACACCCCGACGTCGACGCCGAGCGCGTCCCGGAGCCGGAGCGTCTCGTGGGCCCGCCCCTGCACGACCCCCTGGTCCGTGACCCGCGCGCCGGTGTGGACGTTCACCCGAACGTAGTCGGCGCCGACCGCGGCCGCGACGGAGAGCGCGGCCTCGGCGTCGTTCCGGAGGACGTTGATCCCGAGCGGGAGGTCCGTCTCGTCGGCGACAGCGGTCGCGGCGCGGGTGACGGCCGCGACGACGTGTTTCGGGGCGTCGTCCGGGTAGAAGGGGGCGTCGCCGAAGTTCTCGATCATGATCCCGTCGACGCCGCCGCCGTCGAGGGCGCGGGCGTCGGCCGCGGCGCGGTCGAGCGCGTCCCGCATCGCGCGGGCGCCGTCCGCCGGCGCCTTCGGCGCGCCCGGGAGTGGCGGGAGGTGTACCATGCCGATCACCGGCGCGTCCGTTCCGAAGGTGGCCTCGAACTCCATGTCACGCCCAGCGACGCCCGCTCCCCTCATAAGCCTCCCCACACGGTTTAGTCGGTCCGGGTCGAACTCGGGACGAACGGTCATGAGCCTTGACGTCGACGCCGACCCCGTGACCCGGAGCGGCGAGCTGACGCTCGTCCTCTCGCTCGGCGCTGCGCGGCGGCTCGCTGACCCCGAGGCGGCGTTCGCCGAGGCCCGCCGGTGGAGCCGGTACGTCGGGATCGTCGCGAACGACGCCGAAGCTGTCGAGCGGTTCGTCCGCGAGCACGGCGTCGAGAACGACTACGCGCTCCGCAACTGGGACAAGTGGGGGACGCTCGGCGACGTCTACGACGAGGCCGACACGCCGCGGCACGTCTTCGTCGGGACCTCTCCGTCCGACCGCCGCGTCGCGACCCACGTCGGCTTCGAGTACCGCCCGATCGGCGAGGCGGCCGAGAAGGCCGACTGGGAGCTCTCCGACCCTCGCTCCGCCGACGACTCGGGGTTCATCGACCGAATCCGCCGCGCGGTGAGCGACCGGCTTTGATGAGCGACCGGCTTTGATGAGCGGTCGCTCCGTCGCCGACGGAACTGGATTCTAAACAACTGATTGAGGATTAAAACCAAGGTTTCCGGTCAGTCGTCGTCGCCGCCGACGATCCCCTCCGCGACGGCCATGTCGTCGACGGTCGGGTCGTCCTCGGAGCGCCGGAGCGCGAAGCGCTTCCGAGCCACGTCGGCGGCGTAGACGGCGGTACCGGCGATAAGCAGCGTGTCGCCGGGGAGCCGCGCCCAGAACAGCGACTGGACGAGCGGCCGCTCGTAGAACGCGAGGCTCCGGGCCGCCGCGTAGCTCTCGGTGAACCCGACGTCGAGCTGGAGGAACCCGACCGGGAGCACGGAGACGAACACCATCAGCGCGAGCCCGACGTTCCAGAGCCAGAACGACGCGCGGAGCCACGAGCCGTCCCAGCGCTCTGGGTCGATCGACAGCTGGAGCACGTACGCGACCATCCCGAGCGCGAGGAACCCGAACGCGCCGAACATCGCGGCGTGGGCGTGGCCGACGGTGAGGTAGGTGCCGTGCTCGTAGTAGTTGACCAGCGGGAGGTTGATGAAGAAGCCGAGCACGCCTGCGCCGACGAAGTTCCACACCCCGCTGGCGACGATGAACATGAACGGGAGCGTGTAGGTGAACCCGCCCGAGGCGGTCATCGCCCGGTACTGACCGATCGCCTCGTAGAGGATGAAGATCAGCGGGAGCAGCTCCAGCGTCGAGAAGACGCTCCCGATCGGCGCCCAGTAGTCGGGCATGCCGACCCACCAGTAGTGGTGGGAGACCCCGATGACGCCGGTGCCCATTACCAGCAGCGCCTGCAGCATGACCGACTTCTCGGCGCTGCGTCGGGTGAGGAGGTTCATCGAGACGAGCGTGAGCCCGATGATGGCGACGATGAAGAACTCGAAGGCGCCCTCGACCCACATGTGGCGGCGGCCCGAATGGTGCCGAACATGTTCGTAACGGGGCTTACGCCCCGAGACGCCTTACAGAACGGTATGACCTCGAGTCAGCAGGCGGCAGAGCCCGCCGTCGAGAGCGCGCCGGACGCCGCGGCCGGAGGGGAAACGGAAGCCGAGACGACGGTCACGGTGCGCTGTACCGGGCACGTCCGCACGGAGCTCGGCGAGTACGAGTTCGAGTACGCGTTCGAGGGCGACACCCTCCGCGCGTTCCTCGACGAGCTGTTCGAGGAGTACCCCGAGCTACAGGACATGCTCATCGCCGAGACCGAGGCGGACGCGACCCACAGCGGGTGGGCGCCGGCGCCCGAGGAGCTTCCCGGCACGTGGACGAAGAACCCGGTCGGTGAGCAGACCACCGCCTACGCCCGGATCCTCGTGAACGGCCACTTCAACGAGAACGAGAACGGCTTCGACACGACGTTAGAAGCGGGCGACCGCGTCGCCCTCGTCTACCCGTTCATGTTCTGTTGTTAGTCGAATTGCGTCGGTACGGCTCCCCGGAAACCGCTTCTCTGGACGTACTCACGACCGAGTCGCTCCGTTCACTGACGAGTGAGGAGGGGCCGGTTTCTGGACAGGCCTGGTAGTCTGGAGCGACAGATAGACCAAGAGGAGCCTGGCGCTCGGGTGGCGGCCGGTAGTCGCCGCCGTTCGAAGCTACTTCGCGAACGCGGCCGGTTCCTCGTTCGGGACGAGTCGGAGCCACCGGTTCTCGACGACCTCGACCGTGTATCCCTGATACTGGAACGCGAGTCGATACGGCGTCGAGGATTCGCTCGCGTGGCCGACGAACGAGTCCAACGCCTCCGGATCGACGCTATCCCACAGCGGTTCGAGGTCGCCCGGGTCTCGGTCGGTCAAGTCTGCAATACTTTCGACTACTGTATAGCTCGTAGACTGATCGGCGGCCTCGTTCAGATCGACTTTGTACACAGGGACGTCTCCGTCCCGGTTTGTTTCAATATTCATTGTGGCTGTATTACAAGACTCGGGTTACGATTCTAACACAGGCTGTCAGGGACCGAGGCATAAGTCGTTTGCACCGGATATATTTGGCCAGAATACTGACATCATCTGTCGGTGAGCGCCGCGATATGCGGGGGAAGGGATTCGAACCACGGTCACGTCGCTCGCTACGCTCGCGTCCTTCCCTGATTCGAACCCCTTCTCGGCCCAGTGCTGTCGCTCGCAGAGTGCTCGCGACAGCATGCGGGGGAAGGGATTCGAACCAACGAAAGACGTTCCGGGCATGCGGTTCGCTGCGCTCGCCGGTCCGGGCTCCGACTTTCTGGGTTCGAACCCGTCTTTCTGATTCCTGCTGCTCGCGAATCGCTCGCAGCAGGAATGCGGGGGAAGGGATTCGAACCCTCGAACCTCTACAGGAGCGGATCTTAAGTCCGCCGCTTTTGGCCAGGCTCAGCCACCCCCGCGCGGATTTCGGTTCCGGCGGCGGGGTGAAACCCCTTTCGGATAGGCGGCGCCGTCCGGAGGCCGGTCCGTCGGTGGCGGTCCCCGTTACCAGTCGACCGAGAGCGTCCCGTCGCCGTGCGGGTTCGGCGCTATCTCCTCGTCGGTCCGCCGGTCGACGACGTGGATGACGCCCCGTTCCTTCTTGGCGGGACAGACCTCCGCCGCCCTTACGTTCTCCTCCAGTTCGTCCTCGCCGATGTAGTACGACCGCGGCTGCGCCATCCCGCTCTGGATGTCCATCACCCAGTTGTCGGCGACCTCGGCGCACTTCCCCGCTCCGAAGCACTTGTTCGCCTCGAACACGATCTTGTACGGCTTCTCCTCGACCGGCGGCCCCTCGCCGCCGATGTCGCTCGCGCGCACCGCCTCGTCGCCGTCGGCGTCCGCGTCCTCGCTCATACCTGCCCATCGGCGACCGCTGGACTTTCCTCTGTCGGTCGTTCCCCGCGAGTGCAGCCCGTTCCGGAGGCCGGGGGCGCGCCGCGGCTCGGCCCCTCGCTCACGCGTCGACGTGCTCCGCGAGCAGCCGCTCCGCGTGTTCGGCCGAGTCCGCGAGCTCCCACCGCACCTTGGCCGCGTCCCCGTACGCCAGCGCCTCCTTCAGCTCGTCGCGGAGCACGCCGGTGCCGAACCCGACCGTGTCGCCGTCGGCGTCTCCGAGTTCGTACAGCGCGTACCGAGTCGGGGCGCTTCCGACCGTCGAGCGGTCGAGGTCGCGCCAGGGCTTCGCGAGGCTCACCGGTGCGCGTCGAGCCCGTCCTCGGGGCCCTCGACGATCTCGAAGCTCCCCTCTGTCCAGCCGTCCTCGACGAAGACGAACACGCGGCCGCCGGCGATCTCGGGGTCCGCGATCACCTCGTTTCGCTGGTCGGTCCGGCCGACGATCACGCCGGGGAACACCTCTTCCCGCTCGCCCTCCTCGACCATGACGCGACCGACGCCGGAGTCCTCCAGGATCTCGTCGTCGGTGTTGTAGTCGTTGACGTAGGTCATCACGCCCTCGGTCTCGGTCGGGTCGGTGACGAGCACGTGGGTCTCCTTGCCGGGACCGGCAGTCACCGAACCCTCCACCGCGTCCGGAGCGCCGCGGTAGAGGGTCGTCCGCCCGTCGAGGTACTCGACGACGACTCCCTCCTCGCGGAGGTCGATCCCGATCGACGTCGGCGGGACGTCGCTGCGTGAAGGCGCTGACATACGCGCCGCTCGGGTCGCCCGCCTCAAAAGGGGCGCGCTCGGCGGCGGCCGGACGGTCCACGGCGACGTGCGGCGCGCACTCAGTTTCGAGAATCGGGCATCCCACATTTAAGTCCCCACCGACGGGAGAGTACCGTATGCAACGGACGCGACGGGGCCTGCTCGGCGCCGGCGTCGGGATCGCCGCCGGGGCCGCGGGGTGTCTCGGCGTTCGCGGCGTCGAGTACCCCGACGCGGCCCCGGACGCGACCGACGGCGACGACGGCGAACCTGATCCTCCCGGCGACGAGCAACTCGACGACCCCGATCCGGTCCTGAACGAGTCGCTCGCGGCGGCGACGCGGAACGTGGTCGACGACGCGGTCTGGTTCGCGACCGAGTACGCCGACGCGGTCGCGACGTACAGGGACGCGATCGCCGGCGTCGTCGCCGAGGTGGACGCCGTCCGCGCGGCGGCCGACGAGAGCGACGCGGTGACCGTCGAAATGGTTGACCGCTTGGACGCCGCCGCACGCGCCGCCGCCGATCGCGCGGCCGAGGCCCTGGAGCCGCACTTCCACCCGGAGGCCCGGATCCGCGGGCGAGCGCGGCGCCACGTCGAGGAGCTCCGAACGGTCGCGCCCCGGAACGACGTCGACCGGTTCTTAGAGGAGCTCGACCGCATGCGCCGAGGGTTCGCGAGCATCGGCACCGCGATCTACGTCGCGGAGGCGTTCTCCCGGGACCCGATCCACAACCGGCTGCTCGACCGACTGCTGTACCCCCTCCCCGAGGGCGACGAGCGGCGGCGGGAGGTCCGGGGGACCGCGTTCGTCGAGGTCGCGCTCGCGAGCCGCGGATTCGCGGCGTTCGCGCACGAGCCGTACGACGACGACCGGTACGACCGCTCCCGCATCCCGCGGATCTACGGCGGGGCGTTCGGGGCGGACCGGCGCGAGGAGCTCCGCGCCCGGCTGGGACCGGTACCGCGGAGCGAAGACCGGACCGATGAGCTGTTCGTCGCGTTCGCGGACCGCCCGTCCGCCGGCAACCGTCCGAGCGAGACGTTCGAGGGGTGGGCCTCCGAGCTGGACGGAACGCCCCTGTACGTCCAGCGCTACCCGGACGCCGACACCGCGAGCGAGCGGCTGGTGGCGGTTCTCGCCGACGCGTCGACCGAGGGGCGGGCGCCGATCGATCCCGGCGCCACGGCCGCCGGCTCGGACTTCTCCGGGAACGGCTCGGCGGACGGCGACGGCGGATCGGCCGACGGCGGATCGGCCGACGGCGACGAGACCGGCGCCGACGACGGACCCGCTCGCTGGCACCGGCTCTACCACGACGAGGCCGAGGGCGAGCGCTACGGCTTCGACGAGCACGCCGGGGTCCAGTACGGCTACGTCGTGCGGGCCGGCGAGTTCCTGCTCGCCGCCGGGTTCTCCGGCGACGCGTGGGAGGAGCGCGCCGGGTGGCAGGGGCGGCTGGCCGACGGATGGGGGGCGGTCTGATGAACGCGAACGGAGTCGGCCTCACGGCGGCGGTGTTCTCAGTGGCCGGCGTCGGCGTCGGTCTCGTCGCCGCGGTCGGGACGGGCTGGGCGGAGGCCGCGCTCGCGACGGCCGCGACCGGCGAGACCGCGCGGTTCGGACCGGTGTTCGTCGCGCAGTCGTACCTCGCCGTCACCGCCGCCGCCCTGGTCGGCGCGCCGCTCCTCGCGGGCGTCCTCGGCGTGCTGTTCGGGTCGCGGGCGTACGACGTCCAGGGGGCGGCCGCGACGTCGGGGGTCGGCGGCGGGGTCGGCGCGCTGATATACGGGCTCCTCGTCGTCGTCCTCGTCGTCGCCTCGCAGGGCGAGGCCGCCACGCAGGCGCACGGGATCGCCGACGCGCTCGGACCGGTGCTCACGACCGCGGTCGTCGCCGCCGTCGTCGGCGCGGCGTCCGGCGCGCTCGGGTCGGTGACGGGGTGACCGATGCGGGACCGAAACACACCGCACCCTCGGGCGGCGGCGAGGAGGGAGCCGTGAGGCGATCGCTCTCTCGGCGGCGGTTGCTCGCCGCTTCCGTCCCCGGCCTGCTCGCCGGCTGTCTCGTGGAGTCGGGGGACGGCGGGGACGGGGTCGCGGAGCCGGACGCCGGCGCGGACGGGGGTGAGTCCGAGAGCGACGCCGAGACGGGAACGGACGAGGGGACCGACAGTGACGGCTCGACCGCCGACCGGTCCGAACCCGACCGAGAGGGCACCGACCAGGTCGACGACGATTCAGTCCCCGACGCCGTCGGTCCGGACGGCTCGGGGCTGGTCGTCGCGAACGCCGAGGTGCTCGACGTGGCCGACGAGGGGTACGAGACGACCGTCGACGCTCGGCTCACCGTCGAGAACCGGGGGCGGTTCACGTACGGTACGGTCGAGTTCCGCGCCGATGCGTACGCGACGCGCCCGAATTCGGCCGAGCGCGACTCGGCCGGCTTCGCGTACGACACGGAGCGGTTCCCGTCCGGAAACCGGTTCGGCGACGGGGTCCGCCGATTCGACGTCTCGATCACGTTCCGGAGTCGGGAGACGGACGTCCCGGCCGACGTGGACTGGTACGAGGTCGACGCCGCGGTGCGGCGCGCGGAGCCGGTCTGAGCCGAGCCGCCCCGGCCCCCCGTGCCGCGCCGTCGTCCCCGCGTGCTACGCCGCCGGCCGCGCCGCCGAGAGTCTCGCCGTGATCGCTACCTCTTTGTCCGCGCTCGCGAGCCGTGAGTGCATGGAGGGACGGGCCGCGGCGCTCGGCGCCGGCACCGTGTTGAACGCGCTCGCGACGGGCACCGGCGCGGCCTTCGGCATCGACGTCGAGACCCGGGCCAGCGTCGCGCTCGACCCGGCGGCCGAGGGCGTCGACGGGTCCATCGCCGAGGACCCCGACGCGGACTCCGCCCTGATAGAGCGCTGCGTCGCGCTCGCGACCGAGCGGTGGGGCGACGGCGAGGGCGGCACCGTTCGGACCGACAGCGACGTGCCCCTCGCGGCCGGGCTCAAGAGCTCCAGCGCGGCCGCGAACGCGACCGTGCTCGCGACCTGCGACGCGCTCGGACTGCGTGTGGGGGACGGAAGCGACGGGGACGTCGGCGACCCGGACCCGGCCGCCGACGTCACCCGGCTGGAGGCCTGCCGGCTGGGCGTGCGCGCGGCCCGCGAGGCGGGCGTGACCGTCACCGGTGCGTTCGACGACGCGACCGCCTCGATGCTCGGCGGCGTGACCGTCACCGACAACGCTGGCGACGAGCTCCGGTCGCGCGAGGCCGTCGACTGGGACGTGCTCGTGTGGACCCCGCCCGAGCGCGCCTACAGCGCGGACGCGGACGTGGCCCGCTGCGAGGCGGTCGCGCCGATGGCGGACCTCGTGGCCGACCTCGCGCTGGACGGCCGGTACGCCGAGGCGATGACCGTCAACGGCCTCGCCTTCTCGGCCGCGCTCGGGTTCGACGCCGACCCCGCGGTCGAGGCGATGCCGCGCGCGACCGGGGTGTCGCTGTCGGGCACCGGGCCGAGCGTCGTCGCCGTCGCGGACCCGACCGACCCGGCGACCGACCTCGACGCGCTCGCCGACGCGTGGGGCGAGCGCCCCGGAACGCTGCGGCGGACGACCACGAGTAACGACGGCGCGGCCGTCGAGTGAGCACACCATCGACCGATCCCACTACCAATGAGTGACACACCGAACTCTGAGGACCGAAGCCTCGACGAACTGCGACACGAGATCGAAGACATCGACCGAGAGATCGTCGAACTGATCGCCCGCCGGACGTACGTCGCGGACACCGTGGCGGCCGTGAAGGAGGAGCGCGACCTCCCGACGACCGACGAGGGCCAAGAGGAGCGCGTCATGGAGCGCGCAGGCGAGAACGCCGAGCGGTTCGACGTCGACGCCAACCTCGTGAAAGCGATCTTCCGGCTGCTGATCGAGCTGAACAAAGTTGAGCAGCGCGAGTCTCGGTAGCTACAAACAGGTTTCTTAGGCCGTTTGTTGCCGGTTTGGCTGCCGAATCACCTTCCGATAGCTGCTCTTTCGATTCAGACTCGATGAAAAACACCATGTCCGCGGTGGCTCCGAAGGATGTGGTAGTGACAAGAGGGCAAGCGTTTTGGCTCTGTGCTCACAATGTACACATATGAGTTCCGAGTCCGAAAAGAAGCGCGTCCAGTTCCGTGCACCGAGGGGACTAGTAAACCGGGCCGACGCGCTCGCTGCGGTGTTCGAGACGGATCGGACGGACATCCTCATCTCCGCGCTTCGGGACTACCTGCGGGACGCCGCGCACTCCGACGAGGTGAAACAGGAGATCGCGGAGGCCTTCTACGACGACGATATCACGTTCGAGGAACTGAAAGACCTCGTCGGGCACGAGGAGGCCGCCAACTTCCACCTGTTGAAAGAGCAACTGACCGACGAATTCGTGGACGAGGTCGCGGAGGAGCTGGCCGACTCGTAGATGGTTCTGATAGTCGCCGACACGTCGGCTCTCGTAAGCCTCGGGACGGTGGCGGGGGGCTCACCGAATCCACTCGACCTCCTCCTCGATTCGCACACCGTGGTCGTCCCAGAGCAGGTCATCGACGAACTCACCGAGACTGCGTCCTACGACGACGCATCCGGTGAGGCGGCACAGGCGGTTCTCGACCGTCGCTCTGCGTTCGAGACTCGTTCCGTCGAACTAGACGAGACGTTCCCCCTGGACGATGGCGAGAACGCGGCGGTTACGCTGGCGAACGATATCGACGCCGTACAACTGATCTGCGACGAATTCAATCGGCTTGCGCTCGTCCACGCCTCGCTGGCCGAGACCCGCCTCGTCACGACGCCCATCCTCCTCACCGCGCTGGTTCGCAACGACGCGATCTCGCCGGACGCTGCCGACGAGTTCTTGGCCGAGATGAGTGACGCTCGCAGTTGGTCGTCGAACTCCTACGTCGAGCGGGCGCGGTCTACGCTTCGACAGCAACGCAATAACGAGCAACCCGATCCGAAGGGATCGACTCGTTAGACACGCGCTAGCCGATCGGAACGACTCTCCGTGAACCGCCTCGGGGTCAAGCCCCGAGGCTTCTGTCTTCCCGCAGTTTAATCGGACACTCCCACCGTCCTCGACGCCACACCCCGAGATGGGTCACGGTCGTCTCGAACGGACGAGTGGGTTGCGGTCGGGGCGTCCACGGCCCCCGATGCCCGCCGTCGCACCTTCCGAACTTGGGGAAGGCTGTTGAGAGCGGGCACATTCCAATCTTGATGCTTCTTGATGCCTTTCACGGCGATGTTGACGCTTGCACTCCGGTCGCTATGGTCTTGATGGGAACACGACCGGCATTTGAACCGCTTCTTGTTCCGGTTCGCTCGCTCCGTGTGCCCGCACATCGGACACCGTTGGCTCGTGTACTCCGGGTTAATCCAACCCGTCGGAATCCCCTCGAATGCTGCCTTGTACGACGTATAGAACTGGAGGGCGCGGAACGGGAGGTGGTGCAAGCGTCGGTTCATCCGCGTGCCGTAGTCGATACTGTCGCGCATCTCTTTGAGGTCTTCAAAGACGATGCACGGCTTCTCGAACTGACGACTCCACTCCACGACGTGCCGAGACACCTTGTGGAGTCGGTCATGAACAAACCGTTCCTCACGCCCTTCCAGCGTGTCGTGCATACTTGACTTCTCTGCGTTCTGCACGCGCTTTCGCATCGTGAAGTAGCGATGGCGCTCGAACTTGATCTCGGGGAAGTCGATGACCAGCGTGTCTTCGACGCCATCCTCTGAGAGTGCGGTAAGGGCCACGTTGTCCTCGTTCACGTCCACACCAACGACCGTCCGCGAGTCTTGCTTGTCTCGAACGGTCTGCTCGCTATTGCGGATATTGACGTGGAGTTCCGGCTCACCGTCACGCCACAGCGTCTCGGACGTTGTGACCGTCCACTCGTCGCCCGTGAGCGCGGTCTTGAGAAGATCGAGATGAGCATCACTTCCGTCAAGGACGCCCTTGACGTGTTTGTAGGGTTTCGCGCTGATACGGAACGCCACGTCGCCGTCATCGGTGAGCGACAGGTTGTAGCCCTCCTTGTAGTTCGCCCGGAGCGGGTACGTGCCATCCTTTGTGTGGCTGGGTTTGCCGAAGTCGTCGTACTCGTAGTAGTTCTCCATTGCCCCGAGTGCCTTGGCGACGATGCGTTGGGTCGTGTTCTTCACGAGGTCGGCATCGTCTTCGAGGCGAGGCGAAATTGAATCCCAGTCTACGCCCTCTTTGGCGAGCCGGATGGTTTCGTTGTACACTCGGCGGGTTTCGAGCGTGGCGTCGTACAGCAGACCCTCGTTGTCACTCTGGATGTCGAGTTGGAAGTCCAGCGTCTTGACGAGGGTCTGTGAGTCAGTCATTCTTCGTCTTGATCGGTGGGTTCTGAGGTTCGGACGACTTTCACGTCGGCCCCTCGCCACCGTTTGGGGACGGTGACGTGGGCGCTATTCCCGAACGGCTTGACCTCGCCGTCAATAACTTCCTCGCCGTCGATTTCAAAGCTATTCGCCATACCTGTGTATATCCTTTGGATATACTTAACTGTGTTGGTGGAGTGTGTTCGATATGGGCGAGAAACGGTCGAATCACACGGTGTACAACGTCAACTACCACTTCGTATGGTGTCCGAAGTATCGCCACTCGATACTCGAACCAATCGAAGACTCGTTGGAAGCGAGTTTTCGGGACGTGTGCGACGAGTACGGCTACGAGATACTGTCGTTGTACATCTCACCAGACCACGTACATCTGTTCCTCTCTGCTCACCCGAAGCACGCGCCGAGCGAGATTGTTCGGACGGTCAAGAGCGTCACGGCCCGGAAGATGTGGGAACAGCACGAGTCGTTCTTGGAGGAGTATCTGTGGGGTGGTGGGTTCTGGGAACGTTCGTACTACATCGGGACTGCGGGAACCGTCTCAACGGAAACGATTGAACGGTATATCCAACGAACAGAACACGTCTAAGTGTTGGCTTCACCCTCGGGGTCAAGCCCCGAGGCACTCGCCTTATTTTCTCTGTAGAGCAAGGACATCTCAGCTAAATACGCCACCGATACACGCCCTTTGCGACCTGAATTCTGTCGTATCGGACGTGTCGTTGGATACTATTTCAGGGAGTCCGTCATAAATGTCAGCTACCTGAACAAGGTCGAACAACTGGAGAGTCGCCGAACCGCGACGCCTCAGTTCACGCTCTTCGAGAGCTCGGCACCGGATTTGAACTTCACCTCGTTCGACTCGCGTCCCGCGCTCAGTAGGTGAAGCACCGGCGCGTCCAGCGGACAGTGCGTCACCGCGACCTCGCCGCCGGCCTAGCCGTTCACGGGACACACGAGAACAGACGCGCCCGCCTCGGCCCGCGGTGGGTCCCGTCCCGGCGTCGCGGCCCGCGCACCCGGACCGCTACTCCCGACCGTCTTTCGGCGGTCGGCTCGACAACCGATCGAACCGGTCTTGCGCGGCCTCGGAACGGGACGACGTGCGGTCCGGGTCGTAGGTCGCGGTCGCGATCGATCCGTCCTCGACCTCCACGTCTAGGATCGCGTCCGCGTGTCGCCCGTCGTCCGGTAATCGGTCGACGCCGAGGACGACGTTACCGACCTCGTCGCCGTCGCGCTCGAAGAAGAGCGTCGCGAACCCGTCTTCGACCGCGTCAACGACCGCCGTGTACGTTCCGTCCGCGAGATCGATCTCGGTCATTCGTACGACTCCGCTAGCACGCGGTCCCCGGTAGCGTTTTCGACGATCACGGTGTCGCCGCCGTTGTTCCAGACCGGCGATCCGGCGCCCCAGTAGAGGTCGGTTTCGGTGTCGGTCCCGCTCCCCGTCCTGAGCGTCAGCGTCTCTCCGGGGGCGAGCGTCACCCCGTCCGGCATCTCGTACCGCTTCCCGGCCTCGTCTTCGACGGTCCACCCCGACAGGTCGAGCGTCTCGTCGCCCGCGTTCTCGAAGACGACGTACTCGTCGTTGAGGTTCTCGCGGTCGTCGCCCGCGGCGTCGGCGTTGATCGCCGCGACCGCGAGCGCGCCGTTCGAACCGGCGGCCGTCTCGTCGCCGCTCCCGTCGGAGTCGTCCGCGTCGTCACCGCCGTCGGTGACGGCGACCGCCCCGCCGCCGCCTATTCGGGCCCGTTCCACCACGTCACCGCCCGCTCCGGGACCGACCGGGTCGCCGTCGCGGAGCGACAGCGGTTCGGTCGGCGCGTCCCGCTGCGTCCGCACCGAGACGTTCGCGCCGTCGCTGACGAAGACGACGTCGCCGTGCGTCGCGGTCCAGTAGGTCGGTACCGAGCGGTCGGCGAAGCGCCGGAGGACCTCCTCGTGCGGATGCCCGTACTGCGAGTCGTAGGCGCTCGACACGACCGCGACCCGCGGGTCGACGGCGTCGACGAACGCCTCGCTCGAGGAGCTGCTCGACCCGTGGTGGCCCGCCTTCAACACCGTCGACCGGAGCTCATCGCCGTACGTCTCGACGAGGTACGCCTCCTGGTCGTCCTCGGCGTCGCCGGACAGCATGAAGCTCGTCTCGCCGTGCGCGAGCTTGAGCACGACGCTGTTCTCGTTGCGGGCCTCGTTCTCGAGGTACGGCTCCGGGGGACCGAGCACGTCGACGTCGACCTCGCCGAAGGCGATCGAGTCGCCCTCGCGGGTCTCGTACAGCGTCACGTCGTGCGCCTCGATCGCGTCGAGGTACTCGCCGTACGTTCGTGTGCTTGCCGCGATCCCCGGATCGTAGACCGCGCCGATCCCGTCGGCCTCCGTCTCGTAGTAGTCGATGATCGCGGCGTTCCCGCCGATGTGGTCCGCGTCGTTGTGCGTGGTCACGAGGTGATCGATCCGCGTGATATCGTGCCGCCGGAGGTACTCCAGCACGTGTTCCCCGTCGTCGTTGTAGTGGCCCGTGTCGACGAGCATCGTCTCGCCGTCCGGTCCGACGACGAGCGTGCTCACGGACTGGCCGACGTTGACGAAGTGGACCTCCAAGGAGCCGTTGGCCGCGGCGACGTCCGCCCCGCCGTCGGTCGCCGCCCCGGTATCGGGCGTCGACCCGGTGTCGGGCGCCGGGTCACCGAGCGACGCGCCCGCGCACCCCGCGAGAGCGACGAGGCAGACGACGAGAAGCACGCGGGACAGCCCCCGAGAAGATGTCATTGTTCCTCATGAGAGACGTTTACCTGTAAAGTTGATCTAACGTGAAATATATCCGTTACTTGGAGCCGCGGTGGTGAGAGAGGCGTTCCGTTCCGTCGTTTCGCGCGTTCCGTTGTACCCTCTCGCGCGTTCCGTTCCGCCGTCCCGTTCAAACGGAACCTCCCCGCCGGGATTTTTGACGGCGCGCCCCCGAGTCGAGACCGACATGTCACGAGAAGTGATCTCACACACCGACGGCCACGTGTATGAGTTCGCGCCGGAGATGGAGCCGGTCTACGAGGCGGCCGACGGGGAGTCGCTCACGATCGAGACCATCGACAGCCTGAACGGCGAGATCCAGAGCGACGACGACCTGCTGGACGCGATCCCCGAGGAGGTGAACGCGGCGACCGGTCCGATCGCCGTCGAGGGGGCGAGCCCCGGCGACGTGCTCGCGGTCAAGATCGAGGACGTGCGCGTCGCAGAGGACCGCGGGCGGGTCCTCACGGCGCCCGGGTTCGGCCTCCTGCAGGACGACCCGGGGATCGAGCATCCGGCGACGCGGATCACCGAAGTGGACGGCGAGGGCGACGGGAGCGACGGCGCTGGCAGCGGGAGCGACGGCGCTGGCGGCGGGAGCGACGGCGCTGGCGGCGGGAGCGACGGGATCGGCGGCGGAGACCGGATCGAGTTCGAGGGGATCGACGTCCCGATCGATCCCGTGATCGGCACGATCGGGGTCGCCACCCCCGACGAGGCGATCTCGACCCTGACGCCGGACGACCACGGGGGGAACCTCGACACGACCGACATGACGGCCGGGACGACCGCGTACTTCCCGGTCTTCCAGGCGGGCGCGATGCTCGCGATGGGCGACTCGAAGGCCGCGATGGCCGACGGCGAGATGTGCGGGACCGGCGCCGAGATCGCCACCGAGATCGACGTGACGCTGTCCGTGATCGAGGAGCCGGAGGTCCCGCTCGACCGCCCGCTCGTCGACACCGGCGACGCGGTCAAGACCGTCGCGAGCGCCGAGACGATGGCGGAGGCGGTGGAGATCGCGAACCGCGATATCGTTCGGCTGCTGGCGCGCGACCACGGCCTCTCCAGGACCGAGGCGTACCTGTTCTCCAGCCTCGTCGGCGGCCTGGAGATCAGTCAGGTGGTCGACCCGCAGGTGACGGCGCGGAACGCGGTGCCGAGCGAGTACCTCTCGGTCCCGTTCTGAGCGTCGCCGCCGCGCCGATCCGACTCCGACTCGGCGCCCCCGTCGCCGAACCGCCCAGCCGCCTGAACCCGACGAGCCAGGCGCGCGGGAGGCCGCCGCCGCGGGCCGCGAGGAGGGCGGCGACCGCGACGAGTCCGGCGGCGAGGCGCGGCAGTCCGACGACGGTGACCGGCGAGTCGAAGGCCGCGAGCGCCCCGACCGCCGCCGGCTCACTCGTCGGCGGTCGGGCCGCGGTCGGCGAACCGCCGCGCCGCGTCGGTCAGGCCGCCGGCGTCCGATCGATCGGTGGTCTCCGCCGGGCTCTCGTCCGCGTCCGCGGCACCATCGGGCGCGTCTCCGTCGCCGACGTCGGACCCGTCGCTGGTTGGGGCGCCGCCGTCGCCGCTGACGAGCGCCGCGTCGCCCTCGTCGCCCGGCGTCCGGTCTCGGCTCGGATCGACCGCCGAGGGGTCCGCGTCCGGCGGATAGCTCCGCTCCGCCGGCGGGACGAAGACCGTCTCGACCGCCCGGACGATCTTCCGGACGCTCTCCTCGTCGAGGCGGTCGGCGTACGCCTCCCGGATCAGGTCGGGGACGGCGTAAGCGTAGTGCCCGCGCCCGGCGTGCCGGATCAGCCCCGCGCGCCGGACCGGGCGATGGCGGCTGTAGGCGTGGCCGGAGTCGCCGTCGCCGCCGGCGTCGATGTGGGCGGCGACGGGGTCGCTGACGCCCTCGCGGCGGTAGTGACGGAGCATCCCTCGCGACAGCTCCGGGAGGGCCTCGATCCGGCCGCGGAGCTCCTCGATGACCGCCTCGCGGGTGCCGAGTTCGACCGCGTCGTCGAAGCGGAGCGCGCTCTCGGCCACGTCCGCGCGCGTCACGGGTTCGACGTCCTCGTCCGGCGGCGCGGCGGCGTCCTCGGGGTCGCCGTCGACGGCGGCGGGGGCGTCGGCGGCGTCGGAGGCGTCGAGGGCGTCCTCGGCGTCGTCCGCGTCCGCCGCGGTCTCGGTCGCGTCGTCGGCGTCCGTCCCTCCGTCGGCGTCGGATATGTCGTCGCCGTCGAGGGTCGCCGCGACCGCCTCGTCATACGATTTGAGGACCGACTGGTCCTCGTCACCGCCGTCACCGACCCTCTCGCCGGCGCCGACCGCAGACGGTTCGGTACCGGGCGCGGCCCCGCCGCCGCCCCGGTAGGGCGCCTCGGCCTTCCCGAGGAGCGCCTGCGCGAACTGGTCGGCCATGCTGCTCAGGTCGCGGGCCTCCTCCAGCTCGCGTTCGAGGTCGGCGATCCGCCGGTCCTTCTTGTCGAGCTCCTGCCGGAGGTCGGCGATCTCCGACTCGCGGCGCTCCTTCTCGTCGGAGATCGACTGGAGCTCGCCGACGAGGTCGCTGGAGACCGACTTGAGCTCGGGGCGCTCGAAGTCGTCGAGCCCGGGCGTCGCGCCCGCGTCGAACGTCGCCTTGCGGTGGAACTGGATCCGGCGGATCGACTCGTCCCAGTCGGTCATCAGGAACGCCTCGCCGTCGCCGAGGTCCTCGACCGCGCTCGAGTACTTGGAGCCGAGTATCCGCCCGACCACCTTCGTGTCGTTGTCCCAGGTGAGCCGGTGCCAGCAGAGCCAGTCGCACTGCGTGATGAAGTCCTTCTTGACGTCGGCCGGGCGCTGGCTGATCCCGACGATGCCGAGGCCGTGTTTCCGGCCGCGCTTGCCCACCTTGATCAGCATCTTGCCCGTCTCGTCCATCCCGCCGCCCTCGGGGATGTACTCGTGGCACTCCTCGACGACGAGGAGGAACGGCTTCTTCATGCGCTTCTCCTTCGCGAACAGCTGCTTGACGACCTCCAAGAGGAGCTCGTTCGCGGTCTCCTCCTCCAGGTAGCCGGAGACGTCGAGGATGATCGGGACGTTCTGGTCGAGGGCGAGCGTCGCGAGCTTCTCGGCGTGTTCGGGCGAGACGACGATGTCGCACTCGTCGTCGGCGCCGGCGTGGAGGATCTCGTATTCTTCCTTCAAACCGTAATATTCACCGTCTACGTCAACGATGAGAATACCAAGCGCCGAATCGAGGAGTTTCTCGGCGACGACCGAGGCGGTATTGCTTTTACCCGATCCGGATTTGCCCGTTATAAATCCCCGTCCGGTGAGCAGCTCCACTACTGGGAGTGAAATTTCCGTGTCCTGTTCCTGATCGACGCCGACAGGGATCTGTTGTTGAGCGTCAGTCATTTTGGTTCTCGTTTGGCGGCTCAATGGTATTGTGACACGAACGACAAAGCGTTACAAGGTTATCCAACGTGTTCGCGTCTTCGGGGGACTGAAACGTACGGATCGGCGTTTTGTGGTGAACGTCTAAGCCGATGTCAGTCCGGTTCCTGTGTTCGGACTGCGTGATGCCGCACCGTTGACATTTGTAGTCGTCTCGCCGAAGGGCCTTACGCCGCTGTTTCGCCCAGTTGTCGCCGTAGTATTCGTCTACACCACCCTCCCAGCGATGGTGTAGTTCTCCGGGCTGTGAACCGACTGTCCGGGTTTCAATTCCGTGGTCGTGTAACCAGTCATGGACTGTAGACGGAGCACAGTCGAGTTGCTCTGCTATCGCGTACGTACTCATTCCGTCCGAGAGATACATCGATCTGAGCTTCGATTCATCTTGAATTGCTTTCGGCGTTTCCGGGTTGTACGACCGCGTTTCGATATCGTGACGATGTATCCACACCTCTATCGCTTGCCGACCACAGCCGAGTTCCGAGGCGACTTCGTCCATCGTCATCTCCGATTCGACGTACAGTTCACGTAACGTCTCCTCGTCGTGCCACGGCCGTTCCGGTCGCGTCCAACTCGTGTCGATCCCGAATTTGGTTAGCCAGTTGTGAACGGTTGCTTGACTACAGTCCAACTCGTCTGCGATGTCGGCTTCGCTCATTCCCTGTTGGCGGAGAGAGCGAAGTCGTTCCTCGTCTTCCCAAGGTCTGGATTTCTCGATGTCGTGCTTTTTTAACCAGTTCTCGACAGTCTTGCGGCTACAACCGAGTTGCTCACCGATCTCGCTCGTCGACAGGTTTTCTCCGATGTACAGCGATCGGAGGCGATCCGCCTGCCTCCACGGGGCTTCCTCGGTCATTTCAGACATCCGGTTCGCTCGTGAGTGAGAGTCCCGTTCATGCTGGGTACTAGTCATGTGATGTCACGTAACTCTTCAGGAGGTTGGAACAGCCCGATCCGTACCGTCGCGTCGCCGCCGATCCCCTCGCTGACGTCCGCGACGTGGATCGTCTCCTGCTCGCTCATACCCGTGAGAGGTGGCGCCCGCCCCATAAACTATCGCCTCGGTCGTCGGGCGGTCGCGTCGGTCGTGGATGGCTCGCACTTCGAGGTCCGCAAAACGTATGCCGCCACCGGGAGTCGGACAGCGCATGGACACCGAAAACACCCTCCTCAACGCGGTGGTCGGCGCTATCGCGTCGGCCGTCCTCTCGTTCACCGGTATCTCACCCCTCCTCGGCGGCGCGGTCGCCGGGTATTTAAACGGCGACGACGGGCTGCGGGTCGGCGCGTTCTCCGGCGCGATCGCGTCGATCCCGATCGTCGGGCTGCTGTTGCTCGTGCTGGTCGTTTTCCCGCTTTTGGGATTCTTCGCGTTCCCGGCCGAGATCGGGATCGCAGCCGGGGGAATCTTCCTCCTCGGGGCGATCGCCGTGCTGGGCGGCGTCGCCTACACCGTCGTGTTGAGCGCGCTCGGCGGACTACTGGGCGTGTACGTGAAAGACGAACTGTAAGTCGGTCGCTGTTATAGGTAGTCGAGTTCGGTTCCGCTGAGAACACCTCCGAAGCCCCAGCCGCTCGCTTATAAATGGTCGCTAGCGAACCGGCGACAAACACCTCCGAAGCCCCAGCCTCGTCACCGGACTACGTCCGGTTGCAAGCGAGAGCTTCGCTCTCGCCCTGTCGGCGGTCCTCCGCTTCGCTCCGGACCGCCGACTCCCTCGCGCGAGTTGACTCGCGGCCGCCCCCGGCGGCCGTTCGCAGGCACGCGCCACCGCACTGTCTATTCATAAAGAAAGTGTGCGAGAATCACCTGCTACGCCGAGAGGGGACGACTCAGTGCTCGCCGCCCGTCCCGCGCCGGTCGGAGTCGAGGTCGATGTCGAGGTCGTCGAGGAGTTCCTCGGCCTCCTCGCGCTTCTCTTGGTGGTCTTCGAGGAACTCTCTCATGAGCTCGGCCGCCTGCTCCTTGCAGCCGCCGCAGAGGCGCTCGCCGTTGACGCACTCGGAGTAGACGGTCTTCGTGAGCTCGTCGTCGTCGCCCGCGAGCAGGTAGGCGTACAGCTCGTAGACGGGGCACTCGTCAGCCTCGCCGCCGAGTTCGCGCTGCTTCTCGGCGGTGTCGCGCCCGCCGGTGGTCGCCGCCTTCACCTTCTCGTAGCCGTCCTCGGGGTCGTCGAGCAGGGAGATGTGGCTCGCCGGGATCGACGAGGACATCTTCCCGCCGGTGAGCCCGGTCATGAACCGGTGGTAGATCGAGGAGGGCTGGCGGAAGCCGAACCCGTCGTGATCGATCTCGACCTCGCGCGCGAGCGACTCGGCCTCGCCGCGGGTGAGGTCGAAGGCGTCGACGTGGCCCTCGAAGACGCGCTTGTCGCCCTCGACCGCCTCGATCAGGGCCTCGAACGCCTCGTCGGTGGCGTTGCGGTCGAAGAAGCGCACGCGGGGGCGGAGCGGCTCCTTACCGCCCGCGCGGAGCTTGTCGAGGGCGGTCGACTTGGCGGCCGCGAGGTCGGGGACGTCGTCGGCGTCTCCGTCGGCGGCGTCCCCATCGGCGGCGTCTCTGTCGGCGGCGCCGACCTCCGGCGGCTCGTAGTCGGCGAGCCACGCGGCGGCGCCCTCGCAACGCACGTCGGTCTCGGCGTCGTCGACGTCGGCCGCGAGCGCGTCGTACGCGGCCCGGACGAGCTGTCGCTCGGCGTCGTCGAGCTCGAAGCTCGCGAACGCCTCGGTCACCTTGAAGTAGCGCATCCGCGTCGCCAGGTCGCGGGTCAGCCGGACGTGCGGGTCCTGGTCCGGGCCGACGGGGATGACCGTCGGTTTCGGCTCGTCGACGAGCTGCGGGTAGAGGATGTCGGCGGTCTGGGTCACGACGCTCTGCATGTGCGAGATGTTGGTCTCGCCGTCGAAGCCGTAGATGGCCTCGAACTCCGAGAAGTTCGCCTTCGAGCCGAGTTCGAACCCGAGGTCCTGGACCTCGCGGTTATCCGACTGCCGGTACAGCTCGCCGTCCTCGGCGTCGAAGCCGAGCGCGAGGAGGCTGAGGAGGTAGTTGCGCGCGTGCTCGTCGATCTCGTCCCACGACATCCCCCGCGCGGAGTGGGCCTCCAGGTCGGCGATCAGGCCGAAGGCGTCGCCGCCCTGCTCCTGATGCCAGATGATCTCGTCGAAGACGAGCTTGTGACCGATGTGCGGGTCGCCGGTCGGCATGAAGCCGGAGAGCGCGGCGAACGGCTCGTCGTTCGCCATCGCCTCGGCGACGGCGTCGTACTCGCGGTGCCCGAAGATGACGCCGCGCCGCATCAGGTAGTGCGGGTCGACCACGTCGTCGGCCACGTCGTCGAACGCCTCGATGCCGAACTCCTCGAACAGGTCCGCGTAGTCGCCGACCGACGCCGACCCCCACGGGTCGAGCGCGACGTCCTCGGTCGGTCCGTCCGCGCGCTCCGTCCCGCCGTCGGCGCGGGGCGATCCCGGGGTCTCGTCGCGGGCACCGCCCGCCGCCGACCCCGTCTCCTCGGGGGTGTCCTCGTCCATACGTCTCCTCCCGTCGGTCGACGCAAAAACCGTTCGCTTGCGCGTGAGGACGTGGCATGCGAGGTCGGTCGCCGGGACTGTGAGGCTGATCTCGGTTTCGCGAATGAGATCGTGTCTGAGTCGGTCGCTTATTTATATACGATTGACCGCAAGTCGATGCTGAACGACTCCAAAGCCCCAGCCACGAGGGCGGCGCACGCTCGCTGCGCGCCTCACTCGGTCGCTGGCGCTCCCTCGTTCGGTGCTTGCGTCGCCTGCGCCGCCCTCGCGACTGCCCCTTTGAGTCCCACCCGACCGCAACCGCACCGCAGCCTCGTACCTCCCCAGCCTCGCGGCTCGCGCTCAACAGCGCTCGCCGCGTCCCTCGCGCGTGCTGTCGCCGGCGGCGAGGCCGCCGGCTGCCAGAGGGACCTCCGGTCCCTCGCTGCTCGCGGCCTTTCGGTCGCTCGCAGGCACGCGCCACCGCGTCGGTTATTTAAAAATGCGCGTCGAGACCGCGGTTCTCACTCGTCGTCGCTATCGCGCCCAGTCACTTTTCGGATGCAGGAGGATCCGAACGGGCCGAGCTCGCCCGCGTCGAGCTTCACGAAGTGGCCGGTCGTAATGGAGGTCCCGCAGCGGCGGCACTCGAAGTCGCCCTCGCGCTGGGTGACTTGGCTGTCGTAGTTCACGTAGGTGCCGCCTCGCTGGACTCGGAGCCGGGCGTCCTCGCGCTCGATGACGCCGCGCTTCTCGGCGGCGTCGAGGATGTCGCGGGTGAGCGCGGGGCTCGTCGTCACCGTCTCGATCCGGTCGATCGCGTCGGGGAGCGCCAGCTCCTCGTGCTCGAGGTGCGCGAGCAGCTCGACGCCGAGCTCCAGCTTCTCCTCCCGGGACGCCGGCTCGTTCACGCCCGGCGAAACGAATCGGACCCTCTTAAGTCGGCCGGGAGGCCGCGCGTCCCGCGGCGCTGGTCCCCCGCGACCGCCCGTCGCCCCCGATGTAGTAAGACAGTTACCACGCGGGCCGCTGGAGGGCGTATGGACGTACTGGAGGTCGCGGCGCGGGCGACCGAGACGGGACCGGTGTGTGACGCCTGTCTCGGCCGGCTCGTCGCCGACCGGAGCTTCGGGCTGTCGAACGCCGAGCGCGGGTCGGCGCTGCGCGTCTCGCTCTCGCTGCGCGACGACGAGGACCACGAACCGGTCGACACCGCGGACTGCTGGGTCTGCGAGGGCCGCTGCACCGAGTTCGACGCGTGGGCCGAGCGCGCCGCCGAGGCGGTCGAGGGGATCGAGTTCGCCACGTACAACGTCGGCACGCGCCCGCCGCCGCTGATCGAGGAGAACGAGGCGCTGCTCCGCGCCGACGCCGGGCTGGACGAGGACGCGGGCGAACCGTTTAACTCCGAGTTCAACCGCGAGGTCGGCAAGCGGTTCGGCCGACTCACCGGCGCGGAGGTGTCCTTCGACCGCCCGGACGTGCAGTTCACGATCGACCTCGCCGACGACGCGATCGACGCGAAGGTGAACTCCACCTTCGTGTACGGGCGATACAGGAAACTGGAGCGCGACATCCCGCAGACCGAGTGGCCCTGCCGCGAGTGCAAGGGCTCCGGCCGGCAGGGACCGGACCCCTGCGACCACTGCGGCGGCTCGGGGTACCTCTACGACGACAGCGTCGAGGAGTACACCGCGCCGATCGTCGAGGACGTGATGGACGGGACGGAGGCGACGTTCCACGGCGCGGGCCGCGAGGACGTCGACGCGCTCATGCTCGGCACCGGACGGCCGTTCGTGATCGAGGTGGAGGAGCCGCGTCGGCGTCGGGTCGACGTCGAGCGCCTCCAGTCGGACATCAACGCCTTCGCCGACGGCGCCGTCGAGGTCGAGGGGCTCCGGCTCGCGACCTACGACATGGTCGAGCGCGTGAAGGAGCACGACGCCGCCAAGCGCTACCGCGCGCAGGTGGCGTTCGACGCCGACGTCGACGCCGACGCCCTCGCCGAGGCGGTCGACGAACTGGAGGGGACGACGGTCGAGCAGTACACCCCGAACCGAGTGGACCACCGGCGCGCGAGCCTCACCCGCGAGCGCGACGTGTACGAGGCGACCGCGGAGATCGACGACCCGCGTCACGCGACCGTCGAGGTCCGCGGCGCCGGCGGGCTCTACATCAAGGAGCTGATCTCGGGGGACGAGGGCCGCACCGAGCCGAGCCTCGCCGGGCTGCTGGGCGTCGGCGCAGAAGTCACCGCGCTCGACGTCGTCGCCGTCGAGGGCGAGGCGGAGCCGTTCGAGCGCGACGCGTTCTTCAGAGACTGACGCCCCCGAACGGTCGGCGCGGACCGGCGGGATTTATCTGACGCGCGTCTGACGTTGGGGGTATGTACGGGAGCGACGCGGACGAAGCGAGCGCCGAGGCGCCGACGGTCGGCGACGGTGTCGGCGAGCCTGTCGTCGAACCGGCGGTCAGGGAGGCGGCCGCGTCGACCACGACGGCGGCGCACGCCCGTCTGAAGGGGAAAGACCGAGCGGCGCGGCCGGACCGCGTGTCCTCGATCCTCGTGGCCGTCGGCGCCGGCCCGCACACGGGGGCGACCGTCGACGTGGCCCGCGAGATCGCCGACGCGACCGGCTCTTGGCTCGAACTGTTCCACGTCGTCCCCTCCGACGAGGCGCTCGTCGACGGGGACGCGACGCCGGTCGGCGACCGCGAGGACGCCGACGCCGCCGAGTACGCCGCGGCCGGCGATCGCCTCCTCTCGTCGGCCCGCGACCGCCTCGGCGACTTCGACCGGGTGGACCGCTGGCTCGTCGAGGACCGGACCGCCGCGGGCGCGATCGTCGAGCAGTCGCCGTACTACGACCTCGTGGTCGTCGGCGCCCCCACCACTGGCGCCGTCGGCCGGTTCGTGTTCGGCTCCACGACGGACACCGTGATCGACGACGCCGAGGTCCCCGTGGTCGTCGTCGAGGCGCAGGGTGACACGTCGCTGGACGTGGCGTAGGCCGCGGTGGACTCGCGTCGGGCGTCCCCGCTCCGTTTAAAAGCGACATAGAACAGTAAAGTGGCTATGCCACGGAGGCTCCGGTATGGCTGACGAAGCGATCGACGACGTGGACAGGGCGATCCTGTACGCGCTCCAAGAGGACGCCCGAAACACCTCGTCAGGGGACATCGCGGAGCGCACCGGGACGTCGGACAGCACCGTCCGCAAACGCATCCAGCGCCTCGAGTCAGACGGGATAATCAAGGGGTACAGCGCCGACGTCGACTACCAGAAGTCGGGGTATCCGCTCCGGATGCTGCTCTACTGCACCGCGTCGATACCCGAGCGCGGCGAGCTGCTCCCCGAGATCCTGAAGATCGACGGCGTCATCTCGGTGCAGGAGCTGGTCACCGGCGAACAGAACCTCCTCGTGACGGCGGTCGGCGAGTCGGACGGCGACATCACGCCCGTGGCACAGGAGCTCCTCGACATGGGGCTCACCGTCGCGGACGAGGTGCTCGTTCGGAGCCACGAGGCGACGCCGTTCGGCAAGTTCGACGCCGAGACCGACTCCTGAACGCGGACCGGTCGCTACCCGACGACCCGCTTGACGTCGAGCGCGGTCGCGCGCCGGACGACCGCCCGCACCGGGTCCTCCGAGCCGGCCAGGTTGTCCGAGTCGCCGTCGAGGACGACGAGCGCGGCCCGTCGCCCGGGCGCGATGACGCCGCAGTCGAGCCCCGCGATCTCGGCGCCGGCGGCGGTCGCCATCCGTAGCACCTCCCGGGCGGTCACGTCGAACCGCTTCGCCGTGTACGCCATCTCGCGGAACATCGACGGGGCGTTCAGCATGACGTTGTCCGTGCCGAGCGCGACGGTCGTGTGGTCGAGCAGCTCCCGGACCGGCGGCGTTCCGACGTCGAGGACCTCGTTCGCGCGCGGGCACACGGCGACCGGGACCGACCGGTCCGCGACGCGTTCGAGGTGCTCCCGCTCGGCGTGTACCATGTGAACGAGCAGGTCCGGATCGAGGTCGAGCGCCGGGTGGATGTCGGTCGCGTCCGGCTCGCCGGCGTGGATGGCGAAGGGAACGCCGCGGTCCTCGCACGCGGCGCGTTCGTCGGCGAAGTCGTCGTCGTTCGCCCCGGAGGCCCCGTACCCGTCGGCGACGTCGAGGACGGCGGGGTCGCCGCTCCCGAAGATGAACGGGTCGACGGCGACCGACGACGCCGCCTCGCGGAGGGCCCGCGCCCCGGCCACTCCGTTCTCCCGGAAGTCCAAACAGGAGATCGTACCGGTCCGCCGCGCGAACCGGAGCGTTCGGCGCATCGCCGACACGAGGTCGGCGCGGTCGGCGGCCGCCAGCCGCCGGTGTTTCAGGCTCTCCGGCGGGGCCACCGCCTCGTCGAGCGACAGCCCGACGGCCGCCTCCTTCGCGACGGAGTCCCCTAGATGCGTGTGGGCGTTGACGAACGCGGGCAGGACGATGTCGGTCGACTCCGTGTCGGTCTCCTCGACGGCCTCGATCCGACCGTCGTCGACGACGAGACGCCCGCGAGTCGGCTCGAACGACTCGCCGGCGAGGACGGTCCCGGTGAGTTCCTCCATACCGACACTGCGGATCGGATAACGATATGGTTTTCTGAACGCGATTCGCGAACGGACCGAGAACTGGACTGGCCGTCGGCGACGTATCCGTTACGGACCCGCGGACGAGCCGCTCGGGACGAACCCCGTCCGGACACGTCCACGATTACGCCTGCGAACCCGCTTCGCTCCGTTCACGACGCGGACCCGTCTCCTCGCGATAACTATAATGTTCTATAATGAGATTATATCGAACAGTTTGTGAAGATAAACAGATTTAATACACAATCTGTTCACTAGACGGAGTGAAGACGACCGATACCGGTTCGCCGTGCGGGTCGGCTACGGAGATTGGTCGCACGAGCCGAACGATGTCGGAATCCAACTCGAAAACGACGGTCGGAGCGCTCCCGGACGCGACGGCGGAGACGCCGTTCGCGCCCGTCGCACTCACGTGGCTCGCCTGGTCGCTGTTCGCCGCGAGCCTCGCGGTCCTCGTCGCCCGAGTCCGAATCGGTTTCGCCCCGGCGGTCCCCGGCGCGTTCGCCGTCGACGGACTCACCGTCCTGATGTGGGTGGTCGTCGCCTTCTTCGGCGGCGTCGTCCACAGCTACTCGCGCCGGTACATGGCGGGAAGCGCCCACGAGACGCGGTTCTTCCTCGCCGTGTTCGCCTTCGAGGTGACCGTGATGGCCCTCGTCGCGGCCGACCACCTCGCCGCGTTCGGACTGCTGTGGCTGGCGATGGGGCTGGTGATGGCGAGGCTCATCGGCGTCGTCGACGGGTGGAGACAGGCGCGGGCCGCCGCGTCGCTCGCTCGGCGGTACTTCGTCGCCAGCAGCGCGCTCCTCGGCGTCGCGCTGGCCGCGCTCTGGCGGGCGACCGGCGCCACGACGGTCTCCGGCGTCGCCGCGGCCGCCGACGGGCTCGGCGGACCGCTGTGGGTCGTCGCCGCGGGCGCGCTCGTCCTCGCGGCGATGATCCAGTCCGCGCTGCTTCCGTTCCACGGCTGGCTGCTCTCGTCGATGACCGCCCCCACGCCGGCGTCGGCGCTGATGCACGCCGGGTTCGTCAACGCCGGCGGCGTCCTGCTGCTCCGGTTCGCGCCGGTCGTCACCGTCGACGCCGGCCTCATGCTCGCTATCGTCGCGGTCGGCGCGACCAGCGCGCTGCTCGGGAAGCTCCTCAAGTCCGTCCGGCCGGACGTCAAGAGCAAGCTGGCCTGCTCGACGGTGGGGCAGATGGGATTCATGATCATGCAGGCCGGTCTGGGGTTCTTCGGGGCCGCCGTCACCCACCTCATCCTGCACGGCTTCTACAAGGCCTACCACTTCCTCGGTGCGGGCGGTGCGGTCGAACGGACGGCCCCGAGCGGGCAGACGGCCCCCCGGACGGGCGTCTCCGGCGTCGCCGACGGCGCGGTGACGCTGCTGACCGGATTGGCGGGCGGCGCGGCGTTCGTGCTCCTGACGGGGAAGGGAACGAGCGTCGACTCCGGCCTGCTGCTCGTCCTGTTCGTGGTGTTCACGACCCTCCACGCGGCGCGGGGCGCGGTCCGGCACGCGTCGCTGCCGCCGGCGGTCCGCTACGGGTCGGTCCCGCTGGTCTTCCTGCCGGCGATCACCGTGTACGCGCTCGTTTACAGGGGCGTCTCGTCGCTCCTCACCGGGCTCCCGGTCGTCGCGGCGCCGACCGAACTGACCGCGCTACACGGGCTCGTGGCCGCCGCCTTCCTCGCCGCGTACGTGGCGATAGAGACCGGCGTCCACGAGCGCAGTCGCCGGCTCTACGTCGCGCTCCTGAACTGGGGCCACCCGTCGTCCGGAACCGTGCTGACGAACGCAGAGGAGTACGACAACGGAGGAGTTCAATGAGCACTCAATCCACTATCCGAGACGGCATCGACGACGCGGCGGCGACGGTCGGATCGGTCTGGCCGATCCACTCGTTCGTGACGGCGAACCCCCTCTCGGGGTTCGAGAACATACCGTTCGACGAGGCGGTGACGCAGGCCGCCGACGTGTTGGGCGGACGCGGCTACCCGAGCCGAGAGGTCTTCCGCGCGGCGCTGGACGACGGCCGGATCGACCGCGAGACGCTCGCCGCGGAGCTCGCCGACCGCGGCTACGAGGCCGACCCGGAGACGCTGCTCGAACGCGTGGACGCGTCGGTCGAGTCGGCGGCGCCGGACGGCGGAGCCGAGCGGGTCGATCACGTGCTGACGAAGTGGCTGTCGGCGTTCCTCGACGAGGGCGGCGCCGCGTGGCCGATGCCGAACCGCGACGAGGGGTTCTACGCCGCCTTCCGCGAGCTGGCACCGCACGACGCCGACGTCCCGGACGAGGGGGTCGTCGCGTCGCTCCCGGAGACCCCGACCGAGGCCATCGAGGCCGTCTTGGAGCCGTACCCGGAGAGCCAGTGGGTCCCCGTCTTCGAGGAACAGCTGGCCGCGCTTCCGGGCTGGGCCGGGTTCATCAAGCAGCGCGCGGACGACGAGGGGGCGTGGCAGTCGGCCCACCCGATCACGCTCGCGGACTACGTCGCGGTCCGTCTCGCGCTCCTCGACGGGTTCGGCGTCGATGTCGAGCCGTCCACTGATCCCGGGAGCGCCGACGCCGATCCGGCCGACGAGCTCGCCGAGGCGTTTCTGAGCGCCTGGGAGGCGAGCTACCGCTCCGAGGTCGTCGGGCGCGTGACCGCCGAGAGCCGGTCGCTCGCCGAGAGCCGGTCCCTGGCCGGCTGCGAGTCGCCGGACGAGAGCGACCCGCCGGCCGGGGGCGACTCCTCGGGCGAGAGCGACCCGTCGGCCCGCCCCGACGCGCAGTTGGTGTTCTGCATCGACACGCGGTCGGAGGTGATCCGGCGTCACATCGAGGACGAGGGCGAGTACGAGACCCACGGGTACGCCGGCTTCTTCGGCGTTCCGATGGAGTATCAGGCGTACGACGCCGACGTGTCGGTCGACGCCTGCCCGCCCATCCTCGATCCCCGGCACCGCATCAGCGAGATACCGACCGACGGAGACGCGCAGGCGCGCCGCGACCGCCGGTCGAGCGTCCGCGAGGTCGCGGGTGACGTCGTCAAGAAGCTGAAGACGAACCCCGCCAGCGCCTTCGGCTTCGTGGAGAACGCGGGGAGCGGGTACGGACTGGCGCTCGCGGCCCGCACGCTGGTGCCGAGCCGCGTTCGCGACCTGTTGGGGGCCGCGGACGACGCGGTGCCCGACGACCGCGAGTTCTGCGAGCAGACCGTCCACCACCAGCACGCCTACGCCGGCGATCTCCCGATCGGACTGACCCAAGAGGAGAAGGTCGAGTACGCCGCGACCGCGTTCGATCTGATGGGCTGGACGGAGTTCGGCCGGCTCGTGGTGTTCGCCGGCCACGCGAGCGAGACGACCAACAACCCCTACGACTCGAGCCTCGACTGCGGCGCGTGTGCCGGCAACCCCGGCGGGCCGAACGCCCGCGTCCTCGCGGCGATCTGCGCCGACCCCGACGTGAAGGCGGCGCTGCGCGAGCGCGGCTTCGACGTCCCCGACGACACCGTCTTCCTCGCCGGCGAACACAACACGACGACCGACGAGATCGAGCTCTACGGGGACGTGCCCGAGAGCCACGCGGACGACCTCGCGGCGCTGCGCGCGGACCTCGCGGCGGCCCGCGAGAGCGCGGCCGCCGAACGCGCGGACGCGATGGGCGCCGACGCCTCGGCGGGCGTCGGCGAGACCGAGCGCCGCGCCGGCGACTGGGCCGAGACGCGCCCCGAGTGGGGACTGGCCGGCAACGCGGGCTTCGTCGTCGGGCCCCGCGAGCTGACGAGCGACCTCGACCTGGACGGCCGCGCGTTCCTCCACTCGTACGACTGGTCGACCGACCCCGACGGCGACGCGCTCGAGGCGATCCTCGCCGGGCCGATGGTCGTCACCCAGTGGATCAACGCGCAGTACTACTTCTCGACCGTCGACAACGCGACCTACGGGAGCGGGTCGAAGGCGACGCAGAACCCCGTCGGCAACGTCGGCGTCTACCAGGGGAACGGCGGCGATCTGATGACCGGGCTCCCCAGCCAGTCGCTGATGGCCGCCGACGGCGTCCCGTACCACCAGCCGCTCCGCCTCTCGACGGTCGTGCACGCCCCCGTGGAACGCGTCACCGACGCGCTGGCCGACCACGACGAGGTGACGGAACTGCTGGACAACGACTGGCTCTCGTTGACGGTCGTCGACCCGACGCGCGACCACCGCGCGTTCGAGTACGAGCGCGACCTGAGCTGGGCACCGGCCTCGGAGCCGGCCGCCGCCGAGCCGGAGGCGCCGACCGAAACCGAACCGGAGGCGCCGACCGAAACCGAACCGGAGGCGCCGACCGAAACCGAACCGGAGGCGCCGGTCGCTCCCACCGTCGCGGACGACTGAGCCGTCCCCGCGGTCCCGTTCTGTCTCCTTCCGCGCTCCGCGTGACCGAGTACCACCGCGGCGACAGCGTTAAATCGGTGTACAGACTTGTACATCACAACGCGAAGTAATACATCGGTGAACACTATGGATATCAACGACACGGTCGAACGCGTGACGGACGGGACGGATCTGACTGTCGAGGAGTCGCGCGAGGCCGCGCGGCTGGTCTTCGAGGAGGCCACGGAGGCGCAGATCGGCGCCCTCCTCGCCGCCCTCCGGGCGAAGGGCGAGACCGAGGCCGAGATCGCCGGCTTCGCGCAGGGGATGCGCGACGCCGCCCGCACGATCGAGCCGGCCCGCGAGCCGCTCGTCGACACCTGCGGGACGGGCGGCGACGACTACGACACGATCAACGTCTCGACGACCGCCGCGATCGTCGCCGCGGGCGCGGGCGTCCCGGTCGCCAAGCACGGCAACTACTCCGTCTCCTCCTCCTCCGGGAGCGCCGACGTGCTGGAGGTCGCGGGCGCCGACGTCGAGGCCGAGCCGCCGGCGGTCGAGGACGCCATCGAGGCCGACGGGATCGGCTTCATGCTCGCGCCCGTCTTCCACCCGGCGATGAAGGCCGTGATCGGCCCGCGCAAGGAGCTCGGGATGCGGACGATATTCAACGTGCTCGGCCCGCTCACCAACCCCGCCGGCGCCGACGCGCAGGTGCTCGGCGTCTACGACCCCGACCTCGTCGGGACGATCGCCCGGTCGCTCGCGCGCATGCCCGTCGAGCACGCGCTGGTGGTCCACGGCGCGGGGATGGACGAGATCGGGATCCACGACGAGACGGTCGCCGCCGAGGTCGTCGGCGACGAGGTGACCGAGTTCACGATCGCGCCGGAGGACCTCGGGCTCGACCGCGCCCCGATCGAGGACGTCTCGGGCGGGACGCCGGCGGAGAACGCGGCCGACCTGCGGGGGATCGTCGACGGCTCCGTCACGGGGCCGAAGCGCGACCTGATCCTCGCGAACGCGGGGGCGGCGATCTACGTCGCCGGCGAGGCCGACACGCTCGCGGCGGGCGTCGAGCGGGCCGCCGAGGCGATCGACTCCGGCGCGGCCGCCGAGAAGTTCGCGGCGCTGTGCGGCGACGACGGGATCGCGGAGGGAGCGGCGACCCCGGCGGACGACGCCGAGGAGGCGACGACCGCCGGCTCGGAGGGCGACGACTGATGGCCCGGGTGAAGATCTGCGGGCTCACGGACGCCGCGGACCTCCGGGCCGCGGTCGACGCGGGCGCGGACGCGGTCGGCGTGATCTCGGAGGTGCCGGTCGACTCCGGGCGCGAGGTCGACTCGGCGACGGCGGCGGAGCTGCTCGCGGACGTCCCGCCGTTCGTCACGGCGACGCTGGTCACGATGCCCGACTCCGCCGAGCGCGCGGTCGAGCTCCTGCGGACGGTCGGTCCGGACGCGATTCAGCTCCACGGCGAGTGGACGCCCGACGAGATCCGGTACATCCGCGCGGAGACGGAGCGGAAGGTGCTGCTCGCCGTCGACGCCGACGACCCGGCCCGCGCCGAGGAGTTCGACGCGGTCGCCGACGCGCTCGTGATCGACTCGACCGACGACTCCGGCGCCGGCGGCACCGGCGAGGCCCACGACTGGGCGAAGACGGGCGAGCTGGCGGCCCGGCTCACGTCGCCGGTCGTGCTCGCGGGCGGGCTCACGGCCGACAACGTCGCCGAGGCCGTCCGCGTCGCCGACCCGTACGCCGTCGACGTCGCCTCCGGCGTCGAGCTGGCGGACGGGCGGAAGGACCACAACGCGGTGGCCCGGTTCGTCGCCAACGCGGGCCGGGAGATGGAGCTCGCATGAGCGACGACGGCTCCCCGCTCGACCGCTCGAAGGCCGCGTTCGTCGAGCTCGCCGCCGACGCGGAGAAGCCGGTCGTCGTCCGGGCGTCCGCGGCGCTCGACGCCGACGTGACCCCGCTCGCGGCGTACGCGACCCTCGTCGGCGACGGGCCGTACGGGTTCCTCCTGGAGTCCGGCGAGAAGGTCGCCTCCAGCGACCCCGACGGCGCGTTCACGTCGGGCGGGAAGGCCGACCGGCACGCCCGCTACTCGTTCGTCGGCTACGACCCCGAGGCGATCGTCTCCGTCCACCCCGACCGCACCGAGGTGACCCGGCTCGGGCCGGCGGCGGAGTTCGTCGGGGACGGATCTGAGAAAGAGATCGGCCCCGGCGCGGGCGACGCGGTCGACCGGATCCGCGCGGCGTTCCCCGACGTGAGCCTGCGCGGGTTCCCCGACACCGACCGGCAGATCCTCTCCGGCGGGTTCGTCGGCTTCCTCGCGTACGAGGCCGTCTACGACCTCTGGCTGGAGGAGGTCGGCGTCGAGCGCCCCGAGACCGAGTTCCCGGACGCCGAGTTCGCGCTCACGACCCGCACGGTCGTCTTCGACGAGAAGGAGGGGAGCGCCGAGCTCGTCTTCACGCCGGTCATCGGCGTCGACGACGACCCGGCGGCGGTGTACGACGACCTCGTCGCCGAGGCGGAGCGGGTGAGCGCCGAGCTCCGCGAGGCCGCGCCGCCGGAGCCCGACGGGATCCGAGTCGACGCGGAGTCCGCGGACCCCCGCGAGGCGTACGAGGAGGCGGTCCGGACCGCGAAGCGCCACGTCCTCGACGGCGACATCTACCAGGGCGTGATCTCGCGGAGCCGGGAGCTCCGCGGCGAGGTCGACTCGCTGGGGCTGTACGCGGCGCTCCGCGAGGTGAACCCCTCGCCGTACATGTACGTGCTGCGCCACGACGACCGGAGCATCGTCGGCGCGAGCCCGGAGACGCTGGTGTCGGTGCAGGGCGACCGGATCGTCTCGAACCCCATCGCGGGCACCTGTTCCCGCGGGACGAGCCCGGTCGAGGACCGCCGGCTCGCCGGCGAGATGCTCGCCGACGCGAAGGAGCGCGCGGAGCACACGATGCTCGTCGACCTCGCGCGCAACGACGTCCGGCGCGTCTCGGAGGCGGGATCGGTCCGCGTCGAGGAGTTCATGAACGTGCTGAAGTACAGCCACGTCCAGCACATCGAGTCGACCGTCACGGGGACGATGGCGGCCGACGCCGACGCCTTCGACGCCACGCGCGCGACGTTCCCGGCCGGCACGCTCACGGGGGCGCCGAAGGTGCGCGCGATGGAGATCATCGAGGAGTTAGAGACCACGCCGCGGGAGGCGTACGGTGGCGGCGTCGGCTACTACGCGTGGACCGGCGACGCGGACTTCGCCATCGTGATCCGGACCGCGACGCTCGACGAGTCGCCGGCGGGCGCGAGCGGTCCGGACGAGGCCGCCGTGACCGTCCGGGCCGGCGCCGGGCTCGTCGCCGACTCCGATCCGGCCGCCGAGTACGAGGAGACCGAGCAGAAGATGGACGGCGTGCTGACCGCGATCGACCGGATCCGGGACGAGGAGTCGCCCGCGGACGACCCCCTCCCCGCCGGCGCGGAGGTCGACGAATGAACGTCGTCGTCGTCGACAACTTCGACTCGTTCACCTACAACCTCGTCGAGTACGTCTCCGATCAGACGCTCGACGGCGAGGACGACGCGAGCGGGGACCCGGAGCCGATCGACGTCGAGGTGTTCAAGAACACCGCGTCGCTGGCGGCGATCCGCGACGCCGACCCGGACGCGGTTATCATCAGCCCCGGCCCTGGTCACCCGAAGAACGAGCGCGACGTGGGCGTGACGACGGCCGTGCTCCGGGAGCTCTCGCCCGAGGTCCCGACGCTCGGCGTCTGTCTCGGCCTAGAGGCCGCCGTGTACGAGTACGGCGGGACCGTCGGTCACGCGCCGGAGCCGATCCACGGCAAGGCGTTCCCGGTGGATCACGACGGCGAGGGGGTGTTCGCCGGGCTCGACCAGGGGTTCCGCGCCGGGCGGTACCACTCGCTGGCCGCCACGGCGGTCCCCGACGCCTTCGCGGTGACGGCGACGACGGACCACGAGGACGACGAGATCGTGATGGGGATCCGCCACCGCGAGCACCCGATCGAGGCCGTGCAGTTCCACCCGGAGAGCGTGTTGACCGCGGCCGGCCACGACCTGATCCGGAACTTCCTCGAAGCCGTCTGAGGCGGACGTCGAGACCGCGCGGCGACGCGGGTCCTACTTCGCTCCCTCGTCCGCCGACTCCCCGCTCGCCTCGCGGTCGCCCTCCGTCTCCTCTTCGGTGCCGGCGTCGCCCTCCGTCTCCTCTTCGGTGCCGGCGTCGCCCTCCGTCTCCTCCTCGTCGTCTTCGTCGTCCGCGTCGCGTCCGGCGAGCCCGACGAGGTGGCCGACCTCCGGGAGGATTATCTCGTCGACGCCGAGCCGGACCGCGTTCTCGGAGCCGGGGAGACAGAAGACGGGCGTGGCGGAGACGATCCCGGCCGTCGCCCGCGACCCGATGGTCCGCGTCCCGACCTCGGCCTCCGAGCGCCGGCGGAACAGCTCGCCGAAGCCGGGGAGCTTCTTCGCGAAGAGGCCGTCGACCGCCTCCGGCGTCACGTCGTCCGGCGTCACGCCGGTGCCGCCGGTGGTGACGACGACGTCGGCGTCCTTCCGGCGGGCCAATCGGTCTACGGTCCCCTGCACGCTGTCGTACTCGTCCGGGACCAGCTCGCGGACGGCGACCTCGTGGCCCGCGTCCTCGAACGCGGCGGCGACGTGGTCGCCGGACGGGTCCTCGTCGAGCGAGCGCGAGGACGACACCGTCACGACCGCGACCTCGACCGACTCGGCGTCGTGGTGGTGATGGTCGTGGCCGCGGTCGTCATCGTGGTGGTGGTCTCCGTCGTCGTGGTGGTGGTCGTGGCCGCGGTCGCCGTCTTCCCCGCGGCCGCCGTCCGCGTCCTCTCCGCTGTCGCCGCCCTGTCCGTGGTCCGCTTCGCCCTCGCCGTGGTCGTGCGCGTCGCTCATGGCACCACGTTTCCCGGCGACGGTGAAAACACCACCACCTCCGACCCCCGGACGCGGCGGTCGCCCGGTTCGCGCGCTATCGGACCGACCTAGGGCCAGTCGTCCCGCGACGACTCCTCGGGCGCCTCCTCCTCGTCCGGCTCGTCCGCCGCGAGGATCCACCCCGCGGCCTGGGCCGCGTCCTCGACGTGGAGGAACTCCCAGCCGGTGGCCTCGGCGACCGCCTCGTCCTCGTCGTCGACGCCGACGAACACGTGCCGGTCCGTGTCGAACTGGCCGGCGATGTTCTCCAGGCTCTCCTCGACGCCGCGCGGGCCCGAGAAGAAGTCCTGGCGAACGCGGTGTTTGCGCGTGAAGTTGGTGACGACGTACGTCGGCTTCTCGCTGACCACGCCGACGTACTCCGTCCACTGCCGGGCGTTGTTGAACACGTCGTTGGGGTCCGCGAGCGTCTTCAGCGCCTCCAGCTCGAACGCGAGCGTCATGTCGGTAGATCCGCCACTGTCCATGGATCCGTGTTCGCGCGGCGAGCGAAAACAACTTCGCTTCGGGGGTGGCGTTCGCGGGGGACCGACGTCGCCTCTCCGACCCTCAGCGCGTGCGAACCTGGTAGTAGTCGGTGAACTTCACGAAGTCGCCGTCGTCGAGGTCGCCGTGTTCCGGCGCCGTTCTCGGTCGCCCGGCGAGCTTCCGCACGAGGATCTGTGCGTCCTCGCCGAGTTCGTCGTAGTGACGCACGCGAGCACCCGGCGGGATCCAGCCGGTCCGCCGGAGCCGAAGCCGTCGCCCCGTCTCTCGGAGTGGCATACGATAACGCATGTCACGATTAATCATAAACGTTGCGTCGGTTCCGAGCGAGCGGGTCGAACGAGCGTAAACGGAGCGACCGGAGAAACGGACGGATCGGGGGCGAGCGTCCCGCGTTACTGCTCGGTCGTCGCCGCCAGGTCGTCGACGGAGAAGCCGGGCTCCATGAGGAGATCCGTCTGATCGCTCACGTCGCGGCCCTCGCGCATGAGCTGTTTGAACGCGGACTGCGGGGAGAGGTCGCCGATGAGGACGCCGCCGACGACCTTGCCGTCCTTGAGGGCCACGCGGCGCCACTCGCCCTCGGCCGTGGTCGCCTCGACCGAGTCGTCGCCGATGGTCGGGTGGCCGAACGAGAGGAACGGGAAGTCGAAGTGGGTGATCGAGTACGAGGAGACCCACTCGAACGCCTCGCTGCCGTAGTCGAGCATGTTGCGGGCGGCGATCGTTCCCTGCTCCTTCGCCGAGCCCCACGAGCCGTTCTTCCCCTGCTCGCCGAGGACCAGATCGTTGAACGTGGTGATGTCGCCGGCCGCGAACACGTTGTCGACGTTGGTTCGCATGTACTCGTCGACGGCGATGCCGTTGTCCGTCTCCAGCGGGGTCTGCTCGACGATCTCGGTGTTGAAGTTCAGGCCGATCGCGACGCCCGCGAAGTCGCACTCGTAGCGCTCGCCGTTCGGGTCAACTGCGGCCTCGACGTGGCCGTCGTCGTCGACCTCGAAGTGATCGACGCCGGAGCCGAAGACGGGCTCGACGCCGCGCTCGCGCATCGCGTCGTGCATGATCGACGCGCCCTCCTCGGAGAGCGCGTAGCGCCACCAGCAGTCGCCGCGCATCAGGTACTTCGCCTCGACATCCTGCGCGCCGCAGATGGCCGCGAAGTCGATCCCGAGGAGCCCCGCACCGACGATGACAGCCCGCTCGGCGCCCTCGACGCTCTCTTTGATCCGCCGAGCGTCCTGGAACGTCCAGAAGTGGTGGATCCCGTCCGCGTCCGCGTTCTCGACGGGGAGCTGCTGGGGGGTGCCGCCGATCGCGAGCAGGAGGGAGTCGTACTCGAACGTCTCGCCCTCGTGGGTGTGGACCGCATCGTTCTCCACGTCGATGTCGACGACGACGGTGTTGAGCCGGAGGTCGACGTCGTGCTCGTCGTACCATTCCTCTTGGTGGATCGAGATCGGCGCCTCGGGGAGCTTCCCCTTCGCGTACTCTTTGATCAGGATCCGGTTGTAGAGGGACTCTCCCTCGTCGGTGAGAACCGTGATCTCGGCGTCAGGCGCTTGCTCGCGCAGCGTCTCGGCCGCGGACGCACCCGCGATACCGTCCCCGACGATCACGTACGAATCGCTCATGTGCGGGCGTTCGGATTCGGGGTTAATGTGGGTTGCCATCCGCACTGATACCCGTGATACACTTGCGCTCGAGGCCGCGGTCGGACTTATTCACCGCCGTGGTCGCCGCCACCGGCGGGTTCGGCGGGGAAATCGCGCTCGCCCGCCTCGATCCGAGCGTCGAGCCAGTTCTCCGTCGGCGTCAGCGGACACTCGTACGCGTGGTTGTACGCGCACGTGGGGTTGTACGCGACGTTGAAGTCGAGCGTCCACTCCCCGTCGACGCGGTCGCGGTCGGGCATGAGGTCGAGGTAGCGCCCCGCTCCGTACGTCTCCTCGCCGTTGGTGTCGTCGCGGAAGGGGACCCAGAACCGGTCCGAGCCGTCGGTCGGACGGTACGCCTGTAGCGAGTGCGCGTCGCCGTCGAACTCGAACCTGAACTCCCCCCATCTGCGGTACGTCTGCTCGCCGTCCGCGGTGGTCTCGACGGATATCGTCTCCGTCTCGTCGTGCTCGTGGAGCGGGAGCACGAAGCGATACGCCGGGTCGGGGTCGTAGAACGAGAGCCCGGGGAACGCGTCGCCGCGCATCTCGATCGGCAGCGGCGACCGCGCCGACTCCCGGAACTGCTCCTCTTTCGCGCGACGCTCCCGTTCGATCCGCCGCGCCCAGTCGTCGGTCTCGTTCGCGTTCATCACACCGTAATATTGTGCTTACTATGCAATAACAATTGCGTCGGTCCGTGCGGCGGTGGACCGCCGCCGCGACCGCGGTCCGTCGCGGCCGAGGCGCCACAGATTCAAGGACGTGCCGACCTAACGAGACGTATGAAGATCCGGCAGAACATCCGCCACTGGGCCGCCAAGAAGGCGTTGACGACGCCGGTCGTCGGCGACGTCGCGAACGACAAGCTGGTCGACCTCCACACGAGCATCTTCCTGAACAAGGCCGACGAACAGCGCCGGGAGGAGCGCCGCGAGCACCTCGACGACTTCTTCGACGCGACGATGGACACCTACGTCGCCGGCTTAGAGACCGGCTTCCCGGAGGCCGAGGCCCGCGAGATCACGCACGTCCAGGCCAACTTCGACTTCTTCAACCACGGCTGGACGGAGATGATGGAGATCCCGGGCGACGAGTTAGAGGAACATTACCGACGCTACGAGGAGTTCTTCACCGAGCACGGGATCACGATCGACGACCCGCTCGGTGACTTCCGGCCGATCGAGGGCGTCGCCGTCGCCCCCGAGACGCCCGAGCGGCTGGAGACCGCGGAGTACGAGAACGCGCTCGCCGGCTTCGCCGACGACGTGTACGTCCATACCGACGACGGCGAGACGGTCGTCGGCGGGGGGGCCGAGGAGCCCGAGGACGTCGACCCGTCGGCCGCGCCCGGGCTCGACGAGGACGAGGCGAGCGCGTAACGAAGCCGGTCGCCCCGAGAGCCGCCCACGTTTATACTTCGGCGGCGAGAGCGGGCGACATGAACCGCGGTCAATCGTTTCTCCTCCTCCTCATCGGTATCGTCGCGCTGTTGACGCTGTTCGTCATCCTCCCGTTCGTCGAGTACGTGGTCGCGTCGGCGATCCTCGCGTACGTCCTCTACCCGTTCCACGTGCGGCTCTCGAGATGGCTTCGGGACCGCCTCGCGGGCCACGTGCGGGAGTCGGTGTCGACCCGGCTCGGCCGCATGCTCTCGGGCATCTCGCTCATCCTCGCGTCCGTCGTCGCCGTCATCATTCCGCTCGCGTACATCTCGTGGGTTTTTATCCGGGACCTCACCGAGATCGCCCGCGGGAACACGGAGATCGACGTGAGCGCCATCGAGGCCGAGCTCGCGGTGCTCACCGGCCGGGAGATCGACGTCGGCGAGGTGCTCGCGATGGCCGGACAGCTCCTCGTCGAGACGCTGTTCGGCGGGGTCAGCGGGGTCGTCACCACGGCGCTTCGGGCGTCCGTCGGCCTCTCTCTGGCACTGTTTCTCGTCTACTACACGCTGCTCGACGGACCGACGTTCGTGGGCTGGATCCGGGACACGAGCCCGCTTCCCGCGGAGGTCACCGCCGACCTCGTCGACCGCGTCGACGCGATGACCCGCGGCGTGGTGATCGGACACATCGCCGTGGCGCTGCTGCAGGCGCTGGTCGCCGGCGTCGGCCTGTGGGCGGCCGGCGTCCCGAACGTCGTCTTCTGGACGTTCGTCATGGCCGTGCTCGCGCTGCTGCCGCTGATCGGGGCGTTCTTCGTCTGGGGGCCGGCCGCGGCGTACCTCGTCGTCGTCGACCAGGTCACGGCCGGGGTGTTGCTCGCGCTGTACGGGGTGTTCGTCATCGCGCTGGTGGACAACTACGCCCGGCCGATCGTCATTGACCAGCAGGCGCACCTGAACCCCGCGGTGATCCTCCTCGGCGTGTTCGGCGGGATCTACTCGGTCGGGTTCACCGGGCTGTTCGTCGGCCCCATCGTCATCGGCGTGCTCGCGGCGACGCTGGAGACGTTCCGCGAGGACTACGACGCGATCGGCGGCGGGTAGGCGGCGTGATTTAGCGGGTAGCCGGCGGCGTGATTTAAACCGATCAGCCGCGTACACGGACCTATGGCAACCGCCGCCCGATCCCGGCTGCCGGACCGCCGGGACGCCCTCCTGATCGTCGCCGCCGCCGTCGCGGTCAACCTGATCGGGGCGGTCGGCGTCCCCTTCACCGCCACCGAGAGCGCGTGGTTCGCCGAGCTCGCGCTGCCGGCGTACTACCCGCCCGGGTGGGCGTTCGGCGTGGTCTGGCCGATACTGTACGCGCTGCTCGGCGCCGCCGCGGCGCTCGTCTACCTCCGGGGCCGCGACGCGGGCGACGCCCGAATCGCCCGCGACGCCCGGACCGCGCTCGGCCTGTTCGCCGTCCAGCTCGGCGTCAACGTCGCGTGGTCGCCCGTCTTCTGGGGGCTCGAACGTCCAGACCTCGGGCTCGCCGTGCTCGTCGCGCTCCTCCCGCTCGTCGCCGCGACGATCCTCGCCTTCGACCGCGTCGACCGCCGGGCCGCGGCCCTGCTCGTCCCCTACCTCGCGTGGGTCTGTTTCGCGACCGCGCTCAACTACGGGATCTGGGCGCTGAACTGAGCCGGTCGGTCACCCGGACTCCGGCTCCTCTCCGAGTCGCTCCGCGATGAACCGCCGCTCGCGGGGGTCGAGCTCGCGGTCGTCCTCGCGGAACGCCCGGAGCCCGGCCCGGTACCGCTCCCCGTCACCGTCGCTCTCCGGGGCCGGCTCGGTCGCCGGGCGTTCCAGCTCCAGCTCGGCGAGCCCGGTCCGATCGCCCGTGTACGCGAAGCCGGACTTGTAGAGCGCCGCGTAGGCGAACGGGTTGTTCACGGCGATCCGCACCCGGTCGTAGCCGTCCGCCGCGAGCCGCGAGACGGTCCGGTCCACGAGCCGCGGGCCGATCCCCTCGCCTCGGCGGGCGACGTGGACGGTGACGTACCGGAGACGGCAGCAGGCGGGGTCGGTCCGGTCGGGCGAGAAGGAGACCGCGGCGACCACGTCGTCGTCGAACGCGCTCGCCTCGACGGTCGGCGGCAGCGGCTCCTCCGGCTCCCACCGCGGGACCGCCGGCGAGCCGTCGGGCGTCCGGAGGACGGCCTTCCCGGGCTTGCCCACGACGAACTTGCCGGCGTAGGCGAACGCGCGGTAGTCCAGCCGCAGGGTCGCCCCGGAGCCCGGATCGCCGACGAGCGCGTACTCCATGCCCGCGCTACGGCCCGTTCGGATAAATACGGAGCGGCGCCCCCGCGGCCTGTTAAGTGGCTCCGCCGCCGAAAGCGACCATGTACGGCCTCGGCGACGTCCGCTTCTTCGACCGGGTGGCCCCCCTGTACGACCGCGTCATGCCGCCGGCGAACGGCGAGGCGCTGGCCGCGGGGCTCGCCCACGCGACGCGACCGATCGACCGCCTGCTCGACGTCGGCGGGGGGTCGGGGCGGGCGGCCGCGGCGCTGGCCGGCCCGGAGATAACGGTCGTCGACGCCTCACTCGGAATGCTCGCCCGCGCCCGGGACGGCCGCGGGCTCGCCGGGGTCGCCGGCGACGCGGGCCGGCTCCCGTTCCGAGACGACGCGGTCGACGCGGTCGCGATCGTCGACGCCTTCCACCACCTGCCGGATCAGGACGCCGCTCTCCGGGAGGTCGCGCGGGTGCTCGCGCCGGGCGGCGCGCTCGTGATCCGAGAGTTCGACCCCGCGCACCCGCTGGGACGCGCCCTCGTCGCGGCCGAGCACGCCATCGGGATGGCGTCGCGGTTCCGGACGCCGTCGGACCTCGCGGCCGCGTTCGACGACGTCGGGCTCGACCCCCGGATCGTCGACCGCGGATTCGGCTACACGGTGGCGGGAGTCAAACGGGGAGAGTGAGAAGGGGTCGGCCGGAGGGCCCGACAAACGAACGCGAACTAGTCGTGCGAGTGGCTGTGCGCGCCGTGGTCGTGGGTCGCGTCTCCGCCGGCCGAGTCGTCGTGGGTGTGGTCCTGTTCGCCGGAGTCCGTCTCGCCGAGCACCTCCGCGCCCTCGCCGTCGATCATGTCCATGTTCTTGAGGTTGTCGCGCTCCTCGAAGTCCTCGACGGCCTCCATCACGTCCTCTTGGGTGATCGTCATCCGGTCCTCCGTGAGCGCGCCGAGGACGGCCTCGCGCAACACCATCCGGAGGTCGGAGCCCGTGAGCCCGCTCGTGCGGTCGGCGACCTCCTCGGGGTCGAAGTCGGCGATCTGCATCTCGCGGGTGACGACTCGCAGGATGTCCGAGCGCATGTCTCGGTCCGGCTTGGGGAAGTTGACGATCTCGTCGAAGCGGCGCCACGCGGCCGCGTCGAGCTGGTCGGGGTGGTTCGTCGCGCCGATGAGGAGGACCTCGTCGCGGACGAGCGACACCTCGTCGATCGACTTGAGCAGGGTGTTGACCGCGCGCTTCAGCGCGGCGTGCTCGTCGGAGCGGCGGGTCTTCGCCACCGAGTCGAACTCGTCGATGAAGAGGATACACGGCGAGAGCCGCTTGGCGACCTCGAACGTCTTCTCGACGTTCTTGGCCGTCTCGCCGAGATACTGGCTCGTGATCATCGACATCTTCACCTCGACGAGCGGGATACCGAGCTCGTGCGCGAGCGCCCGCGAGACGGTCGTCTTCCCGGTCCCCGGCGGCCCGACGAACAGCAGCTTCCCGATCTCGCGGAGCCCGATGCTCGCGAGGTACTCGCGGTGCTCGATCGCCTTCACGATCTTCTGGATCTCCCCCTCCTGATCGCCGGTGAGAACGAGGTCCGCGAGCGTCGTCTCGATTTCCTCGGGGGCCTGCACGTTGACGAGATCGAGCATCTCGCCGTCCTCGTCTTCGTCGAAGTACTCCTCGAGCAGGGCGTCGATCCAGACGCGGTCCGCCTGAATCGGCCGGACGCTGTCGCGCGCCTCCTCGTGAGTCACGGGCGCGTCGAGGTCCTCGGCGAGCTCGAGCGCGGCGACGACGGTCGGGTTCTCGGCGAGCCGGTCGTCGTCCGCGTGGTCGCGGTACCACTCCAGCGCCATCGCCGGCTGGGTGAGGGAAATCTCGCCCGAGAACTCGGTGCGTTGGGTGAAGAGGAGGTCCGAGACGGCCTCCCAGGGGTGATCGACGCCCGTGGCGGTGCGAGTGGTCTCGCTGGTCGCTTTGAGCGGCCGCTCGACGCCGCCCGGAGCGTCGTCGGCGGCGTCGTCCGACCAGAACACCTGCCGGAAGCGCGGGGGCAGATCGTTCTCGTCGAGGTCGCGGTTCTCGGTGTAGAGGTGCGTCGTCAGCACGAACTCGACGACGTCGAGCGCCGGGTTACTCATCCGCGCGACGTAGCCGCGGGACGCGGTTAAGCGCGTCGAACCGCGCCCGTCGTCGGGGCGCGTCCCGCCTCGCGGCGAGGGAGGCGACGAACCGCTGCCGACGTATCGAACGCTTATTAGCCCTGGTGATCGACCTAGTTCCCATGAGCTCAGAGGATGCGACCGCCCCTGGTGACCCCTCCGGGGAGGCTGACGCCGACGCGGACCACGAGAACGCGCTTCAGGACGTGATCGCCGTCGACCCCGACGACACCGAGCAGGGGACGGTAAACCGCCTCGACGCACACACGGGCGACGGGATCCGCCACCGCGCGTTCACCTGCCTCGTCTACGACGCCGAGGGCCGGATCCTGCTGGCTCAGCGCGCGCCGACGAAGCGGCTCTGGGACGGCCACTGGGACGGCACCGTCGCCTCTCACCCGGTCGAGGGGCAGACGCAGGAGGACGCGACGGAACAACGGCTCGATGAGGAGCTGGGGATCACGCCGGACCAGTACGACGACCTCCGCGTGACGGACAAGTTCGAGTACAAGCGCTACTACCCCAACGCGGGCGTCGAGTGGGAGGTCTGCTCGGTGCTGAAGGTCACCCTCGACGACACGTCGCTCGACCCCGACGACGCGGAGATCGGCGGCATGCTGTGGGCCGACTACGAGCACCTCCACGAGAACCCGGCGCTGTACCGTCAGCTCCGGCTCTGTCCGTGGTTCGAGATCGCGATGCGGCGCGACTTCTCCTGAGCGGCCCGCCGGAGTGCTCCCGAGCGGCCCGTCGGTTGCGGCACAAAACGGCGACTTGAAGACGCGCGGACGACTCGACCCGATATGACCGTCGTCGTCGTCATGGCGCAGCCGCCCCGCGAGGGGCTCGTCGCGACCGGGATCGCGGAGTCGACGCCGCTTTCGACCGCAGAGGCCGCCGACCTGTACGAGGCCCTGTTCCGCGACGCCGTCCTCGCGGTCGACCGCTCCGGCGGCGAGCTCCTCGTCAACTACCCGGTCGACGACGACCTCCCCGCCGAGCACCGCACCGACACCGCCCCCGAGGCGGAGCTGCGCACGCTCGTCGCCGACACCCTCGGCGGCACCGGGGACGCGCGCTTCGAGCGGCAGGTCGGCTCGTCGTTCGGCGCGCGCGCCGGCAACACCGTCGCGCATCTGCTCCGCGAGGAGAACGCCCACTCCGTCGCCGTCGTCACCCCGCAGGCGCCGCTGCTCTCGCGCACCGTCATCGACTCGGCCGCGATGAAGCTCAGGACGAACGAGGTCGTGCTCGGCCCCTCCACCCGCGGGCGCACCTACTACGCCGGCTTCACCGCGCCCATCGACTTCGACGGCGCGTTCGAGGCGCCGAGCCTCCCGACGCTGGCGGCGCGCGGCCGCGACGCCGACCGCGACGTCGAGTTCCTGGAGTCGTCGCCGTCGATGGTCGACGGCGCCGACCTCCTCGACGCCGTCCCGCTGCTCCGCGCGCGGTTCGCCGCCGAACGCGTCGTCCCGGACTACACCGCCGCGTTCGTCCACGAACACGGGCTAGACGTGGTCGTCGAGGACGGCGAGGAGCGGGTGGTGCGGGACTGAGGGATTCGGCGGCGGACGCGACCGATAACGCTCACAGATTTTATCGGTCGCGTTAAGTTTTATTTGATTGTCAAGATTGCGCTGTCAGCGAGAGCGCTCCTCCGGCGGGCGGTGTGGGGTCGCAACCGCGATCGGATACGCGCGACGTGGCGGATCCTGTTCGGGTTCGGCGTCGTCCTCGGCGTGCTGCTCGGCGGCAGACGTCTCCTCGGACGGGTCGATTTTCCGGACGTACTGGTGAACGGACCGGTGGCGCTGCTCGTCTGTGTCGCCGTGGGAGCGTACGCGCTGGCCGCGTCGCTGATTCCCGGCGAGCGTCCGATCCGCGAATACGGATTCTCGTTCGACCGCCGATGGGCGCTCGACGCCCTCGCGGCGGTCGTCGCCGGATGCGTCTTTCAGGCGCTGGTCACGGGTATGCTGCTCGCCTCCGGCTCCGGGCGCGTGGTGGAGACGTTCGCTCCCGGCGCGGCGAGCGGCGGCGGCCCCGTCGCGGTCGCGATCGCGGTCGCGGCGACGGCGGTCGCGTTCGCCGCCATCGGGCTCTGGGAAGAGCCGCTGTTCAGAGGCGTGTTCATCGTGAACGCGAGCGAGGGGCTGGCGGCGCGCGGGCTGGAACCCCGGCGAGCGGTCTGGGCCACGGTCGGCGCCAGCGCCCTCGCGTTCGGTCCCGCGCACGCGCTCGTGGCGGCACAGGGAGCGAGCCCGCTGTTCGCCGCCGTACAGGCGACCGCGGCGGCGGTGTACTTCGCGGTCGCCTACGTCTTCACGGGGAGCCTGGCGTTCCCCGTCGGACTGCACTTCGCCACGAACGTGTGGGTCGTGTCGGTGTTCGGGCAGGCCGGAAGCGGATTCCCGGCGCTCGTCCGGCTCGAACGGAGCGTCGGCGCGGGGCCGATCGACCTGTTGTCGCTGGTGATCCAGTCGCTCGTGCTGCTCGGACTGATCGTCGCGTGGGTTCTCGCGACGCGGGGACAGGTGTCGACGGACGAGTCGCTGCGGGACGCGATCGAGCGCCGCCGCGGATCTGCCGCCGCCGAGTAGCCGGCCGTTGATCGCTCTGGCGGCGAGCCCCTCGTCAAATACCCGGTCGACGGCAAGCTCCTCAACGCCGGACGGTGCCCCGGAGAGGTCCGGGCCCTCAGTTGAACTTTCCCGCCGACTTGAGCGTCTCGTAGTGCTGCATGTCTCGCTGTCCGAACACCTCCGCCGGGTGGCCGCCCGCGATCGCCCCCTTGGGGACGTCGTCGGTCACGACCGACCCTGCCTGAACGATCGCTCCCTCGCCGACGGTGACCCCCGGGAGCAGCGTGACGTCGATCCCGAGCCAGGCACAGTCCTCAATCGTCACCGGTTTTACCGTGAAGGAGTCGTCGTACGGAATCGCGTCGCCCCGGTCGTAGTTGTGGTTCTCGGTGAGTATCTCGCAGTCCGTGCCGGCGTGCACGTAGTCACCGATCGTGACCGTTCCCGGCCCACGGACGTTCAGCCCGTGAAGGTGGACGTTCTCCCCGAGCACCGTGTTGCTGTTGAGGTTGATTTTCCCGTTGACGTAGAGGCCCGGACCGACGGTCTGGGCGGTTTTGCGTGCCTTGGTCTTGTAGTACATTCGTTCCGCGTAATCGTGGTACAGGGATTGTACCGATTTGAAGATGGTGACGGTGGAGACGGTCGCGCGCGAGAGGAGGGATTTCAACGCGTCGGACCGTCCCGCGATTCGAACGGCCGTATCCAGAACACGCGACATGATGCTAACCTTGCGGGCTTCCTTTAACCATTTTTTTCACATATTCCGACCTGTTCAGAGTGGACCCGCTCGTGGCTCAGGAGAAAGTCTTGCTGGTGACTCTCGTGGGCTCCCAGCTGGCGTTCGTTGAGGGAATCGCGCGACGCGGCGGTCATCAGAACGATACCTTGAACTTTGTCTGGCTTATTCATCCGTATACCCCTATGACGGTGGAATTCGGCTGTTCTGGCACGGTTCAATCGTGCGTGGAATGGCTGGATTCTCATCGGTCGTATCAGCTCTCGAAGCCAGAAAGCCGCAATACCACAGGGGTATAGACCCAAACATGGTGGTGGGATGGCAGAGTGGCCCATTGCGCCGGTCTTGAAAACCGGTAGCCTCACGGCTTCCTGGGTTCGAATCCCAGTCCCACCGTAAACGCGCAGCGCAGCTCGCGCTGCGCGCGTGTCGTGCAGAGGATTCGAAGCCTGCGAGTCGCAGCGTCCGAGTGAAACGAGGGCGACCGTCTCGCATCGGTTCAAATCCCAGTCCCACCGTAACGCGTCCGGCGCAGTTTGCGTCGGACGCGGTTCGTGCTGGATTTGAATCAGAGAGCGACCGGTGGGGAGCGACCGTGGTTCGAATCCCACTCCCACCGTAACGCGTCCGGCGCACGCCGCGTCGCGCGATTTTGCGCCAGTCCGCAGCACCGAGAAACCTATTTTAGTTACGTTCGGCCGAGGGCAGACGGGACCGTCCGACGCCCCACGCCGTCGCCGTTTCGGCCTGAACCGCAAGCCTACGGTTCTCGATCCGGGCCACCCGATAACACCCGCGTCCAGTGTCGTGTGGTATCATGGACCGCATTATCTTTAACAGGTTTCCGGCACATGTTCAGGCTAGGTGATACAACAATGAGCTACGAACTCGATCCGCTTCCGTACGATTACGACGCGCTTGAACCGCACATCTCCGAGCAGGTGCTCAACTGGCACCACGACACCCATCACCAGGGGTACGTGAACGGCTGGAATTCGGCCGAGGAGACGCTCGAAGCCAACCGCGAGGAGCACGACTTCTCCTCGTCGGCCGGCGCCATCCGGAACGTGACCCACAACTCGTCGGGCCACATCCTCCACGACCTGTTCTGGCAGAACATGTCCCCCGAGGGCGGCGACGAGCCCTCCGGTGACCTGGCAGACCGGATCGAGGAAGACTTCGGCTCATACGAGGCGTGGAAGGGCGAGTTCGAGGCGGCCGCCGGCGACGCGTCCGGCTGGGCGCTCCTGGTGTACGACACGTTCTCGAACCAGCTCCGCAACGTCGTGGTCGACAAGCACGACCAGGGCGCGGTCTGGGGCGGCCACCCGGTCCTCGCGCTGGACGTCTGGGAGCACTCCTACTACCACGACTACGGCCCGGCCCGCGGCGAGTTCGTCGACAACTTCTTCGAGGTCGTCGACTGGTCCGAGCCCGCGGCCCGCTACGAGCAGGCCGTCGAGCTCTTCGAGTAACGGTCCACGCCGGACGCGCTCCGAGACGCGCGTCGAATCCCGACGTTTTTTCGACCCGCTGCGCGCCGAGAGCCGCGAGGCCGTGGACTACCGTATCGGCAGCGTTTACGGAGTCGCCGCCGTACCGCCGGCCATGCCCGAGCCGAAGTCGACGTTCGACGCGACCTACCCGTGCGAGTTCTACGAGCCGGCGGAGCTGTTCGAGCCGGACCTGATGTACACCGTCCCCGAGATCGCCCGGCTTCTGCAGGGGTTGGAGCCGGACGCGCAGGTCGACGCCGACACCGAGGCGGTGCTGATCGACTGGGCGATCCCGTGGGTGATGAGCCACGCCGAGGACATGGTCATCGCGGAGCCGCTGTCGGAGGACGGCCCCGGCTACTACGGGGTCGCCGAGCACGCCGTCGACGAGGGCGACGCGAACGGCGAGGCGGCCGCCGGCGCCGACGCGGGCGACGGGGACGCGTGAGCGGGGACCGACCCCCCGACGCGCCGGTCCTGCTCGTCGCGGGCGGCGCCCGCGTCGACGCCGGCAAGACGACGTTCTCGACGGGCCTGGCGGCGAGCCTCGCCGAGCGACGCGGCGACGCGGTCGGCGTCAAGCCCCGCGCCGGCAACGACCACTGGTTCGACCACGACGACTACCGGATCGCGACCGACGGCGGACGGCTCTACGGGAAGGACGCGCGGCGGCTCGCGGCCGCGAGCACGCGACCGCTCGCCGCGGTCGGCGGACGGCGTCGCCCCGAGGCGGTCGCGCCCGAGTCGATCAACCCCGTCCACCGGCTCTGGCGGCCGACCCCCGGGCGGACCGGGATGCTCGGCGACGCGGACCGCACGTTCCTCTGCGACCGCGTCACCGGGGCGGACGGCACCCGGTTCGTCGTCAACGGCGCCGCCGAGGCGGCGGGACTCCTCCCGGAGGGGCTCGCGGACCGGCTCCCGATCGCGGACGCGACCCGCGTGGACGACGTCGCGGGGTTCAACGACGTGATGGCCGCCGACTACCTCCCGGCGTTCGACCGGCTCGCGGAGCGGATCGCGGCGACGGCGGTCCCCGTCGTCGTCGAGTCGTACGCGGACGTCGCCGGCCCGCTCCCGCGAGACGGACCCGTGACGCCCGACGCGGTCGCCGTCGTCGACCCCGGCCGGGCGCGGATCTACGCGGGCGACCGGTACGCGAGGGCCCGCGCGGTCGCCTCCGGGAGCCCCCGCGAGGGGACGATGGAGGAGCACACCGGGACCGTGACCGACATGATCGAACCGCTGACGACGGTCGCCCTGCCGGCGCTCGGCGGCGACGAACGGGGGGATCCGGAACGGGTCGCGGAGCGCTACGGGACCGCGTACGAGGCGCTGTTCGAGGCGGTCTGACTGTTCTGGGGACGGGCGGGAGACGCGTCTCCGCGGCTATTTAAAAGGCGGCGGTAGTCAGCAAATTCGAGGTGGCGCCCTCGACCTCTAGGAGCGAACGTAGTGAGGAGTAGGTCGGGGACGTAGAACACTCTTTGAAGTATGGACGTGCGTCGAACCGCCGAACAATACCTGTACTGCGCGAACCGAACTGCCGACTACTGTTGGTCCGACACCTCGTACACCGAATGCAAGACCAACAAGCGACAGGTCCGCGACGCACTCTGCACTGCACTCCGAGAGGAAACGGATTTAGGCGTTCCGCTTCGTGTAGTGCTCGATCGCGGACTCGATCGAGGAGAGGTCGGCGTTCACCCGCGAGTCGGCGACGCGCATGAAGCCGGGGGTGTAGGAGGCGGAGTAGTCGAAGATGGCGTTGACGGCGCGCTTCGGCGCGGAGACGGCCGCGAAGTCGGTGACCGTGTACACGCGGGTCGTCGGGAACGCGGTCCAGAAGGTGCTGGAGACCCAGCGGTCCTCGTCCTCGAACGTCGTCCCGATGCGACCGGTCGCGAGGTACTCGCCGTCGTGGTAGAACAGCAGGAGGTCGCCGTCGGCCATCCGCTCGAAGGTAGAGCCGTTGCCGCTCTCGTCGTCGACCGCCCACAGGCGGGCCTCGTCGAGGTCCGCGAGGGGTTCCGGACGGTCGTCGTACTCGGTGAGATCGACCGCGGAACGGACCGTTCGGTCGAAGTTCTCCGGGTCTATCGGGACCAGGAAGACGTTCGCGCTCATTGCCTGCACTTTCGCCGGGAGGGTTTTAAACCCGTTCGTTGCCGCGCCGGCCTCGGGAACGGAGTAACGGCGAGCGTCTCCCGGCGGGCGAGGGCTCAGTCGTCGCCGTACTCCCGGTAGATCCGGTCCATCCGCGCGGCCATCACGAAGTCGGACTCGTGGAGCCCGCCGATGTCGTGGCTCCACATCTCGACGCCCACCTCGCCCCACGAGAGGTGCAGGTCCGGGTGGTGCCACTCCTCCTCCGCGAGTTCGCCGACGTCGTTCGTGAACGCCAGCGCGGTCGCGAAGTCCTCGAAGTCGTACGTCGCCTCCAGGTGGTGGTCGTCGACGACCTCCCACGCGTCTCCGAGCTCGGCGAAGTACTCGTCGTACTCGTCGTCGGTCAGCGGCTCGTCTCCCTCTCCCGACGGTTCGACCGGCTCGTCCGCGAGCGATGATGGCATGTGACACTATTGGACGACGAGCGGTTTGTACCTTCCGCGGCGGACGGGGCCCAGTGGTCTCCGCCCGTGGTCGTCTCGCTTGCGGTCGATTCCCCCGCGTTCGTCTCGCTCGCGGTCGGCTCCAGCGTGATTCGCTCCGGGCGCACTCGCTTCGCCCGCGTTCGACCGGCCCCGCTCACGCGATCTTCATCATCCGCGTCTCGAACTTCCCGACGCGGACACGGACCCAGCCGGCGAGCTCGTCGTCGAGACCGGGGTCATCGGTGTCGACGCGCAGGGCGCGGACCTCGTCGAGCTTCGCCCGCGAGGCGACGATCCGCAGGTCGCAGCGCCGGATCACGGCCGGCGACAGCTGCGGGTTCCCGCGGCCGAAGACGAACCCCTGCCCGCCGATCGGCGAGACGACGATCACGTTCTCCTCGCCGAGCGCGTCGAGGATCTCCCGTTCGGTCCCGTCCCGGACCACCACCTCGCCGTCGCGCCACACGTCGACGCCGATCGGGGACGGGTCGAACCCCAGCTCCGCCTTGATCGCGCCGACGGTCGACCCCGGCCCGAGCACGAAGGTGACGCCCTCGCCGTCGCGCTCCCGGATGTCGTCGGCGACGCCCTCGGCGAGCGACTCCACGGTCCCGCTGGCGGTCTGTTTCGAGGACTGGAGGTCGTCGGCGACGGGGACCCGAGCGACCGCGCGGAGCTCCGGGTGGACCTCACCCTCGCGGTAGGCGTCCTCGTCGATGTCCATCACCTCGCGGCGCTCGGTGCGCGAGAACGCCGCCGCGACCTCGGCCGCGTCCTCCGGCGAGACGGCGAAGACGGAAGAGTACACCTTCACCCCGGCGGGGACGCCGAGCATGGGGACCTCGCTGCTCCCCGCCTCCAGCGCCGCCGCCACGTCGGCCGCGGTGCCGTCGCCGCCGACGAACAGGACGAGGTCGACCGGGTCATCGCCCTCAGCGAACGCCTCGACCACGCGCGCGGTGTGCGCGGCGGTCGTCTCCGTGGGGCCCGGCGGGTCGCCGTTCCCGGCCCGGTCCCCGTCGAACGGATCGACGACGCGGACCGGGTCGAAGCCGGTCTCCCTGACCAGTCGCTCGCCCATCGGATCGGCCGCGGTCGAGACCGTCGCCTCCGGCGCGACGGCCGCGAGCCGCTCTAGCGCCCGCCGCGCGCGGTCGGGGGCCCGGGGCTCGGCGCCGCGAGCGACCGCCTCGGCGACCTTGCCGTCGGTGCCCTTGAGACCGACTCGGCCGCCCATCCCGGCCACCGGGTTCATCACGAAGCCGACGTGCATGGTCTGACCTACGGCGGCGGAAACTTAAGCGGGCGCGTCTCGCCCGCCACGTCCGTCCGGCGTCCGCGGGCCGCGAGCGTTTCCGGGCGCCGCGGAGTCCGGAAGTTCAATACTTAAGACGCCCCCGGAGCAACCGCCACGCATGCTCCTCGAAGCCGCCGTGACCGAGCCGCTCCCGATCGACGCGACCGCGACCGCCGTGCTCCTCGCGAGCCTCGGCGTCACCGCCGTGTGGCTCGCGTACCTGTACCGGTAGCCGTCCGGTAGCCGTCCCGCCGCGTCGACCGCCTCTCTTCTCCTCTCCGCGCCGCGCCCCGCTCCGCTCACCGCGTCTCGACCAGCGTCGACCGCTCTCGCACCCATTCGGCGGCGCGTTCGGCCTCGGCCGCGTCCGTCGCCGTGATCTTCACGCGGACGCTCTCGCCGGGGTACGAGCCGACGCTCACGTCGAACTCCTCTTGCAGTTCCGTGAAGCGCTCGAGCAGGGCGCTCTCCGGCTCGTCGACGTCGACCGTGACGGTGTGCGTCGGCGTCCCCTCGAACTCGTCGGCGACCGACTCGAACATCGCCTTCATCTCGGTCGGGACCCCTGGGAGGACGTACACCGACTCGACGACGGCGCCCGGCGCGACGCCGGTCTCGTTGGCGAGCGGCCGGCAGTCGGCCGGCAGGTGCGTCGTCTCCGCGGCGAGGTCGTCGGCGCTGTACCCGCGTTCGGCGAGCCACGACGCGGCCTCATCGTTCCGTTCGAGCCCGCGGCCGAAGGCGGCCGCGACCCCGTCCATCGTCACGTCGTCGTGCGTCGGGCCGAGCCCGCCGGTGACGATCACCGCGTCGTACTCGGCGTGGTACTCGTTGACGACCCGCGCGATCTCGCCGACCTCGTCGGGGACGACGGTCACCCGGCGGACGACGACCCCGCGCTCGTCGAGCCGGTCGCAGAGCCACGTCGCGTTCGTGTTCTCGGTGTCACCGACGAGGAGTTCGTCCCCGACGGTGACGACGGCGGCGTTCATACCCCTGCCAAGGCGGCGCGCACTCAAAAGCACCCGAGTTCGGCGCGCGGTCCTCAGCGACCCGGGGAGCGGCCGGCGACCGGCTACTCCTCGTCGTCGTACACGCCGAGCCCCAGATCCCGGCGCTGCTCTTTGAGCGCCTCCAGCTGGCGCCGGAAGTAGGCGACGCCGACGACGGCCGCGACGAGCGCGACCGCGAGGATCACGCCGAAGACGAGCAGGTCGGTCTCGCGGTACGACTGGACCACGACCGACCCGCCTTCCACCGACTCCCAGGTGATCCGGTCGCGGCCGTCGACCGTCTCGATCTCGTGGTCCCGCGGGGCGACGTGTCCCACGACCGGGAAGTCCGTGCTGAACCCGGGCGGGAGCGTCACCGCGTACGACCCGTCGACGTACGCCAGCGTGGTGAACCGGCGGGGCGAGCCGGCCGCCGAGAAGGCGACCTGTCCCTCGCCCGTCCCCTCGGGGAAGCGGACCCACGTCTCGTCGGGCGTCCGGTCGACCTCGCCGCCGCGGGCCCGGAACTCGCTGCCGTTCAGCACCTCGCCGTCGGCGGTGCGGTACCGGAACGCCTCGAACTCCAGCGGCTGGTCGCCGGCGTACGGCGTCTGCCTGTACAGCCGGAGCTCCTCGACGTCGGAGACGTCGTACACGACGGTGTACTGGCTCCCGGTCGAGAGGTTGAACGCGGCGTCGCGGTCGGTGTCGAACTCGTACTCGGTCGGCGGCTCCGCGTCGAGCGTCTCGTTCGCGATCTCGCCGCCGTCGTTGACGTAGGTGAGACAGCCGGCGCTGACGGCGAGCAGCGCGACGACGGCGACCGCGAGGGCGAATCGTCGGTTCACGGGTTCAGACGACGCAGCGCATCTCCGCCGGGAGGTACGAGCCGATCGCGGCGAGCAGCCCCGGCGGGTCGGTGTTCTCGGTGCAGACGATGCTCTGTTCTAAGAGCCCGAGCCGCTCCACGGTGACGATGTCCTGTGCGTGGCCCGCGCGGTTCACCGTCGCGCGCACCTCGCCGCGTGTCGCCGAGTTGACGTTGACCCGGCCGTTCCCGCGCTGCCAGTCGTAGAGGCGGTCGCGCTCGTCGTCGGCGAGGCGGCTCGGCTCGGCGTCCGGGTCGCCGACGTCGCCGCCGTAGACGAACCGGACCGAGAGGTGCTGGACGAGCCCGAACCGCTCGACGACCTGCGCCGGCGACCCCCGTCCGAGCCCGATCTCGTCGGCGGGGACCCGGACGTCGACGCCCGCGTCGAGGACGAACCCGTCGTCGTCCCACGACTCGAGGGTGCCGACGTACTCCTCGCCGGCGGTCAGGCCGCCGTCGTGGGCGACGATCTCGCCCCACGTCTCCGCGAGCACGTTCCGGGCGACCTCGGCGTCCTCGCCGGTCACGTCCACCTGCACGAAGCCGTCGTCGCGGACGCCGACCTGCCAGTCGACGCTCAGTTCGCCGACGTCGTTGGCGACGAGCGATCCCATCCCGTCGAGCGCGCGGTCGCGGGCGTCCCCGTCGACGTAGCACTTTGTTGCGAGGACGACCATCAGCCCGTCACGTCCACGTTGAGCTCGTCACGGAGCTCATCGACGCGCCGGTCCATCGCCTCGCGGAGCCGGTCGTTTTCCATCGCTTCGAGCGGCGAGCCGCACTCGGGACACTCGAAGCCGAAGTCCATCGCCTCGCCGAACTCGAAGCGGATAGAACACACCTCACAGAGGTAGAACTCGTGGGTGCGCTCGTACTCCTCGCGCTCTTCGAGGGCCTCGAGGAGACGGTACATCTCCTCTTCGAGGTTCTCCGGGATGTTGTCGTAGTGGAACGTCCAGAGGTACGTGAGCCACCCCGAGTCCTCGTCGCGCACCCGGCGGTACGTCGCGAGGTCGTTCTCGTACAGGATGAACAGCGCGCGTCGGACGTCGTTGAGCTCCAACCCGAGCTCCTCCGCCAGCTCCTCGTCGGTGACCTCGCCGTCGGGCGGCGCGGCCGCGACCGGCATCCCCGTCGGCCCCACCAGCTCGTGGAGGTACTTCTGGATGACGGGGTCGTTCAGTAGATCCTCAAAAGCCATTACCCGAAATTGGTGGTGGAATCGGGTTAAAAGCTCCGAAATGGCCACCGTCGTCGGGCGTCGGCACGCCCTGGGATCCGACCGCCGACGGCCCAGACGACCGCCGTCGCGAGACCGACCGCCGCGGGCTCCGGCAAAGCTTTACCCCGCCCGTCGCACCACTCGTTCGTAATGAGCGAGTCCGACGGACGGAGCGGACGAACGCGCGTCAGGCGAGCCACCGGAGCGTTCGCGCTCGCGACGGTCCCCGCGCTGCTCGCCGCGGCGCCGCTTCTCCTCCTCGCCGTCGCTCTCGGCCCCGCCGGCCTCGGCGTCGTCGGCCCGGCCGCGCTCGGCGGGGTCCCGCCGGTCGCCGCCGCCGCGCTCGCCGCGGTCGTCCTCGGCCTCGGGGGGTCGGCGCTCGTGGGCCCGGTGCTCGTCGACCGGCGGATCGCGCGCCTCCCTGAGGCCGAGCTCGACGACCGGCCGGCCGACTTCGTCGCCGACCGCGTCGCGACACTCGCCGGGGAGGTCGGCGTCGACGTCCCGGCGGTGACGGTCGTCCGCGCCGACGCCGCCAACGTCGCCGTCGCGGACGGTCACCGGGGCGCGCGGCTCGTCGTCTCGACGCGGCTGCTCTCCCTCCCGGCGGCCGACCGAGACGCCGCGCTCCGCCACGCGCTCGTGCGGCTTCGGACCCGCGAGGCGGCGGTCACCACGGCCCTGCTGCCGGCGCTGGCGCTCGTGGAGACGGTGGCGCTGCTGGCGACGCTGCTCGTCGGCCGCCGCGCCGACCGGACCGCGGCGGACCGGCGCGTCAACCGGATCCACGGGTACGAGCCCGAGGGGAACCGGATCCCGCCGCGGGCGTACACCGTCGCCGGCGCCCTGCTGTGGCTGCTCCTGCTGCCGGCGTGGGCGCCCGCGGCCCTCGGCGACCGGCTCTACGTCGGTGGCGGCCGCCGGGACGCCGACGCCGCGGTGGCGCGGCTCGGGAGCGCCGAGCGCGACGGGCTCGGGAACGCGGTCGCGTTCGCGGGCGAGGCGGCGGGCGCCGCCGACTGGCCGCCCCTGCTCGACCGGCTGTCGCTCGCCTCGATGGCGGACGCCGAGACGGGCCGCGTGCGGGGGACGAGCCGACAGGAGGCGCGCCTCCGGCTCGCGCTGCTGCGGTCGAAGCGGTCGCTGTGACGGGCGCCGACCGATCCGGGCCGTCGCGGCCGAGGCCGGCTCAGGGGTGCGCGGGCACGGCCAGCCGGAGCGTGGTCCCCTCGCTCGACGTGTCGACCGAGAACTCCCCGCCGGCCTTGGCCACGACCCAGTAGATCAGCCAGATCCCCAGCCGGTCCGCGTGGTTCAGCGACGTCTCGCCGAGTTCGAGCACGCGCGTCTCGTGGTCCGGGATGCCCGGACCGTCGTCCGCGATCTCGATCGCGAGCCACTCCCCCGACTCCCACTCGACGTCGACTTCGACCGACGGGCTCCGACCGTCGTTGTGCTTGACGGCGTTCTCCATTCCCTCCTCGATCGCCGTCACCAGTCCGGAGACCGTCGTTTCGAGCGGGTCGTCGGGCGGCAGCGAGAGGGTCACCGACGCCTCGGGATACCTGTCTCGAACCCTCGATCGCACCTCGATCAGGCGATCGCGGAGCGCGACGGCGGTCCCGGCCGTCGAGGGCCCCGAGAGCGTCCGGTCGAGCTTCTGGACCGCGGTGGCGAGCCCCATCAGGTCGTCCGTCGTCTCGTCGATCACCTCCAGCGAACCGAGCGCCTCGTCGTCGTCGACGGCCTGCCGCAGCAGTTCCGTGTACCCCGAGATGAGGTTCATCTTGTTCCGGAGGTTGTGGCTGAGCACGCGGTTCATCACCTCCATCCGGCGCTCCCGGATCTTCCGGTCGGTGATGTCCGTCTGAAACCCGACGTAGTGGGTGACCGTCCCCGCCTCGTCGCGGATGGGAGCGACCGTGAGTCGGTTCCAGAACTTCTGGCCGTTGCGGCGGTAGTTCAGGACGTCGACCCCGACCGGCCGCTCCTCGTCGATCGCCTCTCGGATCGCCGCGGTCGTCTCCGGGTCGGTGTCCTCGCCCTGAAGGAACCGGCAGTCCGAGCCGAACACCTCGGTGCCGTAGCCGGTGAGCGCCTCGAACTCGTCGTTCGTGTACACGAGCGGGTTGTCCCCGTCGCCGCTCTCGTCGACGTCGGCGATCGTGATCCCGACCGGCGCCTCGTCCATCGCGCGCTCCTTCAGTCGGAGGTCCTCGACGGTCTCTTCGAGCTTCCGCTCCCGGGCCGCGAGCCGGAGCGAGGTGCGACGCCGCTCGACGAGGTTGCCGACCCGGATGCGGAGGGCCCGCTTCCGAACCGGCAGCCGGATGACGTCGTCGACGTAGTCCCACGTCTTCTCAGCCGGGGCGCCCGCGCCGTCGCTCACGAGGAGGACGAACGGGAGGAAGACGGGAGCGGCCAGCTCTCGCCGCCGCTGGATCGACCCGGCGACGCGGTTGAACTCGCGGGCGTCGAAGACGCAGCAGTCGAACGTCGAGTCGAGCGACTCCACGTCGGTCGTCGCGTCGGTCCGGAACCGATCGCTCAGGGCCTCGGACACCAGCTCTCGGTCGCGTCCCGGCCGCATGAAAAGCAGTACTCGCGGGTCCCGGTCGGACTCAGGCGCGCCTCCGTTCGGGGCGTCGTCGGTCCGGTCCGCGGGTCCGCTGTCGGCGGCCTCCTCGGCGGGCTTGTCGACGCCGCCGCCTCGGGAGGGCGCACCGTCGGCGAGCCCCTCTGGACCCGTGTCCATCTCTCGTGGACGGTGAGTACACGGCCACTAAGAGTTACCCATTCATTAACTACCCCGCGTGCGGAGGGATCGGTATGTCCGAGTCACTGCCCGAGCGCGTGTCGACCGGCATCCCGGGCCTCGACGAGATCCTGTCCGGGGGACTGATCCCGGATCGAAGCTACATGATACGGGGTCAGGCGGGCAGCGGGAAGACGATCCTCAGCCTTCACTTCCTCCAGCGGGGCGTCGACGAGGGAGAGACGTCGCTGTTCATCAACTTGGAGGAGGACGTCCGCGACCTCGAGTCGAACGCGGCGGCCCTCGGCTTCGACACGGACGCGATCGAGTTCCTCGACCTGAGCCCGGGCGCCGACGTGTTCACCGAGGACCAGTCGTACGAGGTGTTCGCGCCGTCGGAAGTCGAGAGCGAGCCGCTCACCGAGCAGATCGTGGACGGCGTCACCGCGGTCGACCCCGACCGCGTCGTCGTCGACCCCTTGACCCAGCTCCGGTTCCTGCTGTCGGACGACTACCAGTTCCGCAAGCAGGTGGTCGGGTTCATGCGGTTCCTGAAGGACCAGGGCGCGACCGTGGCGTTCACGGTCCAGAACACCCCCTCGCTGCCGACCGACGACCTGGAGTTCATCACCGACGGGTCGATCCGGCTGGGCACGGAGGAGTACGGGAAGACGATCGAGGTGCCGAAGTTCCGCGGGTCGTCGACGCTGAACGGCGACCACGCCTACCGGGTGACCGACCACGGCATCGAGGTATACCCGGCGCTGCAGCCCGGGAAGCACGACGGCGACTTCGACTTCGAGCAGATCTCCTCGGGGATCGAGGGGGTCGACGAGCTGCTCCACGGCGGGCTCGAACGCGGCACGGTCAGCATCGTCAGCGGGCCGACCGGGGTCGGGAAGACGACGCTGAGCACGCAGTTCATGAAGGAGGCCGCCGAGCGCGGCGAGCGCTCGGTCATCTACCTGTTCGAGGAGAACCGCGAGACGTTCCTCACGCGCTCCCGCGCCGTCGACATCCCGGCCGACGAGATGATCGAGCGGGGGACGCTCCAGGTGAACGAGGTGGAGGCCCTCGAACGGTCGCCACAGGAGTTCGCCCGGATGGTCCGCGAGGAGGTCGAGGAGCGCGGGGCGGACATCGTGATGGTCGACGGCATCGCGGGGTACCGGCTCACGCTCCGCGGCGAGGAAGGGATGATGCTCCAGCAGATGCACGCTCTGGGGCGGTACCTCAAGAACATGGGTGCGACCGCCATCTTCATCGACGAGACGCGCAACATCACCGGTCAGTTTCAGGCGACCGTCGAGAACATCAGCTACCTCGCGGACAACATCGTCTTCCTCCGGCACTTGGAGGTCCAAGGCGAGATGCGGAAGGCGATCGGCGTCCTGAAGAAGCGGACGAGCGACTTCGAGCGGACGATCCGCGAGTTCCGGATCACCGAGGACGGCGTCTCGGTCGGCGAGCCGATGACGGGGCTCCGCGGCATCCTGAGCGGGACGCCGGAGGTCGTCGACGACGCGTCGGAGTTGGCGGGCATCGACGAGGAGTGATCCCGCCCCGGTAGGAGCGCGACGAGAGCCCCGAGTCAGTCCGGCCCGTCGTCGCCCTCGTCGGCGTCGACGACCGTCTTCCCGGTCGGTTCCGGGATCACCTTCCGATCTGCGTCGTCCCACTCGCGGTCCAGCTCGGTGCCCCCGAACAGCCGGTCTAAGAACACTGCGAGCCCGGCGACCTCGGAATGCGGTTGGTTCGTCACGCCCACGTTGAAGTCGGCGCGCTCGTACAGCGCCCACGGCACCTTCTCGCCGCCGACGACGACGAGGAGATCGCGAGGCGTCGTCGGGCTCTCGGCCGCGTCCGGGAGCCCGACCGCCTCCCGGATCTCCTCTTCGACGTCCTGCACGCGCTCGCCGTACATCGTGAGGTGGACGACGACGCCCTCCCAGCCTCGAACGATCGCCTTCTGGTCCCCGCGGAGCTCGACCGCGAAGGGGCCGCCGAACCGGTCGGTGATGTCCCGCACCGTCTCCGCGGACTGGCCGGCGTTGTCGGGGAAGACCACGCGGTCAGCGCCGAGCGCCCGGGCCGTGAGCCCGACGTGCGTCGTCATGCGGTCGTCGCGTCCGGGCCGGTGGCCGTAGCGGAGGACGGCGACCTCGCGCGCCTCGTGCATGAACGGCGATGCGCCCGCGACGGGTGTGGTCCTTTCGATGCGGTCGCGGCGGTCGGACCGGTCCTTTCGATGCGGTCGCGGCGGTCGGACCGGTCCGAGTCGCCGCCGGAGGGGACCGCGCAGTCGTCCGGGAATACAGCACAGTCGTGGATCGTTTATCGGATCGAACCCGGGAGGTGACCACGTAAGTGAAAGATTCATTGCGGAGGCGGTCGCCGAGTGTGGTATGACGAGCGTCAAGGAGTTCCGCGTCGACGAGCCCGCGACCGCCGACTCGCTCGGGCGGGGTCGGTTCGTCTTCACGGACGCGTACTCGGTGTTCGACTGGGGCCAGATGCCCGACGCGATCCCGCGGAAGGGCGCGAGCCTCTGCGCGATGGGCGCGTTCAACTTCGAGCTGCTGGAGGCCGAGGGCCTCCCGACTCACTACCGCGGGGTCGCGGACGCCGAGACGGGCGAGACCGTCGCCCTCGCCGACGCGACCGCCCCGCCGACGGAGATGGCGATCGACCTGACGCAGGTCCCCGACCTGCCGTACGAGGGGCCCGAGGCCGGCTACGACTACGACGCCTTCCGCGCCGCGGGCGGCGGGAACTACCTCGTCCCGCTGGAGGTCGTCTTCCGGAACCGCGTCCCGATCGGCTCCAGCCTGCGACGGCGCGCCGACCCCGCCGACTTCGGCCTCGACGCGGACCCCGATATCGCCGCCGACGAGTGGCCCGACGAGCCGGTCGACCTGCCGGAGCCGGTCGTGGAGTTCTCCACGAAGTACGAGGAGCAGGACCGCTACCTGAGCCGCGCCGAGGCCGACCGGATCGCGGGCGCCGCCGACGTCGACGCCCTCGAGTCGCTCGCGCTCGACGTGAACCGCGTCGTCACCGAGCGCGCCGACGCCGTCGGCTTCGCCCACGAGGACGGGAAGATCGAGTGCCTCTACGCCGACGGCGAGCTCCGCGTCGCCGACGTGGTCGGCACGTTCGACGAGAACCGCTTCTCGTACGGGGGCCGCGGGGTCTCGAAGGAGGTCGTCCGGCAGTGGTACCGGGCGAACGACCCGGAGTGGGTCGAGGCCGTGAAGGAGGCGAAGGCGGCGGTCGCGGGCCGCGAGATCGACGACTGGCGCGAGCTCTGCGAGCGCGACCCCGAACCCCTCCCCTCGGCCGTCGTCGACGCGGTCTCCGAGCTGTACGCGGCCGGGACGAACGCCTACACCGACCGGGAGTGGTTCGACGTCCCGGACATCGAGGCCGCGCTCGACGCGGTCGATGGGCTGTAGGGAGAACTGGACGGTCGACTCCCGGGAACCGCCGACGAAATCCTCACGATCGACGAAACGCGAGGGAACCTCTTTACTCCCGACGCGCGTGGGTCGAGGCATGCCCACCGACGCCGACTTCGGGGAACGGTTGGAGTCACGCACCGGGACGTATCTCGACCGGATCGACGACTGCGTCGCGCTCCTCCCGCGCGCCCTCGACGAGTACGCGAACGACGGCCCGTACCGCGAGACGGTCGGCGAGATCGCCGCCATCGAGAGCGAGTGCGACGAGCTGGTCCGCGAGATCACCGGGATCATCACGAACGCCGGCCCGGACGACGTCGGACTGCTCAACACGCGGATCAACTTCAACGAGTCGGCGCTGCTCGACTTCTACAACGAGCTCGACGTCGTCGCGAACCACACCGAGCGGATCGTCCAGGAGGTCGTCATGATGCAACCGGCGGCGGACGTCGACCCCTTCCGGGACATGCGCGAGATGGCGAGTCGCATCGCCGAGATGACCGTGGTGCTCGGCGACGTGGTGGAGGGGTTCGTCCGCGGGCTCGCCCGGAGCGACGCCACCGCGACGCTCACGGAGGGGATCGAGGCGATCCGCGGGCTCGAGAGCGAATGCGACGAGCTTCGCAACGACGCCGTCGCGACCGCCTTCGCCGACGACGCGATCGAGGACCCGCTCGTCTACCGCGAGCTGGCGATCCTGCTGGACGAGCTGGCGAACACGATCGAGGATCTCACCGACCGGATCGTCGTCATCGCCAGCAAGGAGCCGGGGATCGTCACGGAGGCGGAGCCCGACGCGAGCGAGGAGTAGGGCCGACCGGCGGCGGGTGGGGCCGGCGACCGCCTACCGCCGCGCCCACGCCAGCATGCGCTCGTAGAACGGCTCCGAGCCGAGCGCGCCGGCGTCGCCGACGAGCGTCAGCTGTTTTTTCGCCCGCGTGAGCGCGACGTTCATGCGGCGGTGGTCCTCGAATATCGGCCCGTCGAGGTCGCCCGTCGCGACCAGCGAGACGACGATCACCTCCTTCGAGGAGCCCTGGAAGCGGTCGACAGTGTCGACCGTGACGGGGGTCCGCTTGCCGATCTCAGCGACCTGCGCGCGGAAGGGGGCGATGACGCCGACGTCGTCGGGGTCGACGCCGGCCGCGAGGTAGGCGTCGACGATCTCCGCGACGCGCTCGGCCTCCCGGACGTTCCGGTTGCCGTCGCGGGTCCCGTCCGGGTCGACGAAGCTCACGCCGCCGGCGAGCGCGTCCGGGAGGGCCGCGGGGTCGACGCCGAGGTCGCGGAGGGTCTGACCCGCGACTTCGGGGGTCGCCGGGCGGAGCGCGCCGTCGTAGAACTCCGCGGAGGCGAACGCCTGGATGCGCTGGCTCATCCGGTACTGGCGGTCGAGCATGACGCTCGCGTCGGGGTACGCCTCGATGAGACGCTGGAAGAGCGACGTCCGGAGGTCGTTCTCGGCGCGGACGACGGGCGGGAGCTGCTCGTGGTCGCCGACGAGGACGAACCGGTCCGCGAGGTTGATCGCGGCGTGGGTTCCCGGCTCCGTGAGCTGGGAGGCCTCGTCGACGAGGGCGACGTCGAACTCGCACTCGCGCATCACGCGGGAGCCGCAGGCCGCGGTGGTGGCGGCGACGACGGGCGCGTCCCGCAGCTCGGCGGCCTTCGCGTTCGGGTCGCCGCGCTGGACGAGGCGCACGTCCTGCATGTCGCCGCGGACGCCGGTCTCGGTACCGACGCGGAGCACGTCGCCGAACCCCTGATCGCGGAGCGCCTCCAGCGCGTTGTCGACCGCGCGGTTGGTGAACGCCGAGAGCAGCACCCGGTTGCCCTCCTCGACGAGCGCGCGGATCGTCCGGGCGATGGTGTACGTCTTCCCGGTGCCCGGCGGGCCGTGGATCAGCGCGCAGTCCTCGGCGTCGACGGCGAGCTCGACGGCCTCGTTCTGGGCCGCGTTGTTTCCGATGTAGGCGTCGGGGGCGTCGGACGCCCCGGAGACATCGCCGCTCCCGGGCGTTCCGGCCGGTCGCTCGCTCTCCGCACGGAACTCGGGCTCGCGCCGCTCGAACAGGACGTCTTTCCGCCGATCGCTCCCTTTTAAGATCGCGTCGTGGAGCGCGGTGAGCGAGCGGTCGACCGAGATCTCGGAGGGGTAGACGTCGAGCCGCCGGAGCTCCACCGGCTCGTCGGTCTCGACGACGACCTCGTCGCCCAGTTCGGTGATGCGGCCGAGCTCGGCGTGTCCCCCGACCGGGTCGCCGTCGCTCGCGAGCGCCACGTCGCCCTCGCGGAGCTTCGAGACGGCGTCGCCGGGCTTCCGAGCGCGGAGCTCCCACCGGGCGTCGTCGATCTCCGTCTGCGAGACCGGCTCCAGATCGATGAGCGCGCGGTCGTCGGCGGCGCGCTCCGCGGGCGTCTGCTCCCACAGCTTCCGGTACTCGGCGTGGGTCTCGCGGCGCTCCTCCTCCAAGGCGACGTAGAAGCGGTCGAAGTAGTCGCGCTCCTCGTCGGGGACCGGATTCCCGACCGACCCCGCCTTCGACTCTTGGTCGAGGCGGCCGGAGACGACCATGCAGGTGTCCTGCTCGAAGCAGTACTGGCACTTGGCGTCGGCCTCGTACCCCGTGGGAACGGTCGGGCGCTCGCCGGGGTCGTTGAGCGCGCGCCACTCCATCGCCGCGAGGGCGTTGCGCTCGCGGACGACGAACTCCAGCAGGCCCCGCCCCACCGAGAACTCCTTGGCGGGCGCGAGGTCGCCAGACTCCTCGTTGCGGTCGAGGGCGGTGTTCTTCGTGTACAGCAGGGTCCCGATGTCGGGGTCGACGCCGCGCTCGTCCAGCATGAGGGCGTAGCAGGCCGCCTGGATCTTGTCGTGGAAGCGCGGCTCCCGTTTGGTGTTCTTCCCGGTCTTCAGCTCCACGGGGGTCCCGCGGCGGAGCGCGTCGGCGCGCCCCTTCAGGCCGAACGTCGACGAGATGAGGGTGAACTCCGACCGCCACGTGTCCTCGTCCGAGAGCGTCCCCTGCGCGAGCCACCCCTCGATCGCCGCCGCGTTCCGGCGCACCTCGTCGGCGACCTCCTCGGGCTCGTAGCCCAACAGCCCGAGTTCGAGGCCGGCCTCCTCGACGCGGTCCGCGACCGACGCCTCCAGATCCATCCCGCGCAGCAGGTCGCCGAACACCTCGTGGACGACGGTCCCCTTGACCACGGGGTAGTTGAGCGGGATCCCCGAGAGCTTATTTAAATAGTACATCCGCGGGCACTGCACCCACGAGCGGATCCCGGTCACGTCGACGAGGAAGTCGGGTTCGAGCACGACCCACGAGTCGCCCGTGGTCGCGTACCCGACCTCGCCGCCGAACTCGTCCTCCTCGGCGTCGGTGACGAGCAGTTCCATGCCCGTCTCGGCGTGTTCCGCGGTCTCCGCCCACTTCCCCCACAGCGTCACGTCGACCGGGTCGCCCGCGCCGCGCTCGGGCCGGATCCGGAGCTCGCGGAGCTCTCGGTCCCCGTACGACGTCGACACCGTCCGCGCCTCCCCGACGGAGAGGATCGGCCCCCGAACGTTCACGGCCGCCATCGGCGGCGCCCCGGAAAAACGCTGTCGGTGGGGGTATCGGTGCCGTCGCGGTCGGCGCCGTCGCGGTCGTCTCCGTCGCGACCGACACGCTCATGCGGCTCTCCCCGCTACGTTACGCCGACATGCGCGTACGAGACTGGGACGACATCCTCGCCGACGTCGCGAGCGACTCGACCGATCCGGACGGCTGGCGGGCCGTCGCCGGCTCCCGGCGCGAGGGGCTCGGCGAGGACCTCTACTTCGGCCACCCGAGCGTCGGCGTCTACCACCTCAAGACGTACGCGAAGAACCCGCGCGACCTCCGCGGCGTCGGCGCGCGGGTGGCCCGCAAGGTCGACGACGAGCTCGACCCCCTCCTCCCGAACGAGGGGTCTGACGGCCGGTTCGCGGTCCGGTCGCCGCCGGAGGACGAGGAGGCGGCGAAGGACGTCGCGACGCGGCTGCGCGAGACGCTGAAGGTCCACGCCGAGGCGCCGACGGACCCCGACCACCTGTTCGAGGACGTGATGGAGGCGATCGACTCGCCGGCGTTCGGTCCGATGGACTACCGGTTCGACGGCCGACCGGACGAGCTCGATGAGCTCTCCGACACGTTCGACGAGGCCGAGGAGCTCCTCTCCTCGGAGCTGGAGGATCTGATCGACGAGGACGACGTCGACCGCGGCTTCCACTGAGTCCGGCGGGCCCGAGCCCTCGTCCGGCGCGAAGCGGCCACAAACGTCTTCACCGAACGCCGGCCACTGTCGGTATGGCCTCCCCGCCTCGACGCTCCCTCCGAGCGATGGCACTGGTCGCGCTCGTCCTCGCGGCCGGCTGTACGGCCCTGCCCGTCACGGACGGACAGGCGTCGGGCCCGGAATCGACGGTGGAGAGCTTCTCGTACCCGTCCGGGTGGTCACAGGACGGGATCGCGGACCTCTCCGTCGCGCTGCGAACGCACGACGAGACGCTTCGCAACACCTCCCGCCGCAGTCGCATGGTCACCGCCGACGGTGACGCCAACCGAACGGTCGTGCGGACCTTCGACGCCGGGAACGACACCGTCTCGATACGGTGGTCGGACACGGAGTTCGGCCGCACCCTGCGCCACTACCTCAGCGCCGAGGGCGTGTTCGCGTACGACCCGGCGACGGAGGAGCTGACTCGGAACCCCGGCGAGAACTGGACCCCGGCCGAGGTGGCTTTTCACGACGGGGTCCGACGGCCGCTGACGGCGCTCGAACTCGACGCCACCGAGACGGTCACCGTCGAGGGGCGGACGGCCGTCAGGTACAACGTGACCGGTATCGAAGACCCCGGCGACGTTCCGGCGGACGACGCGAGCGGGCACGTCGTCGTCACCGAGGCGGGGTACATCGCGGCGTACGACGTCACGAGGGGGAACGACGATTTCTCCCTCCGGACCGCGTACGAGGTCACCGAGTTCGGGAACGCGACAGTGACTCGACCGGCGTGGCTGCCCGAGGAGTAGCGCCCGCGTCAGCCGTCGACTCGCTCCGGCTCCTCTCTGGTCAGTTCGCTCTCCACGTCGCCCGTGTTCCGCGTGCCGGCCGGCTCGAAAAGCAGTATGTGCGCCTCCGGCTCGGCGACCGGGCGGTGTTCGGTCCCGCGGGGGACGACGATCAGTTCGCCGGCCTCTAGGACCGCGTCGTCGTCGCCGCGGAACTCGATCCGGAGCCGCCCCTCCGTGACGAGGAACAGCTCGTCGGCGTCGGCGTGGCTGTGCCAGACGAACTCGCCCTCGGCCTTCGCCAGCTTCACCGCCTGTCCGTTCAGCTCGCCGGCGAGGTGCGGGTTCCACCGCTCGTCGATGGACTCGAACGCGTCCGCGAGGCTTACCTTCTCCATGCGGCTTCGTGGGCGCTTCACGGTTATAAACGACCGCGGCGGCACTCAGTAGTGCCAGGGGTGGTCGCGGAACTCGGGCTCGCGCTTCTCGAGGAAGGCGTCTCTCCCCTCCTGCGCCTCGTCGGTCATGTACGCCAGCCGCGTCGCCTCGCCGGCGAACACCTGCTGGCCGACCATGCCGTCGTCGGTCATGTTGAACGCGTACTTCAGCATGCGCATCGCGGTCGGCGACTTCCTCGTCATCTCGTCGGCCCACTCCAGCGCCGCCTCCTCCAGCTCCTCGTGCGGGATCGCCTCGTTGACCATCCCCATGTCCGCGGCCTCCTCGGCGGAGTAGGTCTTCCCGCGGAAGAACACCTCGCGGGCCTTCTTCTGGCCGATCTGCTTCGCGAGGTAGGCGGAGCCGAACCCGCCGTCGAAGGAGGCCACGTCGGGGTCGGTCTGGAGGAACTTCGCGTGCTCGTCGCTGGCGAGCGTCAGGTCGCAGACGACGTGTAGCGAGTGCCCGCCGCCGACCGCCCAGCCGGGGACGACCGCGACGACCGGCTTCGGCATGAACCGGATCAGCCGCTGGACCTCCAGGATGTGGAGTCGCCCGGCGCGCGCCTCCTTGACGAGCGGGTCGTCCTCGTCGCCGGCCTCGTCGCCGTCGCGGTACTCGTAGCCGGAGCCGCCCCGCACGGACTGGTCGCCGCCGGAGCAGAACGCCCAGCCGCCGTCCTCCTCCGAGGGGCCGTTGCCGGTGAGGAGGACGCAGCCGACGTCCGCCTGCTTGCGCGCGTGGTCGAGCGCGGCGTACAGTTCGTCGACGGTGCCCGGTCGGAACGCGTTCCGGACCTCGGGGCGGTCGAACGCGATCCGGACGACCGGGACGTCGACGCCGCGGTGATAGGTGACGTCGTCGAACTCGTCGGTCACCCGCTCCCACGCGTCGGGGTCGAATATCTCCGAGACCATGCGCCGCAATTGACGGCCGACCGCATAAACGGCGGCGGATGCGCCGCGTGGCCGCGCCCCGCAGTAAATATTGCGTCGACCTGTGAGAGGTCTCTTTCGACTATGTGCGTGTCAGAACTCATCAAACGTCCATATTCTCCGTTTCGACCGACTCTCGACCGTCATCGGAATACGCCTTCGTTGCTGGTGACGCGGGGGTGTTGCCCGGGGAGCCCGTTTATACCGTATGCACGGAACACGCGCGCCGACCTCGCGTCGGTCCTTCCTCGCCGCCGCGGGCTCCTCCGCGACGCTCGGGCTCGCCGGCTGTCTCGGCGGCGGCGGCGGACTCGACGAGCTGACGGTCGCACACATGCCGATATACCCCGACCTCCAGTGGTACGTGATGGAGGGCGAGGGGTACTTCTCCGAGATCGACGCCGAGGTCACCGGGAAGGAGTTCACCGACGGCCCGGCGATCGTGCAGGCGTTCGGCGGCGGCGACATCGACGTCGCCATGTTCGGGATCGTGCCGGCGATGATCGTCATCGACCGCGACATCCCCGCGCAGGTGACGGCCGCGAACATCCGCGAGCCGATGGGGATCATGACCGCGGAGTCGTTCCACGAGCCCTTCGAGGCGGAGGGCGGCGACGCGTTCGCGACCTGGGCCGAGGAGAACGGCGGCCCCTTCCGCTTCGGCACCTTCCCGCAGGGGAGCGTCCCGGACGTGCTGCTCCGCTACTGGCTCCAAGAGAACGGCGTCGATCCCGAGTCGAACGAGCACGTCGAGATCATCGAGATCAACGGGGCCAGCGCGGTCTGGCAGGCGATCGCCAACGGCGAGATCGACGGTACCTCCATCATGGAGCCGGTGCCGACGATAGCGCAGGCGGAGGGGTCGTCCGTGACGATGCTCCGGACGGCCGCGCAGATCCTCCCCGGCCAGCCCGCGGCGGTCACGCTGATGAGCGACGCCGTCCGCGAGTCGCCGCTGGCCGCGCAGTTCGTCGAGCAGCACGTCCGCGCCACCGAGTTCATCGGTGAGAACCCGGACGCGACCGCCGGACACGTCGAGTCGGGGATCGGGATGCCGGCCGACCGCGCCCGGCGCGCGCTCGACTCGCCGCTGTCGAACTTCGTCACCGACCCCCGCGAGATCGTCGAGGCGACCCCGGTGTTCTCCGAGTTCGCCGCGAACAACGGGCAGATCGACGAACAGCTGTCGAACGAGACGATCTTCGACTTCGACGTCTACGACTCGCTCTGATGGCGACCGACACCGGCAGCCGGTTCGACGGGAACGAACTGCGCATCGGCCTCGGCCTCGACGACCCGCGCCGGCTCCTCCGCGGCGCGGCCGGCGTCGTCGGGTTCCTGGTCGTCTGGCACCTCGTCTCGCTCACCCAGCCGGCGTACGTGCTGCCGTCGCCGGCGGCGGTCGGGGACGCGTTCGCCGAGGAGCTCGCCTCCGGCACGATGACGACCGCGCTGTGGTCGAGTGTCCGACACTGGATCCCGGGGACGATAGTCGGCACCGGACTCGGCGTCGCCGCCGGCGTCGCGTTCTCGTGGAACGGGCTCCTCGACGACGTGACCGCCCCGCTCGTCAGGACGCTCCGGCCGGTCCCGCCGCTCGCGCTGATCGGCTTCGCGATCGCGTGGTTCGGGATCAACGACGCCGGCGCGGCCTTCATCATCGCGGTCGGCGCGTTCTGGATCAACTACTACGCGGCGTACGAGGCCGTCGAGGGGGTCTCGGAGGACCTGCTCGACGTGGGCCGCACGCTCGGGGTCCGCGGCGACCTCGACATGGTCCGGTCGATCGTCCTCCCGGCCTCGCTGCCGGGGATCCTCACCGGGATCCGGACCGGGCTCGGACGCTGCTGGATGCTCGTGGTGGCCTCCGAGATATTCGGCGTGCCGGGCGTCGGCCGCGAGATCCTGCGCGCGAGCAACAACCTGCTCGTCGACACCGTGATCGCGTACATCCTCGTGTTGAGCCTGATGTACCTCCTCGTCGACGTGGCGTTCCGCGCGGTCCAACGGAGGGTGTTAGTGTGGCGGGCGTGAACGAGGGGCCGACCACGGGCGACGACAGCACGGGCGCGATCGCCGGAGAGTCCGGCGTCGTCGTCGACGGCGTCGGCAAGACGTACGACGGCGACGGGAACCCGGTCCGGGCGCTCGACGACGTCTCCTTCGGGGTCGACGGCGGCGAGTTCGTCTGTCTCGTCGGCCCGTCCGGCTGCGGGAAGACGACGCTGTTCCGGATCATCGCCGGGCTCACCGGGGCCACCGACGGGCAGGTCCGCCTCGCCGGCGCCCCGGTCACCGGGCCGACGACGGACATGGGGGTCGTCTTCCAGGAGTACCACCTGTTCCCGTGGCTCACGGTCGAGGAGAACGTCGGCTACGGGCTCGAACGGAGCGACCGGTCCGAGGCGGAGCGCGCGAGTCGGGTCGACGAGATGCTCGAACTCGTCGGGCTCTCGGAGTTCCGGGAGTCGTACCCGAAGTCGCTCTCGGGCGGCATGAAACAGCGCGTCGCCATCGCGCGGGCGCTCGCCGTGGACCCGGAACTGCTCCTGATGGACGAGCCGTTCGGCGCGGTGGACGCGCAGACGCGGGAGATGCTCCAGCGGGAACTGCTCGACGTGTGGGCCTCGACCGGAAAGACGGTCCTGTTCGTCACTCACGACGTCGCCGAGGCGGTGACGCTCGCCGACCGGATCGTCGTGATGGCCGCCGAGCCGGGCCGCGTCGCTGAGGTCGTCGACGTCGGCGTCGATCGGCCCCGAGAGCGCGGCGACCCGGCCTTCGGGGAGCACGTGGCCCGCGTCCGGGAGCTGATCGGCGCGCGACCGTAGTCGGTCGCTCCTCGTCCCGGCGGCTCTTCTCTCCTCTCCCCTCCCTCGTCGGCTACTCTCCACCTTCGGGCGGCTCCGCTCCGTCGGACTCGTCGGCGGCGGCGGCCAGTTCGTCGATGCGGGTCCGGACCACCGACAGCGTCGCGTCGGCGTCGGCGTACCCCTGATCGTAGTCGTTCAGCGCGGACTCGGTCTCGTCGAGGAACCGCTCGACCGCGGCCTCGATCGACTCGTCGCTCATGGACACCGGTTCGCTCTCCGGGCCGTTATACTTCAGGACTCGGGGCGCACCGCACGCCGTTCGCGCCGGCTCGCCCGGATCGGAACCGACCGAGCGTTTTATAATGCGAGCAACAGTATTGTACAGTATGAGAAATATTGATAACCGTCGCGCGACGGTTCTGCCGGGGTGGGGACGATGACCGGGAAGTCGGCGGTGCTCGCGACGGACCTCTCGACGGCGAGCGAGTCGATGATCCAGTCGGAGACCGGGCTGAACTGCCTCGAACAGATCGGCGTCGACCGGATCCACCTCGTGACGGTCGTGCCCTCCAACGTCCACTCGGGGATGCCAGGGATGGGGTTCGAGAAGCGCCGGAAGGAGGCGCTTCGCCGCTACAGTTCGACGGTCGAAGACGCCGGGTTCGACGTCGAGACGCACGTCGTCCGCGGGACGCCGCACCGACGGATCAACGGGGTCGCGGGCTCCGTGAACGCCGACCTGATAATGGTCGGTTCGCGCGGGAAGAGCCCGCTCGAGAACCGCGTGATCGGGTCGACCGCGCGCAACCTCGCCCGCACGACGGTCGTGCCGCTCATCGTCGACCGCATCGAGCGCGGCGTCGAGGAGCCCGAGACGGTCCGCCGACACCTGTTCAAGCGAACGCTGTTCGCGACGGACTTCTCTGAGAACGCCGAGCGCGCGTTTCGGTCGTTCGAGTACCTCCGGCACGCGACGAAGGAGGTCACGCTAGTCCACGTCGAGTCGCCGAAAGACGACACGGGCGAGGGCGCCGACCCGCAGGACCGCCTCGACGACCTCGCCAACCGGCTGGACGAACTGGAGCTCGACGCCCGCACGGAGATCCGCCGCGGCGACCCCGCGGACGAGATCCTCGCCGCAGAGGCGGAGCACGACCCGAGCACGCTGATGATCGGCTCACGGGGTCGCAGCCGGCTGCGCCGACTGCTGCTCGGCAGCGTCTCCGAGGAAGTGGTCGCCCGGGCGACGGGCAACGTCTTCCTCGTGCCGCCGCCGCGGTCGGTGTGACCTCGCCGCGCGCCGCACGCCGCGGACGAGCCGTCGGCCGCGTCCGCGGCGGGTGCTGAATGCTGTTGTATAGTACGCGCACAACTACGTCTCAGGAGCGTGCCGTGCGACCGACCGCCCCGTGCCGGATCCGCACGGGCGTCGATACGATCCGCCTCGGTCGGCCTCTCGGCCGGAGCGTTCGGCGACCGCTCAGCGACGCCGCAGCGCGTAGGTCGCGTAGCCGACGGCGGCGAGCAGGCCCGTCGAAAGCAGGCTCCCGTACACGGCCGGCGAGACGTCGACGTAGCCGCCGAACGGGTTCGTCAGCGCGAATACTAGGACGGTGAGGGCGATAGCGATGAGGATCCCCACCGCGCCAAACGCCTTGAAGGCCGTGTCGAGGTCTAAACCACGCGATTCGGGTCCGGTCGAATGACTCATACCACCTGATACTGACTCGATAGGTAAATGGGTACGAGGGCGTTCCCACGCCCGGAGAATGCGTGGACGGGCCGGATTCGGGTCGCGGCGCGTCGGACGGACTCGCAATCCCTCGTCAATAGTTACTATCATCGTCGATAATTTACGCGCAGCTGTTTTCCCTCCGATCCGTCGACGCCAGATCAGATGACGCATACGCGATCGCTGACGACAGTCTCACGTCGCCGGGTCGTCGCCGGAGTCGGCGCCGCGGCGGCCGGCGGCCTCGCCGGGTGTCTGGGCGGCGACCCCGGCGACGGTTCGACTTCGGCCGGAGACGGAACGAACGCGGCGACGACGGCCGACGAATCGGCGATCGGCGACGCGAGCGACGCCAGCGCGACGGTCGGCATGATCTACGCGCTCGGCGGACTCGACGACCGATCGTTCAACGACGCCGCCAACAGGGGGATCCAACGCGCGCGCCTCGACCACGACGTGGCGTTCGCGAACGAGGAGCCGAGCGCGTTCCCGGAGCTTCGGAGCACGCAGGCGTCGCTGTCGGAGTCGAACGACCCCGATTACGACCTGATCTGTTGTGTCGGGTTCCTCCAGGCGGACGGCCTCTCGGCGGTCGCGAGCGAGCATCCGGACCAGCGGTACGCGATCGTCGACTCCGCCGTCGACCGCGACAACGTGGCGAGCTACGTGTTCCGCGAACACGAGGGGTCGTTTCAGGCGGGTCACCTCGCCGGGCTGGTGACGGGCCGCGACGTGTCGGTCGGGGCGGGATCCACCGTTCCCGACGAACGGACCGTCGGCTTCGTCGGCGGCGTCGAGTCGGACCTCGTGCGCAAGTTCGAGGCCGGCTACCGCGCCGGCGTCGACCACGCGGCCGCGGACGCGTCGACGCTCGCCACGTACGTCGGCGCATTCGACGACCCCGAGAGCGGGTACGCCGCCGCAGCGGAGATGTACGATCAGGGCGCCGACGTGGTGTATCACGCGGCCGGCGGGAGCGGCCTCGGCGTGTTTCAGGCCGCACAGGAGTACGGCCGGTACGCGATCGGCGTCGACTCCGACCAGTCGCGGAGCAACCCGCGGTACGCGGACGTGATCCTCGCGTCGATGGTGAAACGCGTCGGTACCGCCGTTTACGACGCCGCCGAACGGACCATCGACGGCGACCTCGGCACGGGTGAGACGGCCGCGCTCGGCCTCGCCGAGGACGGCGTCGCGCTCGTGTACGGCACGTCGCTCGGGCCGGTGATCCCGGACGACGTGCGCGCCGCGATCGCCGCGTCCGGCGACCGGATCGTCGCCGGCGACCTGTCGGTCCCCTCGGACCCGGAGGAGTTGAACTGATGGCTCCCGGAGTCATCGACCGGCTGGCGCGGGCGGCGAGTCGGGTCCTTCCCGACGCGGTCCGGCGACGGTACGCCGCCAAGTTCGCGCTCGCGTTCCTCGTCGTGGCGGCGGTCGTCGTCGCGGGCGGCGCGTTCACTTACCTCCAGACCGGAGAGACCGTGGAGGCCGACGCGACGACCCAACTGGCCGAGACCGGCGGCCTACAGGCCGACGCGATCGGCTCGTGGACCGAGCGGATGAGCACGGAGACCCGATCGATGTCGGCAGCCGACGCGCTCCGGTCGGACCGGCGCGCGCCGGCGTACATCCTGTTGAAAGACGAGCTGCTCTCCGACGACATCGTCAGCATCCACCTCGTCGACTCGGGGGAAGACCGGGTCGTCGCAAGCACGGAACAGCCGTTGGAGGGCCGCGCCCCGAGCGACCTCGACGCGCCGTGGAGCGACGCCGACGTCCCGGAGGGCGTCGGGAGCGACGACCGCGTCTGGCGGTCGGCTCGCTCGTACCGGTCGCCCGTGCTCAACGACCGGCCGGTGATGGCGTTCGCCAGCTCCGTGCCGCGGGCCGACGGTCGGTACCTCGTCGTGGTGACTCGCATCCAGCCGCAGCTCGAACGGATCCAGAACACCGACACCGGCGAGGAGACGATGATCCTCAACGCCGCCGGGCAGACAGTCCTCGACATCGACGGCACGGTCGACGAGGGCGAACACGCCGACGCCGTCGAGACGGTCCGAGAGGGGAACGCAACGACCGCGACGCGGATCGGCGACGGTCAGGTCCACGCGTACGCGTCGGTCCCCGACACGGACTGGGTGGCGGTCACGAGCGTCGACCAGTCGACGGCCTTCGCCGTCCGGAACGACGTGGGGGACTCGGTGCTGCTGCTGCTCCTCCTCACGCTCGCGTCGCTGGGTATCGTCGGGGCCGTGCTCGGTAGCCGGACGGTCGTCCCCCTCGCGCGGCTGCGAGACCGCGCCGAGCGCATCGAGTCGGGCGACCTCGACGTCGACCTGACGACCGGCCGGATCGACGAGATCGGTCGCCTGTTCACGAGCTTCGGCGAGATGCGGGACGCGCTCCGCGAGCGGATCGCCGAGGCCGAGACCGCGGCAGACGAGGCGGAGGCGGCTCGCGAGGAGGCCGAGGCCGTCACCCGGGACATGGAAACCCGCGCGGCCGACTACAGCGAGGTGATGGGAGCGGTCGCGGACGGCGATCTCACCCGGCGGATGGACCCCGACGCGGACCGCGACGCGATGCGGGAGATCGCCGAGGAGTTCAACGACATGGTGTCCCAGCTGGAACGGACCACCGCGCGGGTCGCCGCCTTCGCCGCCGAGGTCGACGACGCGAGCGCGGAGCTCGCGACCGGCGCCGACGAGGTCGAGACCGCGAGCGGGACCGTCAGCGAGCAGATCCAGGAGATCGCCGACGGGGCGGTCAGACAGGACGAGCGGCTCGACGCGGTGAGCGGCGAAATGAGCGACCTCTCCGCGAGCATCGAGGAGGTCGCGTCGTCGGCCGCGTCCGTCGCGGAGACCGCGGAGGCCGCCTCGGAACGCGGCGCGACCGGGCGCGAGGCCGCCGCGGAGGCGCTCGACGAGATGGACGCGATCGAGGAGCGCTCCGCGGCCGCGGTCGAGCAGATGGAGTCGCTCGACGACCGCATGGACGAGATCGACGAGGTCGTCGAGTTCATCACCGACGTGGCCGAGCAGACGAACATCCTCGCGTTGAACGCCTCCATCGAGGCCGCCCGCGCCGGCGAGGCCGGCGAGGGCTTCGCGGTCGTCGCCGACGAGGTCAAGGACCTCGCGGAGGAGACGCAGGAGGCGGCCGCCGAGATCGAGTCGCAGATCGACGCCGTCCGCGGGGAGGCGGACGAGACAGTCGACGACATCCGCGAGACGAACGCGCGGATCGACGAGGGGTCCGACACCGTTCGCGAGGCGTCGTCGTCCCTCGAGGCCGTCGTCGACGCGGTCGAGGAGACGAATCACGGTGTCCAGGAGATAAGCGAGGCCGCCGAGGACCAGGCCCGGTCGACCCAGCGCGCGGTCGAGGGGGTGGAGGACGTCGCCGAGGTGAGCGGGGAGGTCGCCACCGGCTCCGAGCAGGTGTCCGCCGCCGCCGAGCAGCAGACGGCGACCGTCACCACGATCGCCGAAAACGCCGACCGGCTCCGGGAGCAGGCCGAGGCGCTCTCGGAGTCCGTCTCGGCCTTCGAGGTCGACGTGGACCCGGACGATATCGAGAGCGAGACGGACGGCGAGAACGCCGGGCAGGGCGGGGTCGGCGGCGACGACCGAACCGGACACGGCCTCGCCGCCGACGGCGACGGACGAGACCGGTCGGCCGACGAACGCTAGTCCCCGCTCTCGGGGTGGCCTTCGACGATCGCAACGCCGGAGGAGGCGCCGATCCGCGCTGCGCCCGCGTCGAGCATCGCTTTCGCCTCCTCGTATGAGCCGACGCCGCCGGAGGCCTTCACCGGGAGGTACTCGCTCATCAGTTCCACGTCGGCGACGGTCGCGCCGCCGTCGGCGAAGCCCGTCGACGTCTTCACCATGTCGGCGTCGGCCTCGACGGCGGCCTCGCAGGCGCGGCGCTTCTCGTCGTCGGTCAGGAGCGCGGTCTCGATGATCACCTTCACCGGGACCGGCACCGCGGCGACCACGTCGGAGATCTCGGCGGCGACGACGTCGTCCTCGCCGGCCTTCAGGCGGCCGACGTTGATCACCAGGTCGATCTCGTCGGCGCCGTCCTCCCACGCGCCGACCGCCTCGTCCCGCTTCGCCTCCGGCGCGTGCTGACCGTGGGGGAACCCCGCGACGGTCGCGATCGTCGACGGGGCGTTCCCGTAGTCGGCCGCCTCTGCGACGTAGCAGGGCGGGATACAGGCGTTCATCCCGTGGTCGGCCGCCTCGTCGAGGACTGCCTCGACGTCTCTCCAGATCGTCTCCGGTCCGAGCACGGTGTGGTCGATGCTGGCGGCGAACGCGTCGCGGTCCATGCCGTCACGGTCTGCGCGACCGGTAAAAGGCGTACCGACCCCGGACGGGAACCGATTCGCGAGCGGTCCCAGCGGGCGAGACGCCCGCGTCAGCTCTCGATCTCGATCTCCGTTCCGGTCATCGCGGCGTCGACGACGACGGGCAGCCGAACGCTGAGGATGCCGTTCTGATACGAGGCATCGATGGCCTCCTCGTCGACGGTCTTCGGGAAGCGGAACCGACGGTGGTAGGTCCGGCGCATGCCGCGCTGTTCGTCCTCGCGTTCGGCGGCGACGTTGAGGACGCCGTCGTCCCACGAGGCCGTGATCTCCTCGGGATCGAACCCGGGGAGCTCTATGGAGAGGACGAACTCGTCCTCCTCCTCGTACAGTTCGTAGTCGTTACCACCGGTTTCGAACAGTCGGTTCGGGAAGTCGAACCCCTGCGTCCACGAACTGGTCGGCGTCGGCAGAGCCATTGCTCATCACCTCGAATGCAATTAATTATAGGGTAGCGATTCTATATGAATGTTTTGAATCATGCGGATTGTTTGCAATACTATAGCGGTGGTGTGGAGGGAGCGGAGGGGCTGTCTCTTATACACATCT
>NZ_NHOY01000005.1 GCF_002252755.1 Halorubrum sp. Hd13 | reverse complement strand
GGCAACGTCCCCATCCTCTGGGCGCTCGGCGGCATGTTCGTCGGCGCGTACCTCCAGGGGTACTGGCGGAGCAGGACCCGGGCGCGTGACGCCGCCGCGGCGGGCGCGGACTGACCCGCCCACCCGCAGATGGACCCCGTTCTTTTCGCGCTCTTCATCGGTGCAGCAGTGGCCAGCCTGTTCATGTCGTGGGTCATCGGCGCCGGGTCGAGCGGCGCGACGCCGTTCGCCCCCGCCGTCGGCGCGAACGCCATCGGGACGATGCGCGCCGCTCTCCTGGTCGGAGCCTTCGGGTTCACGGGTGCCGTCACGCAGGGGAGCAACGTCTCGGAAGCCGTCGGGAGCGGCCTCGTCGGCGACATCAGCCTCCCCGTCGCCGGCGTCATCCTGGTGTTAGCGCTGGGCGCGGGGTTGATGGCGGTCGGCATCACGACGGGGTACCCCATCGCGACCGCGTTCACGGTGACCGGCGCGGTCATCGGCGTCGGTCTCGCGCTCGGCGGGACCCCGGTCTGGGCGAAGTACCGGCAGATCGCCCTCGTCTGGACGTTGACGCCGTTCGTCGGCGGGGGCATCGCGTTCGGGATCGCGAGCCTCCTGCCGCGTCCCGGGGTCCCCGAGCGGTACTGCGTTCCGGCGCTCGCCGGTCTCGTCGGCGCCGTCCTCGTGAACGTCCGGTTCAGCTTCCTGGGCGACGGGAGCGCCTCGGGGACCGTCCGCGGTCTCGGACAGCGGGCGCTGGAGGTCGACGGCCTCGCGTCGGGGGTCGCCGTTACCGGCGTCGCCGCGCTGGTCGTCGCCGCCGTCGTCTGGTGGGACATCGGGCGCGACGAGCGCGCCGGGCTCCGGCGCGTGTTGCTCGCGCTCGGCTCGCTCGTCGCGTTCTCCGCGGGAGGTAGTCAGGTCGGGCTGGCCGTCGGGCCGCTGTTACCCCTGCTCGACGAGGTCGGGACGATTTCGACGTTCACCGTGCTCGTCGGCGGGGGGCTGGGGATGCTCGTCGGGTCGTGGACGGGCGCACCGCGGATGATCAAGTCCCTCGCGCAGGACTACTCGTCGCTCGGGCCGCGACGCTCGATCTCGGCGCTCGTTCCGTCGTTCCTGATCGCGCAGCTGGCCGTCCTGCTCGGCGTTCCGGTGTCGTTCAACGAGATCGTCGTCAGCGCCATCATCGGGAGCGGCGCCGCCGTCGGCGGCCGGGACGCGGTCGACCTCCGGAAAATCGGTGTGACGGTGGGAGCGTGGGCGGGGTCGTTCGGGGTCTCGTTCGCGCTCGCGTACGCGGCCGCGTCTCTCCTCCTCTGAAATCGGCCGTCACTGTATTCTGACGTCGACCGCCGCTTCGCTTCGAGCGCAGCCGTCACCGCCGCGCGTGCGACCGATGTCCCGCGCGTGCGCCGACCGGTCGTCTGGACCGGCGAGCGCAGTACGTTACGCATAAGTTATGAATGGTCGGCCCGAGGTTATTCGGATATAGTATTGTGCGATAATCCCAAAACCGTTATAGGCGTGAACCGGGTAGAGTGAGTTGAACAGAAATGTGCCAACAGCGAATTTCCAACTGCGAAGACCGGGGGACGGATCGATGTCAGGGTTAGAGATTCCCACGTGGGACCCGGAGACGGCCATGCTCATCGGCGCGATCCTCTTGGAAGCGATCGTGCTGTACGTGGGTTACGGCGGGATCGAGCGCCTCTTCGGGCCCCGCTTCATGCGACTCCTAATCGGAGGCGAAGAGGATGCTCAGTAGCCTCTCCGACGGACTCGGCCTCCTCGGGACGAGCCCGGAGATGGCGGCGCTGTTCGTCGGCTTCGGCCTCGTCGTCGGCGTCCTGTTCGGGTTCTTCGGGATGGGCGGGTCGTTCCTCGTTACCCCCGCCCTGCTGATGCTGGACTACCCGGCGCCCGTCGCGGTCGGTAGCGGGATGGCGTTCGTCTTCGGGACGGCCGTCATCGCGACGTTGAAACACCACGACCTCGGGCAGGTCGATTACAAGCTCGGCGCGATCATGATCACCGGGACGACCGTCGGTATCGAGGCCGGCCGCGCCAGCGTCTACTACCTCGAATCGCTGGGACTCGCCGGCGGCGTCATCAGCGTCGCCTACGTCGCCCTGCTCGGCGGCGTCGGGGCGATGGTCACCCGTGACGCCCTGAAAAACGACGACGGCGGCGGCATCGACCACGAGGCGGCCGACCGCGACCTCAGCGAGTACGAGATCCCCGAGATCGCGAAGACGATTCAGCGGACGGTCCGGATTCCGCCGATGGTGACGCTCCGCGGCGACGTCCGCGTCTCCGCGTGGGTCATCACGGCCGTCGCCTTCGCGACCGGCCTCCTGTCCGGGTTCCTCGGCGTCGGCGGCGGCTTCATCCGGATGCCGGCGATGATCTACGCGATCGGCGTCCCGGTTCCCGTCGCCGTGGGAACGGACCTGTTCGAGATCGTCTTCTCCGGCGGGCTCGGAAGCTACCTCTACGGACAGGGCGGCGGCGTCGACCTCGGCATCGTCGTCCCGCTGCTGTTCGGGAGCGCGCTCGGCGCCCGCGTCGGCTCCGCCGCGACCGCCGTCGTCGACTCCGACGGCATCAAGGTGTACTTCGGCGGGATGCTGCTCGCCGGCGCCATCGCGGTCGGCATCGGCGAGATCGGGTCCTACATCGGGAACTCGCTCATGGAGACGGTCGGACTGGTCCTCGTGATCGGCGCGGCCGTCGTCGTCGCCGCCGCGGTCATCTACACGTCGGTCGTCTCGCTGCGGACGACGCGCGGCCGACAGACGGCGACGACGGACTGAACGCGGCCGCTCTGGTCGAGGCCGGCCGTCGACTCACGCGACGAGCCGTCGCGGACCCGCCGTTGCGGACCCGTCGTCGCTCCGCGACCCGACGAAGCTAGCGCACAATTGTGTAATCTATACACAAGTCTTTTAAGAGCTCACGGCATACGGATAGGTAACAAAATGCCAGATTCGATGTCCGAACAACTCCAGCGGGACATGGTGTGCGAAGGGCTCTTAGAGTGTTTCCACGGACTCAAACAGCTCGACAAGCGGGTTTTCCAAGAGCTCGTCCAGACCGAAACGCCGCTGACGATCGACGAAATTGCCGACGAAGTCGACCGCGAGCGCTCGACCGCGTATCGGGCCGTGCAACGGCTCCTTCAGGCGGGCTTCATTCAGAAGGAACAGGTGAACTACGATCAGGGCGGGTACTACCACGTCTACAGGCCGACCGACCCGGAGAAGGTCGCCGACGACATGCAGCGGATGCTCAACGACTGGTACGCGAAGATGGGTCAGCTCATCCAGGAGTTCGAGGACAAGTACGAGCAGGTGGAGACCTCGTCTCCGGCCGCCGAGAGCTGACGTCGACGCGACCCGATCGTCCGAAACGAGACCATTCGACTCTTCGAAGCCGACCGATCTCCGACGCCGACTTCCGGGCTACGCGCGAGTATCGCCGGGAACACCGCGGAGGCGTCTGTCTGACGGCTCCGATCTGACGGTATAGTCTTTCAAATACAATACCGAGTCGGAGACGCGGCGACGTGATCGAGCGCGGAGCGCGCAGCGGTGCGAGCCTCGACTCGCAGACACGCCGCCGAAGGCGGCCGATGGCGCCCCGAGATCGGCCCGCCCCGAAGCCGGTGGCTCGCGTTCGAAGCGATGGCCACTTGAGACAACAGTCGCCGGTAAAAAGACGAACCCATTTTCGCATAATTGTCAGAATAAAATTTATGATAGTAATATTATACCTCTGCGTCACGTTCGATTCGGTCGAGGTCCGTATACGGATACTATAATAAATATATTTATTTGGCATAAATATTAAGATATAGTATAAATTAGTTTTGATACCACACATATTTCCAACTGTTCTAAAATCGAGACCAGAGACGGGAGGAACGATCTAGGCCGCTGGTCCGAACGAGATCGAGAGCGGTCAAAAGGCGTTGAAAGACCGGTAGTTGCGGTTCTCGTGCGAAGCGTATCCGAGTGTGATCGAGCCCAGAAACGCAGCGCTGATACGGCCGTCTAATAATATTTCTTATATATTTAGGAAAAAGTCAGATATACTATCTTATATCGAAACGCATAGCGCGGTCGGAGCGGGCGATAGGAGGCCATTCCTAGAAGGGAGAACGACCGTCGGTAACTAAACCCATCAATCCGACAGTGTTCACTCGACCGGGACGATGGTCACCGGAATTGACGACTCGAGCGCAACCGACTGAGTGACGCTCCCGAAGAGCGCTTTACCGGCCGGTGAGCGTTTTCGTCCGCACAGCACGACCTCGTCCGCGTCTAACTCGTCCGACATATCCACGATCGACTCCGCAACCGGAACGTACAATTCCCTCTGTTCTGTCGCGATGCCGGCGGCAGAGAGGATGTCCGTTGCTTCGATCACGCCCGGGCTCTCCTCGTCGAAACTGTCATCGCCTGTAGTGCTCGGATCGTCGTGATAGGCGTGAGCGACCGTCACGCGTAGCTCGTCCGTCTCGCCGGGAAGTCCCGAGACGTACCGGGCCTGAGCGGCTGCCCGATCGGTGTTGTCGTCTACCGGGAGTAGGATCTCATACATCGCATGAGAGATACTAGCGTGCGGTGATAAGCGTGACGCTCCCCGGTACGTACGCGCTCACGGCGCGCGCGCACTTCGAGGAGTTCGGCGGGACGCGAGCGGACCTCGCCGCGACCGCGGTGAAGAACCACCGGAACGCCCCCGGAAACGACATGGCCCAGTTCCAGAAGGAGATATCCACGACCGACGTCCTCGAAGCGCCGACCGTCGCTGACCCGCTCGGACTGTGCGACGCCCGTCCGATCACCGACGGGGCCATTGCGCGTGTCCTCGTCAGCGAGGCGTACGCGGCGCATCACGACCTGAACGAGTCAGTCGCCATCACGGAACCGGACGGGAGACCGACTCGCTCGCCTTACAGCTCCGAGAGTCGCTCACGCGGACCCCGGCAACGACCCGAGCGGCGACGGTCGCCTACGACGACGCCGGGGTTACCGCGGCCGACGTCGAATTGCCTGAAGTTTCAGCGGTCCCGGCAGCACTATACCGTCTCATTCTCATGGTAGCGCTATGCAACGCACTCTCGAGGAGCTGACACCGAGCGTCGCCGAGTCGGCCTTCGTCTCGGAACAGTCGTACCTGATCGGCGACGTCGTGGTCGGCGACCGCGCGAGCCTCTGGCCGTTCACCTGTCTTCGGGGAGACGGCGGGTCCACGGTCGTCGGCGAGGAGGCGAACGTCCAGGAGTTCACGATGCTCCACGGTGCGATCATCGGCGACGAGGTCACTGTGGGCCACAACGCCGTCGTCGACTACGCGACCGTCGAGGACCACTCCCTCGTGGGGATGGGGAGCCGCGTCCTCCGGGACGCGACGGTCGAGTCCGACTGCATCGTCGCCGCCGGCGCGGTGGTCCTCCAAGAGCAGACGATACCGGAGGGACACCTCGCCTACGGCGCCCCGGCCGAGACGAAACCCCTCACGGACGCCCAACGCGACGAGATCGACCGCGTCCACCGGCACTACGTCGACCTCGGCCGTCGGTACAAAGCGGCCGGGGGGTTCGAGTGACCGAGACCATCAGTGGTCGGAACGATCGGGCGGTCGACTGAGACCGTCGACCGGCACGTCTCGACGATCCCGCCGCGGTGACCCCGATATTTTATATCTATTGCTGCAGCATCCTTCAGGTACGCAACCATGACAGAGGATATCCAGCAAGAGTCATCGATCATCCACGAGCCGAGCCGGGAGTTCGTCAAGTCGACAAACGTCTACGAGTTCATGCAGACGTACGATATCGACGACTACGACGAACTCGTCCGTCGAACAACGGAAGAGGTCGACGGCGTCGAAGCGTCGGGCGTCGAGTGGTTCTGGGACACCATGCCAGAGTATCTCGGTATCGATTTCTATGAGCCGTACGACACGGTCCGTGACGACACCGACGGTCCGCAGTTCTCGGAGTGGTACCCCGGCGGTGAGATCAACCTCGCACACAACGTAGTGGATCGCCACGCCGCCGTCGACTCCGAGGCGAGAAACAACGTCGCGTGTCTCTTCGAGGGCGAACCGGGCGACGTCAGGGAAGTGACGTACCACGAACTCGCTCGTCAGTCGAACAAGGTGGCGAACTACCTCGAATCGGTCGGCGTCGAGACCGGCGACACCGTCGGGATGTATATGCCGATGGTCCCGGAAGTCATCTCGATCCTGTACGGCTGTTTCAAGGTCGGCGCCGTCGCGGTCCCGATATTCTCCGGGTTCGGCGTCGAGGCCACGGCCACGCGCATCGACGACTCGGAGTGTTCGGTGCTGTTCACCGGCGACGGGTTCTACCGACGCGGCGAGCCGCTCACGCTCAAAGGGGCGGCCGACGACGCCATCGAGGACGCGGGACACGTCGAACACACCGTCGTCTACGACCGCATCGGCGACGAAGCCGAGGTCCCGATGGGGGCGCGCGACGAGTGGTGGGACGACGCGATCGAAGACCGCGACGACGAGTACGACACCAAGTCGCTCCCCGCCTCACAGGAGTCGATGCTGCTGTACTCGTCGGGGACGACCGGCAAACCGAAGGGCATCGTACACACCCACGCCGGCGTGCAGCTGCAGTGTGCCAAGGAAATCTACTTCGGCTTCGACCACAAGCCCTCGGACCGCTTCTTCTGGGTCTCCGACATCGGGTGGATGATGGGGCCGTGGACGCTCATCGGCAACCACACGTTCGGCGGGACGGTGTTCATGTACGAGGGCGCGCCCGACCACCCCGAACCCGACCGGTTCTGGGAGATGATCGACCGACACTCGCTGTCGACGTTCGGCATCTCGCCGACGGCCATCAGGGCGCTGCGCAAACACGGCGACGAGTGGGTGGAGGGACACGACCTCTCGTCGATACGCCTCCTCGGCTCGACCGGCGAACCGTGGGACCCCGAATCGTGGCAGTGGTTCTACGAGCACGTCGGGGGGAGCGAGGCCCCGATAATCAACATTTCCGGGGGCACCGAGATCTGCGGCTGTTTCCTCATGCCGATGCCGACCCAGCCGCTGAAGCCCACGTCGCTCGGTGGTCCGGGGCTGGGAATGGACATCGACATCGTCGACGAGGCCGGCAGTTCCGTCGCCGACAGTCACGAACGCGGCTTTCTCGTCGCCCGCGACTCCTGCCCGTCGATGACGAAGTCGCTGTGGTCCGGCGACGAGCGCTACCTGAACGAGTACTGGTCGACGTGGGACGACCTCTGGGATCACGGCGACTTCGCCCAGAAGGACGAAGACGGCTTCTGGTTCCTCCACGGACGGGCCGACGACGCACTCAACGTCGCGGGCCGGAAGGTCGGTCCCGCCGAGATAGAGGGCGTTCTCACCGAACACGAGGCCGTGAACCAGGCCGCAGCCGTCGGCGTCCCAGACGAGACGACCGGAACCGCGGTCGTGACGTACGTCGTCCTCGAAGACGGCTACGACGGAAGCGACGACCTGCGCGGCGAACTGTCGGCGCTCGTCGGCGAGGAACACGGCAAACCGTTCCGCCCGCGTGAGATCCTCTTCGTCTCCGACTTCCCGAAGACGCAGTCGGGCAAGGTGATCCGACGGGCCATCTCGTCGCTCTACCAGGGCGAAGAGCTGGGCGACATGTCGAGCATCGAGAACCCCGAGGCGCTCGACGAGATCGAAGCGGCGTCGTAACGGGAGGCGGTGGACAGACTGCGGCGACCGCGGGGTATCATTTTCGCGGACGTCGTCGCTCAGGGCGATCTGCGTGAGCACGTAAAGAACGTGGAGTCGACGGGTCGAAGGGTCGACTCGGCCGATTCGGCTCCTGCAGTCAGTCGGACCGCTCGGCGTAGGGCGTAACGCCGGCGGCTTCCATCTGATCGTGGAAGCGCTTCCGTCTGGCCTTTCGCTGCTCGGTCGACATCCGGTCGTTGGTCCAGATTTGGCCGCTGGTGTCCTGGTGGACCTCACAGCTGTCGACCTCGTCGAGTGCCTCGACGCGCTCGCGCACCTCGTCGTTGATATCGAGGAAGTACGTGCACCGCTGTGAGGTCAAGAGGAGGGTTACCTCCACGTCGCGGTCGTCGACGGAGATAGACTCGACGAGACCTAGATCGAGGATGCTGATCGGATGATCGCTCATACAGCTACAGGGGTCGAGTACCTCGTCGAGTTCGGCTTTAATCCGTGTTTTGCGCTCGTCGTCGAACTCCGTGTCCGGAGTGACGTGCGTGGCCGCTTCCGTTCGCGCGTATGGGTCGGTGTGTGCAGACATGATCAGTCGTCGGACGCGAGCGCCGAGTCGGCCTCGTAAGTCGACCAGGGCTCGGCGGGGTAGTCGCCGCTCTCTTCGCGCTCATCCCGGAGCTGGTCCCACTTGTCGCCCTTGATGTCTTTTTTAATCTGCTCTGGGTCCTTATCGAGGAGGCGCAGCGCGTTCTTTCCGAGGATTTTCTCTTTCATGTCCTTGGTGACTTCGGGGTAGTCGTAGTCTTCGATGAGGTCCTCGGGCATCTCGAAGTTCCAGATGCCGTCGATGGGGGGCTGCGGATGCAGCGCCGTCGCGCCGCCGGCGTAGACGATGCGGTCCGGTCCGGCCCAGTAGAGCATCTCACCGAGCGCCTTCGCGAACTTCCGCGGGCGGGTGTTGACGAGACACGCCGTGTTCTCGAGATTGGCGTAAACGTTGTCGTGGCTCGCCATCGCGAGGACGGTCTCCTCGACGAACGAGAAGCCCGCGTGGATGATCTCGAAGTTGATGTCGGGGAACGAGTTGGCGGCGTCTTCGATGTCGTCCGGTTTGAAATAGCGGACGGGCGCCGTCGCGAACGGGATGAACTTGTGAATCGCTAGCGTGTCGACCTCCGAGTCGGCGACCCGCTGGAGGAGGGGCCAGACGGCGTCTTCGGTCAGCTGGAGCGAGAGGTCGTTGCCGTTCTGGTAGCGCGCGGGATAGAACTTGATGCCCTCGACCCCGTCTTTCGCGGCGAACTCCTCTATCTGGTCGCCCGCGTCGTCTTCGAGGGGGTTGACGTCGACGTACATCGACACGCGCTCTTGATTCTGCTCCATGAACTCGAACCCCTTCTCACGGGACACGTAGCCGTCGTGGAAGTAGTCGTCGAGCGGCAGCGAGTGGTACACCGAGTAGTCGATCTGACTCTCCAAAAAGAGGAGCCGAGCGAGCTCTTCGGGCTGGTGATCGCGGTAGAAGACCTCTTCGGACGGCACGTACCCGTCCGGGAGGATCTTCGCCCCCATCTCGTACGTCTCGTCGTCCCAGACCTGTGCGTGCGGGTGTTTGTGATTCTCCGGCGTGTGGTTGAAGCAGTGTGACACGGAGTCCACTACAAGTGAGCCACTGTCTAACATCTCGTGTGGTAGGACAGATGAATCATTAATAAACATTTGGGTTAGCGGCGGGAAGCGTGTGTGCGTTGACGGTGCGCGATTGAGCCGGGATACGGACAACTGGGCCGGAGCCCGAGAAACACTTATCTGAGCGGCAGTAGCAGCTTCATCCGTTATGTCCGAGCGTCTGCAAGGGAAGACGGCACTGGTCACCGGCGGCTCCTCCGGCAACGGACGGGCGATCGCTCGACGGTTCGCCGAGGAAGGGTCGAACATCACCGTCGCGGACGTCCGCGACGACCCGCGAATGGGCGGTGAGCCGACACACGATCTCATCGAGGCCGGTGGCGGAAACGCCCAATTCGTCCACTGCGACGTCAGCTCGGTCGACGACCTCCACGAGGCGGTCGACGCCACCGTCGAAGCGTTCGGATCGCTGGACGTGATGGTCAACAACGCCGGCGTCGAGCGTCAAAAGCCCTTAGCGGACGTCACAGAGGAGGACTACGAGTGGCTCATGGACATCAATCTCAAGGGCGTGTTCTTCGGGAGCCAAGCGGCCGTCGAGGTGATGCGCGAGCAGGACGAGGGGGGGAGCATCATCAACATGTCCTCGATCGGCGGCATCCGCGGCTTGGAGAACTCCTCGCTGTACTGTACCTCGAAAGGCGGGGTGACGAACTTGACCCGGGAGTTAGCCGTCGAGCACGGCGAACATGACATCCGCGTCAACGCCCTCAATCCGGGGTTCATCGAGACGGCGATGACGATGGAGGACGGTGACACGGCCGGCGGCATTCTCGATCAGACGCCGCTGGGGCGGGCGGGCCAACCCGAGGAGGTCGCGGACGCGGCGCTGTTCCTTGCGAGCGACGAGTCGTCGTTCGTCACGGGCCACAATCTCGTCATGGACGGCGGCTTCACCGCCTGAATCGGGAGGGGGTGAGCAACACTTATTATTTCGTACCCGCGACATCTGTGTGCATGCTTCACGCAGAGGGACCCCTCTTAACGGTCGACGTCGGCGATCGCTCGACGGAAACGACCGACATCGACGAAATAAACGAAACGTTCATCGGCGGGCGCGGCGTCGCGACGCGGCTCGCGCACGATCGACTCCCGTTCGACGCCGACCCGCTGGGCGCGGCAAACCGGCTCTACTTCGCTACTGGACCCATGCAGTCGTCGACCATGTCGTTCACCGGTCGGATGAACTGCACGGGTATCTCGCCGCTCACAGGCGGGCTACTCTCGTCGAACGCCGGCGGGTTCATGTCGCGCAACTTCGCTGCGACGGGCTACAGCGCCGTCGAACTCGTGGGCGCGAGCGACGAACTCGTCGTCGTTCACGTCACCGACACCGGCGTCGAGTTCGAACCCGTCCCGGACCTCGCTGGCGCGACGGTACCGGAAACGGTCGAGTATATCGAGACGGAACACGGCATGGAGAGCGAACACGTCGCCTGTATCGGCCCCGGCGGGGAAAATCGAGTCCGCTTCGCCTCCATCATGACCTCGGAGTCGAGAGCGTTCGGCCGCGGGGGGCTGGGCGCCGTCCTCGGGGCCAAGGGGGTCAAGGCGATCACGTTCGACGGCGATTCGAGCCCGGAGATCGAGATCCCCCCCATCCAGACGGACGTCCACCGCGACGCGGCCACCGCCGACCACATCATGAAACGGCAGGGGACGACGTCGGTGACCGAACTGGCCAACGAGGTGTCGGCCCTGCCGACGAGGTATTTCTCCGAGCTGCAGTTCGAGGGAGTCGAAGGGATCAACGGGGACCGAGTCGAGGAAAAGAAGTTCAAGAAAGCGACCTGCTCGTCGTGCGCGTTCGCCTGTAAGCTCCCGACGAAAGACGAGGAACGAGGCGTCGAGACGGAGGGACCGGAGTTCGAGACGGTGATGTCGTTCGGGTCGAACGCCGGCGTCGACGATATCGTCGACGTGATGCAGTCGAACGAGCTGTGCGATAGGTACGGACTGGACAGCATCACCTGCGGGAACGTCGTCTCCGCCTACTTGGCGAGCGAAGGGGAGTTCGGGAACACGGAGCTGATCTTCGAGATGGTCGAGAAGATCGCTCATCGAGAGGGCGTCGGCGACCTCCTCGCAGAGGGGATCGACCGGTTCCACCAGGAGTTAGGCGTCGAGAACTGGACCGTGAAAGGGCTCGACTTCGCCGCCCACGACGGCCGCACGCTGAACGGCCAGGGGCTGTCGTACGCGACGGCCACGAGGGGCGCAGACCACATGTTTACCACGATGTACGCGTGGGAGTATCCCCTGGTCGACGGCGAGGAGGCGTACGATCCCACGGGCCTCGAGGGGAAACCCGAGATGGTCATCGAGCAGGAGAACGCCCGCGCGCTGGAGGACTGCGGGATCATCTGTCGCTTCTCGCGGAGTTTCATGACGCCCGAACGGCTCGAGGGACTGTTCTCGACCGACTACGAGACGCTCTTAGCGGTCGGATCGAAGGTCGTCGACCTCGAACGACACTTCAACAATCATCGCGGCGTCGACCGTGAAGACGACGCGCTCCCCTACTCGCTGCCGAACTTCGAAGCGGCGCTCGACGAGTATTACGAGCGCCGCGGCTGGACCGACGAGGGCACCGTCCCGAGCGGGCACGTCGATACCGCCGTGAGCGCCGACTGACCGTTTTCTCGCTCTTTTTTCCGGGGAGCGCCCGGCGACTTGGATTCTGGATCGGTGACGGACGCTCCGTAGCCGATGGCGCAGACGGAGACGGACTCGTCGCCGCCGTGGATCGAACGGGCGTACTCCAGCGCGCGTTGCCCGTCGCGGGTCGTCGGACGCGGCGGGCGTCTCGTTTCGTTCCGGACGCGACTGAGAGGCGCGAACGGACGGGTCACGCGGGAAGGCGAAGGCGGAAAAAAGGGGAACCGGGACGCGACGTTCTACTTCACCACGTCGATCTTCTCGCGGTCGATCGACAGGGCCACCGCCCCGACCACCACGAGTCCGAGGATTATCTCCTGGACGAACGAGTCGATGCCGAGCAGGTTCATGCCGTTGTTCAGCACCGCGATGACGAGCACCCCCAGAATAGTTCGGTGCGGCCCACCGACACCGCCGGTCAGGGCCGTCCCGCCCATGACGATGGCGGCGATGCTGGGGAGCAAGAGCCCGCTCCCGATGTTCGGAGAGGCCGACGAGATACGCAGCGTCAGCAAGACGCCGGCGGTCCCACAGAGCAGTCCCGACAGTACGAACGGGTAGATCTTGTAGCGGTCGACCTTCGCACCGGCCAGTTCGACGACGCGCTCGTTCTCGCCCAGCGCGAAGCAGTACCGGCCGAACTTCGTCCGGAACGCGAGGACGATGGTGCCGACGTAGATGAGCAGCCCCCAGAGCACGAGGTTGGGGATACCCAAGACCTCGCCGTTCGAGATGGTTCGGATGGCGGGGTTCCGGAACGTAATGGTCGACCCGCCTGTGATGATCTTCCCGACCCCGGCCATCACCGAGAGCGTCCCGAGCGTGACGAGAAACGAAGGGACCTTGAGCTTCGTGAAGATGATACCGTTGAACAGGCCAGCAAGCATCCCGGCACCGATGGCGATCGGGATGGCTAAGAGGCCCAAGCCGAACTGCGAGATCAGGACGACGGTCACAACGCCCGTCAGTAGCACGATCGACTCGACAGAGAGGTCGATGCTTTGCTGGAGAATCGGGAAGGTCCCCGCAAGCGCCACCAACAACAGCGTGACGGCGTTTTTCGCGACGTTGTCGAGCAGGTTGGCCTCGGTTAGGAAGCGGTCCGTCGTGAACGAGAACGTGAGTATCAGCCCGAACAGCATGACGAACGGGCCCAAGTCTTGTATCCAGTCGTGGAGCGTGCGCTGTTCTCGCTGGTCGGTGATCCACTCGCTGACGCCACTTGTACTCATTGTCAGATCATCTCCTGTATCAGGTCTTGTTCGGTCGGTTTGTTCCCCGGCGAGGCGTCTATGGGCTCGCCGACGAACTCTCCGTTCGCCATCACGGCGATGCGGTTGGACATACCGATGACCTCGGGCAGCTCGTCGCCGATGAAGACGATCGAGACGCCTTGGTCGGTCAGCTCACGGCAGAGACGGTACACCTCCTCTTTGGCACCGACGTCGATGCCTCGGGTCACGTTGTCCATCACGAGTATCGGCGTCTCTTGGGCCAGCCAACGGGCGATGACGACCTTCTGCTGGTTCCCACCGCTCAGGCCGTGAACCAGCGCGTCGGGGCCCGGCGTCTTGATCGACAGCTCCTCGATGGCGTCGACGGTCGCCTGCCGTTCGGCGTCGAGGTCGAGCAACGGCACGTTGCCGTTCATGTCCCGGACCATCGCGAGAGAGGTGTTGACCAACACCGACTGGTAGAGCAACAGGCCCTCTGACTTCCGGTCTTTCGGAATGTAGCCGACGCCCGCGTCGACCATATCCGACACCGTCGGGCTCTGCAGGGTGGTGTCGCCGACCGACACCGAGCCTTCGGTTATGGCGAGGTCGCCCGCGAGCAGGCGACCCAACTGCTGTTTTCCCGAGCCCTCGACGCCGACGATCCCGAATATCTCGCCCTCACGGACGGAAAGCGAGATTGGCCCGACCGTGTCACCGTGGACCGCGCCGTCGACGGTCAGGGCCGTCTCGCCGAGTTCGGTGTCGCGCTGCTGGTCGGGGACCCGGTAGTACTCGTCGGCGGTCTCCCGGCCGACCATCGCCTTCTGCAGCGTCTCTGTGGTGGCGTCGGCCGTCGCCATGTCCGCCACGCGCTCGCCGTCTTTGAGAACGTAGATCCGGTCGGATATCTGCAGCACCTCGTCGAGCTCGTGGGAGACGAAGACGAACGTCGCCCGGTCCCGCAGGTCGTTCACGAGGTCGAAGAGGATCTGGCGGCCGCTCTCCTCGAGCGCGGCCGTCGGTTCGTCGAGGAGGATGACGGGATTCTCGGACTTCTGTGAGACGTGAAACGCCTTCGCGATCTCGAGCATCTGGCGCTCGTTGAACGAGTAGTTGCGGACGCGCTCGTCCACGTCGATATTGATGCCCAAGTCATCGACGAAGGCCTGCGCCTCCTTACGCATCTTCTCTTTCTCGAGCACTCCGAGGCGTTCGAGCTCTCGCCCGAGATAGAGATTCTCGTACCCCCGCATGGTCTTGATGATGTCCTGCTCTTGATGGACGAGCGAGACACCGTAGTTCGCCGCTTCACGCGGGTTCGTGAACGTGACCGCTTCCCCGTCGACGAACAGCTGTCCCTCGTCGGCCTGCAACACGCCGGTCAGGATGTTCAGAAGTGTGCTCTTGCCCGCGCCATTTTCTCCGACCAGCCCGATGACCTCGCCGTGGTCGACGGCCAGCGACACGTCTTTGAGGGCCTGCACGTGGCGGAACGACTTCGAGATACCCTCGACGCGAAAGCTGTGGTCGCCCCCGTCAGTCGGGTCGGGTTGGCCCGCGTCCGTCGCGTTGGTATGTGTCTGTGATGCCATGGGGGATTTTGACAAGGATTATTTGAGCGGATTCGACTGGAATCGGTCCACGTACTGCTGCGCCGTCTCCTCTTGAACCGCGCTATCGGTGTACGCGCCCGGGAGCGAATAGCCGCTCGGTTTGTCGTCTTCTTTCCAGTCGAGAACCTCTTTCATGCCGTCGAGGCTCATTGGCTGCATGTCGATCTGTGGGTCCCAAGCGTCCTCGCCGGACTCGACGACGGACATCTTTTTCCAGTCGTAGGGCGTCTCGCCCGAGAAGATCGCTTCGTTGTAGTCGGCGGCGTCGACGACCGGGAGCCGGTCGATCGTGTCGGTCCAGTCGTCGGGGTTCTTCACGCAGACCGGCGCGTTGAACGACATCATCTTCTCCGCGTCGCTGAGCGTGTGTCCGTTGAGGAAGTCGTGACACTTCGCGACCGACCAGCCGGCCTGCCACGGGCCCATGCCCGAGACGGTGCCGGTCATCCGATCCTCGTCGATGGCCGCGAGTCCGGGCTCGCTGGCGTCGATGCCGACGACGGGGACGTCGATGTCGTTCTCCTCGAGGACGGTGATTCCACCGAGCGCGACGGCGTCGTTCTGGCCGAAGAAGCCGCCGATTTCGTCGCCGAACTGGGAGACCTTGTCGTTCATGACCGACCGAGAGTCAGAGCGAATCCAGTTGCCCGGCTGGCGTGGCCCCGCCATTTCGATGTCGGGGTACTCCTGCATCGCCAGATCGACGCCCTTGTTCCGGCCGATGTTCGGGGCCGTCCCTCGGTTCCCCTCGATGTGAACGAACTTCCCGCTGCCGTCCATCGACTCGAACAGCATCTTCGCGGCGCTGTACGCGTGGTTGACGAAGTGCGGCGTGAAGAACGTCACGTACTCCCCGCCGGCGTCCTGCGGGACGTACCAGTCGGCGATGGTGACGGCGAGGACACCGGGGGTTCCCGCCTCCACCAGCGTCTCCGCCAGCGTGATCGCGGCAGCGTTGGTGTACGTCTGGCCGACGATGAAGTCGGCGTCGTTAGAGACCGCCGAATCGAACTGTTGCTGCTGCGTCTGGACCTCGCCGTTGTTCGTCTGGACGTTCGTGTCGTAGCCGAAGGCCTCGCACGCCTCCAGGTAGCCTTTCTCCCAGCTGAGCCAGTAGGAGTTCTGTCGGTTTGCGATGGACGCCATCGATGTCATCGAGCCATCGGATCCGTCCGAGCCGTTCGAGCCGTCCGAGGACGAGCCGTCCCCACCCGATGAGCCGTCACCGCCCGAGTTTCCGGTACATCCCGCGAGACCACCCAATGCGATCGCGGACCCGCCGACGGTGGTTTTCTTCATAAACCGGCGTCTCGTCTGGTTGGTGCTATCTTGTGCCATGTTTGCGTCAATAGGGTGTGGAGAGTCACCGGTTATATAGTTTATGATCGATCATACGATACACTTCCTTAGTCATCCCTCTCGCCGGGCGCGGTCCGTTCCTGCTGGCTTATGCACCGAGATTCGTCAGTCCGTCACAGGGCGTCGCTACGGCGAATCGTCAGTACATCACTTTGCCTGCCGAGACGTTGAGATCCTGTCCGGTCATCCGATCGGCGTCGGTCGAACAGAGAAACGCGACAGTGTTCGCGACATCCTCTCTGTTTACCAGTTCGTGCCGGGGACTCTGATTTTCGGCGTCGGATCGGACCGCCTCGTAGGACCGACCGGTAGCCTCCGCTTTCTCTTCGAAGACGCGCCGGATGCGGGGCCCGTCGACCGATCCCGGACAGATCGCGTTGACGTTGATGTCGTGGTCGCCCACCTCGGCCGCGAGCGTTCGCGTGAAGCCGATGAGACCCATCTTCGCTGCCGCGTACGGTGTCCGCTGGGTGAGCGGCCGTTTCCCTGTCACCGAGGAGATGTTGACGATGCGGCCGTACGACTGTCGTTTCATCGAGGGAAGCAGCGTCCGGCAGGTGTAAAACGCTCCGCGGAGGTTCACGTCGAGCGTGGCGTCCCACTCGTCCGCGTCGATGGACTCGCACGGCGCAGTCGGTCCGGCGATGCCGGCGTTGTTAACGAGCCACTCCACGTTGCCGAACTCCTCGAGTGCGGTCTCGACCGTCGATTCGACGGAGTCGAGATCGGTGACGTCCGTCTCGAGCGCGCGGGCACGCCCGTTCTCGGCCTCGACGAGTTCGACGGTCTCCTGCATCTCGTCGGCGTTCAGGTCGGCGATGACGATATCGGCCCCGCATTGTGCCAGTTCGACGCAGATTGCTTGACCGATACCGCGACCGCCACCGGTAACCAGCGCTGTGCTATCTTGCTGCATACGCTCACATTCCGAACAGTGTTAATAAACATTAGGGTATTTCACCCAAACTGAGCCTCGCACGTGCAGACGCACTACCGAGCGACAGCCGTGAGTCCGGGAACTGTCGCGGGTCCGCGTTGCGTCACGAACCGGTCGTCTCAGGCGCGTCCCCGGAAGAATTAACACGTTGAGATGGGTCGGTTGAGGTATGCCATACAGTGGCTACAGAGATCACTTTGACCGAAAGCTCATCATCTCCGTCGCGACGACCGGGGGACATCAAGGAAAAGAAGCGAATCCGAATCTTCCGACACAGCCCGCCGAAGTGGCACGGGACGTCGCCGCCTGTGAGGAGGCGGGGGCGTCGATCGTCCATCTCCACGCGCGTGACGAAGACGGGAACAAGACGAAATCGGTGGCGAGGTATCAGGAGCTCAGAGACGAAATCGACGAGCGCTGCGACGACATCATCGTCAACTTCACCACGGGCGGTGGCGGCATCTACCCGCGAGAAGAGCGCATCGCTCCGGTGCTAGAGACGGATCCACGACCGGAGATGGCGACCGTCGACCTCGGTCCGATCAACTTCGGCCAGACGCGGACGGCCGAGAACACGCGCGAACAGAACGAGGAGTACGCCGAGCGAATGCGTGCGGCCGGGGTCAAACCCGAACTCGAACTGTTCAATCCGGGCCACATCCCGGAGGCTGAACACCTGATCGAGAAGGGGCTCCTCGCGGAACCGTACTGGGCGACGGTCATCTTCGGGATGCAGAACGGGATGCCGCCCGGGCCGCATAACCTGAAGGCCTTCGTCGATAACCTGCCCGACCCCGTCGAGTGGCAGTGTCTCGCAGTCGGCAGACACCAGCTCCCGATGACGACGGCGGCCATCACGATGGGCGGTCACGTCCGCGTCGGAATGGAAGACAACGTCTACTACCGGAAGGGAGAACTCGCCGAGAGCAACGCGCAGCTCGTCAGGCGGACCGCACGCATCGCCGACGAACTCGAACGGTCCGTTGCGTCCCCCGCGGACGCTCGCGAGATGCTCGGAATCTGAGTCTCGACGCTTCGAGAGACCCGACCGAGCGTTCGAATTGTCCACGCATATTCGGGATGCGCGAATCCTCTCTCAGTCGCTATCCTCCACCGAACACCGGAGCTTTCGCGTCCGGTTCGGCCAGATCGCGCTCTCAAACGGGTCGGGATCGCAACTTTCGACGGCTCGGAGTTGCGGGTCCCGCCTGCCGACGGAAAGCCGCCGCTCGCTTATTCTCGGAGAACGGTTGTGGAGACGCGAATTTTATATACTATGTTGGCGTGTCACGTGCTACCAGGTATTTAATCCTTGAATGATATCGAGGAAGTATCTCGCGGTTCGGTACACGCGAACTTTATATACTACCGGGGATATGCGTACGCATGAACGGTAACAGCGGCAGTCGGCAGATTCAGGCCACGATGACCTCGCTCGAGATCCTGGAGAAGTTGCGCGAGTTGGACGGCGCTCGCGTGACGGAGCTCGCGGAGGCGCTCGACCTCTCGGCGAGCACCGTTCACGCTCACCTCTCGACTCTCGTCGGCGCGGATTACGTCGTCAAATCAGGAGACCGCTACCACCTCAGCCTCCATTTCCTCGGACTGGCCGACTACGTTCGCAACAGGCGAAACGCCTACAGGATCGCCGACTCGTACACAGACCAGCTCGCTCGGGAGACGGAGTGTCGCGCCGTCTTCGTCGTCGAGGAGAACGGTCGGGGTGTTTACATGTACACCTACTCCGGGAAGCACGCCGTCTGGAAGTACTCCACCGTCGGCAAGCGGTTCCACCTCCACCAGACCGCTGCCGGAAAGGCGATCCTCTCCCGGCTCCCTCGAGAGCGAGTCATCGACATCATCGAAGAGTGGGGACTCCCTGCAAGCACGGAGAACACCATCACCGACCGGTCCGTGCTACTCGAGGAACTGGAAGCTGTCGAGGACCGAGGTGTCGCTTTCAACGACGAGGAGCAGTTGAAGGGAGTGAAGGCCGTCGGGGTCCCCGTCGACGGCTCCGATGGCCGTGTGGTCGGTGCCTTTAGCGTCGCCAGTCCCGCAAATCGGATGACCGAAGATCGGTTCGAAGAGGAAATCCCGAGAACTCTCCTCGGCGTCGCAAACGAGTTCGAACTCGAGAACTCGATGTCCTGATGCCGATAGGATCCGAGCATATTCCCATTACAATCATACGTTTGTAATGGATCAAGCGATCCGAATTGAACTCGCCTTCGTCGTCTTTACACCCGCACTAATGTAATTTTTTCAGCACCACCACGATTCGAGGCTTCGGCCCGGTGATTGTCGATCAATTACGAGCCGCCCGTCGTCTCGAGTAGTCTGCGTCCGAATCCGAGCGACTCGATCCCTCTATGAAACACTGTATTAGAATAGAGGAGGGCAGCACGATCATGCCGTAATGAGTTTGGGAAACCGAGGAAGTCTCGGTTCGGAACACACTCTCCCCGACACAGCCACCTCGACGGGGTCGTGTTAACTTAAGCATCGGTTCCAGTAGACGGAGAAGGCTCGGAGCCGCAATTCTGCCACCGTCGGCTCCGCGTTTCTGAACATATTTGAGAACGAAGAGGTTCAACGTTTTACCGCTCTAACTAGACGTTCGACATCATTCCAGTTTCCATGACGAGTGATTTGAAATCGGAGCGAGGCTCGTGAGAGCACAGCGGTGAGATGGCCGCCGACATCACCGAGAAAGACCGCATCGTCGACGTGTTGTTTCTCTCTGAGATCGCGGAGAAACACCGGCGTGAATTGTTTATTTTGGACGGGAAACAGGTCGAAGTGACGGAATTGATTTGTGGAATCGACGGCAGTATATAGCCAGAATCCGTCTTAGTCGATCTGAATTGCCGTCTCATCGACCGCAACGCGATTCGGGCTCGCCTCGTCAGCTGGCTGTAGATCGGCCTTTTGAATCCAGTTGTGAATCGCTGTCCGGCTTCGCTCGACACCCAACTTCTCAATATACTGTTTTGTATTCGAAATTGATACACCAGCAAGATGGAGTCGAATACCGGTTTCAATGATCTCGTGGGGAGTCCTCTCTCGCCTCACAAACTCCAAGTCGATACAATCTGTACAGCCGTTGAGGCAGTTGGATTCGGACATACACCATTCGAAACACCCACCGCCTCGTTCGTAACTTAACATCGCCCTATACGTCCGCCCCATAATTCTTATTACCCGCCTTCGGTGAGGTAGCGCATGGAGAGGCCAAAAACGGAGTCGGTACGGGCGACGGGGACCTCTATGCGCGTACTGACGGCCATCGCAGACCGGGATGAGGGAGTCTCTATCGCGGAGTTGGTCGAGAGCCTGGACCTGGCCAAGAGCACGGTGTACAAACACCTGATCACGCTCGAGGAGCACGGGCTCGTCGTCAAGCGCGAGGACGGCTACCGGCTCGGCCTCCGCTGCCTGGAGTTCGGTGGGATCGCTCGGCAGTACGACGGCGTCTACGACGTCGCGAAGCCGGAGGTGCGCAAGCTGGCCGAGGAGACGGGCGAACTGGCGAACCTGCTGTTCGAGGAGCGGGGGCTCGGCATCTACGTCTACACCGCCCGCGGCCGGCAGGCGATCGACTTCGACGTCCACCTGGGACGCCGCGTCTACCTCCACACGACGGCGCTCGGCAAGGCCCTGCTCGCGAGCCTCTCCGACGAGCGAGTCGACGAGATCGTCGACCGGCACGGGCTGCCGGCTCGGACCGACGAGACGATCACGACCCGGGACGCGCTGTTCGAGGAGCTCGACCGGATCCGCGAGGAGGGGTTCGCGTACAACGAAGAGGAGCGACTGGGCGGGCTCGGATGCGTGGGCACGCCGATCGAGACCGGAGAGCGTCGAAACGCCGCGATCAGCATCATGACGCCGATCAGCCGCCTGAAGCCCGAGGAGCAGCGGCGCGCGTACACCGAGAGCCTCAACCGGACGGCGAACGTGATCGAGGTCAACCTCACCCACGGACGGTCGTGAACACACGCGAATTACAATTACACCACCAGTCGACATCATTACAATCGTAGTAATGTAATGAAGCGGGTGAATGAGCCGAATTCGGCAGCGGAGCCGCTCGCCGGCCGAACGAATGACACGACTCGCAGTTCGAATATAGGAAACCGATTTTCTTCTCGACGGTGGGTGATTCGACCCGAATCTGGATCGGATTCGGTCGTATTGGCTCTCGGTGACTGACCGAAACAGGCGATATTTCGGTCAAAGCCGACGGAACGTCCGAAATGACTCGAAAAAACACCAGTAGCAAGACAACGTCGTAATGTACGATATTCCGAAAACTCGATAATCAGTCGTTCGGAATGACGAAACATCTCGGCTGCGGATCGGCAGCGGGCCGAGAAGGGTTACGCGACGCGGTTCCGCAGCGATTCGGCCGCCTGATAGCGCTCGACGTTCTCCGTCACGAGCTCGGCGATGTCGAGGTGGTACCGGTTGGTCGCTGACCCCTTGTGCGGCGAGATGATCACGTCCTCGAAGCCCCAGAGCGGGGAGTCGTCTGGGAGCGGCTCGGTCTCGAACACGTCCAGCCCCGCGCCGCCGATCGCGTCGCTCTCGAGCGCGTCGACGAGCGCGGTCTCGTCGACTAACGGGCCTCGGGCGACGTTGATCAGGTACGCGTCGTCGCGCATCGCCTCGAACTCCGCCTCCCCGATGAGCCCGTCGGTCTCGGGGGTGTGCGGCAGCGCGAGCGCGACGAAGCGCGCGTCGTCGATGGCGTCGTGGAGGTCCGACGGGTCGAATATCTCCGACACGCCCGGGACCGGCTCGTCGGACCGTCTGATCCCGATCACGTCCATCCCGAGCGCGTCGGCGCGCTCGGCGATCCCCCGGCCGATCGTTCCGAGACCGACGACGCAGAGCCGCTCGTTCTCCACGGTGAACGGCCGCTCGTACGCCGGCGTGTACCAGTGCCGCTCGTTCTGGTGGTCGCGGTACACGTGGTGGAGACGCGCGAGCGACAGCATGTAGCCGAGCGCGACCTCGCTGACGGTGGTGTCGTGAATGCCGGTGCTGTTGGTGAGCGGGACGCCCGCCGCCTCGTAGGCCGCGGTGTCGAACTCGTCGTAGCCGGCGCGGATACAGTGGACCCACCCCGCGTCGAGGAACTCCGGTCGGGGGACGTAGGTGGCGACGGCGTCGGTCTCGTCGTAGCTCTCGCCGTCGCCGACCAGTCCGACGTCGAGGTCGAGGTCGTCGAACGCCTTAACGAAGGCCTCGGGCGGAATGACGTTCTCGACGGAGTCGTGAACGGACAGGGTATCGAGTTGCGCTCGGTCTGACATACGCGGACCGTCGTCACAGCGGCGTATCAGTCCTTCGGGAGCCGGCAAGATTAGGGACGCGGCCGCGACGGCTCGGACCGCAGCGACGCTCGAAGCGACGAAACCGGCCTCGACAGGTACCTTTATTTAACCCCGGACCGGAGCCAGAAGTATACGATCAAATAAAAGATGAACGTTACAGAAGCCATCGCGAAAGCACTGAAAGAGGAGGGTGTAGAGTATCTGTTCGGATTCCCGAGTAACCCGCTGTTCGACACGGGCGCCGCCGAAGACGCCGGTCTCCGGACGATCATCACTCGTCAGGAGCGGACGGCGGTCCACATGGCGGACGCTATCGGCCGGCTCACGTCCGGCGACGAGGTCGTCGCCTTCGCCTGCCAGCACGGTCCGGGGACGGAGAACTCCATCGGCGCCGTCGCGCAGGCGTACGGCGAGTCGTCGCCGCTGGTGGCGATCCCGGCCGGCTACGATCGCGCCAAGACGGACGTCGATCCGAAGTTCAACTCCCTGGTGAGCTACCAGAGCGTGAGCAAGACGTGCGAGCAGCTCTCGGACCCGGACGCGGTCGGGGAGACGTTCCGCCGGGCGTTCACCGCGGCGCGCAACGGCCGCCCCCGCCCCGCGGTCGTCGAGGTGCCGAAGGACGTCTTCTGGGAGGAGATCGGCGACTTCGAGTACGAGCCGTCGAGCGCCAACCGCGCGGGCGTGGACCCCGACGCGGTCCCGGCGGTCGCGGACGCCCTCGTCGACGCGGAGAACCCGGTCGTCTTCGCCGGACAGGGCGTTCACTACGCCAAGGGATGGGACGAGCTGAAGGAGCTCGCCGAAACGCTCGAAGCGCCGGTCGCCACGAGTTTGAACGGGAAGAGCGCCTTCCCCGAGAGCCACCCGCTCTCGCTCGGCGCCGGGAGCAAGAGCGAGCCCGGACAGCTCGCGCACTTCCTCGACGAGTGCGACGTCCTCTTCGGCGTCGGCTGCAGCTTCACCGAGACCGCCTACGGGATCACGGTCCCCGAGGGCAAGACGGTGATCCACTCGACGCTCGATCCCACCGACATCGACAAAGACGTCGGCTCGGAGATGGCGCTCGTCGGCGACGCGCAGCTCGTCCTCGACGCGGTGACCGACGCCGTGGCGGAGCGCGTCGACGACGACCGCGGCCGCTTCGACGACGTGGCCGAGGAGATCGCGGCGGTCAAGGCCGACTGGCTCGACGAGTGGGAGCCGAAGCTCACGTCCGACGAGACCCCGATCAACCCCTACCGCGTGATCCACGAGATCACGAACGTCGTCGACCCCGACGAGACGGTCATCACGGCCGACGCCGGGAACCCGCGGGACTTCCTCGCGCCGTTCTACGAGACGGACGAGCCCCTCTCGTACATCGGCTGGGGGAAGACGACGCAGCTGGGCTACGGGCTCGGGCTCGCGATCGGCGCGAAGGTCCGCTTCCCGGAGAAGCTCTGTCTCAACATCATGGGCGACGGCGCCATCGGGATGACCGGGCTCGACTTCGAGACGGCGGCCCGCGAGGACGCCCCGATCCTCACCATCCACCTGAACAACTACGAGATGGCGTCGTACGACACGCCGTTCGGCGGCGACTTCGCCGACGTCGGCGAGGCCCTCGGCGGCTACGGGGAGCGCGTCGAGGACCCCGATGAGGTCGCGCCCGCGCTCGAACGCGCCATCGAGAAGACGGAGGAGGGGACGCCGGCCCTCCTGGAGATAATCACCGCCAAGGAGACGGAGCTCTCTCGGCCCGACCTGGAGTGAGGCCCGGGAGAGCTCGGCGGTCGACGGCGCCCGCGGCCCGGTAGTCCGAGGTCGGCCCGGTCGGTGGACCGCGTTCGAGATGCTCGGACGGGCCGACCGGGCGGCGGGGCGTTTCGCGGAGCGCGGCGAGGCGCCGCGTGGCCGCCTCGTCGACCGATCCCGTATGCTCGTATTTCGATCCGCGCTCGACGGTCCGCCGCGCCGGCGCGAGGGGCCGCGCATCGCGAGACTGGACGGTGACGCCCATAAGTATTTATGCGATTCGCGTAATCGATCGGTATGACGCTAGAAGACGACTCATTGGAGTATCACCGGGCCGACCCGCCCGGGAAGATCGAGATCGCGACGACGAAGCCGACGAACACCCAGCGAGACCTCTCGCTGGCCTACTCGCCCGGCGTGGCGGGGCCGTGCCGCGAGATCGCAGACGACCCCGAGAAGGCGTACGACTACACGGCGAAGGGGAACCTCGTCGGGGTCGTCTCGAACGGCTCGGCCGTGCTCGGTCTCGGCGATATCGGCGCCACGGCGTCGAAGCCGGTCATGGAGGGGAAGGGAGTGCTGTTCAAGCGGTTCGCGGACGTCGACGTCTTCGACGTCGAGCTCGACATCGCGGGCGTCGACCCCTTCTGCGAGGCCGTCGCGGCGATGGAGCCGACGTTCGGCGGGATCAACCTCGAAGACATCAAAGCGCCGGAGTGCTTCGAGATCGAGGACCGGCTCCAGGACGAGATGGACATCCCGGTGTTCCACGACGACCAACACGGCACCGCCATCATCAACGGCTCCGGCCTGATCAACGCCGCCGACATCGTCGACAAGGACCTCGGCGACGTGAAGGTCGTGTTCTCGGGGGCCGGCGCGTCGGCGCTCGCGACCGCGCACTTCTACGTCTCGCTCGGGGTCGAGCGGGACAACATCACGCTCTGTGACTCGACGGGCATCATCACGGAGGCGCGGGCCGAAGCGGGCGACGTCAACGAGTACAAGCGTGAGTTCGCCCGGGACGTCCCGGACGGCGACCTCGCCGACGCGATGGAGGGCGCGGACGTGCTGGTCGGCCTCTCGGCCGGCGGGATCGTCTCGCCGGAGATGGTGCGGTCGATGGCCGACGACCCGATCATCTTCGCGATGGCGAACCCGACCCCGGAGATCGGCTACGAGGAGGGGAAGAACGCCCGCGACGACACGGTGGTCATGGCGACGGGCCGGTCCGACTACCCGAACCAGGTGAACAACGTGCTCGGCTTCCCGTTCATCTTCCGCGGCGCGCTCGACGTCCGGGCCTCGGAGATCAACGAGGAGATGAAGGTCGCCTGCGCGGAGGCGCTGGCGGAGCTGGCGCGGCAGGACGTCCCCGACGCGGTGCTGAAGGCGTACGGCGACGAGCCGCTCCAGTTCGGGCCGGAGTACATCCTCCCGAAGCCGGTCGACCCGCGCGTGCTGTTCGAGGTCGCGCCGGCGGTCGCGGAGGCGGCCATGGAGTCCGGCGCCGCGCGCGACGAGGTCGACCTCGAAGCGTACCGCGACGACTTGGAGGCGCGCGTCGGGAAGTCGCGCGAGATGATGCGGATCGTCGTCAACAAGGCGAAACAGGACCCCAAGCGCATCGCGCTCGCCGAGGGTGAAGACGAGAAGATGATCCGCGCGGCGTACCAGCTCTTCGAGCAGGGGATCGCCGAGCCCGTCCTGCTCGGCGACGCCGACGCCATCGCCGGGACCGTCGGCGACCTCGGCCTCGACTTCGAGGCGACCGTCGTCGACCCGACCACCGGGGAGTACGACGAGTACGCGGACCGCCTCCACGAGCTCCGCAAGCGGAAGGGCATCACCCGCAGCGAGGCGGGCGACCTGATCCGCAACAACACCGACTACCTCGGCAGCGTGATGGTCGACCAGGGCGACGCCGACGCCATGCTGACGGGGCTGACCCACCACTACCCCTCGGCGCTCCGGCCGCCGCTGCAGGTCATCGGGACCGCCGACGACGCCGAGTACGTCTCCGGCGTCTACATGCTGACGATCGGGAACCGGGTCGTGTTCTTCGCCGACGTCACGGTCAACCGGGAGACCGACGCCGACGTGCTCGCCGAGACGACGCGCCACACCGCGGACCTGGCGCGGCAGTTCAACGTCGACCCGCGGGCGGCGCTGCTGTCGTACTCCAACTTCGGGAGCGTCGACGCCGACACGACCGAGGCGCCGCGGGAGGCGGCCGCCATGCTCCGCGACGACCCGGCGGTCGACTTCCCGGTCGACGGTGAGATGCAGGCCGACACGGCGCTCGTCGAGGAGATGCTCACCGACACCTACGAGTTCTCCGAGCTCGACGAGGCCGCAAACGTCCTCGTCTTCCCGAACCTGGAGTCGGGGAACATCGGCTACAAGCTGCTCCAGCGGCTGGGCGACGCGGACGCCATCGGCCCGATGCTCGTCGGCATGGACGAGCCGGTCCACGTGCTCCAGCGGGGCGACGAGGTCAAAGACATCGTCAACCTCGCGAGCGTCGCCGTCGTCGACGCCCAGCAGCGCGAGTAACCGCCGCGACGGGACCGCGTCCGGGCGGTTCGAACCCCCGACGCGTTCCGCGCGACTCGGAGCGACGACTCGCGTCCTCCCGGCAGTCGTACCGTGTTGACGCGTAACATTCATGTCTACGCCACACTGAGGACAGTCAATTAACCGATGGGATCGAAGAACACAGCACCGGATCCGTCCACCGACCCGCGGGCGAATTACGATTACCAGAGCGAGACCGAGCACGACTCGTCGCTCGTCGCCGACCTCGACGCGCTCGTCGACGGCGACGTGCGCTTCGACGAGTACTCCAAGCAGATGTACGCGACCGACGCCAGCGCGTACGAGGTGACGCCGATCGGGGTCGTCTACCCGACCTCGACCGCGGACGTCGCCGCCGTGATGGAGTACTGCGACGCGGAGGAGATCCCCGCGCTCCCCCGCGGCGGCGGGACGAGCCTCGCCGGCCAGTCGGTGAACGAGGCGATCGTCTTGGACTTCACGCGGTACATGACTGACGTCGTCGACGTCGACCCCGAGGGCGAAGGGGTCCGGGCCCGGACGGGGATCACCCTCGGCGAGCTGAACCGCACCCTCGAACCGCACGGGCTGAAGTTCGCGCCCGACCCGTCGACGGCGGACCGGAGCGCGCTCGGCGGCGCCATCGGGAACAACACGACCGGGGCGCACTCCCTGAAGTACGGGAAGACGGACGCCTACGTGGAGGAGGTCGAGGCGGTGCTGGCCGACGGGAGCGTCGAGACGTTCGGCGAGGTCGACGTCGCCGAGCTGCGCGAGGGAGCCGACCCCGACGGGGCGCTCCTCGAACGCATCTACGCGGAGATCGTCCGAATCATCGACGAGGAGGCAGACGAGGTCGACGAGCGGTACCCCGACCTCAAGCGGAACGTGTCGGGGTACAACCTCGACGTGCTGATCGAGGAGGCCGAATCGGGGACCGTCAACCTCGCGCGCCTGCTGGTCGGGAGCGAGGGGACGCTCGCTATCGTCACCGAGGCCGAAGTGAGCCTGGAGCCGATTCCGGAGACGAAGGGGGTCGCGCTGCTCACGTACCACGACCTGCTCGACGCGATGGAGGACGTCGGCCCGATCCTCGAACACGACGCGGCGGCGGTCGAAGTGCTCGACGGCGTCCTCGTCGACCTGGCGCGCGAACTCGAGGAGTTCAAGGACGTCATCGGCCTGTTACCCGACGAGACCGACTCGTTCCTGCTGATCGAGTTCTACGCCGACGACGAGGAGTCGGCCAAGAGGCAGGTCGACGACCTCATCGAAGACCGCGTCGGCGACTTGGCGTTCGACGGGATGGCGGCGTACGACGAGGAGACCCAGAAGAAGTTCTGGAAGATGCGCAAGGCGTCGACGCCGATCCTGCTGTCGCGGACGGGCGACGAGAAGCACATCGCGTTCATCGAGGACCTCGCGATTCCGCCGGAGCACCTGCCGGAGTACACCAAGGAGTTCAAGGAGATCTTCGAGGACCACGACACGTTCGGGAGCTTCTACGCGCACGCCGGCCCGGGTTGCATGCACGTCCGGCCGCTCATCAACACGAAGAACGCCGAGGGGACCGAGACGATGGTGTCCATCTCCGACGCCGCCACGGACCTCGCGGTGAAGTACGGCGGGTCGGTCTCCGGCGAGCACGGCGACGGGCGCGCCCGGACCCAGTGGAACCGGAAGCTGTACGGCGATCGCCTCTGGCACGTCTTTCAGGACCTGAAAACGGCGTTCGACCCCGACTGGCTGCTCAACCCCGGGAGCGTCTGCGGCGACCACGACATGAGCGAGAACCTCCGGTTCGGGGAGGAGTACGAGTTCGACGCCGGCTTCGAGCCGGCCCTGGAGTGGGAGAACGAGAACGGGTTCCAAGGAATGGCCGAACTCTGTCACGGCTGTGGCGGGTGTCGCACCAGTCAGGAGGGCGCGGGCGGCGTGATGTGTCCGACCTACCGGGCGTCACAGGAGGAGATCACCAGCACTCGCGGTCGCGCGAACCTGCTCCGGCAGGCGATGAGCGGGGACCTCTCCGAGGACGAGCAGTTCGACACGGAGTTCATGCGCGAGGTGCTCGACCTCTGCGTCGGCTGTAAGGGGTGTTCGATCGACTGTCCCAGCGAGGTCGACATGGCGAAGATGAAGGTGGAGGTGGAACACGCCCACCACGAGGAACACGGGGCGGACCTCCGGTCAAAGCTGTTCGCGAACGTCGACGCGCTCTCGAAGATTGGGAGCGCGACGGCGCCCCTGTCGAACCTCGGCACCAAGGTCCCCGGCGCGCGCGTCGTCATGGAGAAGACGCTCGGGATCGCCCGAGAGCGCTCGCTCCCGACGTTCCACCGCGAGACGTTCGTGGACTGGTGGGCTGACCGCGGCGGGTCGACGGTGAGCGAGTCGACCGCGGACCGGCGCGTCGTGCTGGTGCCCGACACGGTCACGAACTACAACAACCCGAAGGCCGGGAAGGCCGCGGTCAGGGTGCTCGAAGCGGCGGGCGTCCACGTCTCCGTCGCCGAGGAGATCACCGACAGCGGCCGCCCCGCGCACTCGAAGGGGCTCCTCGGGAAGGCCCGCGAGACGGCCGAAGCCAACGTCGCGACGCTGGCGGCGCACGTCGACGACGGGCGCGACGTCGTCGTGGTCGAGCCGTCCGACGCCGTCATGCTGCAGTCCGACTACCTCGACCTGTTGTCGTCCGACGCCGCGGCACAGGTCGCCGAGCACGCCTACGGCGTGTTGGAGTACCTCGACACCCGCCGGCTCGACGAGGCGCTCGACGCCGACGGCGGCGCGGAGCGGCTCACCTACCACGGCCACTGCCACCAGAAGTCGGTGAAGAAGGACCACCACGCGGTCGGCGTCCTCCGGCGGACGGGGTTCCGGGTCGACCCGCTCGACACCTCCTGCTGCGGGATGGCCGGGACGTTCGGCTACGAGTCGGAGCATTACTCGATGAGCCAGGCCATCGGCTCCATGCTGTTCGACCGGATCGACGACAGCGACGGCGACTCCGTCGTCGCCCCCGGGGCCTCCTGCCGGACGCAGATCGGCGACGAGTACGACGAGAAGCCGCCGCACCCGATCGAGAAGATCGCCGACGCGCTGGCGTAGGGCGCCTCGGCTCGCGGACGTCGTTCGGTACTTAAATGGGGACGAGCGCGGCGACGGTGTTTATCAATGATTGCGACGGTGCAGTGGCGCGTGCCGGTGAGCGGCCGACAGGCCGTGAACCGCACGCGCGAGGGAGTCGCGAACGGAGTGAGCGACGAGGCTGGGGAGGCGTGAGGTGCTGTGCGGAGCGGTTGGGTGGGACTCAAAGGGGCAGCCGTGAGGGGCGCGGAGGCGTTCACGAGAGCGGAGCTCTCGTGAGCCAATCAGAACGCTTCGCGTTCTGAGGACGATGCAAGCACCGCAGGGAGCGAACAGAGTGAGCGACCGAGGAGCGCAGCGAGCGTGCGCGCCCCTCACGGCTGGGGCTTTGGAGGTGTTCACCGGGTCGTCAGCGACCTATGCGCGATCGGCTACGTCTTTGGAGTGGTTCACCGTCGATCCGAAGTCAACCGTTTATAAACAAACGCGACGAGAAACCGAATATTCGTCCTAGTCGCCGAACGCGCCGCCCTCGCGCCACTCGTCGAGCGTCGTCTGGTCCCCGGCGACGTCGGCGAACACGGACTCCGTGTGCTCGCCCAGACGCGGCGCGGGCGACCGGATAATGTCGTCGTGCTCGGGGAAGTTGATCGGGTGGCCCGGGAGCAGGCACTCGCCCCAGTCGGGGTCGTCGTGTTCGACGACGAGGTCGCGCGCTCGCGTCTGGTCGTAGTGGACGACGTCCTCAACGTCGTTTATCGGGCCGCAGGGGAAGCCGTAGTCGATGAGGCGGTCGAGCCAGTACTCCGTCGACTCCGTCGCAAACTCCGCCTCGATGATCCCGACGACGGCGTCGGCGTGCTCGAACCGGTCGTCGTTCGTCGGGTACTCCGCCAGCTCGTCGCGGCCGACCAGCTCGACGAAGTCGTCCCACCGGTCGTCGCTCGGGACGCCGGTGACGAGGGCGCCGTCGGCGGTCTCGAACCGCTGGTAGGGGACGAGCGTCTGGTGGGAGGTGCCCTGCGGCCCCGGCACCGACCCGTCCATCGAGTACGACGTGAGGTACTCGTTCAGCAGCGTCACGATGGAGTCGAAGAGGCCGACGTCGAACTTGCCGTTGAACGAGTCGGCGGCGGAATCGGCCTCCCCGCCCTCCGCGCCGCCGGCGCCCTCGCCCTCCGCGCCGTTGGCACCCTCGCCCTCCGCGCCGCCGGCGCCCTCGCCCTCCGCGCCGCCCGCGTTCCCGCGCTCGTAGAGCCGAGCGAGGATCCCGATCGCGGTGAACATCCCGGTCGTGAGGTCGCCGATGGCCTGCCCGATCTTCACTGGCTCGCCGCCCTCGGGACCGGTGACGCTCATGATCCCGCCCTCCGCCTGCAGGATGAGGTCGAGGCCGGCCTGCTCCTTCCGCGGGCCGGTCTCGCCGTACCCCTTGATGCTGGCGTAGACGATCTCCGGGTTCACTTCCTTGGCGGCCTCGTGGCCGACGCCGAGCTTGTCCGTGACGCCGTAGCCGAAGTTCTCGATGAACACGTCGGCCGCCTCCAGCAGCGACAGCGCCGCCTCGGTGCCGGCGTCGGACTTGAGATCGAGCGTGACGGAGCGCTTGTTCCGGTTGTTCGCCATGAAGTAGCCGGACTTGCCGTCGGGGCCGACGCCCTGACTGCGGGCGGGGTCGCCGACGCCGGGGCGCTCGATCTTCACGACGTCGGCGCCCATGTCGGCGAGGAGCGCGCCGCAGAACGGGCCCGCGCGGTGGCCGGTCATCTCCACGACGGTGAGGCCGGCGAGCGGTCCCCCGGTCATGCGTCGTTGAACTCGTCGACGAGCCGTTCCCGTTCGTCGGTCGCGAACTGGTCCCACCAGACCTCGGACTCGAACGCGCGGTTCTCCTCGGCGCTCTGCGCGTCGACCGCGTGGTTGAACGCGCGTTTAGAGTTCTTCACCGCGGACCGGCCCGTGCTCTGGATCGCGTCGACGATGTCCCCGACCGTCTCGTCGAGCTCCCCGCGCGGGACGGCGTGGTTGACGAGCCCGATCCGCTCGGCCTCGTCGGCCTCGATCATCCCGGCGGTGTAGACGAGCTCCTTCGCTTTCGCCTCGCCGACGAGCTCGATCGCGCGCCACGTGGAGTTCCCGGTCGGGATCTGGCCGATGTCGGTCACGGGGACGCCGAACTTCGCGTCGTCGACGGCGATCCGCATGTCGCAGTACATCGCGAAGATGAGGCCGCCGCCCACGCAGTACCCGTTGACCTTCGCGATGACGGGCGCGTGGCACTCGAACGGTTTGCGGTACATCTCGTAGAACAGCTCCTGGCGGTCCTTCTGTCGCGGGTCGTGCTCCTCGGCGGAGCCCGCGTACTGCGAGATGTCCGCGCCGGCGGAGAAGGCGTCGTCGCCCTCGCCCGTGATCACGACCACGTCGACGGACCGGTCGAGCTGGATCTCGTCGAACGCTCGGAGCAGGTCCAGCATGACCGTGTCGTTGAGCGCGTTGTACACCTCGGGCCGGTGGAACTCGATCGTCGCCACGCCGTCTGTGACGTCGAGCGAGATACTCTCGTAGGCAGTCTCGCTTACCATGACTCAACCTCCCATCGGGGAGTGAAAAGCGTTGTGAGTGGGGTAATCGCGGGCGATGAGCCGCACCGTTCGCGAGGAGCCGCACCGTTCGCGAGGAGCGATCCGGCCTCGAATCGGGCGGGCAAGGGGTGCCACGGCCCAAAGAGTTTAGATTGTGTGAGCGAATTCCGGAACCATGTCATACGAGATAGCGACGATACCAGGTGACGGTATCGGTCCGGAGGTCGTCGACGAAACGCTCCCGCTCCTTCACGAGGCGGCGTCCCGCCACGGCGTCGACGTCGCGTTCACCGAGTACGACTGGGGGACGGAGCGGTACATGGAGACGGGCGAGATGATGCCGGACGACGCGCTCGATCGGATCGTCGACGCGGACTCGATCCTCCTCGGCGCGGTCGGCCATCCGGACGTCCCGGACCACATCACGCTGCACGGGCTCCTGTTACCGATCCGGAAGGGGTTCAACCAGCAGGTGTGCAAGCGCCCGTCGATCCTCTTCGACGGCGTCGAGAGCCCGCTCCGCGGGTACGAGGGCGGTGACATCGACTTCGTCGTGTACCGCGAGAACACGGAGGGGGAGTACTCGGACGCCGGCGGCCGCGTCCACGAGGGGTTCGACCACGAGGTGGCGATCCAGAGCGCGGTCCACACCCGCGAGGGGACGGAGACCATCGTTCGGGCGGCGTTCGAGGCGGCGACGGAGCGCGAGGGACACCTGACGAGCATCACGAAGTCCAACGCGCAGGCGTTCAGCATGACGTTCTGGGACGACGTCGTCGAGGACGTCGCGACCGAGTACCCCGACGTCGAGGTCGAGTCGCTGCTCATCGACGCCGGGAGCATGGACCTCGTCCGCAGGCCGGAGGAGTTCGACGTGTTGGTCGCCTCCAACCTGTTCGGCGACATCCTCACCGACATCGGCGCCATCGTCAGCGGCAGCATGGGGCTCGCGCCGTCCGGGAACATCAACGTCGACGACGACTACCCGTCGATGTTCGAGCCCGTCCACGGGAGCGCCCCCGACATCGTCGGGCAGGGCGTCGCGAATCCGATGGCGACCGTGCTCTCGGCCGCGATGCTCTTCGAGGACCTCGGTGAGGCGGCGGTCTCCGACGCCCTCTGGAGCGCGGTTCGGGAAGTGCTCGCCGACGAGGACGCCCCGTCGACGCCGGACCTCGGCGGGTCGGCGTCGACCGGGAAGATCGTCGCGGCGATCGCAGAGCGACTCTGATCAGTCGGCTCTGATCAGTCGGTTCGGATCGAGACGACCGGGGTCTCGGAGTTGAGCATCAGGGACTGAACGACGCTCCCGAACAGCGCCTTCCCGACCGGCGACCGCTTCCGACCGGCGATGACGAGGTACCTGGCGTCGTTGGAGTCGGCGTAGTTGCTGATCTCGTCGGCCGGCTCGCCGAGGAGCCCCACCGGCTCCGCGTCGTCGACGCCCGCCTCGTCGATCGCCTCCTGCGAGAACTCCTCGGCGATCTCGAGGACGTCGTCCCTCGGGATCGACTTCCCGGTGTCGGTCACGCTGGTCCGTTCGAGCCCGACGAACTCCGAGCGGGACAGGACGTGGACGACGTGGACGGGCTCGTCGAACGCCTCGCCGAGCTCGTTCGCTTCCTCGACGATACCCGGCGCTCTCTCCGATCGATCGACGGCTGCAACGATTACCATACTGACCGTATTCCGCCCCGGAATATAAAAGGTTCCTCCCGGTGGGTCGACTCGCGTCACGGGGCCGCGGCGCGCGAACCGGCGCGAACGACGATCGACGACCGAACTGGCTCTCGCCGGTCGACCGGGGCGCACACCGCCTTTGTATACCAAGTTCGACAGCTGACAACGGGAATTTTAATAGAAACATTTATGATATTGCCACCGAATGGCATGCATGGATACGGCGAAAGCCGAACCCCCGAAAGCGGATCCGGGCGAGAAAACCAGCTGAGCCGACCAACGTGACAAGATGACAGAAGAAACACCAACCGACTCGGTCGAATCGACCTCGAACACGAAGCGGCGACGCTTCCTGCAGGCGATCGGCGCAACCTCCGCCATTTCGCTCGCCGGCTGTTCCGGCAACGGCGGCGACGGCGGCGACGGCAGCGACGGCAGCGACGGAAGCGACGGAAGCGACGGAAGCGACGGAAGCGACGGCAGTGACGGAAGCGACGGCGGCGACGGATGGTCCCCCGAAGGGACGGTCCGGTACATCGTCCCGTACGACGAGGGCGGCGGAACCGACACGTACGCACGCGGGATTCAGCCGGGACTCCGAGAGGCGGTCGGCGAGTCGCTGCAGATCGACAACATCCCGGGCGCCGGGGGTCTGAACGGACTCGGAGAGCTGTACCGCTCGGAGCCCGACGGACAGACCATCGCGGGCAACGCCGGACCGCTCGAAGTCGCGCCGCAGCTGATCAACGAGCCGGACTTCGACATCCGCGACCTCACCGGCCTCGGCGTGGTCGGGCAGTCGACGTGGTGTCTCGTCGTCAACGAGGAGTACCAGGACGAGGTCGAGACGTTCGACGACGTCCTCGCGAAGTACGAGAGCGGCGAGTGGGAGAACATCGGCGTCCAGTCGTCCGGGAGCTCCCAGGACATCATCGTTCTGCTGTACAAGTACGCGTACGAAGACGAGGTCGGCTGGAACTGGCAGAACCGCGTGCAGTACACCGGGACGGGTCCCGTGACGCAGGCGGTCGCCAGCGGCGAGGTCCCGTGCGGTATCGGGACCGACGCCGGGACCCAGTCCGTCGTCGACACGGGCCGCGTCTACCCCGTCGTGACGTTCTTCGGGTCCGGCACCCAGGTCTACCCGGACATCGATTCGGTCACCGACCTCGGCTACCCGGAGATCGACTTCGTCGGCGGCGTCTGGCGCGGCATGTACGGCCCGCCGGAGATGGACCAGGAGATCGCCGACTTCTACGCCGAAGCGCTGGAAGAGACCGTCAACAGCGAGCCCGTGCAGGAGTGGAGCAACGAAACGGGGAACCCGGTCGTGTACGAGGGCCCGGAGGTCGCCGAGCAGAACTTCGCGGACGCCTTCACGCAGTACGAGGAGCTCGAAATCCTCGAACTCGTCAACGAAAACCAGCCCTGAATCGATCGCGGCGCGACCGGCGCGTCGAACTCAATTTATTTATAGTTGGAGTCCAGCGGATCAGATAATACTGTCATGGTCAATTACTCAAAACGACTTGAAGGAATCACGGCGGAACACGTCCTACTCGTAACGCTGCTCGGGCTGTCCGTAGTGTTCTACGTCGACCCGATAATCAAAGATTACCCGGAGAACGCGACGATCTTTCCGCAGTTGATGGCACAGGTCGTCGGGATCGGATCGTTTCTCCTCCTCATACAGAACTACCTCCCGGGACCGCTCCAGAAGTTCGTCGCTCAGGAAGTGAGTATGACGGAGAGCTTCGAGGAGGGCCAAACCGAAGGTGTCGGCGCCATCGAGGACGCCGAGGAGGACGAGGGCTCCACGGACGTCGCGGACACCGCCGTCGACGAGAGGTATCTCGATACCGACGATGACGACGATACCGAGGGCGTCCGGGCGAAAGACCTCCCGCTCCATCAGAAGTGGGGCATCGACATCAACAACACCGTTATCATGATCGTCTTCTCGAGCATCTACTTCGCGCTCGGGTGGGCGGTCGGGTTCCTCTACGTGACGCCGCTGTTCGTCTTCGCGTACACCACGTGGTTCAGAGTGAGACCGCTCAAGTCGGCGTTCCTCGCCGTGCTCGCGACGGTCATCGTGTACGGGTTCATCGTCTTCCTGCTCATGCCGTTCGATCAGGGAGCGATCGTGTTCACGGAGGGGCTCTGAATGGCGGTCGCAAGTCTGGTCGAGGGGATACAGATCGCGGTCAGCTGGCCGGTCATCGGCTGGATGGCCGCCGGGCTGCTCGCGGGGATCGTCCTGGGAGCGCTGCCGGGGATCGGCTCGCCGGTCGGCATGGCGATCGTCCTCCCGCTCACCGTCCCGCTCGATCCGACGCCCGCGCTCATCCTCCTGATCTCGATTTACAGCGGTGCGATGTTCGGCGGGAGCATCTCCGCGATCCTGTTGAACGCCCCCGGGACCGAGTCGGCGGCCGCGACGACGCTCGACGGCTATCCGATGGCGAAGAAGGGGCTCGCGAAGAACGCGCTCGCGATCGCGACGACGGCCTCCGCGTTTAACGGGTTCATCGCCGCGATCCTGTTAGTCCTCATCTCCCCGATCCTCATCGAGGTCGTCCTCCTGTTCGGATCGGTGGAGTACTTCCTCCTCGCGATCCTCGGGATCTCGCTCATCACGATCGTCGCGGACGGGTCGATCGTGAAGGGGATCGTCGCGGGCGCGTTCGGCTTTATGATCTCGACGATGGGCATCGCCATCATGGCGCCGACGCCGCGCTACGCGTTCGGCCAGCTCGCGCTGTACGACGGGCTCAACTTCGTCGCCGCCCTGATCGGGATGTTCGCCTTCGCGGAGATGATGAAGCTCGCGGTCCAAAACCAGATCGCTGAGGACGCGGTCGGCATCACGGGCAGCATCACCGAGGGGATCAAGACGGTGTTCAGGTACCCGAAGTCGCTGTTCAAAGGCGGTGTGATCGGCATGCTTATCGGCGCCGTCCCCGGCTCCGGCGCGACGACGTCGACGTTCGTCGCGTACGCCGAGGAGGCGCGCTCCTCGGCCGCCGCCGGGATATTCGGCGAGGGCGACCCGCGGGGGATCATCGCCCCCGAGGGAGCGAACAACCCGACCGTCAGCGGGTCGCTGGTTCCGACGCTCTCGTTCGGTATTCCCGGGAGCGGTTCGACGGCGGTGTTCCTCGGCGGCATCCTGATGCACGGGCTCCAGCCCGGTCCGGGGCTGTTCGGCGCGCAGCTTCACATCACGTACGCGCTGTTCGTCTCGGTGTTCCTCGGCAACTTCATCATCCTCGCCGTCGGGTACACGGTCATCCCGTACGCGAGCGCGATCACGAAGCTCGACACGGACGTCATCATCCCGATGGTGATCGTCCTCTCGTTCATCGGCGCGTTCAGCCTCAGGCGGAGCTGGTTCGACGCCTTCGGCGTGCTGGCGCTCGGCATCCTCGGCTACTACATGGTGAAGTACAAGTACTCGGTGATAGCGTTCGTCCTCGGGATCGTGCTGGGGCCGATAGCCGAGGAGAACTTCTTCCGCTCGCTACAGCTATCGGGCGGCGGGTACGGCATCTTCGTGTCGCCGAGCCGGCCGCTCTCGCTCGGGATCTCCATCCTGATCCTCCTGGCGCTGTTCGGGCCGTTCCTCGGACCGTACGTGAAAAGAGCGGTGAATAACCTCAGATAGCGCGTCGCCGGACACCCCGGCACGGCGGATCGCTTCGACACTCGGCCGGGCGTCGCCGAACGCCCGACGACCGACGTACTGCTCGCGGCTCTGTTTTTTAAATGCTCGATCGGACCACCGATGAGCCCGCGCTCCGTCGGCCGCCGAGTCGTTCGCGTCGAGCACGCGCGCCGAGGGCCGCCGAGTCGTTCGCGTCGAGCACGCGCGCCGAGGGCCGGCGAGTCGTTCGCGTGCAACGAGCGGCGGGAACCGTGCCTATAAACCGGTCTAGCGTCTGGGTTAGACCGTACGATGACCGCCCAGAAGCGAGAAGCGCGGGCAGTAGACGCATCACCCGTTCGCGGCGACCCGCCGGCGATAACGGGCGCCGGTATGACGGCGTTCGCGACCGCCGACGACCGGTCGCTCCTCGACCTGCTCCTCGTCGCGGCGGAGCGCGCGCTCGACGACGCCGACCGCGACCCGGCCGACGTGGACTCGGTCCACGTGGGGAACATGGCCGCAGAGGCGTTCAACCGCCGGTCCGGGCTGGCGAACGCGCTCGTCGGCGGGCTCGGCATGACCGGCGTCACGGCCCGACGGGTCGAGAACACAAGCGCGAGCGGCGCCAGCGCGTTTCAGAGCGCCGTCGCGGCGGTCGCGAGCGGGCGGAGCGAACGGGCGCTGGCCGTCGGCGGCGAGAAGATGTCCGCCGCGGACACGGCGACGGCCACCGAGATCATCAGTCGGATCACGCACGACCGGGAGTACGAGCAGGGGGTCACCCTGCCGTCGTTCGGCGGCCTGGCGGCGGCCGCCTACCTGCGCGAGACCGACGCGGACCGGCGCGACTTGGCGCGGGTCGCCGTGAAGAATCACGCGAACGCGTACGCGAACGAGTGCGCCCAGTTCAACAAGCGGATCGACGTGGGGGACGTGCTCGCGTCGCCGTCCGTCGCGTCGCCGCTGCGCCTCTACGACTGCTGTCCGACCAGCGACGGGGCCGCGGCGGTCGTGGTCGAGGCCGGCGCGGCGGCGACCGACGACCCGGTGACGGTCGCCGCCTGCGAGAGCGCCACCGGGACGCACGCGGTCGCCGACCGGACGGACCCGCTGGAGATCGAGAGCGTCCGGGTCGCCGGCGAGCGGGCGTACGACGCGGCCGGCTTCGGGGCGGACGCGATTGACCTCGCGTGCATCCACGACGCGTTCACGATCCTCGAGTGGCTGGAGATGGAGGAGCTGGGGCTCGCGCCCGAGGGGCGGGCGTGGGAGCGCACTCGCGACGGGCTGACGGACCTCGACGGGGAGCTCCCGGTCAACCCCGGCGGCGGGCTGAAGGCCCGCGGGCACCCGCTCGGTGCGACGGGGATCTCGCAGGTGATCGAGCTGGTGTGGCAGCTCCGCGGCGACCTGCCCGACGAGCGGGCGGTCGACGGCGCGTCCCGCGGGCTCGCCGTCAACGTCGCCGGGTTCGGAAACAACGCTGTCTGTACGCTGCTGGAGGGCGACGCGTGACCGAACTGCTGGAGTGCCGCGACTGCGGGCACCGGACCTTCTACGAGAAGCACCGCTGTCCGGAGTGCGGCGGGGCGGAATTCGACGGCGTCGCGGCGGGGACCGGCGAGCTGCTGTCGGTGACGACCGTGCACGTCACGCCCGACGGGGTCCGGGAGCCGAACGCGCTCGGGCTCGCCGCGTTCCCCGGCGGCGCGAACGTCGTCGCCCAGCTCGACGAGACGCTCTCGATCGGCGACGGCGTGCGGCTGGTCGGGGACAGAGAGCTCCGGGCCACCGACGACGGGCCGCTGCGGGGCGTCCGTCTCGCGGCCGTCGAGTGAGCCGGGGTTGAATGAGCCGCCCCCGAGGGGGCCGTCGCCCGGGAGAACCGGCGGAGACCCGCTTAGTCGCCGACCGGCTACACGTCGCCGCCGTCGAGCTCGTCGAGCGTCGCGATCTTGTGGACGGGGTGGCGGCCCTCGGGCGGCCAACCCATCGCGACGAGCCGGACCGGCTCGTCGAACGGGTTGTGGATCAGGTGCGCGCCGTCGCGGCCCGCGTCGAACCGGACGACGTCGTCCGCCGTCGCGTCGAAGCCGCCCTCGTCGACCTCGACCCGGCACGTCCCGTCGGCGACGTACACCACCTCCTGTTGGTCGTCATGGTAGTGGAAGTGATTCTCCGAGAGCCGCTCGCCGGGCTCTAAGACGGCGACGTTGAGATTGAATGCGTCGATCTCTAGTTCCGGGGAAAGCTCCCAGCGCCGTCCGGGCTTGTCCTCGCGTCGACCGATTTCCTCGGGCGTCACGTGTGTCCAACCATCGGTCATGTACCAGTTACTTTGCTCGGAGCGCATTAAGCATTCGCGTCGTACCGGGCCAACTCGACCAGGTTGCCGTCGGGGTCCCGGACGTACACCGACTCCGTTCGGCCGCGCGCGCCGACCTTCTCGACGGGGCCGTGGACGACCTCGACGCCGCGGTCGCGGAGGTGCCGGCGGAGCGCTTCGAGGGAGTCGTCGACGACGAGACAGAGGTCCCCGCTCCCCGGCGTCGGCCGATCCGCGTGGGGCGAGTACACGGCGTCCGCCGGGTGGAAGTTGATCTTCTGGTCGCCGAACGAGACGGCCCGCCGACCGCCGTCGAACGTCTCGGCCGTGCCGCCGAGTGTCCCAGCGTAGAAGTCGACGGCGCGGTCGACGTCGGCGACGGTCAACACCGCGTGATCGAGCCCGGTGACGTGCATGCGTTCTGTGGGAACGGCGAGCACATAAGCGCTCGGCGGGGCGGAGCGCTCGCCGCGTCGGAGCGCTCCCCGCGGGGCCCGACCGCGGGCACAACACTATACGTCGGTTCGTCGTACGGAGCCGTATGCGTGCCGTCAGATTCCACGACCACGGAGACGAGAGCGTACTGACCGTAGAGACCGTCGACCGGCCCGATCCCGGCCCGGGGGAGGCGCTCGTGCGGATCGAGGCGGCGAGCGTGAACCCGATCGACGAGTACGTGCGCGAGGGGAGCGTGAGCCCACCGTCCGGCCTCCCGCACGTCGGTGGGTCCGACCTCGCCGGGGTCGTCGAGGCGGTCGGCGACGGCGTGACCGCGTTCGAGCCGGGCGATCGCGTGTTCGCGACCGGCCTCGGCCTGTTCTCGCCCGGGACGTACGCGGAGTACACCGCGGCGCCGGTCGACCAGCTCGCGCCGCTGCCCGAGTCGGTCCCGTTCCGGGAGGGGGCGGCGGCCGCGATGGCGTTCGCGACCGCCTGGCGCGCGCTCGTGACCCGCGGCGACCTCCGACTGGGCGACGTCGCGCTGGTCCACGGCGCGTCCGGCGGCGTGGGCCACGCGGCGGTGCAGGTCGCCGCGGCGGCGGGCGCGACCGTCGTCGGCACCGCCCGCGACGGCGAGCCAGCCGCGTTCGCGCGGGAACTCGGCGCCGACGCGGTCGTCGACTACCGGAGCGAGCGCCTCGCCGACGACGTCGCGGCGGCGGCCGAGGGGCGCGAGGTCGACGTGGTGTTCGAGCCGCGGGCGGACGCGCACCTCGCGGCGAACCTGGCGTGCCTGACGCGCGGCGGTCGGATCGTCGTCATCGGGGAGGACGGGCCGATCGCCGTCGACGGCGGGACGTCGATGGCGGCGAAGCAGGCGGACGCGGACCTCCGGTTCATGTCGATCGTGGCCTCCGCGGGCGATCAGGCGGCGATCCTCGAACGGGTCGGCGAGCGCCTCGCCGACGGGACGTTCACCGCGGCGGTCGACTCCGTGTTCGGGCTCGATTCGGTGCCCGAGGCGCTGGCCGAACTGCGCTCCTCCGGGACGCTCGGAAAGGTCGTCCTCGACACGTCTCGCTGATCGCCGGCGTGCCGGTCAGGGCTCCGGGATCGCGCCGGCCTCGATTAGCTCGTCGATGCGGGCGTCGTCGTAGCCGGCCGCTTTCAGCACGCGCACCGTGTCCTCGCCGAGCAGCGGCGGCGCCTTCTCGAACCCCGAGTCGGCTCGGTCGTAGTTGAGCGGGTGTTCGATGACGGGGATCTCCCCCGCCGCGGGGTGGTCGATCGAGCCGACGGCGCCGCGGGCGCGCACCTGCTCGTTATCCAGCGCCTCGTCGACGTCGAACACCGGCCCCACGGGGAGCCCGCGCTCGTCGGCCAGCAGGTCGACCCACTCGTCGGTCGTCTTGGTTCGGAGGACCTCCGAGAGCTCCGCTTCGAGCGCGTCCATGTTGTTCACCCGCGCCGAGTTCGTGGCGAAGCGCTCGTCCGTCGAGAGGTCCTCGCGGCCGATCGCCGCGCAGAACTCCTCCCAGAGCTTCTGGTTCCCGCAGGCGACGTTGAGGTGACCGTCGGCCGTCGGGTACATCTGGTACGGCGCGAGCACCGGGTCCTTCGTCCCCATCCGCGAGGTCTCCTCGCCGACGAAGCTCTTGCCGGCCTGCTTCGTGAGCCACGGGAGCGCCGCGTCGAGCATCCCGAGCTCGACGCGCTCGCCCTCCCCGGTCCGCTCGCGGTTGTACAGCGAGGTGACGATCCCGAACGCGGACCACATCGCCGTGATGAGGTCCGTCTGCGGGAGCCCGACCTTCGCCGGCGGGGCGTCGGGGTAGCCCGTGACGCTCATCATGCCGCTCATCCCCTGCACGAGCAGGTCGTACCCCGGTCGGTCGCTCCACGGGCCCGTCTCGCCGAACGCCGAGATCGAGCAGTAGATCAGCTCGTCGTTCCGCTCCCGGAGCGTCTCGTAGTCGACGCCGAGCCGCTCGGCGGTGCCCGGTCGGAAGTTCTCGACGACGACGTCGGCCTCGGCCACGACGTCGTACAGCGCCGTCAGCCCCTCCTCGGTCTTCAGGTTCAGTTCGATGCTCTGCTTGCCGTAGTTCACCGTCCAGAAGTACGGCGACTCGCCCTCCTCGGACGCCGGCTTCCCGGGGCCCTCGTACCCCTCGACGTCGACGAACGGCGGCCCGGAGTACCGGCTGTCGTCGCCGACGCCCGGCCGCTCGACCTTGATCACTTCCGCGCCCTGGTTCGCTAACATCAATGTGGCGAAGCCGCCGGTGACGAACGTCGTCAGGTCGATCACGACGATCTCCTCTAAGAGTCGCTGTCGCTTCTCGTCTGCGCTCATACCTACCACTCCGACGACGAGGTCATAAAGGTTGGGAGATTTCGGGGGGTGCCCGGCGGACGGCTACAGCCGCATCAATAACAGTACCGCGGCGCCGCCGAGCCCGGCGATCCCCGCGAGGAGCAAGAACAGCACGGAGCTCGTCGCGTGCGTGAGCACGAACCCCGCGAGCGACGCGCCGAGGGCCCCGACGCCGAACATCGCGAGATACGTGAACCCGTACGAGAGCCCCTGCACGGCTTCGCCGGCGTTCTCGGCGACGACGACCTGATAGATCGGCGCCGTGCCGTACACGAAGAAACCGATCAGGAGGCAGACCCCGACGAGCGCGACGGTCCCGAGTCCCCGGACGAACGGGAAGGCCGCGGCGAGACCGGCGAGGACCGCGAAGAAGCCGAAGAACGCGGTGGTGCTGGAGACGCGGTCGGTCAGCCGCCCGCCCACGTACTGGCCGCCGATGCCGACGGTCAGGAGGCCGGTGTACACGTACTGGGCCGGCTGGACGGTCTGGTCGAACAGCTCGAAGGGGCGCAGCGCCGGGGACTCGGCGAGGACGTCCGGGAGGAACGTCAGCAGGCCGCGGTAGTACGTGCCGTACAGCAGCACCGCGACGAGCGCGACCGTGAAGGCGGTCGCGAACAGGGTGCGGGAGTCCCGAGCGGTCTTCCGGAGCTCCTGGGCGATCGAGCCCGTCTCGCCGGCGTCCTCGCCCCCGCCGAGTTCGAACTCGATCCGCGTGCCGGCCAGCCCGACGAGCAGGGCGACGGCCGACAGCGCGCCGGCCGCGAGCCGCCAGTCGGCGAACATGAGGAGCAGCGCCGTGAGGAGCGGGCCGAACGCCGTCCCGACGTTGCCGCCCACGCCGTGATACGCGAACACCGTGCCGCGGGCGTCCGCGGTGCGGCTGATGAGCGAGAGCCCGGCGGGGTGGTAGACGCTCGCGAAACAGCCCCACAGGAGGACGGCGACGGCGAGCGAGACCACGCCGCGCGCGAGGGCCACGATCCCGAACCCGATCCCCATCCCGACGATGGAGGCCAAGATCAGCCGCCGCGAGCTGAACCGGTCGGAGAGGACGCCGCTCACCGGCGCGCCGAGCCCGATGAACGCGTATCCGGCGCCGATGACGGTGCCGATGACGGCCGCCGAGACGTCGAATTCGGCCATCCAGAGCCCGACGAAGAGCGGTATGGAGAGTTCGTACGTGTGAAACATCCCGTGGGCGAGAGAGGTAAATCGCACGAGAGCCCGGTCGTTCGCGTTCATTGGGTTGACGAGCGCCGAGAGACGTAATAAACTCTCGGGGCCCGGCGATCCTCACACGGAGTGTTCGATGTGGAGCTCCAGCTCGTTGACCGCGCCGAGGATCCGCTCGGGGAGCGCCTCCGTGAAGCGATCGCCGGTGATCCGGTTGGCGGGTCCGGAGACGCTCAGCGCGCCGACCACCTCGCCGCCGGCGATCACCGGCGCGCCGATCGCGTGGACGCCCGCCGTCGTCTCCTGTCGGTTGAACGCGTAGCCGCGGTCGCTGATCGCGTCGAGCTCCGCGAACAGCTCCTCGCGGGTCGTGATGGCGTCGTGTCCGGCGTCCAGTCCGCGGTCGTCGAGGATCGCCTCGACGCGGTCCCGGTCGTAGGCCGCGAGGATCGCCTTCCCACCCGCGCTCGTGTGGATCGCGCCGCGCTTGCCCACGTGGGCGCCGGTCTGGACGGCGCTCTGTCCGACTTCGGTGTAGAGGTACACTCGCTCGCCGTTCTCCTCGACGATGAACTGCGCGCGTTCGCCCGTCTCGTCGGCGAGGGCGTCGACCTTCTCCTTGATCATGGGGTACGCCGTCACCCGTCGCTGGATCTGCCCGCCGATCGTGAGGAACTGGAGGCCGAGGGCGTACACGTCGCCGTCGCGGACGACGTACCCGTGTTTCTTCAGGGTGGCGAGGTGGCGGTGGACCGTGCTCGGAGCCAATCCGAGATGCTCGGATAAATCAACGATAGTCATCCCGTCGGTATCTCGCAGTACGTCGATCAGTCGTAACGACGTTTCAGTCGTTTTCGCGACCGATTTGAGCTCTTTTGCCATACACGGTACACCGCCCCAAGCCACTTAACTTCCCGTGTACTCGGATAATAAAGAATATTTGACCGCGTGAGCCGGCCTATATCCCGGACAGACGCGGCCGAATCGGACCGAAATCTGATTTTGCGGGACGACTCGTCCCGGATTCTGACGCTTAATATCGGCGAGTAAGGCAAAAAAGAAAGTCGTGCCGACTACAGACGTCGATCCGGTATGTTCGGATCCATGTCGGATCTCGACGAAGTTCATTACATCCGTACGTTTGTAACGGCATTCGGACCGGCGACGCGGGATCGACGCCTCGCAGGTACCGATCGCGGGGGACGGGCGCCGGGACCGGTCGCGGGAGGGACGGTCGCAGGTGCCGATCGTGGGGGACGGTCGCGAAGGGACGGTCGCGGGGGGTCGGTTTCGGGACGAATCGCGCCGCGGCCCCCACGTTTATGTCGGTCGAGCGGGAGTCGTTCGCATGGACTCACTCGACGACCTCGTCGTGCCCGAGGCGACCGTGCTCGACGCGTGCGGCGACCGACCGCTCCCGGATCTGGGGCTCGTCGAGCGCGACTGGGACACCGATCCGATCCCGAGCGATCGCGTCGAGGCCGCGGCCGCCGAGACGGTGGCGTCGCTGGAGTTCGCCGGGGTTCCCGAGGGCGGCGAGGTCGCCGTCGGCGCCGGCAGCCGCGGGATAGCGAACCTCCCGTCGATCGTGAGCGGCGTCGTCGGCGCGATCGAGGACGCCGGCTACGACCCCTTCGTGTTCCCGGCGATGGGGAGCCACGGCGGGGCGACCGCGGAGGGACAGCGGGAGATGCTCGAATCCCTCGGCGTGACCCCTGCGGCGATCGGCTGCGAGATCCGGTCGAGCATGGAGGTCGCCCGCGTCGGCGAGACGCCGGACCGGGGCGTTCCCGTGTACGCGGACGCGCACGCCGCCGGCGCCGACGCGATCGTCCCGGTCAACCGGGTGAAGCCCCACACCGACTACGACGGCCCCGTCGAGAGCGGCCTCTCGAAGATGCTCGTCATCGGCATGGGGAAACAGCGAGGGGCGAAGACCGCACACGAGTGGGCGATCGACTGGAGCTTCCGGAACATGATCCCGGAGATCGCGGAGAAGCTGCTGGCCGAGCTCCCGGTCGCGGGCGGCGTCGCGATCGTCGAGGACCAGTTCGACGACACCGCCGTGATCGAGGGCGTCCCCCCGTCCGGCTTCCTCGACCGCGAGGCGGAGCTGCTGGAGCTCGCGTACGACCGCCTGCCGACGATCCCGTTCGACGACGTCGACGTGTTAGTCCTCGATCGACAGGGTAAAGACGTCAGCGGACAGGGGATGGACACGAACGTGATCGGTCGCCGCCCGTTCGCGATCAACGAGCCGGAGCCGGAGCTGCCGGACGTCAAGCGGATCTTCGTGCGAGGCCTGACGGAGACGACACACGGCAACGCCATGGGGATGGGCTCCGCGGACTTCGTCGGCCGCGACCTGGCCGCCGAACTCGACAGCTCGACCACCCTCATCAACGCGATCACCGCGAGTACGACGCGGGGGGTTCGACTCCCGCCGGTCGTCGAGACGGACCGCGCCGGCCTCGTCGCCTCGCTGTCGACCGTCGGCGTCGTCGGCCCCGACGACGCCCGCGTGCTTCGGGCGACGGACACGATGCGGCTCGGCCGGCTGTACGCCTCTCCGGCGCTCGTCGAGGAGGCGCGCGAACGCGACGACCTGCGGGTCCTCGCGGAGCCGAGCCCGATCGAGTTCGACGACGGCCGGTTCGTCGCGCCGACGCCGCACGAAACCGGAGACGGCGGCGATTGAAAGATAGATTTAAGTCCGTGAGAGGATTGAGTAAGATAACCGATGGTTCAGACCTCTCAATCGGTCGTGCGCGTCGACGTTCGAAACGTTGGCGGCATCGACGAGGCGTCCGTGACCCTCCCCGAGGGGGTCTCGGTGTTGGCCGGGCGAAACGCGACGAACCGGACATCCTTCCTGCAGGCGCTGATGGCCGGGCTCGGGAGTCGTCGGAGCTCGTTGAAGGGCGACGCAGACGAGGGCGCTGTGACCCTCGAAGTCGGGGACGAGACGTACACCCGGACGCTGACGAGACGCGGCGACTCGGTCGCGTTCGGCGGCGACCCGTACCTCGACGACCCGGAGCTCGCGGACCTGTTCGCGTTCCTGTTAGAGAACAACGAGGCGCGTCGGGCCGTCGCGCGCGGCGACGACCTCCAGGAGATCATCATGCGCCCGATCGACACCGACTCGATCGACGCCGAGATCCGGGAGTGCAAACAGGAGCGGTCCGAGATCGAATCCGAGATCGACCGACTCGACGGGCTCGAACGGGACCTCCCCGAGCTCGAGGCCGAGCTCCGGGAGAAGCGGTCGGCCCTCGACGACGCCGAGGCGGAGCTCGAAGCGGTCAGGGAGGAGCTGAACGACCTCGACGCCGGCGTCGAGGAGAGCCGCACCCGGAAGCGGGAGCTCGAGGAGGCGTTCCAGCGCGTTCGCGACGCTCGCTCGGAGCTCGACGACCTCGAGTTCGACCTCGAGACCGAGCGGTCGACGCTGACGGAGCTGAAGGCGGAGCGGGACGAGCTCCGGCAGACGATCGAGTCGGCACAGGAGCCGGAGGAGAGCCCCGATCAGCTCGCCGGACGCGTCGACGAGCTGCGCCGCCGCCAGCGGTCGCTCGACGACGCGATCAACGAGCTCGGCAGCGTCATCAACTTCAACGAGGACATGCTCGACGGGTCGGCGCCCGCCATCGACGTCGGTCGGAGCGGCGACGGCGCGGCCGACGCCGACGGGGCGTCCCGGGCCGGCGACAGTCCGACCGACGCGCTGACCGGCGACGACCGGACGACGTGTTGGACTTGCGGCTCCGAGGTCGAGACCGAACAGATCGAGACGACGCTCGACCGCCTCCGGGACCTGCGGTCGGAGCGGCTCGACGAGCGCAGCTCGCTGCGCTCGGAGATCCAGGAGCTCACCGACCGACAGTCCGCGCTGCGCGAGGCGGAACGCGAGGTCGAGCGCGCCGAGGAGCGGCTCGATACGGTCCACTCGGAGATAGAGGCGACGGAGTCTCGAATCGCCGACCTCGAATCGCGGATCGAGTCGAAGGAGTCGGATATCGAGGAGCTGGAGGCGGAGGCCGAGTCGATCGACGTGGACGGTCACAACGAGGCGCTGGAGCGCCACCGCGAGGCCAACGAGATCGAACTCCGGATCGGGCGGCTAGAGGACGAGATCGAGGAGATCGAAGCGCAGATCGACGAGCGGGAGGAGGCGATCGAGCGCCGCGAGGATCTCGAAGCCGAGCGGGAGGCGGTCGCGGACCGGCTGACGGAGCTGCGAACGCGGGTCGACCGGCTGGAGGAGAGCGCCGTCGAGGAGTTCAACGAACACATGGCGACCGTCCTCGACATCCTCGAGTACGAGAACCTCGACCGGATCTGGATCGAGCGCCGCGAGACCGACGTGCGCGAGGGGCGGCAGAAGGTCACGCAGACGCGGTTCGACCTCCACATCGTCCGCTCGTCTCCCGACGGCGCGGCGTACGAGGACACCGTCGACCACCTCTCCGAGAGCGAGCGCGAGGTGACCGGACTGGTGTTCGCCCTGGCGGGATACCTGGTTCACGACGTCCACGAGACGGTGCCGTTCATCATCCTCGACTCGCTGGAGGCGATCGACTCGGACCGCATCGCCCGCGTGGTCGACTACTTCCGCGACCACGCCGACTACCTCGTGGCCGCGCTGCTCCCCGAGGACGCCGCCGCGCTCCCCGACGAGTACGCGTACGTCGAGCAGATCGAGTGACTCCGGACCGCCACTGATCGGTTCGGAACCGGCGCCGTCCGGTGCCGGAACGCGGCGTGACACCGATACCCTTGTAACGCTACCCCTCGATCGATCGGTATGACCGGCGAGGACGGACCGAACACGAAGGTCGGCCGAGTGATCGAGGCGTACGACCTCGACGAGATGGGGCCGACGCTCGAGGCCGAGTGGACGGGCGAGACGGGCGAGCGCACGAGCCTGCGGGATCTCGCCGACGAGTTCAACGAGGCGGTGTTGACGGCGGCGGTCCGCGAGACCGCCAACCCGTCGCTCGACGTCGAGATATCGAGCACGTACGAGGCGCTGCAGGACGGGACCGGCTCGGAAGTGACTCGGGCGCGACGGCGGCTCGAACGCAAGGGCGTGGACGTCGACGAGCTGACGGGGGACTTCGTCACGCACCAGGCGATCCACACGTACCTCACCGAGGACCGCGGAGCGAGCCTCCCGACCGACGATGAGGGCCGCGTCGAACGGAAGATCCAGACGATCGAGAAGCTGCAGGGGCGGCTCTCGGCGGTCAGCGAGTCGGCGATCTCGTCGCTCGCGAACGCCGACGAGCTCGACCGAGACGACTACGATGTCCTCGTCGACGTGCGGGCCGTCTGTCCCCACTGCGGGGCTGACGCGCCTGTCAGCGAGCTCATCCGGCGCGGCGGCTGCGGCTGCGAGACCGGAGACGCCGCGGCGGACGGCGACTGACTCGCGACCGGCCGACTACCGCTCTCTGGCCGCCGCGACCGCGTCGACCGTCCGGCGCGCGTTCTCCGCGATGCGCTCGAACTCCCCGTTCGCGACGGCGTCGTCGTCGACGATCGCGCTGCCGACCCCGACGGCGACGGCGCCGGCCTCGACGTAGTCGCCGGCGTTCGCGGGGCCGACCCCGCCGGTGGGCACCAGGGGGATCTGCGGGAGCGGGCCGCCGAGGGCCGCGACGTGTTCGGGTCCGCCGGTCGCGGCCGGGAACACCTTCACGAAGTCGGCGCCGGCCTCGGACGCGCGGAGGGCCTCCGTCGGCGTGAACGCGCCGGTCGCGACCGGCGTCCCGTAGCGGTTCGCGGTCTCGATCACGCCGGCGTCGACCGTCGGCGTGACGAGGAACTGGGCGCCCGCGAGCTGGACCGCCCGGGCGGTCTCCGCGTCGAGGACCGTCCCGGCGCCGACGAGGACGTCGTCGAACCGGTCGGCGAGCGCGCCGATCGTCTCCGTGACGGCCGGCGTGTCCGCGGTCACTTCGAGCGCCGTGACGCCGCCGTCGACGACCGCGTCCGCCACGTCGATCGCCGCGTCCGGGTCCACGCCGCGGAGGATCGCGACGACCCCGCCCTCGCGGATCCGGTCGGCTCGTCGTGAGTGCATACCCGCATCCGCGACGGCGACCCTAATAAATGGGACGGCTCGCAGGCAACGCTCGCTCCCGGCGACCGCCGATCCACCCGAAACGACTAACAGCGCCGGTGGGGTACTCCCAGGCGATCAGATGAGCGAAATCGTCGACTACGAGCTGTTCGAGGTGCCGCCGCGGTGGCTCTTCCTGCGCGTCGAGACCGCAGACGGAACGGTCGGGTGGGGAGAGCCGGTCGTCGAGGGGCGGTCGAAGACGGTGCGGACCGCCGTCGAGGAGCTGTTCGAGAGCTACCTGCTCGGGGAGGAGGCCGGTCGGATCGAGGACCACTGGCAGGCGATGTACCGCGGCGGCTTCTACCGCGGCGGGCCGGTGCTGATGAGCGCCATCGCCGGCGTCGACCAGGCGCTGTGGGACATCAAGGGGAAGCAACTCGGCGTCCCCGTCCACGACCTGCTCGGCGGCGCGGCGCGCGACCGCATTCGGGTGTACCAGTGGATCGGCGGCGATCGGCCCTCCGACGTGGCCGAGCAGGCCCGCGCACAGGTCGAGGCCGGGTTCACGGCGCTGAAGATGAACGCGACCGAGGAGATGGAGCGGGTCGACGACCCCGCGACCGTCGACGCCGCCGCGCGGCGACTGCGCGAGGTCCGGGAGGCCGTCGGCGACGAGGTCGGGATCGGCGTCGACTTCCACGGGCGGGTGTCCAAGCCGACGGCGAAGCGCCTCGTGGCGGCGCTGGAGCCGTACGACCCCATGTTCGTCGAGGAGCCCGTCCTGTCGGGGCACAACGACGCCCTCCCGCAGATCGCCGCGCACACGACGACGCCGATCGCGACCGGCGAGCGCATGTACTCGCGGTGGGACTTCAAGGAGGTGTTCGAGAGCGGCGCCGTCGACGTGATCCAGCCGGACCTCTCGCACGCGGGCGGGATCACCGAGGTGCGGAAGATCGCCGCGATGGCCGAGGCGTACGACGTGGCGATGGCCCCCCACTGCCCGCTCGGCCCGATCGCGCTCGCCGCCTGCCTGCAGGTGGACGCCTGCTCGCCGAACGCCTTCATCCAGGAGCAGAGCCTCGACATCCACTACAACGAGACGAGCGACGTGCTCGACTACCTCGCGGACCCGTCCGTCTTCGACTACGAGGACGGGTACGTGCGGATCCCCGACGGCCCCGGGCTCGGGATCGAGATCGACGAGGAGCACGTCCGCGAGCAGGCCGAGAGGGACGTGGACTGGCACAACCCCGTGTGGCGACACGACGACGGGAGCGTCGCCGAGTGGTAAGGCGAGCGCGGGGATAGGCGAGTGGCGCGGGGGCCCGCGGGCGGTGATTATTTCACCGGCGGCGTCGCCATGACACGTATGTCACCGAGCGATCCGACCGAGAACGCCGTCGCGGACAGACACGCGGACACCGTCGCCCTCGTCACCGGCTCCACCCGAGGGATCGGCGCGGGCGTCGCCCGTCGCTTCGCCGCCGAGGGCGCCGCGGTCGTGGTGACCGGGCGCTCCGCCGACCGCGGCGAGGCCGTCGTCGACGAGATCGAGTCGGCGGGCGGCGACGCGACGTTCGTCCGGGCCGACATGCGCGAGCCGGCGGAGATCGAGGCGCTCGTCGACCACGCCGTCGCGGAGCACGGGCGGATCGACGTGCTGGTGAACAACGCTGGCGTCCAGACGGAGACGACCGCTCGCGAGGCGACGATCGACGACTGGGAGTTCGTCGTCGAGACCGACTTCCGGTCGTTCTGGCTGTGCGCGAAGCACGCGGCCGAGCGGATGCCCCCGGGCGGGACGATCCTCAACACCTCCTCGAACCACGCGTTCCTCACGATGCCGGGGCTGTTCCCGTACAACGCGGTCAAGGCCGGGATCAACGGAATGACCCGCGCGCTGGCGCTGGAGCTCGGTCCAGACGGGATCACGGTGAACACGATCAGCCCCGGCTGGATCGAGATCGAACGGACCCGGGAGGAACTGGGCGACGACTACGAGCACACGGAGGACATCCACCCGGTCGGTCGCCTCGGGAAACCGGCCGACGTGGCCGGACTCGCTGCGTTCCTCGCGAGCGACGACGCGGACTTCATCACCGGCGAGAGCCTCCTCGTCGACGGCGGGCGCTCGCAGGTGATGCAGGACGACAGCTACCTCGACTACCGCCGGAATCGGTGACGAGGCGGCGACCCCTCCGACGGCTGCGACGGCTGTGACGGCGGTGCGGTGGCAATGCGTTCCGTCGACGGCGGCGGTCGAGCCGAGACCGGGCCGACATTTATATAAGTAATCGTATAGTTATAGATAAATACTGGATAGATGTTATTTCGATCGTGAGAGTCAGTCGTTCGGAGTCGGTCGATACGTCGGCGTTCGTTCCGTTTGCGGTATCGGGTTATCAGACGCCTGAAACCGTCTCTGACGCCGACTCGTCGACGAACGGTCACCGTCGATCGGCGCGTCTACGGCTCGTTCGACCGTCACCGCTCAGTCCTCGGTCGTCGGTCCCCTCGCCCGAGCGGCCCGTCGTCGGATTCGAATCCCGTTCGACCGACGTATATGGGCCGTTATCGGCGCATATCGAGAACTGGCGTCGTGAGAGGTCAGCTTCTCCGTCGACGCGAAACGCCAATGTGATCGCCGATACGGAACGAACAGAGACGATCCACGTAACTGCTGTATATAAGGATTATATTATACCTGTATATCTGGTAATTTGTCGATCCGCTGCTGTGGCACCACCGCGTCGTCGAGGTCGAGAACCTCATCGATCGAACGGGAGAATCGTTTATTGCCCGCGGGGCGCACGGCCCCGTATGGACGAGGCGGCGGTGTTCGACCGCGTCGTGACCGCGCTCGACGAGCGGAACTACGAGCCGCTGGTGCACGTCCCGGACGCCCACAGCGAGACGTACGCCGACGTGCTCGACCGCTGTCGCCGCCACGAGATCGCGATCCGGGGGCGGTACCCGGACGTGCTCGGCTTCACCGACGCGGACCGCGTGTTCGCGATCGAGGTGAAGGGGTCGACGAACCTCCTCCGCGGCATCGGGCAGGCGATGACGTACCAGCAGGGCGCGCACGTCTCGTACCTCGCGGGCGACGGCGAGGCCGTCGCGCCGCACGCGAACCTGCTCCGGTCGAAGGGGGTCGGCGTCATCGGCGTCGACGCCGACGGGGCGACCTCGTGGAGCGACCCGCCGAGCGCGGAGTCGGCCGAGGAGGTCGCCGACATCGAGGGGCAGCTGTCCGTCAGGCTTCGGAGCGACGCGTTCGGCGGCGACGTCACGACCCTGAGCCTCGCGCAACCGCTGAACTACCTCGCGCCGGTCGTCGCCCTCGATCGGTACGGCCCGCTCGCGCGCGACGAACTCGTCGACGTCATCGCCGACGAGTACGGGTTCGGCGCCGGCGACGAGACCGCTGCGAGCGCTCGGACCCTCGGCCTCCTCGCGCTCGGCTCGCCGAACGAGCTGACCTCGCAGGGCGAGCTGGCCGCGACGGTGCTCCGCGGGTACGGGATCGAGGACCTCGGCGACCTCCGATTGACGAAGGCGGACGTCGGCCGGGACACGGTCGCCGAGGTCCACCCGCCGCTCGCGGTGCTCCTCCGGAACTCCTTCTCCAGACACCCCGAGTTCGGGCTGCTGCTCGACGCGCTCCGCAAGGAGGGGCCGCGCGTGCAGTTCCTCGACCTCGTCGAGCGGCTGGTCCGCGAGTACCCGAACGTGTTCCTGAGCGCGTTCTGCACGACGCGGGGCGCCGCCCGCGCCCGAGAGCTGATCGAGCGGGGGAAGACCGCTCGGCTCTATCGAGACCCGTCGGTCTGGCGGGACGTGATCCGCACCAACGTCCTGTTCAACTTCGTCCAGCAGCTGAAACACGTCGGCGTGCTCGCGCCCGAAACGCGCAGTCACAGCGGGGCGATCGCCGAGTACGACCCCGACGAGAAGCCGTGGATCGTCGCCGACCCGGGCTAGGCGTCCGGAGCCGCGATCGAAGGCGGACCGACGCCGTGGAGCGAGTGGCCGTCCCGGACGTCCCGATCCCGTACGCCCGTCCGATGGAGGACGAGGTGATCCCGGACGCGGGCGATATCGAGGAGCGCGTTCGAGCGGTCCTGTCCGCGGAATGAGCGAGCGACGACTGGCGGCCGACGGCGGCACCGGGATGCGGGTCGCGGTCCGCGCGACCGGCGACTGGGAAGCGGACGTCGACGAGACCGAGGGCATCCTCGTCGACTGGTTCGCCCGCGAGGGCCGGTCGGTCGAGGCGGGCGACACGCTCTGTGAGATACAGGTCGAGAAGGTGAGCGTCGACGTCCCTGCGCCCGTGGCCGGGACGCTCGACGAGGTCGTCGTGGCCGAGGACGACGCGTTCGAGATCGGCGACACGCTCGGGTGGATCCGGACCGAGTGACCGCTCGCCGCTTCCGACATCCCTCGACTGTCGGGGACACGAGGCGTCAGCGAGCCAAATATCGTCCGAACAGCAGCGGAGAGACGAGCAGCGCGATCGGGACGGCGATCCAGACCTGCCCCGCGAGCACGTCGTACTGCCCGAGCGTGACCGAGACGGGCGTGCCCTCCGCGTACCCGACGACGAACTCGAAGCCGACGGTGAGCGCCGTCCAGAGGACGCCGATACCGATCGGCTCGATCCGTTCGTAGTCGATCGGGGTCCGGGAGAAGTAGACCAGCAAGACGAGGAGTATCGCGGCGACGAGGAGCGCGGTGCTCGCCACGTGTCCGGGGTAGTCGCCGATGCGGGGGATGAGGAAGACTTCTCGGAAGACGCCGTTGGCGACGGCGATGACAGCCATCACCGCCCAGACGCCCAGCGGATACAGGAGCGCGTGCGGTCGAACCGACCCCGTTTTCGATCCGGGCGTGAGTCTCATCAGTCGGCGTTCGTACCGCGACGAGAAAAGCGGACGCGGAGATTCTCCGCCGTCGGGATCAGCGGGCGCCGAGCAGCGAGGCGAGCCGTTCCGGGAGGGCCGACCGGTTCGTCCGCTCGGTCGCCACCGACGCGTCGCCGGTCCCGAGCTCTTTGAACCCCGTCCCGGTCGGAACGAGGACGACGGCGTCGTTGAGCACTGGATCGGCACCCGTCCGGGAGTGGGCGACCGACCGATTCGACCGCTACTGGGAGCGGGCGATCCCGTTCGATCCCCTGGCGTTCGAATAAAAATAAGATCGCGGGGCTCGTTATCCAGCTCGAACTGCGCGTCGTAGTCGTTCTGGATCTCGATCGTCGTCTCGCGGCACACGTCGTCGAAGTCGTGGCCGTAGCGTTCATTGGCGATCTCGTCGCGCGTCCGGATGTCGGCCGGCTCCGTTCCGTCGGGGAACGGCTGGCGGTCGAAGATCGCCTTGACCTCGCCGGCGGCCTCGGTGCTACGATCCGAGAAGTTGTACCCGTACTTCGCTTGGGAGTCCTCGGTTGAGAGCGACGCGGCCGTCCGGTGGATCGCGCGAACTGATCGACGAGCTCGTGGCGTAGGGATCGGTTGGTTCGACCCCGTCGAAACGTCCAGTCGCTGACGAGCCGGCGAGGACCGCCGAATAGGAGATGCCGCTCTCGCATACGGGTCAGCTGTGGGGCGTGCGTCCGGATCGGTCAATGCGGAACACGTACGCGGTCGTCCTCCCCCCGCGGTCCGTCAATTCGATACCGCAGCGTTTGTGAACCCGTCGACGTCCTCTCTCAGCGCGTCGCCTTCGCTCCTTCCTCTCTCGCCACTCGCTGAGGAAGGGTCTTCGATCCGTTTTCGGCTAAAAATTCGTTCGGAGGCGGCCGTCGCGATCAGCCGTCCTCGTCCCCGTCCTCTTGCGGGATCGATACCGTTAGCTCTCCCGTCTCACCTCCCTCGTAGGTCCCGCTGGTGGCTTCGAACAGCTCTTGTTGGTCGATTTCATCTTCGTCGAACGGTCCCGGAAGCGTAAACGCTGCGAGGTGCAGGTCCCGTGCTTCGGCGCCTTCTTCGAGTTCGAATTTGACCGTGACTTCCGTCGGGTTCCCCTCGTCATCGAATTTGAACTCGTTGTCGACGATGTTGACGTCACCGAGCTGTCCGTCCGATTCTTGTCTACGGAGTGAGGGGTTTTCCGTAACCCCATTCTCGGAGTTACCGAGCCCCGACATCACATCGTTCGGCCAGTACGAGGGCGGCGTCGGCGGATCCTCACCCTCGCTGAAGTCAACTTGCCAGTAGACGGTTTCGTCGTCGCCGTCGTCGGCACCATCACCGTCATCACCGTCGCCGTCGCCCGCATCGCCATCGTCGCCCGCATCGCCATCGTCGGCGTCCTCGCCATCGTCACCGTCGTCGGCACCATCGCCGTCGCCCGCATCGTCATCGTCGCCGTCGTCGGCACCATCACCGTCATCACCGTCGTCTGTATCACCGTCATCACCGTCCCCGTCGCCAGCGTCACCGTCGTCGCCGTCATCAGACTCGACCGTGATCGAGGCGTCCGTCGTCTCGGTCACGGTGTACGGCTCGCCGTCTTCGGTGCCAAGTGCGTCGACCGCGAGCGACAACCCGCTCGTTCCGGGAGCATCTCCGGTGACGGTGGCCGTCGCGATGGTGACACTTCCCGTGTCACTGGTGTTCGCGAGCGCGGCCGAGACCGACACCGACGAGCCGTCGTCGGCGAACGTCGCGTTACTGGTTTCCGCGGACGGGTCTCCGCCGAACTCGAGATCCGTAACGGAAGCCACCGACGGGTCGTCGACCGTGATATCGAAGTCGTACGCACCGACACCGCCGTTAGCCGTGTCGACGACCACGTCGTACGTCGTCGTCTCGCCGACGGTAACCGTCGATTCCGACGGCTGGAGGCTCACCGCAGTCTCCAGATCCGCGCCGTCGTCTCCGTCGTCACTGTCTTCACCGTCGTCCGCACCGTCATCTCCGTCGTCACTGTCTTCACCGTCGTCCGCACCGTCGTCTCCGTCGTCACCGTCGTCTCCGTCGTCACCATCGGAACCGTTCTGCTCGTCTTCTTCGACAGTCAGGTTGCCAGCGACGGAGTCGTCCTCCGAAGAGACTTCGTGAGTATATTCTCCGGGTTCGAGGTCACCGGCTGGGACATTTTCGAACGTGACGGTTGTCGAGTCACCGGCGTCGAGTGTGACATCCGGTTCAGTGTCGTTGTAGACGACTTCACCGGTTACCTCATCAGTGACGGTCAGTTCGATATCTTGGTCGCCGGTCAGGTCACGAACGTTTTCTATGTCGGCGGAAATATCGATTGGATCATCTCCCGCCGTTACGGTCGCTTCGGCTGGATCCAGGTTCGACAGAGCGTACTCGGACCCTGGAGTTATTATCAAAGGAACTGTCTCGCTATCATCATCGGATGCAACTACTGCCTCGTACTCACCGGGGGCGAGCTCAGAAACGTCAACTGAGATTCCAGTGTCAATTACTTGCTCTTGGGGACGGAGAGTGAAGGGTGATGTCGTGGCTACGTCGGTCCCGTTAATGCGGAGCTCGATGTCCTGAGTGTCGGGCTCGGGAGTCCCGGAGTCGGGTAGCTCAGCCGTGTTGCTAACCGAGACAAACACCACAAATTCACTGTCTACGCCCTTCTGGATCGGTGAGTTCGTTGTAACGATGCTGACGTCGAAGTTTCCATTGTCATCATCGGAGCTATCGTCACCGTCGTCACCATCTCCGCCGTCGGAACCGTTGTCACCATCGTCGGCGTCATCGCCATCGTCTGCCGTTTCGACGGTGATCGATGCGTCCGTCGTTTCGGTCACGGTGTACGATGCGCCGCCTTCGGTGCCGAGCGCCTCGACTGCGAGCGACACGTCGCTGCTTCCCGCGGCGTCCCCCTGGACGGTGACCGTTCCGATAGTCACCATCCCGCTATCCGACGTGTTGGCGAGCGCCGCCGTCACGTCGGCTGAGGACCCGTCCGCTGCGATCGAGACGTCGGTCGTCTGCTCGCTCGGATTCCCGCCGACGGCGACGTCCGATATCGAGGCGACGCTCGGATCGGCGATGCTGACGGTGAACTCGTACGCTCCGACGCCCCCGTTGGCGGTGTCAACGACCACGTCGTACGTCGTCGTCTCACCGCTGGTGACGGTCGCGCTGCTCGGCTCGAGGCTCACCCCCGTCTCGAGCGGATTCTCCTGCTGTGCCGCCCCCGTCTGCAGGCCCGCGTCCGGGCCGACCGCCAGGGCAGCCCCGCCGATACCGGCGGTCGCAATCAGCGCTATCACCGCGATAACGGCCGTGCTCTGCGCCTCGATCGTCGTACCGATCTCTGTGACACTCATTGGTCTGAGTACTCCGTGAACAGTTTCTGCACGTCGACGACGTCGACGGTACCGTCGCCGTTGAAGTCGAACGCGTCCGGGTAGTTCTCGATCGTCTCGTCGTCGAGGTTGGCGAACAGCGCCTGGACGTCGACGATGTTGAACTGGCCGTCGCCGTTGACGTCCTCGTAGAGACCGTCGTCGTCAGGGTCAGTCGGTGCGTCGGTGAAGTTTCCGACCGGCGGCGGCCCCTCCTCCGCTTCCTCCACCGAGAGGGTCGCGGTCGCGGAGTCGTTCTCGGTGAAGACGCCGTGGGTGTAGTCACCGGGTGCGAGACCGCCCGTACCGATGTCGGTGTACTCGACGGTCGTCGACTCTCCGGGCTCCAACTGGACGTTCTGTGAGAGGACCACGTCGTCGTCGTCGCCGAAGCCGTCGCCCTCGACGTCGAGGCGGAACTCCACCGTCTGCGTGGCGGCCTGTCCGCCGTCGTTGGTGACGTTCGCGGTGACCGTGACGTCGCTCCCGACGGGCGCCTTCTCGGGCGCCTCGAGGTCGTCCACGAGGAACTGCACCGCTTGCACCTCAACTGCCGCACCGTCGGTCCCGGTCACGTCGTAGGGGGCGCCGTTCTCGTCGAAGACGAGTACCTCGTCGTTCGTTTCGGTCGGTGCGAGCGACAGGTTCGCGGTTCCGGCGCTGGCGCCCTCTACGGTCACCGTCGCGACGGCGACACTGCCCGTCTCGGCGGTGTCGGCGAACGCGTAATCCAGGTCGACCGACGAGCCGTCCGCGGCGACATCAACTTGTTCGCTCGCGTTCGCGTCGATAGCGCTTGCGCCGGTGATCGCCGCAACACCGGGATCGTCGACGGCGACGCTGATCTCGGCCGCACCGACGCCGCCGTCCGCGCTGTCGACGACGATCTCATAGGTCGCGGTGACGCCGACGGCGGTGGTCTGGTCGGCGGGCTGGAGGCTTACGGTCGTCTCCTTGTCACCCGGCGGCTCCGGCGGTGCTTCGACGGTGATCTGCGCGGTGGCGTTGTCGTCCTCGGTGAAGACGCCGTGGTCGTAGGTCCCCGGCGCCAGCGGATTCGTGTCGACGTCGGTGAACTCGACCGTCGTCGACTCGCCGCCGGCGAGTTCGACGTTCTGACTGAGGGCCACGTCACCGGCGTCGCCGAAGCCGTCACCGTTCGCGTCGATGCGGAACTCGACGGACTTGGTCGCGGTCTGTTCGCCCGCGTTATCGATTTCGGCGGAGACGTCGATCGCGTCGCCCTGCGTCGCGTTCTCGGGTGCCTGCAGGTTCGACACTTGGAAGTCCGCCGCCGCGGGCTCGTTGATCGTGATCTGTGCGGTCTCGGTGTCGTCTACCGTGAACACCCCGTGCGTGAGCGTGCCCGACAGCCCGCTCGTGTCGATGTTATCGAAGGTGACGGTCGTCGATTCGCCGGGCGCAAGCTCGACGCCCTGCGACGCGAGCGCGCCCTCGTCGTCGATCGAGTCGTCGCCGTCCGTGTCGAGGCGGAACTCGACCGACTTAGTGGCGGTCTGGCCGCCGGTGTTCTCCACGTCCGCGGAGACGGTGATGTTCTCGCCCTCTGTGACGCTACTGGGTGCGCTCAGGTTCGAGACCTGGAAGTTCGCCGCCGCGGGCGCGGCCAGCTGGACGGTCACGCTGACCGAGTCGTTGTCGGTCGCTCCGACGGTGTCCGTGACTTCCACCTCGAAATCGAGCGCGGTGTCCTCGGTGACTTCCGGGGCGGGGAACGTCGGATTGGCGGTGTCTGCGTCACTCAGCGAGACGTCCGGACCGCCGGTCTGGGTCCACGAGTAGCTCAGCGAGTCGCCGTCCGGGTCGTTCGACGCGGTCGCGTCGAGCGTGACCGTCTCGCCCTCGTCGACGGTCTGGTCCGGGCCCGCGTCCGCGTCGGGCGGGGTGTTGACCGTCAGCGTCGCGCTGCCGATGGTATCGAGCGTGTAGCCGGCTCCGTTCTCGTCAAAGACGGCGAGGAAGCCGGTCTGACTGTTCTCGGTGATCTCGATGTCTGTCGTCCCGGCCGATGCGCCCTGAACGGTCATCTCGACGATGGTGACCGAACCGGTGTCAGAGTTGTTAGCGAAGGCGTACTTGATGTCTGCCGCCGCGCCGCCGCCGGTGATGTTGTTGTCCGTACTTCCGGGTGCGTTCGGGATCGTCACGTCGGTTATCGTCCCGACTCCGGGGTCACTCAATTCGACACCGAGCTCTGCGGCGCCGACGCCGTTGTCGGCGTTCGCGACCGCGATTTCGACGGTCGTCGTCTCGCCGGGTTCGATCGTGTTGTCGTCGTCCGTAATCGATACTGTCAGTTCGGTTGTCGTCGCTGCGCCTGCGAAGCCGGCGGTCGCCGAGAGGGCGACCACCACGGCTATCAACAGGGTCAGCGCCTTCCGTTGGGTCGGTGTTGTGGGTTTCATCGGGTTCTTTCTCGTCTGGGCTGTCGTCTCGTGTCGTGGGTCGGTCAGGTCGTGGGTGGTTGGTGCGTGGTCTGTCCGGGGGCGCCCGGCCCGCGTGGGTGCCATACCTCTGGAGTGGCATCGGGCCGAAGCGCGGAGCGGCGGCTGATCAGGCCTCCGTCCCGTCGTCGTCGCCGGCCGCGAGACCGTTGGCGAACAGCGCCTGTGCGTCGCCGGAGTTCACCGACCCGTCGCCGTTGTAATCGAACGCGTCGGTGTTGTTCTGGACGACCGGATCGTCGGCGTTGCTGAAGATTGCCTGAGCGTCACCGACGTTCACGTCGCCGTCGCCGTTGACGTCCTCGTAGAGCCCGTCGCCGTCCGGGTCCGTCGGCGCGTTCTCGAAGCCGTCGATGGGCGTGTCGATCTCGTCGCCCGTGTCGATCTCCTCGACCTTGATCGCGCTGATCTTCGCGTTGTCGTTGGTCACCGCGAAGTCGACGTTCAGCTCTCCGTCGGTCACGTTGACCGTGTACGTCTTGTCGGTCGCGTTCAGCGGGCCGACCTCGGAGTAGATGTCGTACTCCGTGAGCACTTCCTCGCCTTCGACCGTCGCGCTGAACAGGCGGTCGTTCTCGTTCGTGCCGTCGGTCGGCGGCGTGGACGAGTCCGGCGAGTCACTGTCGGAGACGCCCTGGAAGATCTCCGTGAACTGCAGCGTCACCTCGTAGGTGCCGTTCTCGACAGGCACGTCGACGTTCGGCGCGCCGTCGCCTTCGCCAAACAGTTCAGTTTGGTACAGCGTGTCGTCCTCGGTGGCCGCGATGGACTGATTGACGCTGTACGTCGAGCCACCGCTGAACACGTCGCTGTCCGCGCTGGCGACGTACTCGGTCCCGTCGCTGGCGGTGTAGTTGCCTCCGCCGGCGTTGACTGCCGTGACGACCGTCCCGTTCTGGTCGGGTTCGTCGACGTACACCGCGAACGACTCGCTCGCGGTCGCGTTCCCGTCGTCGGCGGTGACGGTCACGCCGTACGTGCCGACCATGTCGTCACCGGGCGCGACGGTGAGCGTGTCGTTCTGGTCGTTGAGGGCGACGAACGACGGTCCGCTGACGGACAGGTCGAGCGCGTCGCCGTCGGCGTCGGACGCCGGCACGTCGACGGTCAGCGACTCGCCTTCGGTGACGCCCTTGTCGGTGATAGAATCAACCGTCGGGGCGGAGCCCTCGTCGAGTTCGAGGACGACCGCGTCGGAGGCCAGTCCCGCTCCGTCACCGTCTTCCACAGCGGCAACGAAGTAGTTGAGACTGCCGACGTCGGTCGAGTCGGTCAGCGTCACCGGTATCGCTGCCTCGCCGTTCGAGTCGAGCGTGGTCGAGTAGTACTCGACGTCTTCGGCCTTGTTGGCCTCGTAGTCCTCAATATCGTAGCCCGGCGTCCCGTTGTAGTCGGGTACATTGTCGAGTTCGAGTTCGCCCTCGACTCTAACGAGCGTCACATCGGCGTTCGCGGGCCCGGAGACGGTAACCGTCTGTGCGGCGTCGGTTACCGTCGCGGCGCTGTGGTAGCCGTCGAGCACGCTCCCGTCCAGCGAGACATTTTGGACACCGATGCTCGGCGCGGCCGGGACGTCACCGTCGGCGACGGCCTCGGCGCCGCCTGGACTCCCGTCACCGATCGTCTGAGTCGTCTGGGTCGTGCCGTCGGAGTACCCGACATCGACCGTCGCCCGTGCGAGTTCGAGCCCGGACACCGGGCCCGCCTCTTGCGAGGAGATCGTCGCACCCTTGATGCTCGTCGGATCGTTGTCGGCCGAGAACGCGACCGTCTCACCGGGATCGAAGTCGGTGAACTCGATCGTGAGCACGTCGTAGCCGTCCGAGTCGTTCTGTCCGTTGTGCGGCTGGCTGAACACGTCGCTGTCGGCCACCGAGACGACGCCGACGCCATCACCCGACTCGCTGTCGATGCTCAGGCCCTTGGCGGCCCCGTCGCCGGCCGTGCCTTCGGGATCGAACACCATGTCGGGGAGCGTCGTCGTGCTCAGGTCGATCGTCACCGACTCGATGTTCTGTTCGCCAGTGTTCGTGACCTCGAACGAACCGCCGCCGTAGGTGCTCGCTTCGATACCGCTGCCGGGCGTGATCGCCACGTCGGCCGACGCTTCGGGCTCCGGCGTCGATGTCCCGGGCTCGACGACCTCGATCGCGTTGACCTGCGGGAACTCGATCGCCCCCTCGGTGAAGCTGACCGAGACGTTCCCGTCGCCGTCCTCGGTGGTGGTGAACGCCTTCACCGTCCCGTTGGCCTGACCGACGTCTTGGACCGGGTCGTACTCCGTCAGCACTTGGTCGCCCTCGACGGCGACGTTGTACTGTCGGTCGCCGCTCGTGTTGGCCCCCGGGAACTGATTGCTGAGGTAGAGACGGACCTCGACCTCGGAGTCGGACGGCACGTCGAACTCCCAAGTCATCGCACCGAACCGTTCCGCGTCGTACACTCCGGACGGGGTGCTCGACGAAACCTCGTCGCCCGGCGTCACGTCGTCACCATCGTTGTAGTTATCTGCAGTACCGCTGACTGAGACGAGCGGGCCGTCGGCGGTCACGCCCGTGACGCCGGTCCAGTCGGGACCGTCGTCGGTGGCCGAGAGCGTCGACCCGCCGGCGTTCGCACGCGCAAGCGCCGTACCGGCCGTGGTCGAAGTCGCCGTGTCGACCGCGAGCTCGAAGCTCTCGGTGGTCGTGTCGGTGCCGTCGTCAGCCGTCACCTCGACCGTGTACGGCGAGTTCGCGGCGTCGCTCGACTGCGGATCGACACTGATCTCACCGTCCGCGAGCGTCACGAACTCCGGCGACTGACTCAGCGACAGCGACACCGAGTCGCCGTCGTCGTCGGACGCGCTCACAGAGACGTTGACGTTCTCGCCGCTGACGACCGACTGGTTCGAGATAGCGTCGATCGACGGCGGCGTGTTGTCCGTCTCCGTCCCCTGCTGGGTTACCTCAAGCTGGGTGTACGTCGCCGTGTACGGGTCCTCCGTGCCGAACGTCCCGGCGCTGTTGGACGTCGAGATGACGCCGAACGCCATCCCCTGGTCGGTGCTGTCGAGCCAGCTCGACGGAACGTCCGTCTCGCCGAGCGTGCCGGTAACCGTCCCGTCGATGTTGTTCCCGCTGATCGCGTACCGTGCGACCGCGGTGTCGTTACCCGGGTACACGTCGAGGTAGAGGTCGACCGTCTTGCTGCCGACCACGTCGGTCTCGTCGATCTTCGTGTTCGTCGCGTTCCCGTTGACCTCCGTCAGCAGCTCCAGACCGGGCGTCCCGCTCGTCGCCCCGCTCTCTGTGACGACCAGCTTGACGTAGTTGTCTTGGTCGCCGTTCCCGATGTACACGCCCTGCGACCGGAAGCCGTCGCCTTCGGGCGTGGAGGAGAACGGCGCCTCCAGCGTCGTGTGGACGGTCAGCGGTTCGTCGTTCACCTGAACGCCGGACTGGAACGCGTACTGCTGGGTGTTCGTTCCCTCGAACGCGTCACCGGGTGGCACGTCCTCGACCGTGAGGACCGGCGCCGCGGCGCCCGCGATGACGTTCTCAGTGTCGTACAGGTCCTGATAGTCCGTCCCGTTCGTCATCAGGCCGGTGAATCCGAGGTCCAGGATCGTTCCGGGCCCCGAGGACTTCTGGAACGAGTACTCGACGGGCGCGGTCGTCGTCGTCCCGTCGTCCGGGTCGATGGCGAACGGGTCCTCGGTGTCCGGCGTGCCGTCGTTGTCGTCGTCGGGATCGTTCAGGTTCGAGATCCCGTCGTCGTCGAAGTCCGGCGGCGTGGACGAGGCCGAACACGGATCGGATCCGGCTTCGTTCTCGTCCTGATTGGTGTAGCCGTCGCCGTCGGCGTCACCGTCCGGATCGTAGTCCGGATCGTCCGGATCGTCGGCGATACACTGGTCACCGCCGCCGGTGCTGTCGCCGTAGTCGTCCGGCTCGTACACGTCGATGTCGTTCCCGCCGAAGTCAGCGACCCACACAGTGCCGGGGTACGCCTCGCCGTCGTCCATCGCGGTGACGTCGAGCGGCGTGTTCAAGCCGGCCGAGAACTGCGCCTGCTTGTCGACGACCTCGGTCCCGTTCTCGTTGAACGTCGTGTAGTAGGTGTTACCGTCGAAGCTAGCCGCCAGCAGCGCGCCGTCGAGCGCCCCGCCGAAGTTGTCCGCCGTGTAGACGCCCAGCCCGTTGGTTGATGCACCGAAGGTCGTCAGCGCTCCGTCGTCGCCGGGCGCCTGCCAGTCGCACTCGACCGGGTTGGCCGGGACTTCGACCGGCGAGTTCTTACTGAAGTTGACCAAGAGCTCGCCGGCGTTGTCCTTGAACCCGCCCGCGTAGACGTTCGCGCCGTCCGGATTCGCGCGCGTTGGGTTCGCGTGACCGCCGTAGTAGCCTTCCTGATCGATGTGGTGAAGCGGGTTGTCGCCACCGCCGCCGCCGTCGTTGATCTCGTTGGTGCACTGGTTCGTCCCCTCGCCGACGGGCTGGTCGCCCCAACCGCCGTTGTGACCGTTGTCAATCGTGTAGAGGTCGCCGTTCGGGCGGATCACAACGTCGTAGGGGTTCCGGTAGCCGGGCGAGTACACCTGCACGGGACCACCGTCGACCAGCTTGGCCATGTTGACGCCGTCGAGCCCGCCGAACGGTCCGCCGTTCGGCGCGTTCGACTGGTTGGGGTTCAGCGTCGGGATGTCGTAGTAGTAGTCCGCGTACGCGTTACCGTTCTCGTCGAGCGCGTCTTTCGGCTGGTTGTTGCTCTCGATCTGTGCGACGTCGACCTCCAGAATGGACGCCGAGAGCGCGTACTCCGGCAGGTACGACAGCTTGTCGCCGGGCGCGCCCTGGTTCGTGTGGCCGCCGACCGCGACGTACAGCGTGTCGCCGCCGTCGGCGATGGCAAGCCCATTGACGGCGTGGTTCTCCTCCGAGCGCGCGATGCCGCGCACGAGGACATCGTGATCCCAGCTCCCGTCGCTCTGCTGGGTCAACCGCGAGATAGTCCCTGAGTTGGTGTCGAGGCTCTGCTCCGGCGGGTTGTCGTTCCCGACGGGGGCGCGCGGGTCGCTGGAGGTGACGTACAGGACCGGCTGGTCGGCGGTGCCGCCGACGCGCAGCCCCGTCACCAGACGCTGGTCGCCGAGACTGGCGAAGGAGCCGTCGTCGTTGTGGTTCGGGATGTCCAGAATCTCGTCGATCGTCTCCGTCTCGGTCACCTGGTAGCTGTCCTCTCCGTTCCGCTCGACCGTGAGGGCGAACACCTCGCCACCCTGAGTGGAGACGTAGAGCCGCCCGTCGGGCCCCCAGTCGATCGACGTGGGGCTGCCCGCGGAGAAGCCGTCGAGCTCTGTGTGTCCGAAGCCGACTGGAACCGAACTGGACCCCTCACCAGACAGACCGACCGTCAACGGCGAGGTGGTGTTCTCCGCGTCGTGACTCACCTCCAGGCTCGCCGACTTCGCCTCGGCGTCGGACGGCGAGAACGTCACGGGGACGTCGGTCGTCTCGCCGGGCGCGAGCGTCACGCTCCCGGAGAAGTCCGTCGAGAAGTCGCCGGCGTCGGTGCCGGACACCGAGGCGCCGTCGACCGTGATCGACTGATCACCGCTTTCCCCCTCGTTCGAGAGGGTGACGGACTCGGTCGCGTTCTCGCCGGTGACGACCGTCCCGAAGTCAACGCTGTCGGGCCCGCCGAGCACGCCGGGGTCGGGCGTGGCCTCGACGACCTCGATGGCGGACACCTTCGCGTTGTCCACCTCGTTCGTGAACGAGACGTCGATCGTTCCGTCAGACGGGGTCACCTCGAACGTCTCGACGGTGGCCGTCGCGGCGCCGCCGGTCTCGGCGACGATGTCGTAGTCGTTCAGGACCTGCTGTCCCTCGATCGACGCGTCGAACACGCGGTCGCCCGTGTCCGCGCCATCTGTATTGGGGTTCACGCCGTAGTAGATCTCGGCGAAGTAGAGCCGGACCTCGTACTCGGTCCCGGAGCTCACGTCGAACGACCACGAGTGATCGCCGAACCGCTCCGTGAGGAACACCTCCGACGGCGCGTCCGTCGGATTCGTGACGTCCCCCGCTGACAGGCTATCCGCCGTGTACGCCGTGCCGCCGGAGCTGTACGTGCTCCCGCCACTGTCGGCGGTCCAGTCCGGTCCGGACGACGTGCTCACGCTCGCTCCACCCGCGTTCACCCGCTCAATAACATCCCCACCGCTCTGCGCCTGCGCGACGCCGGCCCCGCCGATTATCCCGGCCCCCATGGCCGAGACCAGCATCAGCACGGAGAACGCGACCGCGAAGAACCGGGTGGTTGCGGATGCGCTCACTGTGATCTCGTCTCCGTTCTCGATAGGGTCGTCTCGTCGCTGTGCCTCCTCCGCCGATTTGGCTTCAGACGTGTACACGCGTCACAAGCCGCCGCGCACACGGTGACAGGCCGGTTCCGTCTGAGGAGCATCGGACATATTGACAACGCAATCTATTATTGTTATGGGTCCAACAATAATATTCAAGAAGTGATTAGAGAGGTTACACTTTTTCTACTGATCGGGTCGTGTGCAGTTCCGATTTCGGACCACTATAGGATATTTTATACAATGTGTTTATTAATAAAAGGCAGAATAACACGCGTTCAGGACGGTGCTGAAATCATGGTAGTTTCACAGTAACACCGCCGTCTAGAGGCCTGAGAGTTCGTTTCTCATCCCTTATCAGAACGGTGGGCGAACCGGAACGTCCCGGTTCGAACGGTTGCATTCGATAGATTGCGGGCCGTCCGCCGTGTCCGATATCGAGGCGGACGTTCGCTCGGTGAACCGCCCGGTCAGTCCGAGCGCCCCCGAACGCTCCGACGACGTCACGCGTCGAGTTGAGAAGGTGCGGCCCGCCCGTCGACGGACGTCACACGGCGGTCGTCGCGGACACCGTCAAGAGGCGCAGAGCAGCGAGGCGAGCAGTTCCGGGAGGGCCGACCGGTTCGTCCGCTCGGTCGCCACCGACGCGTCGCCGGTCCCGAGCTCTTTGAACCCCGTCCCGGTCGGAACGAGGACGACGGCGTCGTCGTCGTCGATCTCGCCGCGCTCCGACAGCCGGGTCGCGCCCGCGAGCGACGCCGCCGACGCCGGCTCGACGCAGAACCCGCCGTCGACCGCGAACCGCCGCTGCGCGGCTCGTATCTCGTCGTCGTCGACGGAGACGACGGCGCCGGCGGTGTCGCGGACCGCGGCGAGCGCGCGACCGCCGCTCGGCGGGTCCGGGTTCCCGATCGAGTGAGCGATCGTCTCGCCGGTCTCGTCGGGCGCGATGGGCGTCGGGTCGGTCGCGCCCGACTCGAACGCCCGCGTTATCGGGTCTGATGCGGCGGTCTGGACGAGGCACAGCCGCGGGGGGTCGTCGAGGAGTCCGGCGGCCTCGAGGTCGCGGATCCCGCGCCAGAGCCCCGAGGCGAACCCGCCGGAGCTCGTCGGCAGGACGACCGCGTCGGGCGCGTCGGGGGCGAACGCCTCGCAGATCTCGAACATCGCGGTCGCGTATCCGCTTATCCGAGCCGGGGCGTCGCTGACGAGGAACCGGACCGGGAGTTCGTCGGAGAGGTCGAGCGCGTCGCCGTAGAGGGCCCCGTAGTCGCCGTCGACGCGCACGATCGTCGGCTCGTACTGGCCGATGAGCTCGAGTCGGACCGGGGAGATGTCGTCGGGAACGAGGACGACGCACTCCCTGTCGAGGCTCGCGGCGTGGGCGGCGGTGCTCATCGCCATGTTGCCGTACGAGACGGTTCCGACGGCGCCGTCCGCCGCGGCGACCGCGTGCGGGACGGCCGCGGCGCTGCCCCGGTCCTTGTACGCGCCGGTCGGGTGTTCGCCCTCGTCTTTGACGTACACGCGACAGCCCGCGGCGTCGTCGAGGCCCTCGCTCCTGACCAGCGGGGTGCCGCCCGCGGCGCGAGCGACTCCCTCGGGCCGGTCGATCGGCAAGAGCGGCTCGTACCGCCACGCGCCGTCGTACGCCCGGCAGTCCTCCCAGCCGAACGCCGCCGCGTCGGGCTCGAACCAGAGCGGCTCTCCGCAGTCGCAACGGACGCGGAGCGGGTCCCGGTAGCGATCTCCACATCGGTAACACCGCAGTGCGGGAGACATGGAGCGTTCTGCGGCGCGCGGCAACGTATACTCTCCGACCCGCGGAGGCCCTCACCCATCTCGCCGCTCCCGCCAGACCGCCGCCCGGTACGCGTTCCGCGACCACCGAACGGCATCCGTTCCGCGACCATCGAACGGCATCCGTTCCGCGACCACCGAACGGGATCCATTCCGCGACCACCGAACGGCACACGGTACACGACCACCGACCGCGATCGCCGGCGAGCGCCGCCGGCACCAGCCTTTTCAGTATTCATCACGAAAAATAAACATGGACGTGGAAGCGGCGATGACCGACGTCTGCGACTGCCAGTACCCCGTCACGTACGACACCGTCGTCGAGGAGTGCGACGACGGCGTCGTCGAGTTCGCGAACGGCGAGACGATGCCGCTTCCGGAGATCCTCGACGTGGTCGACGACGAGCCGGACGCCTTCCGGTCCGAGGCCGAGCTGGAGGAGTTCGTCACCTCGCTGCTCCCGGAGGACGCCGTCGGTCGAAAGGGGTACGACGACCGCGGGCGCGCCGCCGTCGAGTCGGACGAGACCTCGTTCTGACCCCCGGGCCGCCGCTCGTCTCGGCGCGGAGGCGACCGGTCCGGCTGCGCCGCCCCGCCGAGACGAGCGGCGCGTCCGACGACACCGAGACTCCTGAGGGCTACCGATGGGCGCCGACGCCGACTATCGCGCCGCAGCCGGCGCACTCGGAGACGACCAGCGGATCGGACGGGGAATGTCTCACGACCACGTCGGTGACGTCGGTCGGACCGCCGCACCGCCTGCAGAGGACCGGACGGGTGTCTATCATTTGGGTATCAGTACTCCGGAGAGAGCTACGTCGCTGTCGGGGATAACCGCATTCTATGCTTCGTTGTCAGGTCGGAAGGCCGTCCCGAGCGACCCGCGTCCGTCAAAACCGGGCGCGACGCCGCCCGAAGCGAGACCTCGCGAGAGCCGCGCGTCTCTTCTCGGGCGGCCGGCCCTCCGAGTACGAAACGGATTAAACGGCTGATTACGCGGCGCCCGCGTCTCGGGCCGGTTCCGCCGAAGCCCGAGAAGTCCGACCGGGCCACCGTCCCCCGTTCGCCGCCGCTCCCGTCGACCGCCGGAGACGCCTCCGTTCGGGATCAGTTGACGTCGACGATTTCGACGTCGAACGTCAGCGTTTCCCCGGCGAGGCGCGGGTTGAAGTCCACTCGGACGACCTCATCGTCGACGTGGACGACCTCGCCCTGACGGCCGTTCTGAGCCTCGAGATACGAGCCCTCCTCGGGCGTCTGGCCTCCGAGCATCTCGCGGAGCTCGTCGGTGTCGAACGTCTGAATATTCTCGTCGGTTGGCTCGCCGTAGGCCTTCTCCGGCGGGATGGTCAGGGTGTCCGTCTCCCCGGCCTCGAGGCCGATGAGTCCCTCCTCCATCCCCTCGATGACCTGTTCGTCGCCGATTTCGACCGTGAGCGGCGCGTACTCTCGATCGGGCTGGGCCTCGGCGAGGCCCGTCTCCTCGGCGACGGACTGCCGAGAGGTGTCGAACACGGTCTCGTCGTCGAGCCGCCCAGTGTACTCGAGCGTCACAGAATCGCCGGTCTCTATCGTCATACGAACACGAGAGGTGCCAGACGGAAAGTCTGTTGCATCGAGCGCCTGCGGTCGGGACCCGTCCGCGAGCCCCCTGCACCGGTCGGGATTGGCTCGGTGTCAGTCGTCGGTCGGGGAGTTCGACGGAGACCCGTATGTTCAAGCCGACGCGCGAGTACCGTCGCACGTAGTGACGGCTGTATTGCGGCTCCGGACGTACGATCCGCGGGACGAAGCGGCCGTGTGGGCCCTCCACGAGTGGGCGCTCAGGGACGCCGGCGTCGACCCGACCGACGTTCCCGGCACGGACGACCTGAGCGCGGTCGAGGCGTCGTACCTCGACGCCGGGGGCGAGTTCGTCGTCGGCGTCGTCGACGCGACCGATCCCTCGGACGGCCCGGCCGCCCTCACGAACGGCCTGACGGGTCCCGCGGACAGCTCAACCGACGCCGCGGCCGACGCCGCCGAGGCGTCCGAGACCGGTCTCGCCACCCGCGACGGCACGCTCGCGGCGATGGGCGGTTACCTCCCGAACCGCGCCGGCCACGGCGAGGAGCGAGACCGACCCGGCGCGGCCGAGCTCCATCGGATGCGCGTCGCTCCCCCGTACCAGCGACGCGGGTACGGTCGGGCGCTCCTCGACGAGCTCGAACGCCGCGCGGCCGCCGCCGACTTCGAGACCCTGCTCGCCACGACGTCGACTCGGCAGGCGGCGGCCCTCGAGTTCTACCGCGCGCACGGCTACGAAGAGGCGGCCCGCTCCGTCGCCGGCGCGTACGAGCTCGTTCACTTCGAAAAAGAGCTGTGAGCGCCGACGCGCGCTCCCGTCGCGTCGCCCCGACTCAGTCCGCGAGGTCGAAGTGCTCGGCGGCCGTCTGCATGTCCTTGTCGCCGCGGCCGCAGAGGTTGACCAGCAGCGTGTCGTGGCGGTCGTCCTCGGCGAGCTTGGCGGCCAGCGCGAGGGCGTGCGCCGGCTCCAGGGCCGGGATGATCCCCTCGGCCTCGCTCAGCTCGCGGAACGCGGCCAGCGCCTCGTCGTCGGAGACGGCGTGGTACTCGGCGCGGCCCATCTCCTGCAGCGCGGCGTGTTCCGGCCCGATGGCCGGGTAGTCGAGACCGGCCGACACGGAGTGGTTCTGGGTGTCGTCGCCGATCGTCTTCGTCTTCATCCCCTGGAAGATCCGCGGCTCGTCTTGTTCAGTCTTCGAGAGGGGCGCCGAGTGGTTCTCGTCGTCGATCCCGCCCGGCTCGGCGCCGTAGAACTTGACGTCGTCGTCTTTGAACGCGTGCCAGAGCCCGATGGAGTTCGACCCGCCGCCGACGCACGCGACGCACGCGTCGGGGAGCGACCCGTGCAGCTCTCGGATCTGTTCGCGCGCCTCGGTGCCGATGACGGACTGGAACTCGCGCACCATCCGCGGGAACGGGTCGGGACCGACGACGCTCCCGACGAGGTAGTGGGTCGAGTCGACGTTGGCGGCGAAGTCCTCTAAGGCGGCGTCGACGGCCTCCGCGAGCCCCTCGTTGCCGCGCTCGACCGGCTCCACGTCGGCGCCCATCAGCCGCATCCGGAAGACGTTCATCTCCTGTCGCCGCATGTCGTGGCGGCCCATGTACACCGTCGTGTCCAGGTCGAGGAGGGCGCCGACCATCGCGGTCGCGGTGCCGTGTTGGCCGGCCCCCGTCTCGGCGATCAGCCGCTCTTTACCGGCGCGCTTCGCCAACAGGGCCTGTCCGAGCGTGTTGTTGAGCTTGTGGGCCCCGCCGTGGAGGAGGTCCTCGTGTTTGAGGTAGATGTCGGCGCCGTATCGCTCGCTCAGCGTTTCCGCGTGAAACACCGGCGTCGGACGACCGGCGAAGTGTTCGAGGAGATGCCGGAGCTCGGCCATGAACTCCTCGTCACCGATCGCGTCCTCGTACGCGGCCGCTAACTCGGCCAGCGGTTCTTCGAGCGGTTCGGGAACGTGACGACCACCGAACTCACCAAACTCGCCAGGTGTGGCCATAACCAATGTGAGGAGTCGGATTTCAAAAAACTACGTGCGGCGGCGGGCGCAGTGTGTGCGATAGCCCGGCGTGGCGGCGGTCCGAGACCGCGACACGCCCGATGTGCGAGTGGGACTCGACGCGCATCGGAGCGGCGGGCCGTCGGTGCGCGCGAGGCGATCGCGTGGGCGCCGCGGTCGACTCGGCGGCGATCCTGCTGTTTGCTATACTGTCACGTGTCACAACTCGTCATAGTGGCGCTGTCGTGCGATTAATCCGGATTGTTCGGAATTAAGGCCGAAAATCCGGTCGAAAAACGGGCGAATCCCGGTGCAGCGTTTGGACGGTTCATACGGGTCGCCGAGAGAGGGAGAGGTACGATGAACACCGAACGGATCGCACTGGTCGCGGTGACGCTGACGCTACTCGTCGGCGGTGTCGCGACGCTGCTCGCACCGACCGTCGTTACCGGGCCCGGCACGGCCCCCGCCCGAGCGGCGGCGACGACCGCCATCGGCGACGGCGGAGTCGCGTCGCTGTTCGGGATCGCGCTGTGGGGCGTGACGCTCCTGTTCGGGGCGACCGCGCTCGTCTGGATCGTCCTCACGACCGTCGTCGGGGCGGGGTACGAGACGCCGCCGAACGAGTACGGCCTCGACGAGATCCAGGTTCGGATCATGACCGTCGACGCCGCCGACGTCGTGCAGGAGACCGTCGACTCCCTGCCCGACGGGCTCGACGACGTCCACGTGATCGCGGAATCGCCCATCGACGTCACCGGAGCGACGGTCCACGTCGTCCCCGAGGAGTTCACCTGCCGAGCGGTCCGGAAGGGCCGCGCGCAGGAGTGGGCGCGACAGACGCTGGAGTGCCAGACGGAGTTCGCGCTGTACCTCGACGAGGACAGCGTCGTCGAGTCGCTCGACGGGCTGCCGGACGCGGACATCGTGCAGCTCCGCGAGAAGCCGCGTCGCACGGGATCGAACCTCAGCTATCTGGCCGACATCTACCGGATGGGCGTCCAGTTCGAGCAGCGCGCGTTCGCGCGGCTCTCGATTCCGCTGTTCGCGTGGGGCGGCGGGATCGCCGTTCGCACGGACGTCGAAGAGCGGACGACGTGGGACCGCGAGACGCTCGTCGAGGACACCGCGTTCGTCTGGGCGGCGTTCCAGGAGCTCGACGTGACGTTCGCGCTGTCGGACGCGGTGTGCCGGAACGAGGCCCCGCCGTCGCTGTACGAGATCGCACAGCAGCGTCGCCGCTGGGCGGCCGGTAACGTCCAGGCGTCGGCGATGCTCCCGTTCCGGTACGAGCTGTTGACCCGCGTGCGAAACTACGCCTGGGCGCTCTCGCCGATCGTGACGCTCATCGCGGTCCCGCTGTCGCTGTTGAGCGTGACGATCGCGTACGGGGGATGGTTCTTCCTCGCGTCCATGGGGCTGGCGCTGTGTACGCTCGGGTGGTTCCTCCTGGGCGTCATCTACTACGGCGACGACCACCGGCAGTGGGCGCTGGCGCTCCCGCTGGCCCCCCTGATCACCGTCGTTCACTCGATGGGGACCGTCGCCGGCATCCTCAACCCCCCGGAGACCTTCCGGGTGACGACGAAGGTCGGCGGCGAGTGACGCGCGGGCCCCGTCGCTCACCCGCCGTTCCGCGGGACCGGTCGGCGTGATCCGGGGACCCGGGCCGCGAACCGCGGCCTGGGAAACATATTAGTGCTTGGTTGTATAATATATCGCTAATATGACGAACAGCGTGACCGCCGACGAGACGGGAAACGGGACCGACGGCTGCTGCGCGTCGCTCGACGGCGTCGACCCGGCGGCGACGGCGACGGACCTCCGGGTCCTGACCGCGATGGGGAACGACACGCGATACGAGCTGCTCCGCCTGATCGCGAGCGCCGACGGCGGCGTCTGCGTCTGCGACCTCGAAGCCGGGGTCGGCGTCAGTCAGAGCGCCGTCAGCCAAGCGCTCTCGCGGCTCCGCGACGCGGGGCTGGTGACGCGCCGCAAGGAGGGGTCGTGGCGGTACTACGGCCTGACCGAGACGGCCGCGGCGCTCCTCGAAACGCTCGACGACGTGCGGGGGACCGATGAGTAACGACGCCGAGGCGCCGGCCGACCGGGACCCCGAGGCGATCCGCGAGATGGTGCGCGAGCGCTACGGCCGGATCGCGTCGGGCGGTCGGGACGGTTCCGACGAGGCCGGCGTCGACGCCGCCGACGACGAGTGCTGCGACGGTGATGGGGTCGCTGACGGCTGCTGTGACGGCGACGCTGCCGCGACCGGGAGCGAGCGCCTCGGCTACGACGCGGACGACGTCGCCGCCGTCGCCGACGGCGCCGACCTCGGCCTCGGCTGCGGGAATCCGAAGGCCTTCGCGGAGATGACGCCCGGCGAGACCGTGCTCGACCTCGGCTCCGGCGCGGGGTTCGACTGCTTCCTCGCCGCGCGGGAGGTCGGGACGGAGGGGCGCGTCATCGGCGTCGACATGACGCCGGAGATGGTCTCGAAGGCCAGGGCGAACGCCGAGCGGAACGACGCCGGCAACGTCGAGTTCCGCCTCGGCGAGATCAGCCACCTCCCCGTCGCCGACGCGACCGTCGACGTCGTCATCTCGAACTGCGTCGTCAACCTCGCTCCGGAGAAGCGGGCCGTGTTCGACGACGCCTACCGCGTGCTCAAGCCCGGCGGTCGCGTGGCCGTCTCCGACGTCGTCCAGACCGCGCCCTTCCCGGACGACGTCGAGCGGGACCCGGACTCGCTGACCGGCTGCGTCGCCGGCGCGGCCACCGTCGGGGCGCTCGAATCGATGCTCGACGGCGCCGGCTTCGAGGCGATCGAGATAACGCCCAAGGACGACAGCACCGAGTTCATCAGCGAGTGGGACGCCGACCGCGACCTCGGCGACTACCTCGTCTCCGCCGCCATCGAGGCCCGGAAGCCGACGGACGGCGCCTGACCGACCGGCGCCCGGGTCTACTCCTCCGACTCGGTCACCGGGACGGCGACCCGGTCCGGGACGCCCCCCGGCTCGGGTCCGAGCCGAACCCGGACTCGGGAGGTCAGTCGGTGCCGCTGCTGGTCATGTACGTCAGCTGCGCCGTGAGGTCCGTCGCCGAGAGCATCCCGACGACCTCGTCGTCCCCGTCGGTGACGGGAAGGTGCTGAATGTCTCCCCGGATCATCTTCACCGCGGCGTCGTGGACCGCGTCCGTCGACGCGACCGTCGTCACGTCGTCCGTCATGTAGTCGGCGACGGTCGCCGAACCGGGAACCCGGCCCGACGAGACGATCTCCGCGAGGTCGGTGGTCGTGAGAACGCCCGCGAGTCCCCCCGACTCGTCGAGGACGACCAAGGACCCGACGCCCTCGGTCAGCAGCGTCTCCGCGGCGTGCTCGACGGCGGTGTCGAGCGTCGTCGTCAGCAGGCCGGTGCTCATGAGCTCCGAAACGGGGGTCGACTCCGTCTCCATGTGCAGTGTCAACGCACTGCAACTGTAAACGCATTGCGCTCAGAATCGGGACATACTCAGAGAAAACGTGCTGAACTTCCGCTTCCGGACACCGAAACCGTTCAACGGTGACTGTTCGGTGTGTTACGCTCCCGGTCGAGTGGCGGGACGTGACGCGGGGCGTCCGGTTCGAGGCGTCTCTCGGCGACCGTTCGGTGACCACGTCAAGCGGTAGATTGAGAACGCTGTGTGCAAATTGGTCACGGAAGCCACTATGTCGCCGCCGGACACCGACGACTTCGACCCGATCGAAGCGACCGTCTCGGACGTCCACGCCGCCTACGAGGCGGGGGAGACGACCGCTGAGGCGGTCGCCGACGCGTACCTGTCGCGGATCGCGGCGCACGACGACGACCTCAACGCTATCCTCGCGGTGAATCCCGACGCGCTTGACCGCGCGCGGGAACTCGACGCCGCGCTCGACCGCGACGGTCTCGTCGGCCCGTTACACGGGGTCCCCGTCGTTCTCAAGGACAACCAGGACACGCACGACATGCCGACGACGGCCGGTTCCACGGCGCTCGCCGAGTCACGGCCGAGCCGCGACGCGACCGTGGTGGCGCGGCTCCGGGAGGCCGGCGCCGTCGTCCTCGCGAAGGCCAACCTGCAAGAGCTCTCCTTCGGCGTCGACACGGTGAGCTCCCTCGGCGGGGCGACGCGGAACGCGTACGACCGCGACCGGCGCCCGTCCGGGTCGAGCGGGGGCACGGCGGCGGCGATCGCGGCGAACTTCGCCGTCGTCGGGACCGGGAGCGACACGTGCTCGTCGGTCCGGTCGCCGCCCGCGTTCAACGACGTCGTCGGGGTTCGACCCACGATGGGACTGGTCAGCCGGACGGGGATCGTCCCGCTGAGCGAGACGCAGGACACGGCCGGCCCGATCGCGCGGACGGTCGAGGACGCGGCGCGGACCCTCGACGCGATGGCCGGGTACGACCCGGCGGACCCGATCACGGCGCGCGGCGACCGGCGGGTCCCGGACGAAGGGTACGCGGCGCACCTCGACGAGGACGGGCTCGACGGGGCGCGCATCGGGGTCGCTCGGCAGTTCTTCGGCCTCCGGGACGACGAGAGCGCCCCCGAGAGCGCCGCCGAGCGGGTGACGGCGGTCGTCGAGGACGCGATCGCCGAGTTCGAGGCGGCGGGCGCGACGGTCGTCGACCCCGTCGACGTGGTGGACCAGACGCGCCTCGAAAGCGCCCGCGTCCTCGAGTACGAGTTCGCCCGGGACTTCGACGCCTACCTCTCGGAGACGTGCGACGCGGCGTCGCCGGACTCGCTGGCCGAACTCGTCGCGACCGGCGAGCTCCACCCGGCGGTGCGAGCCAGGTTCGAGGGCACCGCGATCCTCGACACCGACGCCGACGCGCTCGACGAGAACACCGGCTACCTGCGGAGCCTCCGGCGGCGGGAGGCGGTCAGGGACGCGACGCTCGCGCGGCTGGCGGACGACGACCTCGACGCGCTGCTGTACCCGCCGTCGCGGATACCGCCGGTCGAGATCCCCGACAACCAGCCGTTCGCGGAGATGAACTGCGAGCTCGCCGCCCACACGGGGCTCCCCGCGATCGTCGTCCCGGCCGGGTTCACTCCGGACGGGCTCCCGGTCGGCGTCGAGCTCCTCGGGCGGGAGTTCGCCGAGCAGCGGCTGTTCGAGCTCGCGTACGCCTTCGAACGGGCCACCGATCACCGGCGGCCGCCGGCTCGGTTCGACGGGTAGCGACCGTCCGGGTCGGGAGACGCGGCCCGGCTCCGCTCACCGCTCCACGAACTCCGCGACCGACCGCGCGAGGTCGCTTCGCGGCGTTTCGAGCCGGTAACAGGCCGCGCCGCTCACCGCCGATCGGAGGATCGGTCGACGGTCGACGCCGCGGTCGTCGATCGCCTCGCGCGTCCGCGACTCCGTGATCCACCCGGCCAGCGACTTGTCGACGAGATCGATCAGCGTCGCGGCGGCGTCTTCGGGCGGTATCGGCTCCGGGCTCCCCGCGGGCGGCTCGTGGGAAGCGACCACCAGCACCTCGTCGAGTTCGATCCGCTCGGGCACGCTCTCGGTGACCGATCGCCGCGGCACGTCCGCCGCGTCGGGCCAGAGCCTGACGCGTTCGGTCGAGGCCTCCTCCGACCGGAGCCACCGCTCGATTGCGGCGACGTCGCGCGGGAGGTTCAGGTACCGCGGGAACGGGTACACCCGGCCGTCGTGGAAGACGAGGAGGTCGTCCGCGAGCAGTCGGTAGCCCCGCTCCCGAGCGAGCCGGAACGAGGCCGCGGACTTCCCGCAGCCGCTCGGTCCGAACAGGCCGACGCCGCTCCCGTCCGGCGCCCGGAACGCGCTGCCGAAGGCCAGCGTCGCCTCCCGCCGCAAGAGCAATGCCTGGACGGCCGACAGCAGTATCTTAGTGAACCGCACCGGTTCGGTCGCGGCGTCCTTCTCCACGGTCATCGACGGCGGCACCGTCACGACGACGCGGCGACCGGTCCACTCGACGGTAGGCGCGCCCGCCTCGCCCCGCCGAACGACGATGTCTCCGCCCTCATCCGACCGCCGCGGCGGGACGTCGACGAGGCACAGTTCGAACTCGGAGTCGACGGTCAAGAACCCGCTCAGATCGTAGGTGTACGTCGCCATCTCAGTCCGTTTCGGTCGATCGAAACCGCGCCGGAGCGCTCTTATGTCCCGCCTTTACCGTTGCCACGCCCCCGACCATTCCCGCCGTTCCCGCCGCCTCCGCCGTTGCCGCCGCCGCCTCCGCCCCGGCCGTTGCCCTTCCCCTTCGGGCCCGGCGGGTTGCGGAGGAACGGCTCGAACTCGACGTTCCCGACGACGTCGCTGCGGTCGTCGTCGTCCGCGTCTTGGTTGAAATCAGCCTTCTCGGGCCCGTCCTCGCTGCCCCACCAATTGTTCTTCGCGTCGACTACGGGGTCGCCCGACGGGTCCCTGCTTCCGTCGTCGGTCCCGTTCCGGTTGTTGAGGCCGACGGCGACGAGGAACCGATTGGCCCGGAACGTCAGGCCGCTCCCGTCCCCGTCGATCTTCACGGCCTCCGGCAGGATCGTCTCCGCGCTCGTGATGTCCTCGATCACGTTGTGGTTGATGACGGTGTCCGCCGTGGCCGGCGAGGCGATATTGATCCCCTGCGCGAAGGTGAACCCGAAGTCGACACCGTCGTCCGGGTCTGAGTCGGTGTCGTCCGCGGCGACGAGATCCCTGATCTCGTTGTTGTTGATCGTGACGCCGTCCGTCTCGTGCTGGACGACGATGCCGAGCGGCGCGATGTCGCTCTCGATCTCCTCGATCGTGTTGTTGTTCACGGTCGTCTCCGTGATCGTCCCCGGATCGCTGTTGTCGGCGTCGAACAGGATGCCGTTGACGGTCGGGAACCCCGAATCCTCCGTCGTCTCCTGATCGAGGTTCTGGATCACGTTATTGACGATCGAAACGTCGTCGTGGTCGCCCTGCCCGACGACGATCCCCGTCACGCCGAGGCGGCCGGTCGGGCCGACGTCCTCGACCGCGTTGTTCTCGATCGTCGCGCCGTCGTACCCCTCTTGCACTTTGATCCCGAGGAGCCCGTCGGGGTTCGTGACGGTGAACCCCGTGATCGTCACGTCGTCGGCTTCGATGCTGACCGCAGTGCTGATTCCCCCCGCGCCCTCGATCGTCGGATCTCCGTCCGCTTCGAGCGTCACGCCGGCGTCGACCGTCACCGGGTCGTACGTCACGTCGTCCGTCACGACGATCGTGTCGCCGTCGTCGGCGTCGTCGATGGCGGCTTGGAGCGCGTTTCCGCCCCCACTGACCGACGCCGTGTCGGCGGCGGCCGAGCCGACGCCGCCGAGTCCGAGCGCGGCGACGCCGGCTCCGACGCCGAGTCCGCGGAGGACGCGTCGCCGGTCCAGCGTCCGCGTTTCCCGTTTCGATACCCCTGTCGCCTCCGTGTCGCGCTTGTTCCGTGTCATGGTTTCCTCGCCGCGCCGTAGACCTCAGATATTAGTTACGGATAAAAGACATAAGTCCTCGGGTGCCTCCCCCGACGTGGCCGGCGAACGCTTGCGTGCGGGACGGATCGAGGAGGAACGCCCGCCTCTGACTCTCGCAAGACAGACTGCAATAGTGTACGGTACGCTACAACTCCAGAGCGATCACGACCGTCTCGAACGGGTGAGTGCGCGACCGTCCTTGCGGCTCGGTCGCTGGTGCGAGGCGACGCCGGCGCCCCGGCCGACGACGACGGACCGTTCCGACCCGCGCTCTTTTGCCCGTTCCGCCCGACGTACGCGTAGCGATGAGTAATGCGACGAACCGGCGGCGGCGGCGAGCGCGGGGCGACCCGTAGATGGACCGCTTACCGACCGCGACGCTGTCACCGCTCGCCGGCCGGGTCGACGCGGTGCTCGCCCTGTACGACTACGAGATCGGGCCCGCCATCGACGCGGTCGACGCGGCCGTCGACGGATTCGGAGGGCTGTTCGACCCCGGAACGACCGACGACGAGGTCCGGACGGCCGTCGACGAGGTGCTCGCCGGCGACCCGCCGCCCGCGAGGGAGGGGTGCGAGCGCGCCGACGACGCCGGCGTCGTGCTCTACGTCGACGGGAGTTCGCGCGGGAACCCCGGACCGGCCGGCGCGGGCGCCGTGCTCCGAGCCGGCGGCGAGCCGTTCGCCGCGCTCGGGCGGCCGGTCGGGTCGCGGGCGGAGAACAACACCGCGGAGTACGCGGCGCTCCACCTCGGACTCGAAGCGCTCGTCTCCCGGTGCGACCCGGTCGCGGTCGAGGTGCGCATCGACTCGATGACGGTGATCGACGACGTCTGGCGGGACGGCGACGGGGTCGCCGCCGCGGCGCCGTACCGTCCGGCGATCGTGGATCACCTGTCCGCGCTGTCGGCGTGCGAGTGGACCCACCTCGCCGACCACGAGCCGAACCCGGCCGACGCCCGGGCCGCGGTCGGAGCGGACATCGCCGCGCTCGGCCCGGGCTGACGGCTCACCGGTCGGACTCACTCCGTCTCGGGGGAGACGACCTCGTCCGTCCCGTCCGGTCCGTCGAGTCGCACGACGTGGCGCGTGTGGCGCGCGTGGGTGGTCGCCCAGCGCCGCGCGGGGCGTTCCGACAGGAACTGGTCGCCGTCCGGACAGCGCTGGCACCGAACGACCCACGGGGTCACGTCGTCCGGGAAGTGGCCGGTGTGTCGTTCGTGATCGAGCGCGAACTGCTCGACCGCGCGGTTGCCGGCGTGTAGGTCGTCGAGTTCGTGGTCGAGCTTCCACTCGCGGTCACAGCGGGTACACGAGACGGTCGGGAGGCCGACATCGTCGGGATCGAACGCGTCGTCAGTCACGGCTGGGTGTTACGCTCTACGCACTTGAACGCCGGACACGTCCCGGACCCGATGCGTCCGGACCGGTCGCGCGGGAAGGGAGCGGTCTCAGAACGGAGCGCGGGCTAAACAGGACGGGACCGCGGCGGCGCTCTCACCGCCGACGGAAGCATCAACAACCGTCTTCGGCTCTGTTGAAATCCGTAGGAAGTGATAGATGCTGTTCCGCTGCGGTCGGTATCGCGAACTTACGGACCGAAGCCGGACTACTCCTCTCCCGCTTCTGTGAGGAACGCCATGCGAGATACAGAGCGTGTATGCGACACACGCCAATTTGAACCTCTCTGATCGATCGGTTCTTAACATTTCTAAGGACAAGATTATTAAAGCAAGCAAGATAACACGGTATGAAACTAAATGTCCTTTTCATTTGACACCACTTACAAAGATTTAGACTCAAACCTCTATTCGAGGGTAACGCCAAAAAGTATCGCTGATCCCAACGTGTTGCTTCTCAATGACGAGCTGTGTGCTGATCTCGGATTGGATACGGCGAAGCTCAATGCTAAGATTCTAGCGGGCCAAGACTGCTTGGAAGAACCTATCGCCCAAGCGTATGCGGGCCACCAGTATGGGAGTTTTACCATCTTGGGCGATGGGAGAGCGATGATACTCGGCGAGCATGTACACGATGGTAATAGATACGATATTCAACTGAAGGGGGCCGGTCGAACGCCGTACTCCGGAAGAGGCGATGGCAACGCAACGATCAGCTCGATGCTCAGAGAGTATCTGTATTCGTATGCGATGCGGAATTTAAATATCAAAACATCGAGAAGCCTGGCAGTCGTCGAAACTGACGAAGCAGTCGAACGACGACGGACAGAGCCCGGAGCCGTCCTTGTCCGAGTGATGAACAGCCACATTCGGTACGGGACCTTCCAGTACGTCGCAGGTCAAGGATCCGACGAACTACGGCGATTCACTGACTACGTTATTGACAGGCACTACCCGCGGCTAAATGAAGCGGATCGCACATACCTCGAGTTCTTCGATGCAGTCATGCAGTCATCGATCGAGATGGTTGTCGACTGGTTGCGTGTCGGATTCATCCACGGCGTCATGAATACGGACAACATGAGTATCGACGGAGAGACATTTGATTACGGACCCTGTGCCTTCATAAATTACTATGATGAGGAGACGGTCTTCAGCTCGATCGATAAGCACGGGCGATACGCATTCGGAAACCAGCGACCCATCTTGCGGTGGAATCTCGAACGGTTCGCAGAGGCACTCCAACCGCTGTGTACAGAATCAGCGCTCGCGTACGATGAACTCGAAGTCAAACTAGACGAATTTGAGGATCGATTCGATGCGCAATACGACGCGATGACGCGGAAGAAACTGGGGATCAACTCAGATGGCGAGGAGGAACTGGTCGATGAATTCTTGGAGTGGCTTCGCAAATCGAACGCGGACTACACCAATACGTTCCTCGAGTTAGAGACGCCCGGTACGTTTGATGACCCAGTGTTTGCAACTGCAGAATTCGAGCGGCTCAGGAATAAGTTGGCTGCTGTCGGCCTAGATGAGAAGTTGATGCAGGAAGCCAATCCGCGGTATGTCCCCCGCAACTACCTGGTTGAAGAGGCGCTGGATGAGTATCTCGAAACCGGGGATCTATCCAAATTCAAGGGGTTATTGACCGTGTTGGAAAACCCCTATACCTCGAAGGACGTGGATTCGCAGTTCCAGCAACCACCGCCACGAGAGTTCGATGCAGAGTATACGACCTACTGTAATACTTGAGGGGATATTATCAAAAGGATACCATCGCAAACGGTCAGTAAGGCTGGCCGATCCGTAGCTCCGCGGGGAGTATGAGTTTCCTCGCGGGTTGGGGGGCGCGTATCTTGCAGCGAGGTGAGCGGTAGAGACCGGAGGAGTACCGACCACCTCCCCCTCTTCTCACCGCGACAGCGCCGAGCGCTCTTCGTGGAGCCGAGGTGCGCTCCCGAAACAGTACCAGAACCGGCGGACGCGAACGTGACACTCGTCACCGAACCACCGGAGACGGTCGCTGTTGATCGGGTCTCCTGGTATGCTCCCGAGTGGCGGGTCAGGCGGCGGAACGCCAGGCTTCTCTCCCCGCTCGAAGACGAAGGGATCGAACCACTCGCTGAATCCGCTCTGCTCCGGGTTGACATCCTCCTCCGCGTAAACACGGAGGAATCCCGAGCGGTGGGAGTTTCAGGTTCGCAGTCTAATTACGACACTTCGGTAATCTCGGTCTGGGCGTCCCCGATAGCGTTTGTCATACTGGAGCCAGCCGAGAGCGTGTCTCGCCCGTATCGAAACAGCAGCAGGAGGGCGACGACCCAGACAGCGGGGACCAGAACCAGGTACGGTGAGACGTCAATCAGTGAGAGATCCCCAACGAATGCCGTACCAATACCTGGGGCCGCGTTGACCCCGCCGTGGAAGAGCATCGCCAACAGGACACTCCCGTCTGTGCTGTTGTACAGCCAGGTGAGGATGATCGAAATCCCGACGACGAGCAGTGTGTACAGTGCGAACGAAGAGGTGTAGCCCGGGATCTCGAACGCGAACGCGGGCAGGTGCCATACCGCCCAGACAAGGCCGACGATAACGCTCGTGGTTAGCGCGTCGAAGCGATCCTGAAGCGCCGGGACCGCAAATCCACGCCACCCGAACTCCTCCTGACCACCGCCGAGCAACGATGTAATTAGCACCGTGACCGGATACATCGCTGCTACTTGCGGCAGGCGATCTGTGGTAAATTGCCCCGTACTGATCGCGAGCCCGACTCCGAGTACGAGCGCGAGTACGAGCGCGAGTCCAAGGGTAGTACCGTACCAGCGTTTTTCGATGTGCCAGTCCAGGCCGTCGGTCAGCCACTCCCGAACTGACTCCCCCTGGACCCACAGTACGACCACCGCCGCGATGGCGGGGCCGAACGCCCCCGGCATCATGACGACACTCGTCGCGGAGGGGATCACCAGAAACAGCGGAATCCAGGCCCCCCACGAGATGGCGACTGCCAGGAGGAAAAACGCCCCAGTCGGGTGTGAGTCGATTAGCGATGCGACACGCCGGCGACGGTGTGTCGTTGAACTCTGCGTCATCACCCGGAGGGTGGAACGGGGTATAAAAAACACGTCCAGCAGGACTTCACTCGTTGAAGCGGGACGATTTCACTACGGCTGTAGCTATCGGGTCTCTCGCCCGAGGACCTACTGTAGCGACGGTCGCGGATTCGCTGGAGAATCACTGCTATGAACGGAGGCCATAGACGATGCACGAGAGACCAACGACTTCGAACGTCTGGTTGACGACCGACACGACCACCCGACCACCTGTGACGGGGAGTGCCAGATACACCAGTGTGATCGCGAGGGGAACACCAAGCGCGAGGGCGAAGCCAAGCGAAACGAACAGCATGGGCCGACTTCGGTTGCGGCGATACCCCCGATAGGCGAGATAGGCGATGAACACTCCGAGCGCTGCCCCCAACAGTTCGTACGCCAACAGCCCCGTCTGAATGGTTCCCGATAGTTCGCTACCGACTTGTAGGACGAGTTTTGCCAGGCCCCTGGGCATTGCTTCGAACACTGTTACATCTCCTCTACGAGCCGCGTGAACCGGTCGGCCATCCGTTCTCGCCGAGTGATCTGCATCGAGAGCGACCCCTCTTCGAGACCGATCGTGATGCGGTCCAAGTTCGGTTCATACACCTGTCGGTGGTGGCCACCGTCTGGATCCGGACGGGTCTGTTCAACGACGAAATCGGCTTCCTGAAGCCCTTCGAGGCGGCGGTAAATCGTCGGTCCCGACGCCTCACAGCGCTCTTTCAGTGCGGTTGCAGACATGGGTTCCCGGCTCGTTTCGGTGAGGATCTCTCGAACCGTCTGATCTTCGAGGAGACCGGCAACAGTCTCGATTTCGGGATCATCCTCACTCATTGACACCATTTGCGACCACGGGGAGTAAAGAGGTGGCGAACGCTTCAGGGAGTGAAGGACTGCTCGTACGCCTTTTTGACTTCCGCTTGAAGCATGGGGTGTGACAATGGAAGTACCACCGAACATCGACGACGCACGGATGGTATCGTTCGTGACCCGCTTCGCCGGCAATGACGCTCCGAGTCGCGTACTGTCCGCTGGTAGTCTCGCGATGGTCCTGTTGAGTGCGGTCGGAAGCGTCATCGCCTACGGGATGCTCGCGGAGCAGCTGCGGATTCACTGGACGCTCGGGATGGGACCGTACTACGGGCCGGAGTTTGCCTCCACTCCACTCATCCTGACCTTGTTCCCAGTGCTCGTGGCCGCGACGGCAGTTCTCGCGTGCGCGCTTGACGCGCTGTTGCACGACACCGCCGAGTTCGGTGCCATCCGCCCATACTACGTCGTCGCCGTGCTGGGCACACTCGGCGTCCTGCTCGGCTCCCAGATATTGCTCGTTGTCGCCAACCTGTGAGTATGACGAGTAATCAGTCGAATACGTCAAGCTCAGTGGCCCAGTGGTCGCCCACCTTTCAATGCGGTATCTGGCCCGCAGTCGGACTGGTGCTTGCGTTCACTATCTGGGTGATGATTTCGACGACCACGTTCACCTGGCTGTTCGGAGATGACGCCTCGGTCCTCGTTGAATCGCTCTGGACTATCCCGTCCGGTCTCGTCCAGTTCGGCATCGTCGCAGCGGTGTACCGCTATGATGGCGTTACGCTCAACGAGATCGGGCTGTCACGACGACTCCTTCGGCCTGCGGCGATCGCGGTCGTCGGTGTCATCGTTGTCATTAACGCAGTCGTTGTCGGGATGGGCCTTCTTGCGGGCAACGAGATATCGTTCGGGGTGTACGCGTTCTATCAGTCGGACCCGTTCAACTTCTCGACCACCGTTATCGCTGCTGGGGCGTTCACCACCTACGCGTTCACCGGACCGGTCGAGGAGCTGGCGTTCCGTGGCTACCTACAGAACAAACTGATTTCGCTCTTCGAGTTCAGCTCTCTCCGGGTTCGCACGGCGATCAGTATCGTGGTGACCGGTGTGATCTTCTCAGCGCTCCATATCCCGGTTGAGCTTCTGGTCAACGGAACGCCCGTTTCGCAGCTCGCTGGGACGCTGGTGCTGCTCGCTCTGTCGGGGACGATCTTTGGCACGATCTACGCGCTCACGCAGAACCTCTATCTCGTTGTCTTCCTCCACGGGGTCGGTAATTTCTGGCCGCTCATGGTCGATCCAGGGCAAGGGATCTGGCCGAATTATATCGCGTTGCTTCTCGTCTATCTTGCGCTCATCGTCGTTTACCGATGGGTTGCGGTTCGGGCGTCCGTCCCTACGCCGTCGCTGGCGGCGGCAAACTAACTTCCTCTATATTCAGCGGGCACAGGGTTGACTTGTTACCGATACGTCGCCGTTCGGTTCGGGGGAACAGCGTTCTTGTGGTGGATGACGATTAACTATCATCGATCGAATGAATGGGCACAGCGGCATCGACAATCGTTGACCACGCGGCACACCCGCGAGGATGTGCTCACGGCCCGAGAGTTTGCGCTTCTCTTGGAAGGGTGTAGTTCACTGCCAGAGCCGCGTGACTTGCAGACGCGGACCGTGTGTCTGGCCGCTGGCCAACTCTGATTGCGTGCTGGACTGTTGGAGGCGGGTGTTGACGTCGGGGCGACATCGGCCGTTTCTTCGGTGTTGCTGCTGGCTCTCACGTTGATGATGACCGCGGTGGCTTCGAGGTCAGGGGGGCGCTCGACTACGATGGGTGCGTGCTTCTTGACTCGGGGTCAATATGTCACCAAATTATAATCCGCCGCCGGAAGTATTTGAAGGGCTGATTAGTATCGCTCATCCACCCCGGTGCTGCGCTGTCTGATCGGCACGAATCCTGAAAAGTAGCTCAATTACGACGGTCAACACTACGATGGGTGCGACAAGTCGGCTACTGCACTCGCCCAGCCTGGATTGAACGCGCTCCCGATGCTGAACTTATCCTCTGTATCCGGCAGTCAGTTCCTGTCAGCATCTGGAGATTTCAACAGAGTCGAAAATGGGAAATTTTGTCCTACTAATCAGTCAGTCATCCTACTGTCGTCGATGAATTTGAACTCCGGCCGGCTCGGAGTTTCCCAATATTAAGATAATGTTTATCATGACCGCTCGTGAGACGTGTCTATGGCGACACCGACTGGCGAACTCGAGTTGAGTATCCGGGGAGCACTCTCGTAATATGGGGACACTCGTCCTCGACATCGAAACCGCGAGCCCCTTCGAGGAACCACCCGAGAACTCGAACGACACGGAATACTACGAGTTGGTTGCCGTCGGTCTCGCGTACGCGGACGGTCTCGAGACGACGCCGGAAACCGCGGTACCGTTCCGTCGTGGGGACTGGGAAGCCACTCACACGACCGACCTCTACCAGCGAATGTTCGAGTGGTGTGACGAACGGGACGTCGACCGCCTCCTCACCTACAACGGTGCTTGGTTCGACGGGAAACACCTCCTCAACTGGGCTCGAGAGATAGACGCCGCGACAGGTCACGGGTTCTTCGACCGGACCGAGGCCCTGTTCGAAAACCACGTCGACGTCGCCCTCGCCGCGGCCGACGAATACGCCGACGAACTCTGGGACGATCAGCAGATCCTCCCCGACTGGAAAGCATACGACCTCGGCGGCGTAGACAACGATAGCGTCTGGTACGACGACTACGAGTTCCCGGACACGTACCTCTCAGAGATAGACGGGAGCGGCGTCCAAGGCAAACACGTCGGGCAGGTGCTCGGCGAGCGATACGTCGACAACGTCGCCGCCGGCATCGAGGGGACCAGCGTCCACCGAGAGCTCACCCGACTCCTCGAAGATTACTGCCTGAGTGACGTCGCCGACCTCATCGAACTGTACACGACGCTCGGCGGTCCCTCGCTTGACGAGACGTATCGTCGGACGGCAACGGAAATCGACGACGACGCTTGAACGTATCAGAGTACGGGGTGATGTCCGGGCTCTGTTCGCGTATTGACGGAGTTGCGCACTGAGTCACGACCCATCCGTCGCATCCGGCACCTCTCCTCCCGGCACCCGGCGCGAACGAGCGTGTTTTGCCGCCGCGAAACGCGCCGTCCTCGGAGACAGTCACCCGCTTGGTTTTGTCCCAGTCCGCAGGTTCCGTCGGTAGTCACCCGACGCCTAGCACAGCTCTGCTCGTTCCGCTTCGGTCGTCGTCTCGTGTACCTCCGCGTCGTAGAACGGAAGATCCGCTTTTCAGGGATCGCCGGGATCGACGACACGGATTTACTACGTGGGGGTCTATTCCGAGCAATGGCACAACGATCCCTCCTCGTTCGCGCGCTGTGGTTCGTGTTCGTCGGCTGGTGGGCGACACCGATCGTCGTCAACACCGCGTGGCTGCTCAACGTCACGGTCGTCCTGCTCCCGGTCGGCATCAAGCTGATCAACCTCGTGCCGACGGTGCTCACGCTCGCGGAGCCGCGGTCGCTTTCGGCGCCCGAGTCGGCGCGGGGGCAACGCTCGCTCGCCGTCCGAGCGATCTACTTCATCCTCGTCGGCTGGTGGCTGAGCCTGCTGTGGGCGAACGCGGCGTCGTTCCTCGCGGTCACGGTCGTGGGGCTCCCGGTCGCGATCTGGATGCTCAACCGGCTGCCGTACGTCACGTCGCTGTACCGGTTTCACGGGTGACGCCGGCGGTCGCTGCCCGGTCGCCGAGATGCGGATTCGCCTGCCGCAACCCGCCTGCTCTGTGTGTGACGCTGACACAGACCGGGCCACGTGACCGGCATGCGCGCTGTATTCAGCATCGCTTTGCAAGGCGGCCCCCAGCGGAGAACTGCAACAGCGCCGGGGTCCGAGGGCCTGACAGACCCGCGATTCATCGGTTCCATTTCGGCGGATGTGATCGCGTCAGACAGCCGTCTCGACGGAAACCGGAATCGGAATTCAAATAGCCGTCTCGCTGTAACAACAGGTGTTCAAATGACAGAGGATAGCAGTTCCGGGCGCGTTCCCAGCCAACCCGTCGTCGTCCAAGAGAATACCCATCAGAACGAGATACCGGAGAATATCGACTCGGAGCTGTATTCGGCAGACAGTCCCGACAATTCGTTCCACGAATTCAAGATCGAGCGGGGAGACGACCTCGTAGAAGCGCTTCGAGAGAACGGCTACACGGTGGAGTTCAGAGACCGGTAGCGTTCGACTTTGGACGCCGTTGAAACCAGTCGAAGCGGATAGGGTCGGTGGTCGGAATACGGAGGCCCGTCTGGCCCGTGAGTAAGTGCGTCGGCTTCTACCCGTTGCCGGTCCGCTCGACGACCGGTGACGCGCGGCGCTCGTTCGGGCGGTCACTCCGAGCCACCGATCAGTCCAGGTTCAGCCGCACGTCACCCATCTGTTTCCCGCGGGCAACGAGGGTGGTGCCGTACTCGGTGCGTGTTCGACCCCATGCTTCGAGCGCGTCGTCGACCGACCCGTGGCTCGCAAGTGCGTCGGCGAGCGCGGTCGCATCGCCAGCCGCCTTCGCCGTCCCGGCGGCCGTGTGCGGCCGGGCAACGAACGCGGCGTCACCGAGCAGACACGCCCGACCCGCGACCATCGCCGGCACCGTCAGGTCGTAGATCGCCTGTACGAAGAGTTCCGGCGTCTCGCCCACGAGCGTCTCGAACACGGGCGGAAGCGTCGCTGCGCGCTCTCGCTGTCGGCGACCCACCGGTTCGCGCAACCGACCCGGTGAGACGGAGAACCGTCGTTCGGTATCGCTCGTATCCGTGAATATCGCACGCCGGTCCCGCCCGTCTAGCGTGTCGTACCACACCCAGTTGAGTCGACGCGATCCTCGTTCGGTCTCGCCGTCCGGGCCCGGGATGAAATACGCGAGGATGAGCTGATCGGTCCCTTGGTAGAACGTGAAGGTCCCGTCGAAGGCCTCGACACACCCGGCCGGAAGGGCCGCTTCGTCGACGACGCCACGCCACGCGACGTAGGATGCGAACTCCGGTTCCACGTTGGGATGCAGGTGAGCGCGCGTCGTCGACTGGCCGCCCTCCGCGGAGACGACTACGTCGGCAGTCCGTTCCGTCCCGTCATCGATCGTTACGGTCGCCGTCTCGGGCGTCACGGCTGTGACCGCTGTCCCCGTCCGGTATCGCTCGTCGGGGAAGGCGTCGCGGAGCTGTCGATAGAGCGCGTCCCACGACGTGAACACCATCGTCTCGGACACGGCGCGTTCGACGTCACCGCTCTCATCGAGAAACCGGCGCTCGTGAGACCGCGTCGTGATCGCTTCCGGGTCGACGAGGTCGTGATCGCCGAGAAACCGTCGGATGTTCCGTTGGGCGACGATCCCGCCGCCGCGGCTTTTGAGCGCACCTGCCGACCGCTCGTAGATCGTCGGACGGTGGCCCGACCGTGCGAGCGCAATACCAGTGAAGAGCCCCCCCATCGATCCGCCGGAGATGAGGACGTCGAGACCGGAACCGGACTGATGGGACCGTTCGTTAGACACACTGGTCCGTTACTGCGCGACAGGTGAAAGCCTGCGGATCCGCCGATACGGCGTGGCTTCCCGCGCCGCTTGCCGTTTCACGTCGGGCGTGACCGTGTCGGAACCGTCGCCGTCGGCGACCCGCGTCCGCTGTTCGACCGACTCTCCGTCGACGGCGCTGGCCGTCGGTAACAAATTCGCGAGGTCTAGGCCGTCCCGCGGTCGGATATCGGTAGTTCCTCGGCAATGGCAACATCGTGTCCGGCGGCGTACCCGTTCAGCGTGGCAGCGAGCGGCGATTCACGCAACTCGTCGCCGCCGTATCCCGCCGCCTCGAACGCGTCCGTGAGCGAGGAGACGGACCGAAGCTTGTACTTCTGATGGTAGTCCTCGGCGGGATAGAAGCGCGAGAGCTGTTCGATGCGTGTGCCGATTCCGTCGGCGGTGAGCCCTCGCGTAGCGAGGAACTCATCGAGGACCGCTCGTTGGTCGTCCGTCTCGGCTAACACGATACTCTGATACTGTGTTTTCTTCGTCTGGTGCTGCGGGTTGTGCGACGTGAACACCCGATTCAGAAGGTCTCGATACGCTACCGCGTCGGGATCGAACTCGACTTGCACCACTTCCGTGTGGTCGCCTAACGAGCGATACGTCGGATCGAGTTTTGTTCCGCCGGCGTAGCCGACGCGAGTGCGAACGACGCCGTCCATCGCACCGAACTGGGCGTCGGGCCCCCAGAAACAGCCGATCCCGAACGTCGCCGTGGCAGTCTCCGCACTATCCATCGCGCGGCGGTCGTACTCGCGTATCTGTGTTTGTGTGAGCGTCATCGGGGTCACCAGTCTGGAGAGTCGCCGAAGCGCGGGTCGCGGATCCCACCGCATCTACCACCACTCAGGCTCGCAGACGTATATGCTGAGTGTCGGTCTCGCTGCGCAGTTGCCGCGGAAAGACGCTCTTGCTGTCGTGAGTTGCCAGAAGCAATTATTCGACCGTCCGTCCTCGCTCGTCTCCTCGCCACGCTCACTCGGCGCCCGTCGAGTCGGGCACGTCACAGGGATACCGTCTACTCTCTGGCCTTTCCCGAACGACTACTCTTCGAGAGAGCTGCGAAGCGCTCGTATCTCGTCACGAATTTGCCGCCACTGCGTCAGATCTCCGGGGATGCCGGATTCCCGTCGACCGTCTCCACCGAGACCGTCGTCGTTCGCTGCCGTTCGATCGACGAGTGCCCGGATGGCACGAGGGTCTTCGATCGCCCGGAACGAGAGGTCGTCCCCACCGGCGATTTCGAACGTCACTGAGCCGTATCCGAAAATCGACCCCGTGATGTCCTGCTCGAAGGAGCTGTTCTGGACGGTTTCGAGGTTCGCCTGTGTCACAGACCGGGTCAACACGCCGCGTTTCACGTAGAGTGCTTCCTCCGTTATCACGTACTGCACGCCTTGGAGAGCGAAATAGTTCCAAAGCGGGATCGCCGCTCCGAGTGGAACGACCGCGAGGAAGAGCGGGGTCCCTCTGGCAACGCTGACCACGATTCCGGAGACGATGAGGAGAACGCCGACCACGACTGCTGGAAGGACGGTAGTGACCCGCGGGCGGCCGGACCATTCGACCGATTCGGTGGTGTCGAGCGGGATCGCCGGATCTATCGAATCCGTCATGGCTGGCTACCGTTCATCAGCCGACTCTTCGTCGGCGGTAGCGTTCTCGGCTCTCGGGTTGCTACTCGCGAACTCACTGTGGCCGGTGCTCCCTTCACCAGTCGGTCGTTCGTCCGCCGCATTACCGGTGTTGGACGTCGTGGCCGATGTGTTCCCCGTCGTCTCCCGTTGTGCTTCGACGGTAGAGCGGATCGCTCTGAGTTCGACGAGGATCTCGTCAAGTACGTCGCGCGTGGTTTCACCTGATTCCGTCGTCGGTTCACCACGGCTGCCCTTCACGCGTTTGTTGATGCGCTCTTGAACCTCGCGCGGTTCGGGGACCGACCGGAACTGCATCTCGATACCGGAGCCGCCAGCGGTCGAGATATCGACGTTCCCGTAGCCGAACTGCGAGCCGAAGAATCCCTGGCTGTAGGACGTGTTTTGGACCTTTCCGAAATCGATGCGCTGGACGTCACGTGAGAGGATCCCCGTCTTCTTGTACAGTCCATCGGTCGTCACGACGTACTGCGTATTCTCGCGCTGGAGATAGGTCCCGGCGATGACGAATAACCCGATGAGGACGAGAGCGAGAGGGATTCCGACGACAAGCGCCGGGATCAAGCTGCTCTCGTGTGGTTTTCCGGACCAAACGATCTCTTCGTCTTCGTCGAGGGTTAACCAGTCGGCAGTTTCAGGGTCGATAGTAGGTGGCTCGGACATGCGAGGCACTTTGTCAGATGACTGCATTAAAACCCGACGAGGCGATAGCGATCGCTGTCCCTCAGTACGTCGCTTGAGACGAACACGCGCCGTATGCGTCCTGGAGGAGCACCCCCCCGAAGTCCGAACAACGCCCCTTCGTACGACGACGGCGAAAACTGCTGATCGGTGGTTCGTCAGTCCCCACCGGCACTGATACTCAGGAACTCGAAGTCTGGGCTTCGAGAATCGAACCGAGACAGTGAGAACGGCCTGGTCGGGACTGGCGGATCCTCGCCGGTCGTGAGACACCGGACGAGCCGCCCGGCGACGGGTGCGGACATCACACCGCGTCCGTGGAATCCGGCGGCGATGACGAGGCCGTCGGGAGCGTCCGCCGGCGAGTCGATTATCGGACGCGTGTCGGGCGTTGCCCCGTCGATTCCCGCCCAGCCGTCGACCACACGGAGGCGACCATCTGCCCGGAGGAACCGCGGAACGAGGCCGGCGACGTGGTCCTGGAACGCTTCGTCGGCACGTTCGCTCGCTGCCGTGGGATCGTCCTCGGCGAACGACCAGCCGCCGACGAGGAGATCCCCGTTCCCCTCGCGACGGAAGTAGACGTGCTCGCCGGGAATCCACCCCATCGGGAAGGCGTCGGACAACGACGAGTCCGGACGCAAGACCAGACACTGCGTCCGGTACGGTCGAATCGGAACTTCCAGAATGGGAGTCAGTAACTCGTTGACGCGCCAGCCGGTGGCCACGAGGACGTTGTCGCTGCGTATCGCCCCGTCTTCGGTGTCGACGCCAGTGACTCGTTCGCCGTCTTCGAGGATCTCCGTTACGGTCACCCCGGTCTCGAAGCGAGCATCGTGCGCCTCGGCGTCGGACTGTAGCGTCGTCGTGAGTGTGTACGGATCGAGGTGACCTGTGTCTGTGAACCGAACCGTACCGGCGAACGATGATGGGTCGATCTGCGGCCACCGATCCTCGACCTCCGACGGCTCCAAAAACGCAACCTCAACTCCGTCCTTTCGAAGACGGTCCACGCGCGCACGTGCCTCGTCCTCACGGTCAGGGGTAACGAGTTCCGCGCTCGGCGTCTGGGTGTACTCGAACGAGCCCGTTCCGTCGTACCTTCTGAAGAAGTCGGTCGCGTAATCGGCGATCTCCGGGTAGTCCGTGTAGGAGGGCTCCATCGTCACCTCACCCGCTGCCCGTGCCGTCGCTCCGCTCGCGATCTGGTCGCGTTCGAGCAGGAGTACGCGATGGTCCGGCGCGAGCTCGCGGGCGGCCGCACAGCCGATCACGCCGCCGCCGACGATCACGACAGACGGGTCGTCTCCGCTTCTGCTCCCCGGGAGTTCGAGCGGTTCGTTTGTCTTCCCGAGATCGCCGCCCGTCATGTCCTATTCGACCGCTTAACGGCCCGAATCGATGAATTAGGCCGGTTCGGCATCATCACTCGTACTGGTGGTCGACCGAGCGGAACGCGTCTTCCGCGACCTCCAGTGCGTGGTCGACCTCCTCGTCGGTGTGAGTGTACGTCGTGAAGAACCGCTCGCCCTGCAGCGGGTTACCGAAGAGGACGCCGCCGGCCGCAGCTTCCATCCACCAGTCGGCGAATCGATCGGTGTTTGCGTGCCACGTGTCACGATACGCGTGGATGTCGTGGTCGGTCATGTACACCTGTCCCATCGAGCCGATGTGTTCGACATTGACCGGGAGCCCGACGTCGTCGGCGGCTTCCTGAAGCCCGGTGAACAGTTTGTCGCCGAGACGGTCGATGTGTTCGTACACGTCGCGCTCGTCAAGTATCTCCAGGGTCTTCAGGCCGGCCGCAGCCGCGACCGGGTGTCCATTGTACGTGCCGCCGTGGAACGCCGACGAGTTCCACTTGGAGGCTTCTTTCTTTCTCGGCGGGATGATCTCCTCCATGATGTCCTCTCGACCGCCGAATCCGGCGACTTGATAGCCGGCGCCGGCGGCCTTCGCGAACGTCGTCATGTCCGGCGTGACGCCGAACCGACCTTGTGCGGACTGCGGCCCCAGCCGGAAGCCGGTCATCACCTCGTCCCAGATGAGGACGATGTCGAGCTCCTCTGTCAGTTCGCGGAGGAACTCGTGATACCCGTCGCGAGGCTTGAGACAACCGCACGAGAACATCACCGGCTCGATGATCACGGCCGCCATGTCATCGGCGTGCTTCCGGAGGATCTTCTCGGTCGCCTCCTTGTCGTTGAAGGGGAACGCGACGACCGTCTCGCTCACCGCGTCGGGGATTCCCGTCCCGTACGACACCGTGTTCGGTTCGTCCTCGGGACCGAGCGCCTCCTCGCTGGCGTAGACGCTCTGTAGCGCGTAGTCGTGCGCGCCCGCGTATCCCCCCTCGGGTTTGGCAATCTTCTCTTTCCCGGTGTACGACCGAGCGACTCGGAGCGCGTGCATCGTCGCCTCCGTGCCGCTGTTCGCCATCCGAACAGACTCGATGGAGGGGACCATTTCGCAGACCTTCTCCATGAACTCGATGGCGACCGGCTGCGGCGTCGCGGTCAGATCGCTCTGCTCGACCTGCCGTTTGACGGCGTCTTTGACCTCGGGATGGCCGTGTCCGAGGATGATCGGACCGAGCGCTAGGAGGAAGTCCAGATACTCGTTATCGTCCATGTCGTAGACGTACGAGCCGTCCGTCTCCTCAATGTAGAACGGGTACGGGTCGAACGAACGCACGTTCGACTCGACCCCGAGCGGTGTTACGTTCGACGCGCGCCGGTGAAACTCCCGGCTGTTCGACGTCTTCTCTTCCAACGGGCGTGCATGGTCGCGCTCCTTGTCACCGAGGCTCATCGAGATAGATATCGGAGGGGCAGAAAATAAATCTTTGGCAGAAGCAATCTGATACCGAAATAGATACGGCGATTCGTATTATTCTCCGGTAACAGTTCGAGACAGCGGGAGCACGAGTCCCTGCGGACCGCCCCCCGCCTTCCTGATTTCCCTGAGGGTCAACTCGATAACGTGGAAGTCGCGGTCGGTGAGAGCGGCGCGCACCTCGTGGTTCCCGGAGGGGAGGAGCACGGTCCCTGGATCGACGACGATGGCGCTCGTCGCCCGGTTGCGCTGCTCCCGCATCGGAACCGAGACCGTTTCGATGCCCCGGTCGTGGAGCATGTCGAGGAACTCCGGAGGAACGGCCTCGGAGTAGACGAGCGCGAGATCGGGCGCGACCATGCCGAACACCAAGGCGAGATGCGTCTGGCCGGTGCTCTCCGTGCTGCCGAATATCGGTACTTCGACCACTTCGACCCCAAACGTCTCCAAGACGCTCCGGACCTGTCGGATCCCGGCCGCGTTGGTGGTCTGCGATCGACCGATAGCGACGGTATCTCGGTCGATCCAAACCATGTTTCCGGCCTCGAAGCCGCCGTCGCCGTGAACGGTGTGATAAATCGGCGCTCCCAGCTCCATCATGCGCTCGGAGAGTCGGCGTTCCTCCCCGTGTCGGGTCTCTTCCACCATCTTCCCGATCACCATTCCGCCGCCGATCGCGAACCCGACGTCGCGAACGAACAGCGATTCCGCGAGGCTCCCCATAACGCCCTCGAGCGTGAGCACTTCGACGCCGTGTGCCTCCAGTTCCTCCACTAGCGAACGGTGCTCTTTGGCGGCTTTCTCCTGACGCGGCAGCCCGTCCCAGTTCCACGTGTCCGGATCAACTACCGATTTGAACTCCTCGCCCGGCTCGTGGACCAGGACCTGTTCGAGCGAGCCGTACTCCGATCTGACGGACGGTTCGAGGTCCCAGATTTCGTTCATTCGTCTATGCGCAGCGTGTGTTCTTCCTTAACGCTCCGGAGCGCGATGTCAGTCGCGGTGCTCTCGACGCCCTCGAACTGACCGATCTCTCGCAGCAGTTCAGTCATCTCTTGGCGGTCGGCGACGCGGACCTTCAATAACAGGTCCGCATCGCCCGTGAGCTCGTGGATCTCTTGGATCGCCGTCACCTCAACGAGGCGTTCGGCGACTTCCGACGACCGGCCGGCCGTCGCCACGATGCGGATGAAGCCGACCTCGTTGCGTTCGAGCAGCTCCGGATCGAGCACCGCGCGGTAATCGCGGATGTACCCCTCTTCTTCCAATGCCTTCGTTCGTTCATGAATGGTCGCCGTTCCCATATCAAGCCGTCTCGCGATCTCGGAGAGAGCCGCCCTACCGTCGACCTGAAGGATAGCGAGAATCTTCCGGTCGACCTCGTCGATGTCCATACCGGGTGATTCGATGGCCGGGTCCCTATGTGTTTTGTTTGATCGCACGAGTTTATTCGTCGGTACGGTATCTATCATGATAATATTTCCTCAACTGCGGTTCTCCTCGTACGTTTGTCTGTAAGTATCGAATTCGCCCAAACATATTTCATGTGGGCTGTGGTACGCCAACGAGAGAATGGGACGCGATACCAACAATCGGGCGTCGGGCGTCGACGCGCAGCTGGTTCAGCGCGTTCGCCGGAACCAGTGGACCGGTGCGATCGTCAACCTCGCACCGAGCGCGTTCTGGCTCGGCGTCTTCTTTTTGGCACCGCTCGCCGTGATGTTCTTCTTCAGCTTCGGCGAACGAGGCGCGTTCGGCGAGGTCCTGCTCGCGACCGAGAACCTCGGCTTCCAGCAGTACCGCCGGTTCTTCGTCCCCGGGGAGGCCTCGATGCTCGGCGCGCTCTGGGCGACGGTCGCGTGGCTGATCGACACGGTGATTCCCGGAACGCAGACGCTCTCGTCGACGCAGCCGACGCCGTACGTCAGGCTCCTCTTCAAAAGCATCGGCTACGGGATCCTCGCGACGGTGGTCTCGTTCGTCGTCGGCTACCCGATGGCCTACTACATCGGCCACATCGCTCCCGAGGAGTACCAGAACCTCCTCGTCGTGCTCGTCATCCTCCCGTTCTGGGCCTCATTCCTCGTCCGGATCTACGCCATCCAACTGCTGTTGTCGGCCAACAGCGTCCTGATGAGCGCGTTCGCGGTGCTCCCGTTCGTCGAGCAGGGGGTCTCGCTGATGAACTCGCAGTTCGCGGTCCTCCTCGGGCTCGTCTACATCTGGATCCCGTTTATGATCCTCCCCGTGTACTCCAGCATCGAGGAGATCGACTTCACGCTCCAAGAGGCGGCGATGGACCTCGGCGCTGACCGCTTCGAGGCGTTCTACTACGTCATTTTCCCGCAGTCGAAGCCGGGCGTCATGGCGGGAAGCATCCTCGTGTTCATTCCGAGCGCGGGCGCGTACGTGATCCCCGAACTGCTCGGCGGCACCGACAGTCAGATGATCGGGAACTTCATCGCCAGCCAGTTCGGTTCGGCCGGCCACTGGCCGTTCGGAGCCGCGGGCGCGTTCGTCCTCATGGGGATCATGCTGCTCAGCATCGCCGCCTACCAACGCGGCGGGGGTGAGCTCGCGTGATGGGCGCGTTCCGCCGAGCGCGCGCGTCGCTGTTCGAGCGCGGTTCCGGGTTCCTGCTGGCCCAGACGGCGTTCGTCTACCTGTTCCTCTACCTCCCGATCGCGGTGTTGATCACGCTCTCGTTCAACGACTCGCGGTACGCGGTCGTCTGGCAGGGGTTCACGACGAAGTGGTACACGGCGCTGCTGCAGGGCGAAACGGTCGCCAGGGTCGACCCGAACGCCGCGTGGAACGCGCTGCTCAACTCGGTCGAGATCGCCGCGGCGACGGTCGTCATCAGCTGCGTGTTCGGGACGATGCTGGCGTTCGCCCTCGACCGCTACGACTTCCCCGGCAAGCGGCTGTTCACCGGCGTCGTGTTCATGCCGATCATCATCCCGAGCATCGTGATGGGAATCTCGCTGCTGTTGTTCTTCAACATCGTCGGGATCCAGTTGGGGATCGGGACCGCGATCATCGGCCACGTCGCGTTCGGAATCAGCTTCGTCGCGGTCGTCGTCGCCGCGCGGCTACAGACATTCGATCAGACGATGGAAGAGGCCGCGATGGACCTCGGCGCGAACGAGTTGGAGACGTTCCGGTTCGTGACGCTTCCGATGATCAAACCGGGGATCCTCGCGGGCGCGCTGCTCGCGTTCGCGATGAGCTTCGACGACTTCGTGGTCACCTTCTTCATCATCGGGCAGGAGAACACGCTCCCGATCTTCTTCTTCGGGATGGTCCGGCAGGGGATCTCGCCCGGCGTCAACGTCGTCGCGGCGCTGATCATCGTCGTCACCATGGCTCTCGTCGCCGTCGCCCAATGGTTTCAGGGTCCGACCTGGTGAATTATGTGAAATATATGCGACTGAACGCATGATCTCCCGAAATATTTATGGTGTGGTGTCGTAGTTGGAGAAAAAGAGACACTGACAACCCATGCCACAACAGCAATCCACCAGCGATCGGCGAACGTTCCTTCGGACCACAGGCGCCGTCTCGGCGGCCGGGCTCGTCGGACTCGCGGGATGTAGCGGCGGAGGCGGCGACGGCAGCGACGGGAGTGACGGCAGCGACGGAAGTGACGGCAGCGACGGGAGCGACGGCAGCGACGGCAGCGACGGCAGCGACGGGAGTGACGACGGCGACGAGCTCGAGGACGAGCTCCGCATCTTCCAGTGGGGCGACTACTGGCCCGACGGCTTCATCAGCGGCTTCGAAGAGGAGTACGACGTCTCCGTCTCCGTCTCGCTGTACTCCTCGAACGAGGAGATGTTCAACGCGCTGAACGCGGGCGGAACGGGTCAGTACGACCTGATCTTCCCGAGCGACTACATGGTGAACATCCTGAACGAGCAGGACATGGTTCAGCCGCTTAACCTCGACGCCATACCGAACTTCGGGAACCTCTCCGAGATGTTCCGCGAGGCGCCGTACGACCCCGGGGAGCAGCGGTTCTCCGTCCCGTACCAGTGGGGCACGTCCGGGATCGCGTACAACGAGGAGATGGTCGGCGACATCGAGGTGAACTCGTGGGAGACGATGTGGAACGAGGAGTTCTCGGGGCAGATGTCGATGCTCGACGACGTGCGCGAGACGATGGGCGCCGCGCTGAAGTACCTCGGCTACTCCCTCAACACGACCGAGGAGTCCGAGATCGAGGAGGCGAAGGAGCTGCTCATCGAGCAGAAGGACCTCCTCGCGACGTACGACTCGTCGAACTTCCCGACGAACCTGATCAACGAGCAGCTCAGCCCGCTCCACGCGTGGTCCGGCGGCGCGTTCCAAGCGTACTGGGAGACGTTCGAGGACGGGAGCTCCCCGGTCAACTACGTTATTCCGGAGGAGGGCGGCGTCGTGTGGGTCGACACCGCCGCGATCACCGCCGAGGCGGAGAACGTCAACGCGGCGCACGCGTTCATCAATCACTTCCTCGACGCCGAGGTCGGCGCCGAGATCACGAACTACACGTACTACGGGAGCCCCAACGAGGCCGCCGAGGAGTACATCCTCGACGAGATCCTCGACAACGAGTCGATCTATCCCGACGACGAGACGATGAGCAACCTCGAATTCATCGAGAACATCGGTCAGGCGACGACGCTGTACAGCAACGCCTGGCAAGAGATCAAGAGCGCCTGAGGAATGACGGACTACGACGTCCGACTGGAGGGCGTGACGAAGCGGTTCGACGACGTCACCGCGGTCGACGACGTCGACCTCCGTGTCGAGTCGGGCGAGTTCCTCACGCTGCTCGGACCGAGCGGGTGCGGAAAGACAACGCTCCTCCGCTGTATCGACGGCTTCGAGACGCCGACGGAGGGCGCGGTGTACATCAAAGACGAGGACGTGACGCGCGTCCCGCCGTTCGAGCGCAACACCAGTATGGTGTTCCAGTCGTACGCGCTGTTCCCGCACATGACCGTCGGCGAGAACGTGGCCTTCGGGCTTCAGATGCAGGGCGTCGACGAGAGCGGCGAGGAGGGCCGCGGCGGCGTCGGCCGGTCGATCAAGCGGCTCGTGCGTCGCGGATCCAACGAGGAGATCGAATCGCGCGTCGAGGAGATGCTCGAACTCGTCGAACTGCCGGGGACCAAAGACCGGCAGGTGAGCGAGCTCTCCGGCGGCCAGCAACAGCGTATCGCGCTGGCGCGGGCGCTCATCACGGAACCGGCCGTGCTCCTCCTCGACGAGCCGCTCGGGGCGTTGGACCTGAAGCTCCGACAGAACATGCAGGTCGAACTGAAGAACTTACAGGAGGAGCTGAACACGACGTTCGTCTACGTCACCCACGATCAGGAGGAGGCGCTCACGATGAGCGACCAGATCGCGGTGATGAACGACGGCCACGTCGAGCAGCTCGGCACCGCCACCGAGATCTACGAGGAGCCCGCGACGGAGTTCGTCGCGGACTTCATCGGCGAGACGAACCTGGTCCGCGGCGACTACTCGGAAAACGCCGAGGGAGCGACCATTCGGCGGAATGGCCGCTCGTATCGCGTCCCGGAGAATTCAGCGGCCGGACCGACGGCCGGATTCGCCGTCCGACCGGAGAAGATCCGTATCGGCGACGACGCCGTCGGGCTCGACAACAGCTTCCAGGCGGAGATCATCGACGAGATCTACAAGGGGAATCTCGGCAAGTTCGTCGTTCGGTTGGACGACGGCGAGCAGTTCACCGTGGACATGCAGATCCGCGACCAGGGCTCGTACCTCCAGCCGGGCGAGACGGTTCAGATCGGCTGGGCGTCCGAGAACAGCGTGGTACTCACCGAGTAATCGGAGAATGGGAGAGCACGATCCCTGCGTTCGCGGGTGCGTGCGGACCTCAGACGGCAGACGAAACGACACGGCAGACGAGATGACTCCGGAGACCGGCCCGGAGTGACGCAACCGACGACGGACACACGATTATGAACTTCACAGGTACGATTCGGGACCGACACGAACAGGCGCACGGTGAAATCGCTGAGCTCGACTTCGGGGCGTACGTCGACGGGGACACGCGACCGGCGAGCGACGGAGAGACGTTCGAACCGACCGACCCGTCGGTCGACGAGCCGATAACGGCCGTCGCGCAGTGCGGCGGCGCTGACGTCGACGACGCCGTCGCGGCGGCCGACGCCGCGTTCGACGACGGCTGGGGAGCGATGGACGCGGGCGACCGGGCGGCGCTGCTTCGCGCGTGGGTCGAGGAGATGCGGGAGAACGTCGACGAGCTGGCGCTCCTCCAGACGCTGGAGGTCGGCAAACCGCTCGCGTACGCGAAGGCGGACATCGAGAACGGCCTCGACTTCTTCGAGTACTACGCGAACGTCTCGGTCGCGCAGGAAGGCGAATACGTTCCGACCGGAACGGATTCGCATGCGTACGTCCGGCAGGAGCCGTACGGCGTCACGGGACAGATCCTCCCGTGGAACTACCCGATCCTGCTGATGGGGTGGAAGGTCGGGGCGGCGCTGGCGGCCGGGAACACGACGGTCGTCAAGCCACCGAGTCCGGCCCCGCTGTCGGTAATCCGGGCCGCGCAGTTGGCCGACGGCGTCCTCCCCGACGGTGTGATAAACGTCGTTCCGGGCTCCGGAGCCGACGTGGGCGAGCCGATCATCGACCATCCCGACGTGGGGAAGGTGTCGTTCACGGGCTCCGTCCCCGTCGGCCAGTCGATCATGCGGACCGCCGCGGACAGCGTCACGCCCGTGACGCTCGAACTTGGCGGCAAGAACCCGTTCATCGTCTTCCCGGACGCCGACGTCGAGGAGGCGGCCGCGAACGCCGCGACCGGCGGGATGTACAACGCGGGCCAGTCCTGCGACTCGGCGACGCGACTCCTCGTCCACGAGGACGTGAAAGACGAATTCGTCGACGCGTACCTAGAGGAACTCGCCGGCTGGGAGCCCGGCGATCCGCTCGAAGACGGAGCGGTGATGGGTCCGTTGGCCTACGAGGGCCACCGTCAGAGCGTCGACGACTACGTCGAAGTGGGTCGCGATGAGGGAGCGACCGTCCTCAGCGGCGGCGAGGCCCCGGAGGGCGACGAGTACGCCGACGGCGCCTTCTACCAGCCGACCGTCTTCGACGACGTTGACCCGGACATGCGGATCGCCCAAGAGGAGGTGTTCGGCCCGGTGCAGTTCCTCATGACGTTCTCGGACTACGCGGAGGCGATCGAGATCGCCAACGGCGTCGAATACGGACTCACGGCGGGAATCGCGACCGAGAACCCGTCCGTGGCCCACCGCGCGGCCGCCGACGTCGAAGCGGGGAGCGTCTGGGTCAACCAGTACTTCGGAACGGTTCCCGGCACGCCCTTCGGCGGGTTCAAGCAGTCCGGCTTCGGCCGCGAGTGCGCACAGCAGGCGCTCGAAGAACACACCCGATCGAAGTCGGTCAACCTCGCGCTCGACGAGCCCCCGTACTGAGCGCGCAGGGCAGACAATTTCGCTCGATAAGCGGCGAACACCCGTTGGTATTCCCCTCTGGATCGCAGATTGCCGAATATAATTCGGTGAAATGGGGCGTATCGAGAAAGATTTTTCATGGGGGTTGCTGTATGGCCACCGAGGACACGACACATGCGCCAACTGTACATCGACGGAGAGTGGGTCGACTCGGAATCGTCGGCCGGGATCGACGTCGTCTCTCCCGTCTCGGGAGAGGTCATCGACACGGTCCCGCAGGCGAACGACCGGGACGTGGCGGCCGCGGTCGACGCCGCGCGCCGAGCCCAGACGGAACTCGAAGAGATGACCGCGTTCGAGCGCGCGGAGGTGCTCGAGGAGGTGACGGACTACTTCGAGGAACACGAGGACGAGATCGCTGAGGGGATCACCGAGGAAGAGGGGAAACCCCTCCACGAGTCCTACGAGGAGACCGAGTACGTCATCGAGTCCAGCGAGGACTACGCGCACGACGCCATTCGCCTGTTCGGCGACGTCGTCCCCTCTGAGTGGCGCGACCGGTTCGCGTACACGCAGCGCGAGCCGTACGGGCCGTGCGCGGTGATCTCCCCGTGGAACTTCCCGCTGGAGATTCCCGGCGGCAGCATCTACTCCGCCGTCGCGACGGCCAATCCGGTCGTGTTCAAGCCGGCGGAGGAGACGCCGCTGACGGCGTACCACATCGCGAAGGCGTTCGCGCAGTCGAGCCTCCCGGACGGAGCGTTCAACCTCGTCACCGGCGACGGCGACACCGGTGCGGCGCTCGTCGGTAACCGCGACATCCGGCTCATCGCGTTTACCGGCAGCAGCGCGGTCGGCCAGGAGATCGCGGAGACGGCGGCCGAGCGCAACGCCCAGTGTCTGTTGGAGCTCGGCGGGAAGGACCCGATCGTCGTCCTCGACGACGCGGACGTGGAGCACGCGGCCGACAGCATCGTCTCGGGCAGCAACTGGAACGCGGGGCAGGTCTGCTGTGCGACGGAGCGCGTCATCGCGACCGAGGGCGTCCACGACGAGCTCGTCGACGCCATCGTGGAGCGGACCGAGGACCTCGTACTCGGTGACCCCTTCGAGGACGGGGTCGACGTCGGCCCGATGATCTCCGAGCGGATCCAGTCGAAGGCCCGCGCGCACTTCGACGACGCCGTGGAGCGCGGCGCGACGGTCCGGACCGGCGGGGAGACGGACGGGCTGTTCTTCACGCCGGCCGTGCTCGACGGCGTGACCGAGGAGATGGACGTCGCCACCGAGGAGACGTTCGGCCCGGTGACGCCGGTTCTCACCGCGTCGTCGTACGAAGAGGCGATCGAGATCGCGAACCGCTCGCCGTACGGGCTGCAGGCGGCGATATTCACCGATTCGCTGGAACGCGCTCACGACGCCGCGAACCGCATCAAGGCAGGTGGCGTGTTCATCAACGAGACGAACAACTACTGGGAACGACTGCTCCCGTTCGGCGGCTACGGCGAGAGCGGTTCGGGCGGGCGGTACGGCAGTAAGTGGCACTTAGAAGCTATGACACAAGTGAAATCTGTGATGATGAACTACGGAGGCACCGAATGAGAGTCGTCGCGCTGGGCGGTTGCGGCGCGATGGGTAGAGCGACGTCGTGGGAACTCGCGGAGAACGAGGCGGTCGACGACCTCCTCATCGCGGACGCGGACATCGACTCCGCCGACGAGTTCGCCGCCGAGCTCCCGGGTGACGTCGAGACGGCGCGCGTCGACGTGACCGATCACGAGAGCGTGGTCGAGACGATAGCCGACGCAGACGTGGTCGCCAACGCGCTCCCGTACGCGTTCAACGTCGCGGTGATGGAGGCCTGTCTCGACGCCGACTGTCACTACCTCGACCTCGGCGGACTGTACCACAAGACGCAGGACCAGCTAGCGTATGACGAGATGTTCGCCGACGCCGGCCTGACCGCCGTCCTCGGAATGGGTGCCAGCCCGGGGTTGACGAACATCGCGACCGCGATGGGGGCGAGCCGCCTCGACGAGGTCGAATCGATTCACATTCGCACCGGCGCGCGCGGCGGCGGCGAGGGCTTCGCCTACTCCGCGAAGACGATCCTCGACGAGCTGACGATGGACCCAATCGTCTACGAGGACGGCGAGTACCGGACGCTCGATCCGCTCTCCGGCCGCGAGACGTACACGATGCCGTCGCCGGTCGGCGAGGTCGAGGGGTTCCACAGCATCCACTCCGAGCTGGCGACGATGCCGACCACGTTCCCCGGCGTCGAGGACGTCGACTTCCGGGTCGCATTCTCGCCCGACCTCGTCAACATCTGCGACGTGCTCATCGGGCTGAACCTCACCAGCGAGGAGCCCGTCGAGTACAAGGGCGTCGAGACCTCGCCCCGCGAGTTCCTCGATTGGCACCTCGACCGGCAACCGAAGCCCGGCCCGGTCGAGGAGTGGAAGTCCTTCCGCGTCGACGTCGCCGGGACGGAAGACGGCGAGCACGCTCAATACCGGTACTCGACCGTGGTCGAATCGCGCCTCGACGACTGGGGACTGAAGGCGACCGCCGTCTGGACCGGCGTCCCGATGGGGATCGCGGCAGTGCTCGTCGGACAGGGCGACGCGACGGCCGACGGCGCGAAGCCGCCGGAGGAGCTGTTCGATCCCGAGCAGTTCATCGACGAGCTCGCGGGCCGTGAGATCGTCATCGAAGGGGAGCAGATCGAATGAGCCTCGAAGGAACCGGCGAGCAGGAAGCCACCGACCTACACGACCTCCTCGACCGGCCGATGGCGAACTACGTCGGCGGCGAGTGGACGCGCCCGAGCGGCGGTGTCGCCGAGACGGTCGTCGACCCGGCGACCGGCGAGGCGCTCGGCGAGACGCCGAACAGTACCGAGTCCGACGTTGACGCCGCGGTCGGCGTGGCGGACGAAGCGTTCGAGGAGTGGCGGCAGACGCCGGTCGAAGATCGTATTCAGCCGCTCTTCCGGTTCAAGTCGCTGCTGGAGGAACACCAGTCAGAGATCGCAGAACTGCTCGTCCGCGAACACGGGAAAACGCGAGCGGAGGCCGAAGGCGAACTCCGCCGCGGGATCGAAAACGTCGAGGTGGCGTGCGGCGCGCCGACGCTGCTGCAGGGCGGTCACCTCCAGCACGCCGCGCCGGGAATCGACGAGACAGCGGTCCGCCATCCGCTCGGCGTGTTCACCGCGATCACGCCGTTCAACTTCCCCGGCATGATCCCGCTGTGGTTCCTCCCGTACGCGGTCGCGTGCGGGAACGCGTTCGTACTTAAGCCGAGCGAGCGGACGCCGTACACCGCGATCGCGCTGTTCGAACTGCTCGAGCGCGCCGGCTTCCCGGACGGCGTCGTTTCGCTGGTCCACGGCGGCCCGGACACGGTGAACGCGCTGTTGTCGCACGACGACGTGGTCGGCGCCTCGTTCGTTGGGAGCACCGATGTCGCGAAACACGTCTACGAGACGGCGGCCGCGAACGGCAAGCGCGTGCAGGCGCAGGGCGGCGCGAAGAACCACGTCATCGTGAGCGACGCGGCTGATCTGTCGTACGCCGCGGAGAAGACCGTGAGTTCGGCGTTCGCCAACACCGGACAGCGCTGTCTGGCGAATCCGGTCGCAGTCGTGCACGACGACGTGTACGACGAGTTCGCGGAGCTGGTCGTCGACCGGGCCGCGGCCCAGACGGTCGGCAACGGCCTCGAGGACGGCGTCGATGTCGGACCGGTCGTCTCCGGCGAGGCCAAAGCCCGGATCGAAGCCGCCATCGAGACCGGCGTCGAGGAGGGCGCGGAACTGCTGCTCGACGGGCGCGAGCAGGCCGCCTCCGAGGAGGGATGCTTCCTCGCGCCCTCGGTCTTCGGTGAGGTAACGCCCGAGATGACCGTCGCGACGGAGGAGCTGTTCGGACCGGTGCTGGCACTGATTCGGGCCAGTGACCTAGACGAAGCGGTCGACATTGCCAACCGGAGCCGCTACGGCAACGCCGCGTCAGTCTTCACGAACCGCGGCGACGAGGCGGCGACGTGCCGCCACGAGCTCGAGGCGGGGAACGTCGGCATCAACGTCGGGACCGCAGCCCCGATGGCGTTCTTCCACTTCGGCGGTCAGAAGGACTCGTTCTTCGGCGACCTCCACGCGCAGGCCGAGGACGTCGTCCGGTTCTACACCGACGAAACCGTCTACATCGAGCGGTGGCCGGATCAAGAGGCGTAATCCGTGACCGAGCTCCTCCTGCGCGACGGTGCCGTGCATACGTTCGATGACGACCGGAGCGTGGTCGAGTCGATCCTGTTCCGCGACGGTCGCGTCGCCGCCGCCGGTGACACTGAACCCGTTGAGGCGGCCGCGACAGATCCGCAGACCGTCGATCTGGACGGTCGGGTCGTTCTTCCGGGGTTCAACGACGCCCACACGCACCTGCTGTCTGTCGGGATCGATCAGTTGGAGACCGATCTTGCCGACACAGACGACCGCGCCGAAGCGCTCTCAATGCTCGGAGAGAACGCGGCTACAACCGAGCCAGGAGATTGGGTGCTCGGCTACAACTTCGACGAAACGACGTGGCCAGACGAGGACGGACACCTCACCCGAACCGATCTCGACGCGGTGAGCGAAGATCACCCCGTCGCGGCGATGCGCGTCGACGGCCACGCCGCGGCTGTCAACAGTCTCGCGCTCGACCGAGTCGACCTCGATGGTGTGGAGCGTGACGTGAACCGTAACGACGACGGCACCCCGACCGGGGTGCTCGTGGAAGACGCCGCCGGCCGCGTGAAACAAGCGACGTACCCGCGCGGCGACAAGGCCCGCCGCGCACTGGCGGCGGCGACCGAGCGGGCACACGAACTCGGCGTCACGTCGGTTCAGAACATGTCGGGGCTCACCGCGCCACAGGAGTTCGGCAGCCCGATCCACGCAGCGTTCTTCGGCGCGTGGCGAGACGACGAGCTGGGACTCCGCGTGACCTTTTATCTGCACTCCGGGAAGGCGGAGTCGCTGTCGAACCTCGAGATCGCCTCCGGGTTCGGCGATGACTGGCTCCGGATCGGCGGGCTCAAGACGTTCTCCGATGGGTCACTCGGCGCACGAACCGGCAAGATCTCCGGCACCTACGTCGACGACCCCGACAACGATGGGACGATGGTGACGACCGAGTCCGAGCTCCGCGAGCTGTTCCGGACCGCCGCCCGAGCCGATCAGCAGATCGCCACCCACGCGCTGGGGGACGTGGCGGTCGACACTGTGCTCGATTGCTACGAGGCGGTGCTCGACGACTACCGCGTACCGGACCCGAGACTCCGGATCGAACACCTGGAACTGGCGACCGACGCCGCGATAGCTCGGATGGCTGACCTCGGGATCGTCGCGAGTATGCAACCGAACTTCCTCCAGTGGGCCGGCGAAGACGGGATCTACGAGACCGTCCTCGGGAGCGAGGCCCGTGGCGGGAACAACCGTTTCCGGAGCGTCCGCGACGCGGATGTGCCGCTCGCGTTCGGCAGCGACACGATGCCGATCGGTCCGCTCCACGGCATCCACCACTCGGTCAACGCACCACACGACACGCAACGTCTCTCCGTCGACGAGGCGATCGCCGCATACACGCGGGACGCGGCGTACGCCGAGTTCACCGAAGACGAGAAAGGAACACTCGAATCAGGGAAACTCGGCGACGCGGTCGTGCTTGATGCGAACCCATTCGCGGAGCCGGAGTCGATCGCGGATATCGACATCGATATCACGGTCATCGACGGCAAAATCGCGTACGAAAGCTCGACGTAATCGAGCCGTCCGCTCTCCGGATATCACCTATTCAGACGATCTCAGCGGAGGGAGTGCTCCAATACCGTCTCGTTGGGTCTCGCGTTATACAGCGCGTGTCGGTGGTGTGGGTACATCCTGAACTAGCGGCACGCCGACCCGATTCTGTTCGGTACGGGTTACGGACGGCGAAAATCAATCGTCTGCCTCAAGATCTTTCACTACCGTTGCAGGATTACCCTGTACGACCACATTCTCCGGTACGTCTTCTGTTACGATTGCGCCAGAGGCAACGACTGCGTTGTCTCCAACCGTTACGCCGGGGTTGAGAACTGCCTGGCCACCGATCCAGACGTTCTCACCGACCGTGACGGGATTGGCATATTCCTGACCGCTGATCCGTTCGTCCGCGTCGAGCGGGTGGGTTGCGGTGTAGATATGCACACTCGGGCCAAGCATACAATTCCGCCCGATCTCCACCCGGCATTCGTCTAACATCACGCAGTCGAAATTCGCGTAGAAGTTCTCACCAACGTGGATGTTGTATCCGTAGTCACAGCGAAACGGCGGCTCGACGTAGCATTCGTCACCAAGTGAGCCGAACAGTTCCTCTAACAGGTTCCGTTGCGTCTCAGCGTCGTCCGATGTCGTCCGATTATAGCGTCTTGCGAGTTTGCGAGCACGTTCCCGCTCGGCCAACAGTTCGGGAACGTCTGCGTCGTACGGCTCCCCGTTCAGCATTTTTTCTTTTTCACTGCCCATGACCTCGAATGATCACCGACTCAGATACGCGTTCCGAACCCTGTTCCCACAACAGTCAGCGTACCACCTGAACGCACGTCGAGAAGGAGTCTACCTCACCGAGCTCTCAGTTACCCATCGAGCACGATACGAGTCGGCCTCGCCGAACCGGCAGCGCTTATCATCCCGAACGATTGGCTCCGTGCTGATTGGCGACTGTTTGGCTTCACCCGGAAAATAGACTTCTACAGACACATTCACGAGTCATCCACTCATCGGCCGGCCCGTTCGGACTATTACACCCAGAGACCGAGGCGCACTGTGTATACAGCAACGCCCGAATCAACGACTCGAAGTCTGCCATTGACATCCTCCCGCGCCT